>JAJZAT010000006.1 GCA_021799275.1 Bacillota bacterium
TTGCCAAGCCAACCCTTCCTCGGCTTGGCAGATCTCGCTCACATGCAGCCAAGCCCCCGCAGACTTAGTCTTGCGGGGGCCAAACTTCCTGCCTTGCTTCGCACGTCACTCCAAAGGAGCCGCACCCCGCCCATAACACACTGACCAGCAGGAAACGGCTTCGTAGAGCCTTTTCAGCGCCCTACAGAGCCGTTGCGGCGAAACTCAGGTATGACGACGCTGCATCCCTACTCGCTACGCATACCTTTTGACGAGTGTGGATCGCCTAAAGTTTGTCCTCACGGTGGAAGCAGTTGACTCCTCTACAATAAAGTCTGTCTATGGAGGTTGTCGTACTCCTTATTAGTCGGAAGAGTCATCCCTGCCGGCCACGAGTCGTGAAACCTTAGAAGCAGTCGTCATTGCCTTGAGGTGCGAGTTCGACTTGCTCGTGCCTCGCCCGACTTATCTATCTTATCGATGGTTTCTGAAAGCTCGCCCAGCGTAGAAGGGGTTAGTCGCAAACGGACAACTGTACCGTCGAACATGGTGTCGTAGATCTCATGCCCGCCATTGCCTAAGTACAACACGCTTGCTCCGCTGCCCAGAACAAAACTTCCACCTAGTTGACACAGACCAATCGTAACATACAGTCCGAACTCAGAGTTTTGCCATATGTCGTAGCAGGGCCACCTCTTGCCTTTGTAGGCAGGTCCAGAGATCACGTCTCAGATTCCTTGTGAAAGCGGTTAGGCAACCTCGGACGCAGCGGCGCTCCGGTTTTCGGGCTCCAGTTCGCAGAGAGGCGAGTCCGGCCTGAGCTCAGGGCAAGGTTGACGCGCGACACCCTTAGGCTGGGGTTCAGTCTGGATAAGGTGCATACCTGCGATGGAGCATGAGGACGTTTTCATCCGGATCCTTGAAGAACGCCATATGGCAAACACCAGTGTCGACCGTCTCGCCGTCGAACACTACACCCCTTCCTTCGAGTTCCGCCCGGGCGGCGGCGACGTCGGCCACCTTGAGGGCAAGACCCGCGGGGCTCGGAGCGAAGGGCTGCCCGATCTGCGCAGGGTTCCATATGTCGAGCGTCACCTGACCCGCCGTAAACTCGAGATCCCATTCTCCCTCCGTCTCCAGGGGAAGCCCGAGAGTCTCAGCGTAAAAGGCCCGTGCGCGTGGAATGTCCTGCGTGAGGAACCCCACGAAATCGACGAGTTCGACCTTCATTTGCGCTCCTCCTCGGCCATCTCTGGCGACCTGCGACAACTCGACTATTCGTGTCGGGTGGTGGCGTTTCCTACCAAAATGCACCCTCGACCCGCCCATTGCTCGTCGTTCGCCCATCAGGCGGCAGTCCCTCTGCGGAGGAGCCGCCTCAGAGGGACAAACATTATTGTAGAAGGAGAGCCTGAGCCGAAACGCCAGGGACACACTTTACAAAGTGCCGACAAACATAATTGTCAGATGCCCAATAAACACAGTCCGGGCTTCAGCGCTTACTCTACGGTGACGGATTTGGCCAAATTTCGCGGCTGGTCGATAGGGCAACCGCGCGCTTCGGCCACTTCCACTGCCAGCAACTGCAGTGGTAGGGCCCCGAGCAGGTACGCCCCAATGCGCTCCTTAAGCGGGAGGGTAACCTGCAGCGTGGCACCGAGCTTGCTGCCGACAGCGACGCCGTAGGCCCCCCTTGCAGTGGCCTCCGCCAGTGAGCTGCGAAGCTTCACGGCATGCCTCGGGTCCGTGACGCAGACGATGACAGGCACGCGTTGATCGACGAGCGCCAGCGGGCCGTGCTTCAATTCTCCAGCCGCGAACGCCTCGCTCCAGACGTAAGACAGCTCCTTGAGCTTGAGGGAACCTTCGCGCGCCAAGCTGAGATCCTGTCCGCGCCCGAGGAAAATGACTCCCGGGGCCTGGGCGCACGTTTCGATCAGTTCCTTGGGCAGATGGAACGCGGCGAGGAAGTCTTCGGCCACGGTCGGCACCGCCCGCAGGGCGTGCAGATCGGTGGGAGGCAGGGGACAAGCGCGCGCCTGTGCCAAGGCCGCGGTGAGGAGCTCGAGGGCAATGACCTGCGTCGTGAAGGCCTTCGTCGACGCCACGGAGATCTCGAAGCCTGCCCTCAGATCCAGAACGTAGTCACTCTCGCGTGCGATCGTCGATGCAGGAGCATTCACCAGCGACAGCACCTTTGCGCCGAGGTCGCGGGCGTGGCGCAAGGCGGCCAGGGTGTCGATCGTCTCACCCGACTGACTGACGGCAATCGCCAGCGTGCCTGGTTCTAGGAAGGTTCGCGTGTCCCGGAACTCGCTGGCGAGTTCCGCCTGCGCGGGGAGGTGCACCACCTCGGCGAGGCGCTCCACGGCCATCTGGCACGCGTGCAGCGACGAACCCATCGCCAGGAAGACGATGCGCTCCACGGAGCGCAGGAACTCCTGGTCGATGCCGTCGTCGCGCAGGTTGACTTGGCCAACGTCGTCCAGCCGGCCCGCCATGACGCGCCGCCAGGCGATCGGCTGCTCCATGAGCTCCTTGCGGTAGAACGTGCCGTGCTCGCCCGCGTCGGGCAACTCGCCGTCGCCCTCGATCGGGTGCAGGGTCTTCGCAATCGGCTCAAGGTCCTCCAAACGGAAGACTTCGATCTTGCCGGGGCGGATGTCCGCGATCTCCCCGTCATCCAGGTAGATGCACTCACTGAGCCAGGGAGCGAGAGCGATCGCTCCCGATGCCACGTAGGCCTCGTTCTCGGTTGCGCCGATGGCGATCGGGCTCGTGCGGCGCACTGCGACGAGTCGGTCCGGCTGGTGCACATCCATGACGAGCAGGGCGTACGCCCCCTCGCACCTGCGCGCAACCTCGCTCAGGCGCACGCGAAGGTCCGCTGGCCCCGTCTCGAGCAGATGGGCTACGAGTTCTGAGTCGGTCTCGGAACGCAGCACATGTCCGGCGTTGAGCAGTTCGGCGCGCAACTCGTCGGCGTTCTCGATGATGCCGTTGTGGACGATCGCGTTCTCGCCCTTGCAGTCCGTGTGCGGATGGGCATTGCGGTCCGAGACGCCGCCGTGCGTCGCCCAGCGCGTGTGCCCGATGCCGATGTGGCTCGGGGGTGGCGGCGACTCGGCCAGGACCTCCTCCAGAACCCGAAGGGCTCCCGCCTTGCGCCGCAGATAGATGCTGCCTTCATCCTCGAGCGCTATGCCCGCCGAATCGTAACCGCGGTATTCAAGGCGCTTGAGGCCACCCAGGAGCACCTCCGCTGCCTGTTTCGGCCCGACGTAGCCCATGATGCCGCACATATGCAAAAACACCCCTTCTGACCGCATGTGAACGCGAGACTCGCGCAGGCCATGCAGATAGAGGGGTGCGCAAACGCGACCCTCGCCTGCCGACCCTTTTCCCCCGAGGGATCGCTCCCTGGCTTTGTGAGGTCTTTGACGGTCCAGGCCAACCGGGGGTCACCCGCCGAAAGCTCCGAGATCCCCCACCTCGTCCACTCGCCCGAAGGCGAGTGCTGGCGCTTGTATGTGTTTGCATGGCGATGCGTAGCGATGTGTCGCGACGCTCACTGGACCGAGTTTCGCACGCGAGGGTGAGGCGCGCAAGTGCCTCTACCTGGCTCGTGTGCTATACTGTACGCATTCTGATCGCGGGGGGACCGCGGCAAAGGAGCGCTTAACTATGGATATCCTTTCGCCGGTCCACCTCATCATCATCCTAGCGCTCGCCCTGTTGCTGTTCGGACCCAAGCGTCTGCCCGAGCTGGGACAAGGCCTCGGCAAGACGATCAGAGAATTCCGCAAGGCCATGCAGGAAGGATCGGACGCTGCGGATAAGCCCGCCGCTCCGCCCTCCAAGGAGGAAGAGCTTCGCTGATGCTCCCCCGCTCCAGATGACGCCGGAGCACTTGCGTGAGCTACTAACCCAGTACGGCTATCCTTTGCTGTTGTTGGTCAGCACGATCGAAGGCACGGGCATGCCCGGCCCGATCGAGCTGTTTTTTGTTGCCGCGGGCGTGCTGATCGGGCGCGGCGAGATGTCCCTCACCATGGTGTGGCTGGTCGTGACGATCGGCAACGTGCTTGGCAACGCGATCGGCTACGGCGTGGGTCGTATGGGCGGCAGGCCGCTCCTGGACCGGGCCATGCGCATGCTGCACATACCGCCGCGGGCCATGCAGCGCGTCGAGGAATGGTTTGGTCGTTACGGCCTCTTCGCGCAGGCGATCTCGCGCTGGATCGGGGTGACACGGACCCCCGCGATTCTGGGCGCGGGCGTGGTGCGCGCGCCTCTGCTGCCCTACCTGCTCGGATCACTGATCGGTGACGGCATCTGGGCTCTCTTCTGGTCTTTGCTTGGCATGGGCATCGGCAAGGGTGTGGAGAGTCTCATCAATCACGGCGTCGGGCTGATCACGCTCGCCGTGGTCGTGGTGGCCGCGGCCGCTCTGGCATGGTGGTGGCTGTTGCGCCGGTCACGCAGCCAGGGGTAGGAGATGGGCAGTCCAGGTATGCAAAGTTTACTGAACAGCATTCGGGTTTAATGCCTTGAACCTGCGCCGAGCGGGCGGGCATAATCGCCTCCTGTGGAGGCGATGGGCAGTGATGGTCAATGTTGGAAAGGACGGGCTGGTCGAGATCCCGGCAGAAGTGCGCCAGAGCCTGGGCCTGGCGCCCGGAACCTATTACCGGATCCTTCAATGTGGCCAAGACATGGTGCTGCAGCGGCTCGAGGATGCGCACCTGCGCTGCTTGACGCTGGAGATGGGCGCAGATACAATACATTCCGCTAGTAGCACTCAGCACGAGTGAGTGCCAACAAGGAGGAGGGATCCTGTGCTCAGGCCGCTCGGTGACCGCATCGTGGTCAAGGTTCTTGAGGCAGAGGAGAAGACGGCAGGCGGCATCATCCTGCCGGACACCGCTAAGGACAAGCCCCAGGAGGGCGAGGTCATCGCCGTCGGGTCTGGTCGGGTGCTGGAGAACGGCAACCGCGTCGAGCCGGAGGTCAAGGTCGGCGACCGGGTCATCTTCTCGAAGTACGGCGGGACCGAGGTCAAGATCGGTGACGTCGAGTACCTGATCGTCCGCGAGCAGGACCTGCTCGCGATCAAGTAAGCCAAGACTATTTAGGGAGGGTTCACGAAAGCATGGCGGCAAAGCAGCTTCTGTTCGACGTCGACGCGCGCAAGTCCCTGGAGCGGGGCGTCACCGCCGTCGCCAACGCGGTGAAGGTCACCCTTGGCCCGAAGGGGCGCAACGTGGTGCTCGACCGCAAGTTCGGTTCGCCGATCATCACCAAGGACGGCGTGACCGTCGCCAAGGAGATCGAGCTCGAAGACCCGTACGAGAACATGGGTGCGCAGCTTTGCAAGGAGGTCGCGTCCAAGACCAACGACGTCGCGGGTGACGGCACGACCACCGCGACGGTGCTCGCCCAGGCCATGGTGCTGGAGGGCCTCAAGAACGTGGCGGCCGGCGCCAACCCGATTTTCCTGAAGCGCGGCATCGACCTCGCTGTGGAGAAGGCGGTCGAGGAGCTCAAGAAGCTCTCCACGCCGATCGAGGGCAAGGACGACATCGCGCACGTCGCTGCGATCTCCGGCAACGACGAGGAGATTGGCAGCCTGATCGCCGAGGCGATGGAACGCGTCGGCAAGGACGGCGTCATCACGGTCGAGGAGTCTAAGGGCACCGCCACGACCGTCGACATCGTCGAGGGCATGGAGTTCGACCGCGGCTACGTGTCCGGCTACTTCGTCACGAACCCCGACTCGATGGAAGTCGAGCTCGAGAACCCGTACATCCTCTTGCACGAGAAGAAGATCTCCTCGGTGCAGGACCTCCTGCCGCTGCTCGAGCGCATCGCCCGCGTCGGCCGCCCGCTGCTGATTGTGGCCGAGGACGTGGAGGGCGAGGCCCTCGCGACGCTCGTCGTGAACAAGCTGCGCGGCACGTTCAACGCCGCCGCCGTCAAGGCGCCGGGCTTCGGCGACCGCCGCAAGGCCATGATGGAGGACATCGCGGTCCTGACGGGCGGCACCTTCATCTCTGAGGACCTCGGCATCAAGCTCGAGAACGTCGAGCTGTCCATGCTGGGCGAGGCCAACCGTGTCAAGATCGGCAAGGAGAAGACCACGATCGTCGAGGGCAAGGGCGAGAAGAAGGCCATCGAGGGTCGCGTCGCGCAGATCAAGCACCAGATCGAGGAGACCGAGTCCGACTACGACCGCGAGAAGCTGCAGGAGCGCCTCGCCAAGCTCGCTGGCGGCGTCGCGGTCATCAAGGTCGGTGCGGCCACCGAGACCGAGCTCAAGGAGAAGAAGCACCGCATCGAGGACGCCCTGGCGGCGACCCGCGCTGCGGTGGAGGAGGGCATCGTAGCCGGCGGCGGCGCGACGCTCATCAACATCATCCCGTCCCTTGAAGGTGTCCAGGCGGAGGGCGACGTGAAGGTCGGCGTCAACATCGTGCGCCGCGCGCTCGAGGAGCCGCTTCGCCAGATCTCCTTCAACGCCGGCCTCGAGGGCTCCGTGGTCGTGGAGCGCATCCGCTCCTCGAAGCCTGGCTTCGGCCTGAACGCCATGACGGGCGAGTATGTCGAGCTGGTCAAGGCCGGCATCGTCGACCCGGTCAAGGTCACCCGTTCGGCGCTGCAGAACGCGGCGTCTGTGGCCTCGATGGTCCTGACGACCGAGGCTCTGATCGTGGAGATCCCCGAGAAGAAGAAGGCGGCCGCTGGCGCCCCCGGCTACCCGGGCGGCGGCGACATGGACTTCTAGACCTCGAGAGGTCTGACCGAGCCCCCGCGTCGCGGGGGCTCGGCTGTTTGCTGGCGTCCCTTTGTGATCGGTATGATGGGGGACGAAACTGGGACGAGGAAGGTATGTCCGTGTCCTCTCCGCGTGGGTTCACGATAGAGGAAGCTATTGGCCGCTTTACGGTTGGGCTCGAACCGGTTGCATCCGAAGAAGTGGCGCTGGATGAGGCACTTGGCCGCGTATTGGCGGGACCTGTGCTGGCAGGGCGCCTCGTCCCGGACACCCCGCGGTCGGCCGTCGACGGTTGGGCATTGCGGACGGGCGATACGGAGTCGGCTTCGTCGGAAACGCCGGTACGACTGCGCATCGTCGGATCGGCTCTTGCTGGGCATCCGTCCGGCGACGCCTTGGCGCCGGGCGAAGCCGTGCGCATCACCACGGGCGGTGTGGTGCCGGAAGGCGCGGACGCCTCGGAGTTCCAGGAGGTGTGCCGGGTAGAGGAGGGCTACGTGCTCCTGTCCCGGCCGGTCAGGCCTGGCGCCAATGTTCGCCAGGCAGGAGAGGACATGGTGCCCGGGCAGGAGCTCCTGAGCGGGGGTCTTCGCATCCGGCCCGAAAGCCTCGGTCTTCTCGCGACCTTGGCGCAGCAGAGCGTCCAAGTGCGGCGCAGGTTGAGGGTGCGCTTCGTCTCGACCGGAGACGAAATCTACCGGCTCGGCGAGCCGCTGTCCCCGGGTGGGACCTACGACTCCAACAGCCTGCAGATTTCGGCCCACCTGAGAGCGCTCGGCGCCATCGTCGAGCTGCGCGGGCCGGTCGAGGACTCGGCCGAGGCGATCGCAGAGGCGTGCCGCGGCGACGACTACGACATGCTCCTCACCTCGGGTGGTGTGTCGGTGGGGCCGGCGGATCGGATCGGCGAGGTGGGTCGCATGCTGGGAGCGTCGGTCTGCTTCCACTGGGCCCGCATGCGTCCGGGAGCACCTACGATGGGCCTGCGGCTCAACGGTCATCCATGGCTTGGGCTCAGTGGAAACCCTCTCTCGGCGCAGGTCGGGTTCGACCTCTTCGGGCGCGCAGCGATCGCACGCCTTCTAGGCGCCAGGCCAAGCATCCGGCGCGCTGAGGCGCAACTGATGGAGGAGTTCCGTGGCAAAGCCCCCGACGCCCCGAGACTATTGCGCGCAAGCCTTGCCCTCGTGGGCGGCGCGATCGAAGCCCGCGTCCACGCCTACCAATCGTCCGGCGGCGTGCGGGCCATGGCGCAGACGAACGGCTACGTCGTCCAGCCGGAAGGCGTTTCCGTGCTGCCTGCCGGCAGCCCGGTGACGGCGCTCGTCATTCTGCCGTGAACGGCGCGCGCGCTTGGAGGTCAAGCCGTTGAACGATCGACCCATGCCGCTCGGGGAACATCTGCGCGAGTTGCGCAACCGGCTGATCGTCTACCTGCTCTTTCTCATCCCGGTGGGTGTCTACGCCTTCATCAAGGCGCGGCTGATCGTGCGCTTCCTTCTCCTGCCCACGCACGGCGCGGTACACAGCCTGATCGTCCTGAGCCCCACCGAGGGTCTCTACACGTTCATCGAACTGGCTCTGGTTGCGGGCTTCGTGGTGACGTCACCGATTCTCATCTATGAGATCGCCGCATTCGTTCGGCCGGCGCTCGAACCCTCGGAGCGACACCTCGTGATCGTGTATGCGCCGATCGTGCTTCTGCTC
Source organism: Bacillota bacterium (assembly GCA_021799275.1). Taxonomy (GTDB): domain Bacteria; phylum Bacillota; class Sulfobacillia; order JAJZYS01; family JAJYTV01; genus JAJZQO01. The sequence continues at coordinate 8,462 of JAJZAT010000006.1, forward strand.
TTCGTGGTCGGGTTGGCCTTCGGCTACTTCGTCTTTCTCCCCGTGGTGCTGCACTTCGTCCTCCAGTTTGCGACGGCGCCGTTCCAAGCGTTTATCAGCCTCGGCAAGTACATCGGCTTTATCGTCAACCTGACGCTGCCGTTCGGACTCATCTTCGAACTGCCCGTTGTGGTCTACGGCCTGACCCGCGTGGGTATCCTCACCCCGGCCTTCCTCCGCAAGCAGCGGCGGATCGCGATTCTCGTCATCTTTGTCGTCGCCGCGGCAGTTACGCCACCGGACGCCTTCTCGATGATGGTCATGGTCGTGCCGATGCTTGTACTCTATGAGGTATCGATCCTGGTGTCCGAACTCGCCGCCCGCAGACACCCACCCATGGTATAATGCTCGCGGGAACAGACGGCCTGCTGGTGCAGCCCCTGGACTTCAAATCCAGCCGGCGGGCTTTACGGTCCGCGGTGGGTTCGATTCCCACCTGCTCCCGCCAATTTTCACCGTGGAACGCGGGCGGCGTCTGCTGCCCGCACCTTCGTGTCTGCGTGCTGTAGGGAGGAACCCTGAGGGGATGGAGGAGCCCGTGCGTCATTCGGCGTGGCGGCTGCTACGGCAATACTTCCTGACTGGCCTCGTGGCGCTGCTGCCGCTCGCTGTCACCCTTTATATAGGGTACAGAATCTTCACCATGTTCGACGCCCTGGGTCGCATGCTGGGCGTCACGATCCCTGGGTTCGGCCTCCTCGTCACGCTCGTCCTGATCACGCTCTTCGGACTGCTTGTGTCGAATTTCCTCGGCCAGCAGTTCGTGTCCCTCTATGAGTGGATCTTTGCGAGGGTGCCGGTGCTGCGCACCGTCTACGACGCGGTGAAGCAGCTCGTCAACACCTTCTCCGACCACAACAGCGGGACGTTCCAGAGCGTTGTGCTGGTCCCGTACGGCGGCGGCGGCGGCCGGTCGTTCGGATTCGTTACGCGCAACCCGACCGACGATGGCAAGGTTGCCGTGTTCGTGCCGTTTTCCCCGCCGACCGGGGGCCTTCTGGTGATCTATGCCCCCGAGGATGTCGAGCAGGTGGACTACTCTGTGGAGGAAGCCATGAAGATCGTCCTCTCTGGCGGCACCTTGCTGCCTGGGGGCAATGGCAACGGCACCGGCCAGCTGATCGAGCTCGAGAGCAAGGAGCGTGGGCTTGAGTGATCACGAGAGACCAGGTCATGGAGCGGCTCGCAACGGTGATGGATCCGGAGATCCATAAGCCGATCACGGAACTCGGCATGGTCAGTTCGGTCGAGGTCGAGGGCACCAACGTGCGCTGCGTCATCAAGCTGACCGTCGCCGGGTGTCCCCTGAGCACGCGCATCGAGGATGACGTGCAGCGTGCGGTGAAGGCCATTCCCGGCGTCGGACAGGTGACGGTGCAGCTTGACGTGATGACGCCGCAGGAGCGCGAGGACCTCGCAAACCGGCTTCGGCCGCGCCACGTTTCGACCATCACCAGGAAGGATTCGACCGTCCGCGTCTTGATCTGCGGTTCAGGCAAGGGCGGCGTCGGCAAGTCGACCGTGACGGTGAACGTGGCCGCCGCCCTGCAGAGCATGGGAAAGGCGGTCGGGGTCCTTGACGCGGACGTTTACGGCTTCTCCGTCTCGCGCATGCTCGCGGCGCGGCAGCAACCCGTGGTGCTCGGCGATGGCGTAATCGTACCGATTGACGTGCATGACGTGCGCGTGATCTCGATGGGCATGCTGGTCGACGAGAACACCCCCGTGATGTGGCGGGGACCGATGCTGCACAAGCTCGTGGACCAGTTCCTGAACGAGGTTGCCTGGGGCGACCTCGACTACCTCGTCATCGACGCGCCGCCGGGCACCGGCGACGTCGCCATTTCGCTTTCACAGGAGCTGCCGCGAGCCAAGGTGCTTCTGGTGACGACGCCGCAGGAGGCGGCTGCCCGCGTCGCCGGGCGCGTCGCCCAGATGGCGGGCAAGGTTGGCCAGGACGTCATCGGCATCGTCGAGAACATGGCGTACTTCCGTTGCCCGGATTGCGGGCAGGCCCACGAGATCTTCGGCAAGGGTGGAGCGCAGCGGCTCGCGCGCGAGCTGCACGTGCCGCTCGTCGGCCACGTGCCGATCGACCCAGCCCTGCCGAGCGGTGGCGACATTGGCGAGCCCATCGTCTGGAGCCAGCCAGACGCCGAGGCGGCGCAGGTGTTCCTGGCGGTTGCGAAGGCGGTGGACCAGTCCGCCTGGTAGTGGCAGTGGCAGACAAGGGCCGGGCGCAAGCCCGGCCCTTGTCGTTCTGGTTCATGCGACCAAGCTTGGTTGGGCAGACTGCTGTAAAATGCATGCTAACCTTGGACCGCGGGGGACTCTGGGCAGGGACGGATGGACTACACCGGCCGGACCATCCGGACCAACTAGGGCCCGACGGTTTGACGCGTACTAGGCCACCAGATAGAATTGGTTGCGTATTTTGGCCTAGTCCTCATGGATCGCTAATTGGGGGGAACCGAGGCATGCGATGCCGGATCTGCGGGCACGAGACAGGCAACGACACAGATCTCTGCCAAGATTGCGTCGAACGCGCCTCCGATCACAAGGAGTTGAGCCGCCGGCGCTTCCTCGGTTGGGGCGCGGTCACGGTGGGAGGGCTCGTGGGGATCGGCTACCTGGGCGCGGCCCTGCGCCTGCTGTATCCGTCTTCCAGCGGTTCTGCCAAGCTGCAGGACATTGGGCCCGTCAGCAATTTTCCGGTCGGGAACTATGTTTTGACCTCATACACCGGCGACGGCTATGACGATGGCGTCTATGTGATGAATCAGGGTGGCGGCAAGTTCATCGCCCTCGACTTCCACTGCACCCATCTGCAGTGCCCCGTCCAGTGGTTCCAGTCTCTCGAGAAGTTCATGTGCCCCTGCCATGGCTCGCAGTACAACAAACTTGGTGAGCACATCGCCGGGCCTGCCCCGCGCGGCCTTTTCCATCATGAGATCGCGGTCCAGAACGGTCACGTGATGCTTGGAGGTCAGATCTCGTGAGTGCGGAGAAGAAGCCCCGGCAGACGGTCCTGGACTGGCTCGACGAGCGCGTAGGCGTCAAGCCGCAGCTCAACGAACTGCTCTATCACCGCGTTCCCCGCTCGGTGAATCCGCTCGACTTCCTCGGGCTGGCCACGCTTTTCGTATTCATTAACCAGGCTGTCACTGGAACGCTCCTGGCCATGTTCTACCAGGCCTCGTCGAAGACGGCCTACCAGAGCATCCAGTACATCATGACGAAGGTGCCGCTCGGTTGGGTTATCCGCGACCTGCACTACTGGGGCGCAAACGCCATGGTCGTGCTGGTGGCGGCGCACATGCTGCGTGGGTTCTACGTAGGCGCATACAAGAAGCCGCGCGAGATCACCTGGATCACCGGAGTGGTCCTGCTCTTCATCACGATCCTCTTCGCGTTCACGGGTTACCTGCTCCCCTGGGACCAGCAGTCCTATTGGGCGACGATGGTCGGCACGTGGATGCCCTTCTACACACCGTTCGTCGGCATCTACATCGCCTATCTGGCCCGTGGCGGCGCCTACATTTCCGGACTGACGCTGACACGCTTCTACGCGGTGCACATGCTGGTGCTGCCGGCGCTGCTGCTCATCTTCTTCGGCATCCACTTCGCGATGGTGCTGAAGAACCAGATGCTCATTGTGGAAGAGGCCGAGGCCAAGCCGAAGGGCACTAAGGGTCTCGTCACCTTCTATCCCTACACGGTGTTCCAGATGACGATGCTGGTCGTCGTCGTCGCGGCGATCCTCCTGTTCCTTGCGCTCTCGTTCCACGCACCGCTCCTGGCGCCCGCCGACCCGCTCAACAAGGCGCACTACACGCCTGTACCGCTCTGGTTCTTCTACTCGATCTACCAGCTGCTCAAATACATTCCGCCCGCGCTTGACCCGCTCGGGATCATCGGACTGCCGCTCGTCGCGGTGATCGTACTGGTCGGGCTGCCGTTCTTCGACAAGAACCCCCGACGCGAGCCGCGTCGACGCCCCTTTGCGATGAGCGCCGCCGGCGTAATCGTCGTGGCGGTTCTCGGTCTGACCTACCTGGGCGCCGAACAGCAGGGCGTCAGCACCTCCGGCGGCGGTACGACCGCCACGACCGTGGTCGCCAAGCCGACGTTCGCCGCCGACATCGAGCCGATCTTCCAGCAGCATTGCGCCGTCTGCCACGGACCGACCACGAAATCCGGTGGTTTGGACTTGACGTCGTACGCCAGCATTGCAAGCATGAAGGTGGCGACGCCGACGAACTACAAGCAGGCATTGCTGTGGCAGAAGATCGAGGGCGTAGCCCAGCCGCAGATGCCGCTCGGCGGACCGTACCTGTCGAAGTCGACAATCCAGACGATCGCCAACTGGATTGCGGAAGGGGCTCCTGACAACTGATGCACCCTGCGCCGGACGATCCTGAAGAGCACTCCTGCCATGAGGGGCACGTCCACAGCGGTGTCGAACGTCGTGACAAACTGGATCTCCAGCAGCGTCTGAACCGGATCGAGGGTCAGGTGCGCGGTATCCGCCGCATGATCGACGAGGACCGATACTGCCCTGAAGTGCTGACGCAGATCGCGGCCGTGCGAGCCGCGCTGGACCGGGTCGGTCTGATGCTGCTCGAGGACCATACCCGCGGTTGCATCGTCGACGCGGTGCGCGAAGGCCACCCGGACGAGGCCATGACGGAGCTCATGGGGGTCCTGCGCAAGTTCCTGCCGTGAGTGATCGGGCCTGCGCCGCATGCGGCGCAGGCCCTTGGGAATCCTAGGACGCACGCGAAGAAGGGGGAGGAGTCGATGCGGCGCAAGACGCGCCTTTGGATCGCAGCCGGAGTCGTCGTCGCAGCGTTGGCCTTCCTCATGGTCAACGGACTCCGACACTTTACGGAGTATTACCTCACCGTGCCCCAGCTGGCGGCCCAGCGTGCCGTGCTGGGGTCGTCCGAGGTGCGCGTGGCGGGAACGGTCATGGGCAAGACGGTTGTCTACGACCCGCGACGCAACTACCTAAGCTTCCTTATGAAAGGCGGCGGCCACACCGTGCGGGTCGTGTACCGGGGGGTCGAGCCAGATACCTTCGGCTCGCCCGACGTGCAGGCGATCGCGGACGGCCGCCTGCAGTCCGACGGCACCTTCCTCGCGCAGAACCTGCTGATGAAGTGCCCGTCGCACTACCAGCCCGCAACGCCCGTGCAGGCGGGCGCCAAGCATGCCAAGCAGGGTTAGGCTAGGACTGGCGGCGGCTGGTCTCGGGATCGTGCTCTGCGCCGCGCTTCCGGCGTCCGCAGCAACGACTCCGTCGGAGCCGTTTGCCATGGCCGTACTGGACCGCGCCGGCGCTACCGCCATCTCGGTCACCGAAACGGTTTCGCAGCCGGGCCACGGTCAATTTTCGGTCTGGCCGGGCGCATACGACGTGAGCGTGCCGGCCGGCCTTGCGGCGCTGGTGCAAGGGCGCTTCACGGTACCCGCGGGCGTCGGGTCGGCGCAGGTCAAGTTCCTCGTGCGCATGCCGAAAAGCGGCCTTACCGTGCACTGGCCCTTCCCGAACCGTGTGGGCGTGCTCTGGATCCTTGTCGGCAAGGGACTCAGCCTGCCCGTAATCCTCAACCAGAGGTTCTCCCCAGCGCCGTCGACCGTCTGGGACGGCAACGACTACGCCGTATACAGCGCCAAGAATGTCGGCAACGACCTCACACTGAACCTCCAGTACCAGCAGCCGGCCGAGAGCCCCTGGCAGCGGGTGCTGCCCTGGCTCTGGCTGGTTCCGGTCGCCCTGGTGGCGTATCTCGTTCTGCGGCGACTGCGCTGGCGCACCCATGCTTGAAGCTCGAGACCTCCGACTGCAGCTCGGCGATCGTCGCGTGCTGCGCGGGGTGTCTTTTGCTTTAATGCCGGGACACTGCCTGGCCCTCTTCGGTGCCAACGGCGCCGGGAAAACCTCGCTGCTGAGCCTCGTCGCCCTGCAGCGCGTGCCGTCGGCGGGCAGCCTTAGGCTGTTTGGAGGAGAGGCGGCGGTGGACGACCTTGCTCTGCGGCGGCGCCTGGGCTACCTTGGGCACGAACCCGGTGTATTCCTGGGCCTCACAGGGTACGAGAACCTTCTGCTGTACGCGCGCCTCTATGGGCTGACGGACGCCAAGGAGCGCGCGCTCGGGGAGCTGCGCAGAGTGGGGCTCGCACCATTCCGGCATACCCTTGTCCGCAGCTACTCCGCCGGGATGCGCCAGCGGCTCGGGCTCGCCAGGACGCTGATGCATCGCCCGGAACTGCTGCTGCTCGATGAGCCGCATCAGAGTCTCGACCGCCGCGGCCAGGATCTCCTGGACCGCCTTGTGGCGGAGCATTGCGGTGCCGGCGGAGCGGCGCTGCTGGCCACCCACGAGACGGAGCGGGCGCTCGGCCTGGCCACCGACGTCATGGTGCTCAGCCGGGGAAGGATCGTGTATCTGGCGACGGCAGCCGAGACGACGCGCGCCACGTTCGAGAAGGTCCTCTCAGAAGCGCTCGGAGGCGGAGAACTTTGCTGAAGGCGGCCGTCTGGCTGTTCTGGAAGGACCTCAGCCTTGAACTGCGCGGACGGGAGCTTCTGTTGCCGGCCGCAGTGTTCGGCCTGATCATCGCGATGCTCTACGGCTTCGCCTTCGACGGCGGCCAGCAGGTGCTGCGCCCGATGTTCCCAGGGCTGCTCTGGCTCGGTATCTTCTTTTCGAGTTTCCTGGCGGTGGGGCGGGCTTTCGGCGTGGAGGCGGAGGCTGGGCAGCAGCTCTTGATGGCCCCGATCGATCGCGGTGCCATCTTCCTTGCGAAGCTAGCGCTCAACATCCTCCTGACGCTCGTCCTGACGGCCGTGCTCACCCCGGCCTTCGCGCTGCTGCTGGGTGCCCCGCTGCCCCACGCGACCTTGCTCTTTCTCTGGACCCTCATGCTCGGGGTGGTCGGCTTCGCCGCTGCAGGCAGCGCGATGGGCGCCCTGACGGCGCAGACCCGCCTGCGGGAGCTTCTTCTGCCGGCCGTCCTGTTGCCGTTCACGTCGCCCCTGCTGCTCGCTGCGGTGAGCGCGACGTCGGCGCTCTACGGCAAGAGCCCGGCGCAGCTCGGCAGCTGGCTCTGGCTGATGGCGGTGTTCGACGGCATCTTCATCCTGGTGCCGCTGCTGCTGTTCGAGTATCTGACGGAGGTGTAGGACTTGCGTTACCTGCGCTGGCTCGCACTGCCGCTGTGGGTGGTGGGGCTGTACCTGGCGCTGATCTGGGTTCCCGATGTCCGCGCCCTGGGGGTTTCCTACCGCATCTTCTACATCCACCTGGGCATGGCCTGGACCGCCCTCCTGGCGATGACGGCCAACTTCGTCCTGTCCCTGCTGGTGCTCGTGCGCCGCAAGGGCAGGGAGGAGACCGACCGCTTCGCCCAGGCTTCGGCAGAGGCGGGCATTCTCATGACGACCGCAACGCTGGCGTCGGGCATGCTGTGGGCCCGTGTCGCCTGGGGCGCGTACTGGACCTGGGACCCGCGGCTGACGACCACGGCGATCATGTGGTTTCTGTACATCGGCTATCTCCTGCTGCGCCAGGCCATGGACGACGACGCGAAGCGCCGCGTCTATAGCGCCGTCTATGCGCTCATCATCTTCGTGGACGTGCCGATCGTCTACCTGAGCGTCCGCTGGTGGCGGAGCATCCATCCGGTCGTCTTCACGGAATCCGGCATGAACATCACGCCTCAGATGTTCATCGCCGTGATCGTGTTCTTCTTCGCGACCCTTGTGCTCGCTCTCGATCTCATCTACCTGCGTGCCTTCCAGGAGAAGGTGCACCAGGAACTGCAACAGCGCAGGGCCCGGCGGCTAGGACGTCTCGGCTACTGAACGGGGGGACTTTCGGGTGGCGGTGGAGAAGCAGTTTCTCGAGTTCGTCTTCTTTGCATACTCGGCGGTGTTCATCCTGATCTTCCTGTTCGTGACCAACGTCTGGCGACGGACGCGGAGCCTCCAGCAACAATTGGACGCCATGCGGGAAGACGAGGACGCAGAAGGGGAGTCCTGAAGGCATGAAGGGCCGGCAGATGTGGGGCATGCTCGGGATGCTGCTCCTTCTCGGCATTCTGCTCGGCGTCCAATTTCGCGTCGACCGTGGCGTACAGGCGGTGGGACCGGAAAACGTCGGTGACATGGCCGTGCTGCTGCTGCGCGCGGAACAGCAGAACCACCAGCTGTCCGGGGAACTCGCAACGCTCAAGGCGCAGATCCTCCGTCAGGATCAGGGGGCCGTGCGCTACAAGGATCTTGTGCAGCAACTCGACCAGGCCAGGGCGGAGGCGGGGCTGACCCCCGTATCCGGCAAGGGCGTCGAGGTGACGATGGCCGAACCGCCGGGAGGACCCGGCACCCAGGGCATCTTCGCCATCCACGACACCGATGTGCTGAGCATCCTGAACGAACTCAGGGCGGCCGGGGCCTACGCGCTCTCGATCAACGGCCAGCGGGTCGTCGCGACGACCGAGGTGCGCGAGGCGGGCACCATCTTCTCGATCAACAACACGCCGTCGGCACCGCCTTTCACCATCGTGGCGCTCGGCAACCCGACGACCCTGCGGCAGGCCCTGCTGCTGCGCGGAGGGGTCGTCGACACGCTGCAGGCCGTCGGCATCGGCATCAAGATCAGGACTTCGCAGACGCTCACGGTTCCCGCGTACCAGGGTGCGGACCTGCCCTGACGCCTCCTGCCTCCGTACCCGGCGGTCCGATCGGCTCCAGCCGAGGGCCAGTTGGGCCTAATGGCACCCGGCGCCCAGTACTTCGTCTTTCTTTCTCCCCTCCCGGTGGTACAATGAACGGCGGAGCGGGACCAATCGGCTGCGACCGCGTTTTCTTTGGGAAGGGATGGTCGGAACATGGCAGAGACTGGCTTCAAGGCAGGCCTCGAAGATGTGGTGGCCGGGACTTCCGATATTTGTTTCATCGATGGGAAGGAAGGCCGGCTCGTATATTCCGGCTATGATATCCACGACCTCGTAAAGCACGGCAGCTTCGAGGAGACGGTATACCTGCTCTGGCACAACCGGCTGCCGAGCAAGGCGGAACTCGAGACCCTCGAGCAGACCTTGACGACCCAGGCGGCCGTGCCCGAGCCCGTGATCAGCATGCTCGAGGCCATGCCGAAGGGCGCCGAGCCCATGGAGATGCTGCGCACCGCCGTTTCGGCGATGTCGGTCTACGACCCCGACGACCACGACCAGAGCTACGACGCATCGGTGCGCAAGGCCGAGCGGCTTGTGGCCCGCTTCCCGACCCTGGTCGCGGCCATCGGCCGGATCATGCAGGGCGAGAAGCCGATCGCGCCGCGAGAGGGCCTCAATGTCGCGCAGAACTTCCTCTACATGCTCACGGGCAAGGAAGCCGACGAGCGCAACGCCCACCTCTTCGACCTTTGCCTGATCATGCACGCCGACCACGAGCTGAACGCGTCGACGTTCTCCGCTCGCGTCACGGCAGGCACCCTGAGCGACATCTACTCGGCGGTCACCTCCGCCGTCGGCACCCTCAAGGGACCGCTGCACGGCGGCGCCAACGAGCAGGTCATGCGGATGCTGCTCGAGATCGGTGACGTCTCAAAGGCGGAGAGCTGGATCAAGGACGCTCTGGCGCAGAAGAAGAAGATCATGGGCTTCGGCCACCGCGTGTACCGCACGGAGGACCCGCGGGCCACGCACCTGCGCCAGTTCAGCGAGGAGGTCGGAAAGAAGGCCGGCGACACCCGCTGGTACGAGATGTCCCGCATCGTCGAGCGGGTCGTGCTGCAGGAGAAGGGCCTCTACCCGAACGTCGACTTCTTCTCGGCCTCGACCTACTACATGATGGGCCTGCCGATTCCGCTCTTCACTCCAATCTTCGCTTTGAGCCGCATTTCCGGCTGGACGGCCCATGTTCTTGAACAGTACCGCAACAACCGCCTCATCCGCCCGCGCGCAGAGTACACTGGACCCGAGCGCCGGGAGTACATACCGATCGCTGACCGCTAGAGCCCCGTCGCTCCCCGGTGGGGTCCCCGCCCCGCCGGGGGCGTTCTTTGGAAACAGGAGGGTAGCCGTACATTGAAGAACGCCGAAGGTGAGAAGGTCCGCTTCATCGATGGACGTCTCGAGGTACCTGACAACCCCGTTCTGCCCTACATCGAGGGCGACGGCACGGGCGTCGACATCTGGCCGCCTTCACAGGCCGTGCTGGACGCCGCCGTGCGCCGCGCCTACGACGGCAAGCGCAAGATCTCGTGGCTGCAGGTCTACGCGGGCGAGGCCGCATTCCAGAAGTTCGGCTCCTGGATGCCCGATGAGACCCTGGACGCGTTCCGCGAGTACCGCGTTGGCATCAAGGGCCCCTTGACGACGCCGGTCGGCGGCGGGATCCGTTCGCTCAACGTGATGCTGCGGCGCGAACTCGACCTCTACGCGTGCGTCCGCCCCGTCCGTTACTTCGAGGGCGTCCCCTCGCCGCTCAAGCACCCGGAACGCACCAACATGGTGATCTTCCGCGAGAACACCGAGGACGTCTATTCCGGCATCGAATGGCCCGCCGGCACCGAGGAGAACACGCGCCTCGCGGAACTCCTCAAGGAGTTCGGCCGCCCGGTACGGGAGAACTCCGGCATCGGCATCAAGCCGATCTCGCCCTTCGGCTCCAAGCGTCTCGTGCGCAAGGCGATCCAGTACGCGCTCGACCAGGGCCGCAAGAGCGTCACGCTGGTGCACAAGGGCAACATCATGAAGTACACCGAGGGCGCCTTCCGCGAGTGGGGCTACGAGGTGGCCAAGGAAGAGTTCCGCGACAAGATCATCACCTGGCAGGAGATGCAGGAGGCTGGCGGCAAGCAGCCCGAAGGCAAGATCCTGATCCAGGACGTCATCGCGGACAACATGTTCCAGCAAATCCTCCTCAGGCCGCAGCTCTACGACGTGATCGCGACCCCGAACCTCAACGGCGACTACCTCTCGGACGCTCTGGCTGCGCAAGTCGGCGGCATCGGCATCGCTCCCGGTGCCAACATGTCGGACGGCTACGCCGTGTTCGAGGCGACCCACGGCACGGCGCCCAAGTACGCCGGTCAAGACAAGGTCAATCCTGGCTCGGTCATCCTGTCGGGCGTCATGATGCTCGAGTACCTGGGATGGGACGAGGCCGCCGCCCTGGTGGTCAAGGGTATGGAAGAGACGATCAAGGCGGGCAAGGTAACCTACGACCTCACCGCCGATCGTTCCGAAGGACTCAAGTCATCCGAATTCGGTGCCGAGATCATCCGCCGGATGGAGGGCTGAAGCATGCGCGACAAGGTCACGATCATCGGCGCTGGTAACGTCGGCGCGACAACGGCCCACTGGCTCATGGCCCGCAACATCTGCGATGTCGTGCTGGTCGATGTGGTCGAGGGCATTCCCCAGGGCAAGGCGCTCGACCTCTACGAGGCTTCGCCGATCACCGGCGCTTCGGTCAAGGTCGTCGGCGAACAGGACTACGCGGCAACCGCCGGATCGTCCGTGGTGGTCGTGACCGCTGGCTTCGCCCGCAAGCCCGGTATGAGCCGCGACGATCTCCTGAACATGAACAACGAAGTCGTGACGCAGGTGGTCAAGAAGGCGGTCGCGGCATCACCCGACGCCGTCTTCATCGTCGTGACGAACCCGGTCGACGTGATGACCTACGTCACCTGGAAGGCGTCCGGCCTGCCGGCCCAGCGCGTCATGGGCATGGCCGGGGTGCTCGACTCCGCCCGCTTCCGCACGTTCCTGGCGATGGAGCTCGGCGTATCGCCGAAGGACGTCGTGGCGTTCGTCATGGGCGGCCACGGCGACCAGATGTTACCTCTCACCCGCTACTCGTCCGTCGGCGGCATCCCGGTCGAGAGCCTGATTCCGAAGGACCGCCTCGACGCCATCGTCAAGCGTACCCGCACCGGCGGCGGCGAGATCGTCAATCTGCTCAAGAGTGGCAGCGCCTACTTCGCGCCGGGTGCATCCTCCGCGGAGATGGTCGAGGCCGTGCTTGGCGACCAGAAGCGCATTCTCCCCGTCATCGCCCACCTGGACGGCCAGTACGGCGAGAAGAACGTCTACGTCGGCGTGCCCGCCATGATCGGGCGCGACGGCGTCGAGAAGATCTACGAGATCGAATTCACGCCGGAAGAGGCAGAGGCGTTCCGCAACTCCGTCAAGGCAGTGCGCGAGCCGCTTTCGGTACTGGGGTTTTAGAAAATGAGGCTGCGTGAAGAGGCCCTCGAGTATCACCGCGTCCACCATGGCAAGATCGAGGTCACGAGCCGCGTGCCGCTGCATGACCAGCAGGACCTGTCGCTCGCGTACACGCCAGGCGTGGCAGAGCCGTGCAAGCAGATCCAGATCGAGCCGGAGTCCATCTTCGACTACACGAACCGCGGCAACCTCGTGGCCATCCTGACGGACGGCTCCGCGGTGCTCGGACTTGGCGACATCGGTCCCGGCGCCGGCCTTCCTGTCATGGAGGGCAAGGCGGTCCTGTTCAAGGCGTTCGGCGGCGTCGACGCATTCCCGGTGCTCGTCAACACGCAGGACGTCGACAAGATCGTCGAGGTCATGAAGCTGCTCGAGCCGGGCTTCGGCGGCGTCAACGTCGAGGACGTGTCGGCTCCTCGCTGCTTCGAGCTTGAGCGCCGGCTCAAGGAGGAACTCGACATCCCCGTGTTCCACGACGACCAGCATGGTACCGCCATCGTGGTCGGAGCGGCGTTCCTCAACGCCCTGCGCGTCGTGCAGAAGAAGATCGAGGACGTGCGCGTCGTCTTCAACGGCGCCGGCGCCTCCGGCATCATGGTCTCCCGGATGCTGCGCGACCTCGGCGTCAAGGACATCATCCTCTGCGACCGTCAGGGGACCATCTATCAGGGGCGGCCGGGCCTCAACCCCGAGAAGGAGGTTGTGGCCAAGGAGACAAACCCGCGTGGCGTGAAGGGCAGCCTGGCCGACGCGCTCGTCGGGGCGGACGCCTTCGTTGGTCTCTCCTCCGCAGGGGCCGTCACGATGGACATGCTCCGTCCGATGAACAAGGATGGTATCGTGTTCGCCCTCGCGAACCCGGTTCCGGAGATCTGGCCAGTCCAGGCCGTCGAGGTGGGCGCGGCGGTGGTCGGCACAGGCCGCTCCGACTTCGCAAACCAGATCAACAACGTGCTCGGCTTCCCCGGCGTCTTCCGCGGCGCCCTGGACGTCCGGGCGCGCCAAATCACGGAAGGCATGAAGCAGGCGGCGGCACGGGCCATCGCCGGCCTCATCACCGACCAGGAGCTCCGGCCCGACTACGTGATCCCGGCACCGCTCGACCGGCGCGTCGCACCGGCGGTGGCACGGGCCGTGGCCGAGCAGGCGATCAAGGAAGGGCTCGCGCGGCGTGTCCTCGACCCGGCCGAAGTTGAGCAGCACTGTATCGAGCTGACCCGCGAGAAGGAAGGCCAAGCGTAGAAAGGACAGTGGCATGAAGCTCTACGAGTATCTCGCGAAGGGGCGCCTTAAGGCGCATGGAATCCCTGTGCCCCCAGGCCTGCTCTGTCGCACGCCGGATGAGGTCGCCAAGGCGCTCGAGGAGATCTGCCCTGCGGCCGTGAAGGCGCAGGTGCTGGTCGGGGGCCGTGGCAAGGCGGGCGGCATCAAGTTCGCCCAAGATCCCGAGGAGGGGCGCAAGGTCGCTTCCGAGATCCTCGGCATGAACCTCAAGGGCTACACTGTCGAACAGGTCTACGTCGAAGGCAAGATCGACGTCGACCGCGAGTTCTACGTCTCCGTGACTGTCGACCGCAACGCGAGGAAGCCACTCGTCATGGCTTCCTCGCACGGCGGCGTCGAGATCGAGGACGTGGAGGACAAGTACATCGTCCGCCGCCACGTGGACGAGGCCTTCGGCATGCAGGGCTACCTGGCCCGGGACATCGCCGCCGAGATGGGCCTCGAGGGCGATGTCGCGAAGCAGGTCGCGGTGATCCTGCAGAAGCTCTACGAGGTCTTCCGCACGGAAGACGCCGAGCTTGTGGAGATCAACCCGCTCGTCGTCTCGGGCGGGAAGGTCATCGCCGCGGACGCGCGGCTCAACATCGACGACGCGGCCCTCTTCCGCCACAAGGATCTCCCTGCGGTGGCCGAGGGCACGGAACTCGAACTCAAGGTGAAGGAGATCGGCCTCGCCTTCGTGCAGCTGGACGGCGACATCGCCGTGATGGCGAACGGCGCCGGCATGGCCATGGCCACGCTGGACGCGCTGCAGCACTTCGGCGGCAAGCCCGCGAACTTCCTCGACGCCGGTGGCGGCGCGTCGGTGGAGCCGACAGCCCAGGCGATGGGCGTCCTCGTCTCGATGAAGCCCAAGGCGATCTTCGTCAACATCTTCGGTGGCATCACGCGATGCGACGACGTTGCGAACGCGATCGTCCAGGTGAAGAAGACGCAGGGCATTCCGGTGCCGCTCGTGGTACGCCTCGTGGGCACCAACGAGCTGCAGGGCGTCGAGATCCTGCGCCACGAGGGCATTGAGGCGTTCCGAGAGATGAGCGAGGCGGCCAGGAAGGCTGTCGAACTCGCCGGGGAGGTGCGCTAGCATGGCGATCATCATCGATCAGGACACCCGGGTCGTCGTGCAGGGCATGACCGGCAACCAGGGCAGCTTCCACACGGGCCAGATGGTCAAGTACGGTACCAACGTCGTCGCGGGTACCTCGCCGACCAAGGCCGGCCAGGACCACGAGGGCATTCCGGTCTTCGCCTCGGTACGCGAGGCGGTCCTGGAGCGCGGCGCGGACGCGTCGATCGTGTTCGTGCCAGCGGCATTCGCCAAGGACGCCGCGTTCGAGGCCATCGACGCCGGCTGCAAGGTCGTCGTCATGATCCCTGAGCACATCCCGGTGCAGGACTCGATCCTCATCGTCGAGTACGCCCGCTTCCGCGGCGCCAAGGTGGTGGGACCAAACACGTACGGTCTCATCTCCCCAGGCAAGTCGAAGATGGGCATCATGCCGAACCACATCTACGCGCCCGGCCCGGTGGGCCTAGTGGCGCGCTCGGGAACCCTCTCCTACGAGATCGCGGCCGCACTTACCGAGGCGGGTCTCGGTCAGTCCACCGCGATCGGCATGGGCGGCGACCCCGTGGTGGGACAGGTGTTCAACGACGTGCTGCACCAGTTCGAGAAGGACCCCGAGACCAAGGCCTGCGTGCTGGTCGGGGAGATCGGCGGCAGCGCGGAGGAGGAGGCGGCGGAGTTCATCAAGACGATGAGCAAGCCCGTCGTCGCTTACCTCGCGGGTCGCGCGGCACCTCCCGGAAAGCGCATGGGTCACGCCGGGGCCATCATTGAGCGTGGCCGCGGCACCTTGGAGAGCAAGCGCAAGGCACTCGAGGCGGCCGGAGTCACGGTCGTCGAGATGCCGTGGGAAGTGGCGCCGGCGGTGAAGAAGCTGCTGGGCTGAGCTACATGCGATGGGCGGCCGCCTTCGGGCGGCCGCTTCCTGGTTGCTGGTCCGGCTGGCATCACCAAACGCGACCGCCCGCCGAGGCATCGGCGAAGAGGTGGGTGGCGGCATAGAGGCTCGGCTCTCCACCCGTGTGCAGGAACAGGACGTTTTCCTCCGGGCGGATGACGCCCTGCCTTGCGAGGTCGATCAGACCGGCCATGGCCTTGCCTGTGTAGGTCGGATCGAGCAGGATGCCTTCCGTGCGCGCCAGGAGCTTGACCGCTTCGATCATCTCCTGTGTGGGCTGGCCATAACCCGGCCCGATGTAGGCGTCGTAGCAGGTGACGGCGTCTGGCCTGACCTGGACGTCGACGCCAAGGTGGGCTGCGGTCTCCGCCGAGATCCGCTCGATGTCG
Organism: Bacillota bacterium; assembly: GCA_021799275.1. Lineage (GTDB taxonomy): Bacteria > Bacillota > Sulfobacillia > JAJZYS01 > JAJYTV01 > JAJZQO01. The sequence continues at coordinate 24,381 of JAJZAT010000006.1, forward strand.
GCCAGCAACTGCTCGTGTGGATGCAGAACGCTGATGGCCGTGACGGGCACGTCGAGGTGGAGGACCTCAAGGCCGAGCAGGGTGCCGGCCAGGGTCCCGGCGCTGCCGCCCGCGACCACGATGCGGTCCATGGATAGCCCGTGGTCGAAGCACTGCCCCATGATCTCCGTCGCGCAGGCGACGTAGCCGAGAGCGCCGACGGCGTTCGATCCGCCCATCGGAATGACGTAGGGCCTGTGTCCCGCGGCCACCGCCTCCGTTGCGGCCGCGTCGAGTTCGGTCGGCCAGTCCACCTCATCGGGGACGATCTTGATCCTCTCGGCCCCGAGAAGATGGTAGAGAAAGATGTTGCCGTTCCCATCTGGCCGGTACGCGCCGGGCGACGGCTCGGATAGGACGAGCCAGCACTTGAGACCTTCCTTGACGGCCGCCGCCAAGGTCAGGCGGCAATGGTTCGACTGGATGCCGCCGCAGGTGATCAGCGTGTCCGCACCTTGGGCAAGAGCGTCCGCCACCAGAAACTCCAGCTTGCGCGTCTTGTTGCCGCCGCCCGTGAGGCCCAGAAGGTCGTCGCGCTTGATGTAAACGTGCGGCCCGCCGAGTGCCTCGGAGAAACGCGGCATCCGCTCGATGGGCGTCGGACCGGCCGTGTACCGCCGCCGCGGAAACTTCGCCAGATTCATGCCACACCTCCGCCTGCGTCGTGGCTGCGCGCCTGGGCTCCCCGGCGCAGTCGCTTCCAGGCTATGTTCAAGCGTCTCGCCTGACACGGAGGGGAGGAGGAGATTGCCATACCTGAGGGGAACAGCCATAAGACGCGTGCCCCAGGCGAGCGTCTAGGGAGGAGAGGCCAGGTGCAGTCGGCCAGAGACGAAGATCGCACGGTTAAGCACCCTAAGCTCTGGCGCAACGCCAACCTCACGATCCTGGTGAGCGGCCAGTGGGTGTCGCAGGTCGGCAACAACCTTTTCGAGCTTGCGGTGTACTGGTACGTGCTCGCCCAGACCCATCAGGCCGCTTCGCTCGGCTGGGTGGGGACGGCGATGGCTCTGCCGGGCGTGCTGGGCCTCATGACCGGCGTGTTCGTCGACCGCATGGACCGCCGCTGGACCATGGTCGGGTCGGATGTGCTGCGGGCCGCGCTCTCCGCACTCCTCGGCATCTTTGCGCTCCTGCACCTGCTGCCGCTGTGGCTGTTCCTGGTGCTGGTGCTGCTGCTGATGGCGGTCGGCACCTTTTTCAACCCGGCGTCGGGGGCACTGCTGCCGCAGATCGTTCCGGATGAGCAGCTCGCGGCGGCCAACGGCCTCTATTCTTCCGCTACCAGTTCCGCGGGGCTGATCGGCATGTTCGGTGGCGGCATCGTGATGTCGCTCTTGGGGCCGATCCTGCTCTTCTTCATGAACGCGGCATCCTTCGTCGTGTCTTTCCTGAGTCTCATGTTCCTGCGCGTCCCGCGGCGCGAGCGCGACCGGCCTGCGACCGGCGCGGGCATCGGCCAGCTCTATCGCGAATGGGTCGAGGGATTCAAGGTCTACCAGGCAATCCCGCTCTTGCGTACCCTTCTAATGACGGCTATCCTCATCAACTTCGCGGGTCAGGGCCTAGGGGTGCTCGCCGCGGCATGGGTCAAGGGCCCCTTGCGCGGCAACGCCTTCGACTACGCGCTGTTCGGCGCGGCGATCACCGTGGGGGCCATTGTCGGAGCCATGACGGCAGCGCAGGTACTGCGCCGGATGAGACTCGAGCAGGTGCTGCCGGCAGGAATCATCGCGGTCGGCGTGGCCGTCGTGGTCCTGTCGCGCGTGCCGCTTCTATGGGTGACGATTCTGTGCATGTTCCTGGCTGGCATCGCCATGGGCGAGATGAACACGGGACTGACCACCATGATGCAGAGGATCGTGCCGCAGGAGAAGATGGGTCGCGTCTTCGGCACCGTCGGCGCCCTCGTGACCCTAGCGAATCCCGTAGGTGCGGCCGTTGCCGGTGCGCTCGCCGAGGTGTGGTCCGTGCCCTTTATCTATCTGCTGCTCGGCGTACTGATCCTGCTCAGCTCCTTGCCTCTCTTCAGGCTTCAGGCAGGGTCGTCCGCGCAGTCGGCTGCCTAGAACCTCCCCCGGGGTACGAGAGAGGCGAGGGGCCCGCCCTAAGACGGCCTGCCCCTCGCCGACGTTCTCTCTTTTCCAGGCCGATCAGCGACCGTCCAGGACCTGCACCAGGCGACGCACGACCCTGAGGTTTTCGATGCGCCCGAAGCGCCAGCCGCGGTCGTAGAGCGCCAAGGTGACCAGCTCGCCCTGCCGGTTGAAACGCCAGATGCGGAGCTGGGCGATGCGTCCGCCGCCCTTGTAGAGCGTGCGCTGATTGAGGCCGTAGCTGACCCGGCCCTGGGTCAGGCGGGCATGAAAGCCGTACTTGCCGAGATGTCCCGCAATGACGCCATCCTCTTCGAAACGACGACTAAGCATCTTCGTGGCCTCCCGGCTCCAGCGTTGCCCAGATGTTGGGCAGGCTAGACATGCCGCAGCCGGATGGAAGCGCCTCGGGGCGCAGGTGAGAACCGGTGCAGGGCAGAATGGGAGCATCCGAGGTGATCCCGCGATGCCGGCAGAAATTCTAGCTCCACTGATCAGCCCGCGCGATGCCAAGGGACGGCTCGATCTCGACGGACTGGCCGCGAACGTCGCGAGACTGGGACCCGATGTGGACGGCTTCCTCGTTCTCGGGTCATCGGGCGAGTACGTCTATCTTTCGGAGCGGGAGCGCATGGACGCCGTCCGTACGGTGATGGAGGGCGCGGGCGACCGCACGGTATTCGTGCAGGTCGGGTCGGAGACCACGGAGTCGAGCGCGGCCTTGGCACACGAGGCGATGCAGTATGGCGCCACCGGCCTCCTGGCCGTCACGCCCCATTACTACACGCCGCAGCTCAAGGGGCCCGCTCTGCAGGCCTACTATAGGACGATCGGCGCCATCGGGCCGACCTACCTCTACCACATCCCTTCCTACACGGGAATGACGCTCGACGTGCGGGAGATCCTCGACATCGCCGCGATTCCCGGGGTCGTCGGCATGAAAGACTCGACGGGCAACCTCGCGCTGCTCACGGAGATTCTCGCGAGCTGCCCTGCGGGCTTCCGCTACTATGTCGGATCGGGTGGGGCGCTCCTCGCCGCGATGGCCCATGGCGCCGTCGGGACGATAGCGGCACTTGCCAACCTTGTGCCGGCACAGATGCGCCAGGCCGTCTCGCTGTTCGAAAGAGGGCGGATGGCCGAGGCGGCCGAGGCACAGCGGCCGCTTGCGCGGCTGAACGCCCTCGTCACGCGCCGGTACGGCATCCCTGGGCTCAAGTACGCGGCCGGCAGGCTCGGCTTTGCGGCGGGCGAGCCCGTGCCGCCGCTCCAGCCCGTGACGTCCGCGGCCGCCGCCGAAATCGACGCGGCGATCGCCGACCTGAGGGTGCCTGCGGCGGGATGAACCGGCGTGCACTGCTGAGCCTAAGCTTCGCCCACTTCACCGCCGACCTGAACTCGGGCGCCGTTCCGGCTCTCCTGCCGCTCGCGACGACGCTCTTCTCCCTGAACTACAGCGCCGCAGCGCTCGTGATCCTGGTGTCCAATCTCACCTCGTCCGTGATCCAGCCGCTGTTCGGTGTGCTTGCGGACAGGCGTCCGATGCCTTGGCTGATGCCGTTCGCGCTCGCCCTGGCGGCCATCGGTACCGCCGCCTACTCTCTCGCAGGCGGCTACGGGTCGTTCGTGGCGCTGGTGGCGCTCACGGGCGTCGGCGTGGCGGCATTCCATCCCGTCGGTGCGTCGGGAGCCTACTTTGCGGCTGGAGCGAAGCGCGCCTCCGGTATGAGCATCTTCTCCGTCGGGGGCAATGTCGGGTTCGCGTTCGGCCCGCTGCTTGCGGGTCTGGCCACCCACGCCTTCGGCATGACGGGGGTGCTCTGGTTCCTGGTGCCGGGGGCCGCGGCGGTCATTGTGCTGAGGTTCTTCGCGCCGCGCGAGACCCAGGTGCGACCTGCCCACGAGATGAAGACGGCGCCGGTGCCGTGGCTGCTGCTCTCGATCCTGGTGCTGGTCGTGGTGTTGCGCAGCACGGCCCAGTACGGCGTACTGACCTTCTACCCGCTCTACCTGACGCACCTGCACCGGCTGTCGCCCAGCCTCTCAGGGGCCATCCTCTTCTTCTTCCTGATCATGGGTGCCTTTGGCACCATGGTCGGCGGTCCGCTGTCGGACCGCTTCGGCCGCAGGAGCCTCATGCTCTGGAGCTGGGTCGCGACGACGCCGCTCCTCTACCTGCTGCCACGGTTGCCCGGCGTCTGGCAGTTCGTGGACCTGGGCGTCCTGGGGTTCGCGATCGTCGCGACCTTCAGCACGACGGTCGTCCTGGCGCAGGAAATGCTGCCCGGCCGCCAGGCGGTGGCCTCGTCGCTGACAATCGGCCTCGCGATCGGCCTTGGCGGCGTCGTGATGCTCTGGCTGGGTCAGCTCGCGGACGTGGCCGGCGTTCGAGAGGTCCTTGGCCTGCTCTGGATCGCCGGTGTCGCCGGCTTCCTCGGATCCCTCCTGCTGCCTCAGCAGGTGCGGATCGCCGACTAGCGGCGCAGGACACCTGCAGCGCTCTGTCGTATTCGGACCGCCAACGTGGCAGGCGCCTTGACCGCGCCGCAAAGGGGGGCCCACGTTGGATGTCATGGTGATGGTCGGGACGGCCAAAGGGCTGTTCCGCTTCAGGTCCCGCGATCGCAGAGGTTGGCGGATGGAAGGGCCGGACTTTCCGCAGACGCCCTGCTACACCGCGGTTTTGGACCCGCGCAGCGGCGTTCTCCTGGCTGGCGTGAACTCCGAGTTCTACGGTCCGTCCATCCGGCGGTCGCGGGATTTCGGGGCGACCTGGGACGCAGGCGTTGTACCTGCGTACGGGCCGGACGACGAGGAGCAGGTGACACGGGTCTGGGCCATCGCGCCTGCGGGCGCGGATGAGCCCGGGACGATGTACGCGGGCGTGGAGGCGAGCGGACTCTTCCGCTCGGACGACGGCGGCGACAGCTGGAGCGAAGTCCAGGCTCTGCGCCGTCACCCGACGCGCGAGCTCTGGGGTCCGGGGTACGGCGGCAAATGCCTGCACACGGTGCTTCCCGTGGGCCGCGACACCATCTACACGGCTTGCTCGGCCGGCGGCGCTTACCGGTCCACCGATCGCGGCGAGAGCTTCAGCCCGATCAACGCGGGGATCGAGGCGCGCTTCATGCCCGAGGGGCAGCGTTTCCCCGAAGCCGGCCAGTGCGTGCACAAACTCTCGAACTGCGCCGCCGAACCGCAGCGCATCTGGATGCAGAACCACGGTGGCGTGTACCGCACGGACGACGGCGGCGACACCTGGCACGAGGTCGGGAGGACTCTGCCGGGCGACTTCGGCTTCCCGGTGCTGGCACACCCGAGCGACCCCGACACCGCCTACGTCATTCCTTTGCAGGCGGATGGGCAGCGCTGGGCCAAGAATGCGCTCGGGGTCTGGTCCACGGAGGACGCGGGTGCCACCTGGCGCCCGATCACGGAGGGCCTGCCGGCCGTCTCCTTCGCGAGCGTGCTGCGCGACGGCCTGGACCATGACGGCCAGGACCCGCTCGGCCTCTATTTCGGCACGACTTCGGGCAGCGTCTACGCGTCCGCCGACGGCGGCCGGGGCTGGCAGGAGATCGCGGCGCACCTGCCACGCATCTTCTCGGTGCGCGCGGCCACCTTGGCATGATCACGCTGCACCTGCCTGACGACCTGGCACGGGAGATCGGCATCGCCCCTCGGTCGGGGCATGCGGCAAAGGACAGTCTGGGGGAACTCCTGTCGGCGGTCGACGTCGGGAGTAGTGGGCTGCTGCCGAGGATCCTCGAGGCCGACGGGCGGCTGCGGCCGCACCTGAATCTCTTCATCGGAGAGAACAGGCTCGCGAGGGAGACGGCCATGGCGGCTCCAGTGCGCGACGGCGACGAAGTCTGGCTCTTGCGCGCGATCTCCGGCGGTTGAGACTAAGGTGGCGCTTGGGCCGCCTGCCATCGGGCGGGCGGCCCAACTCCTTGTCCGAGGGCAGGGTGGCTGCTGCTCGCGGGCGGCCCCAGCAAGAGCCCATCGCCACCTGCGCACCTGCGGGGCCGCCGCGCTCCCACAGTAGGGCCCACCAGGAGGGAGGACACCATGGCCCGATCCGACACCGCCCTCGATCGCGTGATTCTTGCGGCCACGGACAACGATCGGGCGGCGCGCTTCTACGCTGCGGTACTGCGATCGGCGGGCGAGCGCGACCCGTCCGGCCTGCCGATCTGCCGCCGCGTCTATTCGACGGTCGTGTAGCGCGAGCGGAAGTAGACAAGCGGCTGGGCGGCCCTCGGTCCGTCCAGATGCAGGACCCGCCCGAGGAAGAGGGTGTGGTCCTGCGCCACGACCTCGTCCGTCACCTCGCATTCGAGGTGGCCGATGGCGCCGTCCAGCCACGGCAGGCCGCCAGGGCTTGGCTGCCAGGCGATGCCTTGGAGCGCCTGCCCCGGGTCCTTGAAGCGCTGGGCGAAATGGACCGAAACGTCCTGCTGCGTCGCCGCCAGGAAGGAGACAGCGAAGCGCTTCGAGGCGCTGATGATCGCGTGGGAGTCGTTCTCCCGGCCGATCGAGACGAGGACGAGCGGCGGCTCGAGCGAAACGGAGAGGAAGGCGTTGGCCGTCATGCCGTGCGGACCTTGCGGCCCGGCGCAGCTGATGACGGAAACACCGGTAGCCCAGCTGCCCATGAGCTGATGGAACTCTTGCGGCAAGGACGTAGACGGCACCCGGCAGAGGCCGGGCTTCTTCCCTTCGTAAGAAAGTGGCGCACGACCAGATGGCTGAGGGACGGTGCGCCAGGTGGCCTACGCTATCCACCATATGCTATCACCATTGCCGTGTCCGCGTGGTCCGGAATGACCTGAGCGTCGCGAAGTGAGATCAAAGCCCCGCCGCGCACCGCGGCGGGGCTTTGATCTAGCCGCTACCGTTTGGGCGGGCGCCAGGCGTTCGCGTCCCAGAGCGTTCCCGTGTAGGCGCTAAGGGCCACGTGGGAGAGCTTGGCCGGATTGTAGGCCGCCTCGGTGGATACGTAGAAGAGCGGCACCATCGGCAGGTCCTGGTAGAGTTGCATCTGCACCTGGCGGTAGTCCCGCGCGCGCAGGGACTGGTTCATCTGGTTGAGGGCGTCCTGCGTCCAGGCGTTGACATTTTGGTTCTGGTAGCCCGAGAAGTCGTCACCCTGGTGGTACGGGCTGCCGAGGGTAGAGTTCCAGATCGCGGCGTCGTCCGGGTCGACGTTGTTCATCAGGCCGAATTCACCGACCTGGTAGGTGCCCTGGGCGAGCATGCCGTTCGGACCGAACAGCGCCTGCGTCGAGAAATAGACCGGCAGAACGCGGATTCCGGCCTGCGCCTCCTCGCTGCTGACGTACTTCATGATCGCCGCGTGCAGCGGAGTGTGGGTCAGGGAAACGTCCAGGATGAGCTCCTGCCCGTTCTTCTGGAAGTAGCCGTCGCTGCCCATCTGCCAGCCGTCCTGCTGCAGGACGGCGCGCGCCCGGGCGATGTTCTGCTTCACCACAGGCACCTTGGGATTGAAAGCCCAGCTCCACGGTGGCTGGTCCGATGTGGCCACCTGCCAGCGGTCACCCGAGATGCGGGCGGCGATCTGCTGGCGGTTGAGCGCGAGGTAGAACGCGCGACGGACGGCGAGGTCGCCAGCGATGGGATCGCGCAGGTTGAACGTAAACTGCTCGAAGACCGCACTCGGCACGCTCGCGACGACAAGGTGCCGTCCCCGCAAGGTGTGCACCGCGGGGGTGCTGAGGGTGAGGAGATCGGCCAGATCCACCTCATGCTTCTGCAGGGCGGCGACGAGGTCCGACTGACGGCTGTAGGACGAGACCACGATCTCCTTGAAGGTCGGGCGCGGCCCGTCCTGCCCCGCATAATAGGGGTTCGGCACCAGGACCACCTTGGACGCGCCGTACTGGTGCACGGCGTATGGCCCTGTGGACAGCGGGTGGCGGTTGTAGGACTTGTCCGTCGCGATGGTCGCCACGCGGCCGTGCAGGGCGTGCCAGGGCAGAAGCTCCGAGAACAGGGTTTGCCAGGCCGCGAACGTGCCGTGCATGTGCACCACGGCGGTGAGTCGGCTCGGCGTGTCGATCGCCGTGATCTGGTTGTAGCCGGCCTGGTAGGCGCCATTGCCCGGTTCCATGATGGCCCGCCAGGTGAAGCGGATGTCCTTCGCGGTCAAGGGTCTCCCGTCCGACCACCTGAGGCCGCGGCGCAAGCGGTAGACGATGGTCACGTCCGCCTCCGGGCCCGGCGTGCCGTCGATGGTGATGCGGGGAGCGGCGGCAAGAAGGTCCGGCCGCCAGACGTAGTGCAGGTGACCGCCCGCCGTGGCGGGCCTATAGCTCATCAGGCCGTCCGAGGTGGCGCCGAGGACGTCCGAGGCGGCCTGCGTGCTGGCCAGCAGGGGATCCAGGCTACCGAAGGAGCCCAGGACGCCCACTTTCAGAACGGACGGCGCTGCGGGCGCCGCGGACGCAGCCTGCACACTCCCGCCCCAGGTCAGCATGAGGCCGAGGGCGGTCGCGATGACTGCATGGCGCTGCAACGAAACACCTCCAGGTGGTGGAGTCCATACCATCTATGACGGTTCGGGTCCGTATTCCTCAACAGCGACCGCCTGTCCACCCACTGCCCACAGAAGGAACCGGCGCACCTCGTCGTCTTCCTGCTCCGCTGCGCTGTCCCGGCGCAGGCCGTAAACGAGCGCCTCGCGCATCGCGCCCAGCACGAGGCGGGCGCGCAGGGCAGCGTCGCCTGGTGGGATCAGCCCATCCTGTGCGGCTTCGGAGAGGTCGGTGGCCAGGAGCCCGAGGAGCTCCGCCTCGATCACGTCGAGCCGTTCCTGCACGGCTCTCGTGGCACCGGACGCCTGAAGCAGCACGATCGACGCGAGATCGCGTCGTCGTCTGAAGCACTGGAGAACGGCCTGCACCGACCGGTCCAGCTTGACGAGCACGCTTGCGGCGCCGCGGCGCCGCTGCTGCACATCCTGCAGCACCTCGTCGTAGAGCAGGGCGATCAGCTGCGCGAAGCACTGCTCCTTCGAGGGGAAGTAGAGGTAGAACGTGCCGGTGGCCACGCCTGCCCGCCGGGCGATCGCCGCGACGGTCGCCGCGTGGTAGCCCTGCCGGGCGAAGACGCTGGCCGCGGCGGCGAGGAGCGCCTCCTGGCGGTTCACAGGGCCTTCCCTGGATCTCTCCATCTAGCGCCGCAGCGTCCAGTGGGCGTGAGCCATCGATCGCACCATGTCCTCGCGTACCTTGTGCCCAAGGCCGGGCCCGTCCGGCACCTGTATGGTGCCCTTCGGCGACACGATCACTTCGGGTTCGATGATGTCCTCCTGCCAGTAGCGGCTGCTGGCGGCGGTATCGCCAGGCAGGGTGAAGCCGGGCAAGGTGGTGATCGCGACGTTGTGCAGCCTTCCCACCCCCGACTCCAGCATGCCGCCGCACCAGACGGGCCAGCCCGCCCCTTGGCAGAGGTTGTGGCTTCTGAGGGACTGCGTGAGTCCCCCGAGCCGCCCGATCTTGATGTTGAGAATGCGTCCCGAGCCCAGAGAGATCGCCTTCCTGAGGTCCTCCGGCCCGTGGATGCTCTCGTCGAGGCAGATGGGCGTCTTGAGCTGCCTCTGCAGCGTGGCGTGGTCGATGATGTCGTCGTAGGAGAGGGGCTGCTCGATCATCATGAGGTCGAGTTCGTCCAGCCGCTGCAGCAGCGGCAGGTCCTCGAGCGTGTAGGCGGAGTTCGCGTCCGCCATCATCGGGATCTGGCCGAACTCCCTGCGCACCGCCTTGAGCCGATCGTAGTCGACGCCGGGCTTGATCTTGATCTTGAACCGCCTATACCCCTCGCCGAGGAAGCGCTCCACCTGCTTCAGCAGGAGCGCTTCCGTCGGCTCGATGCCGATCGAGATGCCGACCTCGATCTCCTGCCGCGTGCCGCCCAAGGCGCGGCTGAGCGGCAGCCCGAGCTCCTGCGCGTGGATGTCCCACACAGCGCCTTCGAGGCCGGCCTTGGCCATCTGGTGGCCGCGCACCTGAGCCAGGCGCTCCTGCAGGTCGTCCGGGTGGATGATGGGCGCCTTGAGGGCCCAGGGAACCAGGTAGTCGTGGAGCACGGACTGCGCCGTCGCGACGGTCTCATAGCAGTAGAAGGGATCGCGGGAGACGGTCACCTCGCCCCAGCCGGTGAAATCGTCGGTCTCGGCGCGAACCAGCAGGAACTCCCGGTCGTCCTCGCGACCGAAGCTGGTCTCGAAAGGATGCCGAAGACGCATCCGCAAGGCGAAGATCTCGACCTGACGCAGTTGCACGGGTGAAGGCTCCCTTCCAAGCACGGTAAGGGAGACTTCCACTCGTGGTCAGGCGTCTCCTGTAGTGCCGACGGGCCGGTTGGCGCCATCGACGTGGACGATCCGCGGGGCGATTCCCTCGCGTTCTTCCGTGGTGGCGTACGCGAACGCGAGGATGATCACTTCGTCGCCCGGAGCGAAGTGCCGCGCGGCCGCTCCGTTCGCGCGCACGGTGCCGCTGCCTGCCGGGGCCTCGAGCACGTAGGTCTGCCAACGGGCGCCGTTGGCCATGGAAGTGATCTGCACCCAGTCGTACTGCCTCAGGTCTGCCGCCGCCATGAGATCGGTGTCCAGCGAGAGGCTCCCCTGGTAGTCGAGGACGGCCTCCGTGACGCGCGCCCGGTGGATCTTGGAGCGAAGCACTGCGTAAAGCACCGCCGATTCCTCCCTGGCCGGAGTCGGGCCCGGGGTCAGCATATGCGCTTACTTCCGGGCCTGGTCTTCCTCGCGGGGAGGTGCCATAGAAACAGGCAGGGGGTAACCGGATGCTGAACGCTGTCTGGGCCTTGCTGATGCTGGTTGCCCTAGGCGTCGGCGGCGCGCACGGCACGATCGACAGTGTCGGCTCGGGCCTCTTCACCCAGGCGATGCAGGCCACGAAACTGGCGATCGACCTCGCTGCCGTGACGGCGTTCTGGTTTGGGCTGAGCCGCATCGCGGAGAAGAGCGGGCTGCTCGAGACGTTGGCCCGTCCGCTGATGCCTCTCTTGCGCTTCCTCTTTCGCAAGCTTCCCGAAGGGCATCCCGCCTTCGCGCTGATGGCGATGAACCTCGTGGCCAACGCGCTCGGGCTAGGCTCCGCCGCGACGCCCTTCGGCCTCAAGGCGATGCAGGAACTCTCGCACGCGATGCCCGACAAGGAGACGGCTTCGGACGACATGATCCTCTTTCTCGTGCTCAACTCCGCGGCGCTCAACCTGCTGCCGGCCGGCACCATCGCGATGCGGGCCGCAGCGGGCTCCCTCGATCCCGCCGGCACCGCCTTGGCATCCACCATCGTCACGGGCGTGGCCTTCGTCTCCGCGCTCATCCTGCACGGGGTATTCCGGCGCGTCGCCCGCACGAGCGCATGATCCAGGCGGTGGGCAGCGTCGCCGGCTGGCTCGTGCCGATCTTCGTGGCGGCGGTGCTTTTGCACGGCCTCTGGCGGCGGGTGGACCTCATCGCGGAGTTCGTCAGCGGCGCGCGCGAGGGACTGCAGCTGTCGGTCAGCCTGTTTCCGTACCTACTCGCCATCTATGTCGCGGTGGCTGCCTTCCGCATGAGCGGAGCCCTCGAGATGCTGAGCGCCTGGCTCGCGCCGGTGCTGCGGCCGCTCGGCGTGCCCGCCGCACTGCTGCCCCTGCTCCTGGTGCGGCCCCTTTCGGGCTCGGCGTCCTCGGGGCTTGTGCTCTCCCTTCTGCACCAGCACGGTCCGGACAGCTTTCTCGGACATCTTGTCTCGACAATCCAGGGCTCGTCCGAGACAACCCTCTACGTCCTGACCGTCTACCTGGGCTCAGTCGGGGTGCGGCGCTCGCGTTACGCCCTGCCGCTCTGCCTCAGCGTGGACGCGATCGGCTATGCGACGGCCTTCATCGTCGCGGGTTGGCTCTGGCACTGACCTCATGGGGCTGGAGATAGGCTACAATGGTGGGGACAACCGCCACCAAGGCAGTCTCGGGGGTAACACATGCGTGTCGCAAAGGCCGTGGTGCCGGCCGCTGGTCTCGGCACCCGCTTCCTTCCGGCTACAAAGGCCCAGCCGAAAGAGATGCTCCCCGTGGTGGACCGCCCGGCGATCCACTACATCGCCGAAGAGATCGACGCCTGCGGCATCCGCGATCTCCTGATCGTCACCGGGCGCGGCAAGCGCGCAATCGAGGACCATTTCGACCGTGCGATCGAACTCGAGCGGCTGCTCCAGAAGACCGGAAACCCGCGCCTGCGCGAGGTGCAGCGTCTTCTCGACCGTCTGCAGGTCTTCTACGTGCGCCAAGGGACACCGCGTGGTCTCGGACACGCGATCGCCTGTGCCGAGCGCCATGTCGACCGCGAGGATTTCGCGGTCCTGCTGCCCGACGACCTCTACATCAGCCCGAGGCCCGCCCTTGCGCAGCTGATCTCCGTGGCGGAGCAGCTCGACGCGCCGGTGGTCGCGGTGGTGCCGGTACCGCCCGAGGACATCAGCCGCTACGGCGTCGTCGCCGTTGGCGAAGAGATCCAGCCGGGCGTCTTCCGGGTGCTCGACATGGTCGAGAAGCCGCAGGCCGAGGATGCGCCATCCCACCTCGGCGTCGTCGGGCGCTATGTCCTTCCGCCGGAGATCTTTGCACACCTCCGGCATACGAAGCCCGGCGCTGGCGGCGAAATTCAGCTGACGGACGCCCTGAGGGCGCTTTGCCGCGAACGGCCGCTCTACGCGGTGACGGTGGCGGGGGAGCGCTACGACATCGGCGAACCGCTTGGACTGCTGCGGGCGCAGATCAGTTTTGCCTTGCAGCGGCCGGACCTCCGGCAGGGTGTCGTGGAACTGCTGCGCGAGGTGACGCAGGTGAGCGACACCTTCTGAGCGCGGCGTGGCATAAGGGGAGGGGTGGCAAGTGCAGCGCCTGCCTCTCGTGTCGGCGCTGTTTGCCGTGGTGGTGGCCGGCTGCGCAGCGGCCGGCACTCCCACGCCGAATCCGCCCGCAGCCTACCACTTCTCCTGGATCGAAATGCGGTCACCCACGTCGGGCTGGGCCTTGGGCGGTGACCACACGACGGTTTACCGCACAGCGGATGGCGTAACGTGGACCGCCTCCGCTGCGCTTCCACGCATCCCGCAAAGCGCCTACGGATCCATCCTGTACCCGGTTTCGGCCAAGAAAGCCTGGTACGCGTTCACGGTCAGCGGCTCCACGATCGGTCTCGATCACACGACCGACGGGGGAGGACACTGGAGCTACGAGACGCTTCCTTTCGCCTACATTCCCGGACTGAAGGGGTCTGCCCCGCTGGGCGGGCCCGTCTCCATCAGCTTCGCGGGCCCAGAGGACGGCTGGCTCATGGCAGCTCCCGGCCATGGCATGAGCACCGAGCCCGGGGTGCTCTACCGCACCGTGGACGGGGGTGCGCACTGGCGGGTGGTCGCTTCGACCTACGCGAGCGGCGGCAGACCGACGCTGCCGTTCAGCGGTGACATCTCGTTCACCGGGCCCCTCAGCGGCTGGCTCGTCGGCAGCATTACGAGTACCTCGCCAAGCCTCCTCTACAGGACGGCGGACGGGGGAGCGCACTGGTCCGAGATGACCTTTCCGGTAGCGAAGTCCGTGCCGAGGGACGAGGCCAACGTGCTTGCGCCGCCGGTCTTCTCCGGAGCACTGGGCGCGATGGCCGTGCAGTTCGAGGGCACCCCTGCGACCGTCGTCTACGCCTCGACGACCGGTGGCCGCTCCTGGCGGGTCGCGTATCGGCAGCGCGCGGCGCACGATCTCGGGTACCAGGTCATCGATATCGTCAGGGCCAAGCTAGAGATCCTGGCGTTCAGCTACGATTCGGGATCTTCCGACCTCTCCCGCGTCGAGGGGGCCGCTGCGGCGATCCCCACGTCGACGCTGTCCGGCCACATCCCGAAGCGGCTTCTTCCGATCGGGACGCAGATCTCCCAACTTGACTTCGTCAACCGCGACGACGGCTGGGTGATCATCGAACAGGATGCCGGCGAAAGCCCGCCCGAGGTGCTACGTACCACGAATGGCGGGAAGACGTGGCTGCGCGTCTGACGGGAGGAACGGAGGCGCCGGAACGCGAGCGCGGCCCGGGAGGCGTTTCCCCCGGGCCGCGCAACGCGTTTGCTTCCTGGTGAGCCGCCCGCGATCAGTCGCTCGGGTCTGGGTACGGCAGGGCGGTGATCGCTCCGAGTTCGGCAGCTGTCGCCGTCGGCAGGCGGTAGAACGAGATGCCGATCGCGCCGGCGTCGCTCGCCGCCTGGAAGGCCGCCTGGAGTTCAAGCGGCGTCGGGCTGAAGACGCCTTTGGCACCGCTCGAGAACATGTCGTAGGTCTGGCCGATCACGCTGACCGGCACGTTCGGCAGCCCTGAGAGCTGGCGGATCAGCCCCACGGTGTCATGCACGTACTGGTACGCCGTGGTGAAGTCCTCGCTGATGGCCTCATAGTGCCAGTAGTCCATCGGCGCGTACAGCGTCACGTAGGGGGCCAGGGCCGCGAACGGATAGTTCTCGTGGTAGATCGGCGGGTAGGTGACGGCGATGAAGACGCCGCCCGGTCCCAGGGCCTGGCGCACCGCGGCGGCGTAGCTGCCGACGGCGGTGGGGCTGAGGTTCTCCTCGATGTCGGCGGCGATGCCGTCCGGCTTGTCGCCTGTGGGAGCGACGTAGGTCGCCACCTCCTGCGTCAGCGCCTCGTCGAGCGGCACGTTGCTCAGGTAGGGGTAGACCCAGGCCAGCACGGCGATGCCTGCGTCGTGCGCCTGGTAGAGGAACGTGCGCAGCTGCGAGCTGCCGTAGAAGCCCCAGCTGCCCTCCACCTCCAGGTACACGTGGGTCGCGCCGAGGCTCCTCAGTTGCGCTAGCAGCTTGGGTACCGGGGTGGAGGAGAGGTCGCTGCCGAGCAGCCAGAAGCCCTTGCCGGCGGCGACGTCCGCGCTCTGCGCGATCACGCGGAACGTGACCCGCACCGTACCGTAGGCGGGGACCTGCGGATCTCGGACGCTGACCGTCTCGAGCCCCGGTGTCGCCGCCTGGAACACGGCCGCCGCTCCGGGTCCGGCGAGGCTCTGCGACGTCTGCGTCAGCGTGCCCGCCGAGCCCTGCACCGTCATGGCCACACTGAGCGGAGCTGGCACGGGGTTGTCGAAGCGGTCGGCGAGCATCACCTGAAGGTTGCTGCTCTGCCCTGCGACGACGATGGTGGAGGGGGCACCCGTGGCGATCAGCTGCGTCGCCGGACCGGGGTTCACGACCCAGCTCGCGGCAGAGGGCGTGTACCCGGGCGCCGAGGCCTTGACCTGCCACGTCCCTGCTTCATCCCGGTCCAGGCTGAAGCGGGCGACGCCGCCCTGGGCGGTCGCCGCCAAGGTCGTCACAGAGACACCCTGGGGATTCACGAGCGTGAGCGAGACCGCTGGCGCCGGCGCCGGCGTGGTTTGCTGTACCGTTACGCTGGCCGTCGCGGACTGCCCGGCCGTGACGGTCGGAGGCGAGACCAGCGCAAGCTGGCCCAGCGCCGGCACCGTCACCTGCATGGTCGCGTTCATGTACGCTCCGGCGCCATTGCTGAGCGTGAGCGTTGCGGTGCCGGGCGCAACCGCCTGCACCTTGAAGGTTAGGCCGGACGCCGTCAGCGAGCCGCCCCCGGATCCCTGCACCGCCACGACGGCCGGATCGCTCGACGTCAGGGTGACCGGTGAGGCCTCGCTGGCTCCTGGCGGTAGGTTCGCCTTGAGGCTGGCCGACTGACCGGGCAGGATTTGCGTGGGACCCGTGAGCTGCAGAGGACTCGGGAACGGCGCCGCCAGCACGTCGAACGCCGCCGTGCCGCTCAGGAGACCCGCCGCGCTGGCGGTCAGGGTCCAGGGGCCCGCCGCGGGAGGGGTGAAGGAGAAACTGGCTTGACCGTTCTGCGCCGTCGCCGTCAGGGTGACCGGCGGGGTGCTGCCGCTGGTCGCGGTCAGGGTGATGGCGCGGGAGACGTCGGCGACGTCGCGCTTGCCGCCCTGATCCAGCACCGTGACCTGCACCGGCACGGTCGCACCGGGACCCGCCACCTCGAGCAGGCCATAGATGGCGAGGGAGGTCGCCTGTTCGACGTGGATCGTCATGGCCTTCCTGGCGGTGGAGCCGTAGACGCTGGCCGTGAGCTGGTAGCTGCCGGGCGTCTGGGCGCTGAAGGTCGTACCCGACAGGGAGCCCCCGCTCGCGCTCCACTGGACCTGGGCGGGCACCGGCAATCCGGAGGCGTCGCGGGCGACGGACCAGAGGGATGTGGACTGCCCGATGGCGATGGAGGTGGAGACGCTGCCGCCGTCGATGCGGCTGACCACCGATGCCGCTAAGGACGCGATCGTCTGGGGCGAAAGCCCCAGCATGCGGTAGATCACGGTCGCCGCCTGAGCCCGGTTGAGAGCCCCGGCCGGATCGAAGACGTTCCCGGCAAGGCCCTGCATGATGCCGAGGCGTTTCGCCACGATGACGTCGCCCAAGGCGTAGCTTGGGATCCGCCCGCCATCCACGTATCCCGATGGCTGGCCCTGCACGTCGCTCCCGACTGGCGCGAGGTCGATGGCACGCACGCCAATGGTGGCCGCCATGGCCCGGTTGATGGTGGCGCCTGGGCTGAACGCCGTCACGCTCGTGCCGAGCATCAGGCCGTTGGCCGCGGCCGTCTCGACGTCTCCGTAGAGGGCGCTCGACGAGGACACATCGCTGAAGCGCGGCCCGACGGTCACGATCGGGAGCTTCTCCGCGCGCACGATCATCGCGGCGAACTGTGCCCGCGTCACGGGAGCGAGGGGATGGAAGAGTCCGTCCGCTTCGCCTTGGATCACGCCCTGCGCGGCAAGCGCATCGATGGCCCCGGCGGCCCAATAGCTGGAGGGCACGTCGGGGAACGACGCGGCCGCGGCGGCCGGCGACGAAGAAAAGGCGAGGGGCGCAAGCAGCGCTACGGCTGCCAGCGCACCCAGATATCTGCGCATGGTCCCACCTCCGAAACTGGTCCTCGTCAGCCTTCGATGCCAGACGGACCCTTCCTGCGGAACGCATGTCCAGTTCTCAGAGGGGAATGCTGGCCTCTGGGAGGCGGTGCCGTGCGATGGATTCGTGGTCCCCTGCCTGCGCTGGCGGGCATGGCCGTCCTGGCGATAGCCCTTCTGGCAGTGACGCCGCGCAGCGGCCACGCCGCGGATGTGAAGGCCACGCCCGCGACCTTGACCGTCACGGAGGAGGAGCCGGTGGCAGCGCCAACCCAAGGCGCCACGCTCTATTTGGGTATCGAGACGCGCGCCCAGGACAGCCGTTCCGCGCAGTCCGACGCGCAGCAGTCGCTCGAGCGGCTCCGCCAGGGGCTGCGCTCGGCGGGGGTTCCGGCCAGCGACGTGAAGGTGCAGGGCTACCGCATCGGGGCTCTGCAACGTGGACAGCAGAGCCAGCAGGGGGAGGGCTACATCGTCGTCCAGAACGTCGTGGCGCGCATCGCCAAGGCGGACCGGCTCGGCGCCGCCATCGACGCGGCGGTGGTGAGCGGGGCCACGATGGTCCAGGGAACCGCGGACCAGTATCAGACGCCGAGCGTCAGCGAGCGGGCAAGTGCCGTGGCAGCGGCCGTGCGGGCAGCGCGCAGCGACGCGCAGGCGATCGCGTCCGCGTTGCAGGAACCGCTGGGGCGGCCGCAGGTGGTCAGCGTCCACATGCGGCACATGTCCGCGCCGGGTCCCAGCTACGCGATGCAGGTGCAGGTCACGTTCACGCGCTGAACGCGGACGTCGAGGACCCGCCGCTGGCTGGCGGCGGGTCCTCGCGTTGCTCTACTAGGTTGTCTGACGGACGGGCGGTCGGCGGCCGGACTTGGCTGCCCAGGGCTCGACGATGATCTTGCCGTCCTCGAGGTGCGCGTATTCCGCGCCGCCGGGCTCCGTTGGTGCGCCCTGGGCGATGGCCCCGGCGATGCGCACCTGCGTCGGCTGAAGCTGCTGCGCGTAGATGATGGCGCCCTCGTTGCCTTCCGCGCCCGCCCAGGCGAAGCCGCGCAGGGTACCAACCACGATCACGTCGCCGGTGGCCACGAGGCGGCCGCCGACGTGAACGTCGCCCAGCACGACGAGATCCCCCTGGTGCGTGACCTCCTGGCCGGAGCGCACCGTCCTGCGCACCACCTTGGGATCGTCGCCGCGGGTGGGCTGCGCGTGCGGTCTCGGGCCGATGCTGGCGAGTCCGAGTGTCGGAAAGCGCCGCATCGCCTCGCTGATCGCCGCGACAAGCTCCGGCGACATCGTGTCGTCGGCGGTCTCGACCGCGATGCGGGCGTTGCCGAGGAACCCCGCGGCGCTTTCAAGGCTTTGGATGATTTCTCCGACCACGGTCTGAGGGTTCGGGCGGGGACCGATCACCAGACGCACGCCACCGCGCCCGCCCTTCAGCTGGACCAGAACGCAGCACCTCCGGCGCCGTATTCCGTGCAGAGGGCGTCGAATCCTGCGAAAGGCGCGGGAGGGGGCCGTGTCGAAACGGCTAGGACATGATGAAGATTCCTCGCGCTATCCTTGCCGTGCTCGCTCTTCCACTCTCCCTGGCGGCGCTCTATCTCTACGCCGTGGGGCAGTGGCCGTGGTTTGCCGTGGTCCTCGCAGGCGTGCTCTACGCGTACGCCGTGCAGGGTCTGCCATGGGTCGGGCGGCGGCGGCCGCTCTTCACCATTTCGCTCGTGTACCTGATCATCGCCCTTTGGGCCGTGCCGCTCGGGCACGCTTTCGGCCTCTCGGCCCAGCCGAACTTCTGGCTGTTCATCTCGTTCCTCGGGGAGATCGGCCTGGCCCTCTGGCTCTGGGTCTGGCTGCGGCCTCGCTTCATCAAGAGCGACACGGTGCGCCTCGGAGTCACGGGCAGCCTCAGGCGTCCTGTCGACATCGCCATCGACGACAGGTTCCTGCACATGCACGTGCTCGGGCCGACCGGCTCCGGCAAGACGATCGGTGTGCTCTGGCCACTCTTGCGGCAGGACATCGCGGCGGGTCACGGCATCCTGCTGTTGGACCCGAAGGGCGACCTCTACGACCTGGCGGTCGAGGAGGCGAGGCGTCGCGGGCGGCAGGTGATCGCCCTGCGGCCGGGGGAGCCGCCCAGTCTCGGCCTGGACCCGTTTGCCGGCGAGCCGCAGGTGGCGGCGGAGACGGTGGCCTACGCCCTGTTCGGCGCTTTCGGCAGCCAGCACGAGTTCTACAGGAGCGTCGGCCAGGCGATGTTGCGGCACGCCGCCCTCGCCCTGAAGGAAGCGCTGCCGAGCCCGACCTTGCCGGACCTCGCCGAGTTCCTGCGCAGCGAGGAGATGCGCAGGGAGGTGCTGCTCGAGGCCTCGTCGCCGCACGTCCGGGCCTACTTCCGCGACGAGGTCGGCGGTTGGAGCCCGCGCTTCCGTCAGGACGCCTTTATCGGCGTGCAGTCGGCGCTGTCGGAGGTCTTGGCGCATCCCTGGGCGCGGCAGCTCTTCACGACCACGCCCGCCACCGACTTCGACCGACTGCTCGCAGAGGGCGACATGCTCTGCATGGCCCTGCCGGAGGGAGAGATCGGCCTTGGCGCGGGCGCCGTGGGGGCGTTCGCCCTTCTGCTCTTCCAGTCGGCGGCCTTGCGCAGGGTCAAGGGCCCTTCGGCCTTCATCTACGCGGACGAGTTCCAGACCTTCGCGCAGGCCGATTTCGGCAGCTTCCTCGCGCAGGCCCGTTCGCACCGCGTCGGCGCGGTGCTCGCGCACCAGCATCTCAGGCAGCTGTCGGACGAACTGCGCGGCGCCGTTCTGGCGAACGCCCGCAACCGCGTCCTGCTCGGAGGCCTCGGGCGCGAGGATCTTGAGCAGCTCAGGGAGTCGCTTGGCCGCCGCTTCGTGACGAGCGCGAACGGCGGGCTCAGGGAGGCGCCGCGCTTCGATCAGGAGACGCTGCGCCGGCTGCCGCGCGGCCAGGCGGTTGCGGAGGTCGCGGCTGGCGGCCGGCTTCTGCCCCCTGTGCTGGTGCGGCTCGGAAGACCCTGATGCGCCCCGACCTCACGGAACGCCTGCTGCGCCTGGGTACCGCCGAGCGCGACCTTCTCCAGGATCTCTATCAGGCGCGTTTCGCGACGCGTGCGCAGGCGGAAGACCTGGCGGTCCTCGCCGGTGGCGATCTGCCGGGGCTGCTCGCGAGCGGCCTCGCTCGCGAGGTGACCGGGGAGACGGAGAGCGTCGTCTACCTGGGACAGAGTGGGACCCGTGCCGCCCTGGCCATGCTGGGGGAGGAGGTGGCGAACGGCCAGCGGGCCTACGCCGCGTTGCGCCTGGGTCACGAACTGCGGCGCACGGCGCTCTACGTCGCCTTGCGCCGAGCCGGCATGCCTGCGGCGGCCTATCGGGCGGAGCCGCGCCTCGGCTATCGCAGCGCCGCAGGCCTCGGCGAGCGTACCCTCGTGCCGGACGCGCTCGTTCGCACCGTGGCGGGCGAGGCCCTGATCGAGGTGGACCGCGCCACGGAGGGGCAAGGCCAGCTTCGGCACAAGTGGCTGCGCTACCGTGAGTGGCAGGAGGACGGACCGCGGCGCGACCTCTATGTGCTCGCGGACGCCAGGGCGCCAGTCGAGGCGAGCCTGAGGGCGGCGGGCCTCGGGGCGACGGTGCTCGAGGAGCCATGGCAGCTCGCGCGCCTCATCTGGCTGCAGGCAGCGGCGCAGGTCTAGACAAGATCCTTGATGCCGATGAGGATCAGCAGGACCCCCGCGGCGACGGTGGCCTTGGGGCCGAGCCAACTGCCCGGGGCCCTGCGGCCCACGTGCTCTCCGGCGAGCAGCGTCGCGAAGCTCAGTAGGCCCGTCGCGAGCGCGAGCAGCCACGGCGGCAGGCCCACCATGCCGCCGCCGAAGCCGCCGGCCCAGGCGTTCAGGCCGAGCCCGACCGACAGCGCCAGCGATTCCATGACGGAGATGTCGCCCGAGAGGTCGACGTCGGCTTGCTCCGGGTGGTAGACGAGGCCGATCGCATCCTTGGTCGCCGTGGACGGCGCAGGCGCCCTGCGTGGCCACAGCACCCAGATGCCTACGGCGATGATGACGGCCGAGCCGATGATGTTGGCGATCTCCGGCCTCAGAACGTGGCCGATGCCAAGGCCCGCATAGGCCACCACGAGCGTGCCTGCGGCGGCTACGAGCGCAATGAAGAAATTGCTGCGGAACGGGATGCCGATCTTGCGCACGCCGTAGGCGACGCCAACCCCAAGGTTGTCGAGATTGCCGGCGATGCCGATCAAGACGGCCAGAACGAGCGCGTGCATGGGCCTTCCCTCCGGGCGACTGCCATGCATGCTATGGCAGGGCGGGGGAAGGGGTGCCGGGGACGGCGCTCCCATCGGGGCCACCTGATGCCTTGTACCATGTGACAACACAGGTGTATAGTCTCATGGAGCCTGGAGGTGGTCCCCATGCGCATCGAGTCCCGCGGCCTCGAGCCTGTCCCCGCCGCGGAACGCCATGGTAAGAGTTCAAGCCTGTTCACGCTCTGGTTTGCAGCAAATCTCGGCATTCCGCCCTGGTTTCTCGGCGTCCTGCTCTACTCGTTCGGCCTTGGCCTCTGGTGGTCGCTCCTGACGGTGCTGCTCGGCAACCTGATCGGCGCGGCTCTGGTCGGCTTCGCGTCGGCCATGGGTCCGGAAAGCGGACTGCCGCAGCTCGCGCAGTCGCGCGCGGGGTTCGGCAGCCTCGGCGTCTATCTGCCCGCGGCCCTCAACTGGCTCTCGTGCCTCGGCTGGTTCGCCGTCAATTCTCTTCTTGGCGGACAGCTGCTCGCGAGCCTGCTCCACCTGCCGGCAGCAGGCGGTATCGTCCTGATCGGGATTCTGCAGATGGCGATCGGCGCGGTGGGGCACGACATGGTCCACAGCGTGGAGAGGTGGGTCAGCATCCTGCTCGCGCTCACCTTCGCCTTCTTCACCTGGCGCGCCGCGACCCTGGGCTTCGGCGCACCGACCCAGGGCGGTTTCAGCTGGGCGCCCTTCGCCCTCGGTATCGCCATGATCGCTTCCTACGTCTTTTCCTGGGCGCCCTACGCCTCGGACTACTCCCGCTACCTTCCGGCAGGCACCAAGAGAGGGCTCGTCTTCACCTGGACCTTTCTCGGCTCGCTCGTCTCCTGCCTCTGGGTGGAGGTGATCGGAGTCGCGTTCGCGTCCCATTTCCGCCTGTTCGATGAGGTGCCGCTGCTCCAGGCGGCGTCGGGCGGGCTCGCCATCTTCGTCTTCGCCGCCGGCATCCTCGGCACCTTGACCGCGAATCTGCTCAACATCTACACCGGCGCCACTTCGCTCCTGGCGCTCGGCATTCGCATGCCGCGCTCGCTCGCCGCGCTGCTGGTCGGGGTGTTCGGCACCGCGATCGCGCTGCTCGGCGTGCAGGGCTTCAGCGGTGATTACGAATCGTTCCTGCTGCTGCTGTCGTACTGGATCGCGCCGTGGCTGGGAGTCGTGCTGTCGGAGGGCCAGGCGACAAGAAACCCCGCGCTCGTGGAGGCGGGGTTCTGGGCATTCCTGATCGGTCTCGCCGTCTCCGTCCCCTTCATGTCGCAGTCGCTCTTCACGGGACCCGCGGCCAGGGCGATGGGGGGCGCGGACATCGCGTACTACGTCGGCGGTCTTACGGCCGCTATCCTCTATCTTCTGCTTCGTCGAGGATCCCGAGGCGCGCGAGAGCCTGCCGTCCCTCAGCGAGCGTAGAGACGTCACGTGCTTCGACGGTGTGGACGTGCGCGCCGCCCGTGAGTACGCTCAGCAGCTGGCCGCCGTGCTCGCGCAGCCGCCCGAGGAAGAGCTCGACGTCCCGGCGCGAGTGCAGTTCAAGCCCGCCGCGCAATTCGCCGTAGAGGGGATGGTCCACGATGACCTCCTTCACGACGATGCCGAGGTCGACGAGCGTCATCAGTTCGACTTCCGTCTGCTCCGGCGTGTGGCGCACGGCAAACACGTCGCGCACGCCGATCGGTCCGCTCGCCAGGCGGTAGCCGCTGGTCGTCGCGTCGATCGGGTGGCCCTCCGCGCGCAGCAGGGCGATGTCGTGCACGATCACCTGCCGGGAGACGCCGAACATGTCGGCGAACTGGCCGCCTGAAATGGGCTCCTTGGCCTCCTTGAGCACGTCGAGAAGCTCACGTCTGCGCATGTCCCGCCTCCTGGCCAGAGCATAGCGGCAAGGCGCCGGCCAGGCAATTGTGCCAAGCTCTCGCCCGGGACCGACCCGGCGAGAGCTTGGCGCATGTCGTGGCCTGTCCCTGGGGCCTGCCTCCTTACGGCCCGACATAGGATGTCGTGTTTCACGGCATCGTCGGTCGAGGGGGGAGGCCCGTGCCGCGGCACGGCCTGAGGCTGCGCGTACCGTCGCCGGGCCTGTTCCGCCCAGGGCTCGGCGTTCTTGCCCTTGTCATCGTCCTCGGCGCCAGCGGCGTGCACGTCCTCCTGCGCGCCGCTGCGCCGTCGGTTCGCTGGCACGTCAGCACGGCCAGGGACACTTTGCGCATCTGGCTGCGCCCTGGTGCAAGCCCTCTTGCGGGCTACGTGACGCGGGAGACCACATGGACCGCCTTCGGCGAGACGGAGCCGGCCACGGCCGCCTTGACCCTAGACCTGCGGCCCGGCGAGATCGTCTCGACGCGGGTGACGGTGGCGGGGCCGGACCCCGAGACGAAACGTATCCTGGCCGTCGCGCCGGTGCCACCCAAGATCGCCGGGGAGGAGGAGACCGCGGGTTCGCTCGTCCTGCGATCCTCCGAACCGCTCATCGCCGTCCGCGGCCTGCCGCCCGGAAGCTGGCAACCTGCCGCGCCGGGCGTCGTGACACTGACGCGCGGCGTCGCCGCGCAATCCTACCGGATCGTGGCGGTCGGGGCATGGGGCGGCCGGAGCGTCTGGCGCGTCACCGTGCCCGCGCTACCGGAGGCGCCGGTCGTCTGGTTCGGTCCCAGCCGAGACGGGCAGGTCTACCTGACCATCGACGACGGGTGGTATCCTAGCCGCTATCTCCTGCAGCTCATGCGGCGGCGGCATGTGCCGGTCACGGCGTTCCTGATCGCGAGAGCGGCGGAGGGGAACCCCGGCTACTGGCGCGATTTCGTTGCGGCCGGCGGGGTGATCGAGGATCACACGGTAGACCACGCGGATCTCGCGCAGCTGTCCTTCGCGGACGCTGCGGCCGAGTGGCGGGGCCCGATCGCGGATTATCCCGCCTGGTTCGGCGTGCCCGCCCCCACCATGGGCCGGCCTCCGTACGGGCGGGTGAGCGCCGCGGTGCGCGCGGCCGCGGCCGCCGCCGGGCTCAAGGAACTCGTGATGTGGAGCGCCGAATGGCTGCCGGGCAAAGGCATCGAAACCTGGAACGGCGGCCCGCTGCAGGCCGGCGACATCATCCTGCTGCACTGGGTGCCCGGCGTCGGCCACGAGCTTGCGCGCCTTTTGAAGACGCTGGGCAAGGACGGTTTGCACCCCGCGCCGCTCAGCCTCGGCACCGGGTAGCAAGGAAAAAGGGCGCGCCCGCCGGGCGCGCCCTGAGATGCCGGACCTTATTCCGCGAGTTCCTCGACCGCCGCGGCCTCGACCGCGATCTGCGGCGTGACGTCGACGTTGGCCGGCGTGATCGCCTGCAAGAGCTTCGACTTGAGTTCCGAGTACTCGGACAGGCGCGTCTCGATCGCGCGGTCCAGGTCGCGACGCCGACGACCCAGGTCGTCAAGCTCGCGGGCGAGCGCCGCCAGACGCTGCGTCAGCACCATCATGTCGCGGCCCCGTCCCATGGCGCGGATCTTGCGCTGCCGCGGGCGGCGCGGGTTTTGACGCGCAAGTTCACGGCCGATTGTCAGGGCAAGGCCACGGGCCGAGCGATTGAGTTCCACAGCAAGCTCTTGGGCCAGATCACGGATCTGGGCGCCTTCGCGCACCTTCGCCGTCATCTTGCGGATCTCGGCGATCTCGTCGTCTGTATACGGGCCAGTGCGGACGGACACGTTGTAGCCTCCTTCAGGTTTACACAGCACAGTATGCGCTAGCGATACGATACTCCATACATTTCGTTGTGTCCATTGTCTTGTCTGGCGTCTTCAGCGCATTAGTAAGTGAGAAATGCAGCGGGAGCAGATCGTTAGGACACAGAACATGGCGATTTTTGTCGCCATGGCATTACGGAATGTCTATAAAAGAACACCAGTCGTCAGAAGGTTCCTATGTTGTGCGAGGCGGAGCGAGCAGGGAGGAAGGGAGACAAAAGCTGTCGAACGCGCAGAATCATGGTCAACCCCTTCCGGCGGCTTGGTACGGCCGCGCTGCTCGTGCTTGCCCTGGCCCTCGTGCCCACCTTGTCAGGGATAGCGTCCGCCCAGACGGCGCCCGACATTCGCGTCGGGCTCTATGTGGGATCGGCTGCGCGCCCCGCGGTGACGCTTGCGCCGGCCGGTCCGAGCCAGAATGTCGTCTATGCCGTCGGACAGGCCCAAACGGAACTGCCTGGTCAGAGCTATGTGCGGATGCTGGGCTATCGCGACCTCGTCAGCCAGACGACCGACCTCACGACGGGCCAATCCGCGGTGGCGGCTCTGGCGGCCGCGGGCCATCCCGCCTATCTCGAACTGACGCCGCCGGGCGTCTACGACGTATTCTCAGGTCCGTACGCGACGTCGGCCGCCGCCCAGGCGGCCACCACGACCGAAACGGCGGTTTACGGCCCCTACGGCGTGCTCATTCCGGACCAGACGACGCTCGCGGCGGCGCAGATGCTGTCGGCACCCTACTGGCAGGGTGGGACGCCGGCCTATCCGATCCTGACCGCGCAGGGGTGGGGGGTGCTGGTCGGGCAGTACGCGAGCGCCGCGGCGGCGCAGCCGGAGCTTGCGATGGTGCAGGCGCAGTACCCCACGGCGGCTCTATACCAACCGAGCGGCACGGAGCTGATGGTGCAGGTGCCGAGCGGCGCGACGTCCTTCCTTGCCGCCTCGCAGAGCGGATTCACCGCATCGGGCGACGGCGGCGTTCTCTCGGTGCAGGGCACGGCCTACAGGGGCAGCCTGTCCTTCGCCCTCGCGGGGACGCGCCTGCAGGTGATCAACACGCTGCCGCTCGAGCAGTATCTGTACGGCGTCGTGCCGTCCGAGATGCCGGCAAGCTGGTCCCAGGCGGCCCTGGAGGCGCAGGCGGTGGCGTCGCGCAGCTATGCGCTCTTCGCCATGGAGCACGTCGCGGCGGGAAGCCTCTTCGACGTCTACGGCTCCACCTTGAGCCAGGCCTATGGCGGCTACTCCGCCGAGCAGCCCAGCTCGAGCGCGGCGGTGGACGCGACGGCCAACATCGTCATGACCTACCAGGGGCAGGTCATCGACGCGGTGTTCTCCGCGGACTCCGGCGGGGCGACCGAGAACTCGGAGAACGTGTGGTCCGCGGTGGTGCCGTATTTGAGAGGCGTCGACGAGTTGCCAGGCTACAAGCCGACGACGTGGACCATCACCCTGACGGCGACCCAGATCGCGAACCTCGTCTTGAACTGGAGCGGCACGGCCATCGGCGCGCTTGAGCAGATGGTGCTGCAGGGTACGTCCCAGACCTTCTCAGGCAGGCCGCTCTCGGTGCTGTTCGAGGGATCGCAGGGACAGTACACCGTGTACAAGGACAGCATCCGGGGTCTTTTGCGCCTGCCGTCGACCCTCTTCACCGTCACGACCAACGCTTCGGTGACCGTGGAGGGCGCCGACGGACAGACGACGCTGCCGAGTCTCGCCGGGAGCGTGGCGGAAGGGGCGTCGGGGGTAGCGCAGATGCCAGCCCAGCTGTCGGCCGAGGGGGCAGACGGCCAGCAGGCGACCTACCCGCTCGCCGCCTCGACCTACGTCCTGCACGGGCGCGGCAACGGGCACGGGGTCGGGATGAGCCAGGACGGCGCCCAGTACATGGCCGAGCAGGGCATGACCTATCAGCAGATCTTGAGCCACTATTACACGGGGGTTTCCTTCACCCCGGACAACTGATCGTCGACGGACCCGCGGACGCCTGTCAGGACACGGCTGAGCCAGGTGTCCACCGTGTTGCGCTGCACGGCATCCCGCAGCGATTGCATGCGCTCCCTGCGCTCCTCGGGTGAGGCGAAGATGGCCCTGGCCATGCTCTCGGCGATGCGTTCGGAACTCAGGGGAGAGAGCGGGAATGCCGAGCGCAGCTCGTGGTAGGCGCCGGCCGTTTCGCTCAGGCAGAGGCTGCCGTCCCCGTCGACACGGGCGGCCACGTATTCCTTGGCGACGAGGTTGAGACCGTCGTAGAGCGACGAGACGACCGCCACGTCGGCGAGCCGGTAGAGGACGACGAGGCGCTCGAGGCGCAGGTTGTGCTCGATGAGGCGCACGGGCTGCCAACCCGGCTCGCCGAACCGGCGGTTGATCGATGCCGCCTTGCGGCGCACCGATAGGGCAAGTCTGCGGTAGTCCGAGATCTCGGTGCGCGTCGGCACCGCGATCTGCAGGAAATGCGCCTTGCCCCGCAAGGAGGGATAGCGCGACAGCAGGCGGGAGAAGCCTTCCAAGCGCTCGGGAATGCCCTTGGTGTAATCCAGGCGGTCGACGCCGAGCAGCAGCACGCTGTCCTCGCCCAGCTTCCAGCGGCGCCTGAGGTCCACGAGCAGATGCTCCGCGTATTCGGTCCGCGCGAGCTCCTCCACCTTCTCCACGTCGATCGAGATCGGCACCGACGCCACGTGCGTGCGGTGACCCTGGTAGAGCAGCGTGACGCCGTGCGCGGTGCGCTGGCTGCGCACGCCGAGCTCGCGCCGGGCGGCGGCAGCGAAGGCGTCGACCGACTCCTCCGTCTGGAAGCCGATCCAGTCGGCCTCGAGCAGGCCCTGGAGCAGCATTTTGCGCTCCGGTACGAGGCGGAGCACGACGGTGGGCGGCCACGGGATGTGCCAGAAGAACGCGATCGGGCCGCTCACGCCGAACTGCCTGAGATAGCCGGGCACGAGCGCCAGCTGGTAGTCGTGGACCCAGATGAGATCGTTCGGTCGCGCCTCGCTCGCGATGCGCGCCGCGAACTGGCGATTGACCTGCCGGTAGGCGACCCAGTCGCTCGAGCGGAAGTGCGCGCGCTCCACGAGATTGTGGCAGAGCGGCCAGAGCCCAGAGTTCGCGTAGCCCACGTAGTAGCCGCGATAGACCTCCTCCGGCACGCCGAGCACCGAGACGTTGTAGGTGGGATCCTCGGGGGGCACCTTGAGTTCCTGCGGCTCTCCCGGCTCCGCCGCGACCCACAGGCCGCCGGTCTGGCGCAGCAGCGGGTCGAGCGCCGCGGTGACCCCACCGGCCGGCCGCTCCCAACGCTCCTCGCCGCGCACGCCGAACGTCAGGCGAAACGGCGAGCGGTTCGCCGCGACGATGAGGCGCGCGCCCGGGAAGAGCTCAC
Source organism: Bacillota bacterium (assembly GCA_021799275.1). Taxonomy (GTDB): domain Bacteria; phylum Bacillota; class Sulfobacillia; order JAJZYS01; family JAJYTV01; genus JAJZQO01. The sequence goes on from JAJZAT010000006.1 coordinate 52,989, forward strand.
CGAGGAGCGTCCGTCCGCGCGATCCGGCAGGCGGCGTGTCGATGGTCAAGGTTCTCCCTCCTTGGCTCGGAAAAGTGCACAAACCGCCCCGGTGACCCGAGGCGGCTCCATGTTGCGAGACGCGATAGCCCGGGTGCACCCGTAGCACTTCGGTGGCTTGCGAGGTTAGCTGACGGGCTGGAGTCGAAGTGCGACTCTGCGCCAAAAGGCGCTTCGCCCCGATTTGGTGGGTCCCCCGCTCTCCCCCGGAAAGGGGAGATTCAGCAATGAAGAGTGACTCCCGACTGGATCTATGCTAGCAGAGCCAAGCCATGGCGGTCAAAGCGGTTGCTGGCTGGGCTGGGACGCTGCGGTGGCCGTATCGTCGCGGCCGTCCTCTGGTTCCGCGGCACCCGGCCCCTCGCGGGCCAGTTCGGAGACAGCCGCGACGAAACCGGCGTGCGGGAAGAGCTGCGGGAAGTTGCCGCGCTGCTCGCCGAGTTCCGGGTCGACGTGCTCGCCCCAGAGACCGAGCGGCGTCGCCACCTGCTCGAGCTGCTCGAGCGTCCTCAGAGCATCCGCCATCCGGCCCGAGCGCAGGTAGGCCCGCGCGAGCCAGGTGCTGCCGAGCGTGAAGGGATGGCGTGCGGGGCCCATGGCGTCGCGCCGATACCGATAGACGAGACCGTCCTGCACGAGGTCCGTCTCGATCCGCCGCAGGGTGCCCTGCCACGCAGAGACGCCCGCTGTGACGAAGCCGTAGAGCGGCAGGCAGAGCAGCGCCGCGTCGACCTCGGTCATGCCGACGCCCTGCGTGAAGCTCCCTAGATCCGGCCGGTAGCATTCGCGCATCACGAAGCGGCGGACACTCTGAGCCTCCTCGCGCCAGGCGCGCGCCTTCTGGTCCCGTCCGAGGGACGAGGCGAGGCTCGCCGCCGAGGAGAGCGCGACCCAGCAGAGCACGAGCGAGTGCGTGTAGTGGCGAGGCTCGTCGCGGAACTCCCAGAGACTCGCATCGGGGTCCTGCCAGTGCTGGGCCGTCCAGTCGGCCATGCGCTGGATCGCCCACCAGTAGCCGCGCGGCAGGTTCCAGTCGCCCGTCTCCTGCACGTAGCGCCAGAGCGCCCAGAGCAGATCGCCTTCGATGTCGAGCTGGAGCTGGGCCGAGGCGGCGTTGCCGACGCGGACCGGCAGGCTCTGCCGGTGGCCCGAGAGCCAGCCGAGTTCCCGCTCGCCCAGGCTGAAGTTGCCGTCCCCGCGCAGGAACGGGCTGACGAACGGTTTGCCGGTCATCTGCACGGCACTCAGGAGGAACTCGATCAGCCGTCGGGCGGCAAGAACGTCCCCACAAAGGAGAAAGGCCTCCGCCGCGTAGGCGGAGTCCCGCACCCAGGCGAAGCGGTAATCCCAGTTCCGCCCGCCGCCGATCTGCTCGGGCAGGCTTGTGGTGGGCGCGGCCAGGACCGCCCCGGTGGTGCGCACGGTGAGGGCACGCATGGTCAGGACCGAACGCTCGAAGTGCTGCTGCAGCTCCGGCACGCCCTCCGGCATCGGCGCCTGTCGCCAGAAGCGCAAGGCGTCTTCGAGGTGTTCGGCGGGGTCGCCTTCGGGGGACGTGAACTCGTCCTGCTCCTTGGCGAAGTCCGGCGTGTAGAGGAGCGCCACCTCGTGCTCGCCTGGCGGCAGGAGCCACTGCTCACGGCCGATGCGCCGGGGTCTCGGGCCGTGCAGGGCAAGGAGCAGGGCGTCCCCTCCGTGCGGATTGCGCCAGAGGAGGCCGTCCGGCACCTGCCGCAGGGCACCGAGCGACTGGCCGTAGCCGAAGCGGGGCTGGCATTCGAGCACGAGCGGAACTTCGCTGCGTACGAAGCGGCGCAACTCCATCCGACCAATGACGAGGTAGTCGTCGATCGTCGCGACGCCCGACGGGGTGCGCAGCCGGGTCTCGAGCACGACGCTGCCGGAGAGGTAGGCCTGGTCGGCGCGGAAGTGGGACTCCGGCCTCAGGGACATGAAGCCTCCGGACAGAGGGTCCAGGATCCTGCAGAACACCGCGTCGCTGTCGAAGTCGGGAAAGGCGAGCCAGTCGATCGAGGCGTCGGGGGCGACAAGTGCCGCGGTCTGACCGTTCGAGAGCAGGCCGTAGAACTGTTTCACTCTGCTCCCCCTCTGACGGCTTGCACGCCTTATTCTATCCGCCGCTAGCCGCCATGCGGCACCGCCCCGCGCCCGACGCCCCGCGGCATCCACTTGTCCTTGTCGAGGTTCAGCCGGTGCTGCGTGCCGCCACGCCGGTGCACCGCGTCGAAGTCCTGGGGTGCGATCGCGAGCTCCTCGCCGGCCAGGAGGCCCGCGACGCCCCTCTGGCCCGGCTCGGGCCAGACCCATTCCTCAGGCACGGCCATGTCCGGGCCCTGGTAGTCTTCGGGTTCGGTGTAGGTGCCGATGTAACCCTCGAAGTTGCGCAGAACGACGCGATTCGAGCCCTGCGCCAGGAGGTAGTTCGGTCCGACCGGCACCTTGCCGCCGCCCCCGGGCAGGTCGACCACGTAGGTCGGGACGGCGTAGCCGGACATGTGGCCGCGCAGCGACTCCATGATCTCGATGCCCTTCGCGACCGTGGTGCGGAAGTGGCCGGCCCCGTGCACCTCGTCGCACTGGTAGACGTAGTAGGGCCGCACCCGGCAGCGGGTGAGCTCGCGCATCAGCTTGTGCATGATGACGGGATGGTCGTTGATGCCGCGCAGCAGCACGGACTGCGAGCCGAGCGGGATGCCGGCGCGGCTCAGGTGATCCAGCGCGTCCTCGACCTCGGGGGTGATCTCCTTCGGGTGGTTGACGTGGATGTTCATCCAGAGCGGGTGGTACTTGCCCAGCATCTCCGCCAGTTCCTTTGTGATCCTCTGCGGCAGGAAGATCGGAACGCGCGAGCCGATGCGGATGATTTCGATGTGGGGAATCTCCCGGAGCGACGAGAGCACGTGCTCGAGCACCTTCGGGCTGAGGACGAGAGGGTCGCCGCCGCTAAGCAGCACGTCACGCACCTGCGGCGTGCGGCGGAGGTAGTCGAGCTGAGCCTCGAACTCCTGGGGACTGAAGTTCGCGTGGGGATCGCCCACGATGCGCGAGCGCGTGCAGTAGCGGCAATAGCTCGCACACTGGGTCGTGATCAGCATCAGGACCCGGTCGGGGTAGCGGTGCACGAGCCCGGGCACCGGGCTGTGCAGATCCTCCGCGAGCGAGTCGCGCATCTCGGCCGTGAACGGGACGAGTTCCCGGCCGGTCGGGACCACCTGGCGGCGGATCGGGCAGGTGGGATCGTCCGGGTCGATCAGCGAGGCGAAGTATGGGGTGATGTCGAGGCGGAGGATGCCGCTGGCGCGAATGCCCTCCTCCTCTTCCGGGGTGAGGCGGATGATCTCCGCGAGCTCTCCGATGCTGTTGAGACGATGCGTAAGCTGCCAGCGCCAGTCCTGCCATTCCTCGTCCGGGACGTTCGCGAACGCGGGTGCCCGTGTGCCCCGGGGCAGCTGCAACTGACTGCGTGTCGTGGCCCGTTCATGCTGGACCAAGCCTGTGTGCCCCCTTGACGCTCGCCCGGTTGGCCGATGCGTGCACCCATTATAGCCCTTGCACTATGACGAACATAGTGCGTGCGACCGCAAACGACGAAGGCGCCCGCGGCGGGCGCCTTCGTCTCTCGGGAATGATGGCGGGATCAGAGGTTCGGCGTGTAGAGCCGCGCCAACTGGTCGTCGATGGCGATCACGCGCCGCATGATGTGATTGCGCTGCTTGTACGGCTTCTTGGCGGCGCGCTCCAGCAGGACTTCCTTCTCCCGCTGCAGCGTCTTGATCATTTCGACGGCGTCAGGAGGATACGGCAAGGTCCTCGCGTCGGACATCTGCATCGCTCCTTCCGTTCTCCTGCATGAGCATAGACGAGGGGATGGGCGCCTGCAAGCGTCAGTCTGCCCACCGTCCAGCCTGTGCGCCCCGGCCGTGGACTGCCTGAGAACTGCTGGTACGACCTATCGATCTTTTATGGAAGACACTCGGCGAAGGAGGCGGACGGGGACCCGGGCCGAGCGTCCCCTGGCCGGGATCGAGAAGACTTGCGGCGCCGCTGGGCATGCTCTTAGTGGAAGCCGGCTGCGCCAGGGGCGGCTTCTCGCGTTTGCGCGTGCGAAAGGGGAACCTTGGAAGGGACGCGATGGCGACGGCGGAGGATTCGACGCGGGAGTTCTTGCTTGAGGCCAGAGGCCTTGCGCGCCGCTACGGTCAGGGGGACGCGGTCGTGCAGGCCTTGCAGGGTGTGGATCTCGACGTGCGGTGCGGCGAGATGATCGCGCTGATGGGCCCTTCGGGCAGCGGGAAGTCCACGCTGATGCACATCCTGGGCCTGCTCGACCGCCCGTCCGCGGGCAGCTACCGCCTGGGTGGCCGGGACGTGAGCCGCGTCGGCTCCCGTGAGGCGGCAGAGCTGCGCGGACGCCGCATCGCATTCGTGTTCCAGGGCATCCATCTCATATCGCGGCTGACCTTGCAGAAGAACGTTGAGCTACCTATGGCGTACGCCCGCATGCCAGCCCCCGAGAGGCACCGACGGGCGGCCGAGAGTCTTGCCAGTGTCGGCCTCGGTCATCTCGCGCAGCGCCTGCCGAACCAGGTTTCGGGCGGCCAGGCCCAGCGCGCGGCGATCGCGCGCGCCGTGGCGCCGGGGCCAGACCTGCTCCTCGCGGACGAACCGACGGGTGCCCTCGACCGGTCCTCCGGCCGGGACGTGCTGGCCATCTTCCAGGAGCTGAACGCCTCGCTCGGGCTGACGGTGGTCGTGGTCACGCACGACCCCCTGGTCGCGCGGCACGCGCAGCGGCTGGTGGAACTCGAGGACGGACGTGTCGTGGCGGACCGACCCGTCGAGGATCGGCTCTTCGCCTGGCGCCAGGAGGGAGGTGCCAGAGGGTGAACGCGTTCAGGATCGCCTTCGACTCGATCTGGAGCCATCGCACGCGCAGCGCCCTGACCGCGCTCGGCATCGTGATCGGCGTCTTTGCCGTGGTCACACTCGTGTCGCTCGGCACGGCCGTGCGCGACTTCGTGAGCGGCCAGTTCCGCTCCGTCGGCGCCAGCATCTTCACCATCTCGCCGGCAAGCCCGGGCAACGGCTCGCCGGGCGAAGGGCACCCGTTCCATGGCGGCGGCCCATCCCCCTTCGGGGCTGGCGGCGTACCCAGCACCCTGACGGTTGGCGACAGCGCTGCGATCGCGGCCGTGAAAAGCCCGTCGATCCGGCGCGTGGCGCCGGTGAGCCAGCTGCCGCTGCCCGTGTCGACCGGGAGCGGCGAACTGGCCGCCGTTGCCGTGATCGGCACGACCGCCAGCTACTTCCCGATGCAGCAGCTCTCCTTTGTGCGCGGTGGTTTCACGGGCCGAGGCGTCGCCTTGGGAGCCTCGGCCGCGAAGACCCTCTTCGGCGACACGAGGAATCCCATCGGGCGGGAGGTGCAGGTCGGATCGGCCCGCCTCAGGGTCACGGGCGTCCTGCGCAAGGGCGAGGGCATGCTCAGCCTGCAGGCAAACCAGTCGGTCTTCATGCCGGTGTCGCAGGGACTGTCGCTCGCCGGTCTCGACAAGGTGTCGCAGATCATGGTCGAGGCGAGGGGCAACAGCCAGGTGGATGCCGCGGCGGCCGCGACGACGCGCGTCCTCGACCATCGTCACGCGCTCAGGGACTTTCAGGTGATGAAGAACAGCCAGCTGCTGACGTCGATCAACCGGACGCTCGCCGTGATCACGGCCTTTCTGAGCGGCCTCGCGGCGATTTCGCTGATTGTCGGCGGCATCGGAATCATGAACATCATGCTCGTCACCGTGACGGAGCGCTTCCGCGAAATCGGCATCCGCAAGGCTCTCGGTGCGCGCGATGGCGACATCCTCTGGCAGTTCCTCGCGGAGGCCATGGTACTCTCGCTGCTCGGGGGCCTGGTGGGGGTCGTCCTGTCCGCCTTCGCCGGCAGGATCATCAGCCATCTGGCGGGCCTACCGTCCGGACTGACACCGGGCGCGGTGCTGCTCGCGATCGCCTTTTCGCTGGCCGTCGGCGCGGTGTTCGGGGTGCTGCCGGCTCTGCGCGCGTCGCGGCTCATGCCGGCGGAAGCCCTGCGCAGCGAATAGCTCAGGCGCGGCGCAGGCGCCGCGCGATGATGCCGAGCAGCCATGCCACCTCTTCCGCGCCGAGCAGGCGCGCGATGACGAAGTAGGCCACGATACCGACCAGCATCGGCCACAGAAGTTCGATCAGGCCGCGCACGAGCGCCGGGCCGAACATCAGGAGCGGCGTCACATGCTCGCTCAGATAGACGACCGCGACCATGCCGACGCCGGCAAGAAGGGCCCGCACCGCCGTTCGGGCGGTACGCCGGCCCTGCAGCGGCCCTGCGCGCCGGCGCAGGGCGCCCAGCAGGAGCCAGGCGTTCAAAAGGCCCGTGAGGGAGTAGGCGAGCGCCAAGCCTCGTTCCCCGCCCGCGCCGTGCAGGCCTGAGAAGAGATGGACCAGGAGGAAGTTCAGGATGACACCGGCCACGAGCGAGATCATGCCGATCACGACCGGCGTGCGCGTGTCGCTGAGGGCGTAGAAGGCCCGCGCGAGGATCTCGTAGGCGGCGTAGCCCGTGATGCCGACGCTGTAGTAGATGAGGGCGCTCGACGTGACCAGCGTCGCCGTCCCGTTGAAGGCGCCATGCTGGAACAGCACCTCCACGATGGGCTCCGCCAGCAGCAGGAGGCCGAACGAGGCCGGGATCGTCACGAAGAGCACGATGCGCAAGGCATCCGAGAACGACCGCCTGAAGCCGTGCATGTCGCGTGCGGCAGCTTGCCTGCTCAGGTTCGGCAGCAAGGTGATGCCTACGGAGATGGCGAACATGACGGGCACGAGCTCCACCCTGGACGCCAGGGTGAGGGCGTTGACGCTGCCCTGCGGCAGGGTGGAGGCGAGGTAGGACTGGTTCACGAGCAGGTTGATCTGCGCGAGCGACATGCCGAACGCCACCGGCAGCATCAGGCGGAAAATGCGACGGATGCCGGGGTGGTGCAGGTTCAAGGACGGAAGGTAGTGGGGGCGGAGGCGCAAGACCCCCCAGACCTGGACGAGGAAATTGAGGAAGGCGCCGATCAGGGTCGACCAGGCGAATGCGGCGATGCCGAAAGGACCGGCCAGGATGATGCCTACGACGATGATGGCCACGTTGTAGATGAGTGGCCCGACAGCGGTGCCGAGGAAGCTCGAATAGGTATATTCGGTGCCGATCAGGACACCGTTGAGGCCATGAAAGAAGATGCTCGCGAGGGTGATGCGCGTGAGTTCGGTCGTCAGGGCGAGCTTTTGGGGACCGAAACCCGGCAGGATGAGGTGCAGGTACCACGGCGCGAGCAGCATGCCAAGGCCGAGTACGATAGCGAGTCCTACCGCCACGATGTTGAACGCGATCGACGTGACGCGCCAGACCTCGTCCTCGCGATCCTCGGAGAGGTAGCGGGTGAGGACCGGGATGAAGGCGGATGAGACGCCGCCGCCAATCAGGATCAGGTAGATCGTGTCGGGCACGAGGTAGGCCGCGTAGAAGGCGTCGGTCGCGAGGCCCTGGCCGAACAGGGCGGCGATGGCGGAGTTGCGGAAGAAGCCCAGGATACGCGACAAGACCATCGCCACACCGACGATGGCCGCCGCTCTGCCGATGCTCTGTGCCTGCCGGCTCATCGACCCGCCGCGTGCCGCAAAGGCCGCCATACCGCTTGCATCACGCCTCATTATACCTTGGCCCGGGGTAGGCCACACGAGCAGTATCCGCCCGCCTGCGAACGGACCATACGGACGTGCGCAGGCCCTGGGCGCATTGGTCCAGTAGAGGCCCCGAGGTTGTGGCAGACGCTGGGCTCGGCTAGCATGAATGGAGCAGGCGGTAGGCGAGGAGGGTGGGCCGGGCGCCTTTTGGCGTGTCGGTGCAAGGATGAGTTGGAAGCTCGGCGTGCTTTGGGGCGTCCTCCTGACCATTATCGAATGGCTCGGCTATCTGGCCGCGCGCGGGGGTCTGCCGCAAGGCAGCGTATGGGTCTCCCTGCTGACGCTTGTCGTGTTCGGCTATATCGGCTACAGCGCGTTCAAGGTGTCGGGCAGCTGGGTGCAGTCGATCCTGACCGCGATGCTGGCGGGCATCATCACGGGGATCCTGGGGTCCCTGACGTTCTTCCTCGAACCGAAGCAGAGCGCGCTCAGCAGTATCGTCCTGATTGTCGAGACGGGGTTCGCGACGGCCGTATTCGCCCTGGCGCTCGGGGCTGTCGGCGTGACGGTGTCGCGACTCGTGCAGCGATTCAGGCATTCAACCTGACGGGGGTGGGTCCGTGCTGCAGGGGTACTGGGCACAATTCCTGGACGTGACGGAAGAGGCGGCCATCGCCGCCCTGTCTCTTTGCGGCCGCGGCGACAAGAACGCCGCGGACCAGGCTGCGGTGGACGGCATGCACCGCGCGTTCGCCAAGGCGACCTTGAGCGCCAGGGTGGCGATCGGCGAGGGCGAGATGGACGAGGCGCCGATGCTCTACATCGGCGAAGAGCTCGGTGCGGGCGGACCCTCATGCGACATCGCCGTCGATCCGCTCGAGGGCACGTCGCTCACGGCCGAAGGACGGCCTGGCGCGATGACCGTGCTCGCCGCGGGTCCGCGCGACGCCTTGCTGCACGCCCCCGACATGTACATGGAGAAGTTTTGCGCGGGTCCGGCAGCGAAGGGTGCGCTAGACCCTCAGGCGCCACTTTCGGAGAACCTTCGCCGGCTCGCGAAGGCTCTCGGCAAGAAGCCGGGCGAGCTGCGCGCGGCGATCCTCGACCGCCCGCGCCACCAGGAGATCCTGGCCGACTTGCGCTCCGTCGGGGCGGCGGTCACGCTGCTCCCGGCGGGCGACGTCGGACCCGCCATCGCGACCTGCCTGCCGGACGGCGACGTCGACCTCGTGGTCGGCACGGGCGGGGCGCCGGAAGGCGTGATCACCGCCGCCGCCGTGCTCTGCCTCGGCGGGGAGTTCTGGTGCAGGCTGAGGCCGGAGAACGACGAGGAGCAGCGGCGTGCCCGAGAGATGCTCGGCGGGAACGCGGAGAAGCTGCTCATGCTGTCCGACGTGGTGCGGTCGGACGATCTCGTGTTCGCTGCCACCTCCGTCACCGACTCGGTGGCGGGCCCGGCGCCGGAACGTGCCCTCGGCGGCTGCTATGTCCATTCGCTCGTGGTGGCTGGCGGGACGATCCGCCGCCTGCGCCGCTTCGTCCCCGGGAACTGACGACCAGGGGGTCTCGGCATCTACTGGCAAGTATGGCTTCTCGCCCTTTCGCTAGGGCTCGACAATCTTTCGGTGGCGGTCGGCATCGGCGTGCAGGGCGTGAGTCACCGGCGCGCCCTGCTCGTCGCGTTCGTCTTCGGCCTGTTTCAGACCGTGCTGCCGGCGGTGGGGCTCTACATCGGCCGACTGGTCGGGCCAAGACTTGGCGACACCGCCGGGTTCCTGGGGTTTGGCCTGCTCTTCGCGGTCGGCGTCGTAACCCTTGTCATGGCATTTCGCCCAGGCAAGAAGGCGATGCACCTCGGCAAGGGCATCGGTCTTCTGCTGTCGGCCAGCGGCGTCAGCCTGGATTCGCTCGCGGTCGGGTTCTCGCTGGCCCTCGCGGGTTTTCCCATGGTTCTCACCATTGTGGCGCTCGGCGTTTCCGCATTCGTCATGACGTGGATCGGCCTGCAGTTCGGTCGCGGGCTTGGCCAGTGGCTCGAGGAGTGGGCCGAGCGGTTCGCCGGCGCCGTGCTGGCCCTGACGGGCCTTGTGCTGCTGATTCTGAAGCTTGCCGCCTGACGCCGGTCGCGAACGCGCTTGACCCGCAAAAACCGCCGGTGGTATGGTACATGGGTGGCGCCCTGCAAGGGTGCAGTTTTGTCTGTGTCTCATCCCGGCCGCTTTTGCGTCCGGCCAGGCATCAAAGGTGGTGAAGGGTATGAAGCCAGGTATTCACCCGAAGTACGAGCAGACGACCATCACCTGCTCCTGCGGCGCGGTCTACCACGTAGGTTCCACGAAGCAGAACGTGCGTGTCGAGATCTGCTCCGCTTGCCACCCGCTCTTCACCGGCGGACAGCAGCGCATCGTCGACACCGGTGGCCGCGTCGAACGCTTCAAGAGGCGCTACGGTCTTTAGAGGGAGGCGGGCTACCGCCTCCCTTCTCTCTGTCGGGCGGGAGGTCTGACGCCGTGCGAGCAGACTATGTGCGGGAGATGCGCGCCCTCGTCGGCTCGAGACCGCTGATCCTTGTCGGTGCCGCCGTCATCCTGCAGGCCCGCGATGGATCGATCCTGCTGCAGCGCAGGGCGGACGACGGCCTCTGGGGGCTGCCGGGCGGCATCATGGAGCCGGGCGAGAGCCTTGAAGAGACCGCGAGGCGAGAACTGCGCGAGGAGGTCGGGCTCGACGCCGGGGACCTTGCGCTCTGGCGCGTCTTCTCGGGCGAGCACATGTACCATCGCTACCCGAACGGCGACGAGGTGCACTTCGTCAACGCGTTCTTTGTCGGTGACGCGCCCTCGGCTCCGCCGGTGGCGGACCGGGAGGAGAGCCGTGAGGCGCGCTTCTTCCCGCTCGATGCGCTGCCCGAGAACCTCAGCATGGACCGCGTGGCCATCCAGGAATTCCGCAAGTACCAGGCCCTTTGAGCCGGAGGGAGCCAGCGTTGGACGAACGACTCGAGGCCGCGATCCGCACCTATGACGACCTTGCGGTGGAGCTTGCAGATCCTGAGCTTTGGCGCGACCCGGCCCGGGCGGCCGATCTGCGCCGCCGCCAGGGCGACGTGGAGGACCTGACCCTCGCCGCGCGCGCGATGGAGGCGACCGAGCGCCAGATCGCGGAGGCGCGCGCGCTTTTGCAGGAGGCGGACGATCCCGAACTGCGCGAGATGGCCCAGGACGAGGTGGCAAGGCTCGAGGAGCGTCGCGCGGAACTGGCCGCCAGGATCCAGGAGCTCCTGACGCCAAAGGATCCACGCGACCAGAAGGACGTCATCGTGGAGGTGCGGGGCGGCACGGGCGGCGACGAGGCGGCCCTCTTCGCCGGCAACCTCATGCGCATGTACTCCCGCTATGCCGAGCGTCACGGCTGGCAGGTCGAGATGATGGACGCCTCGGAGACCGAGATCGGCGGTTTCCGCGAGGTGATCTTCGCCGTCAAGGGCAAGGGGGCATACTCCCGCCTGCGTTTCGAGAGCGGCGTGCATCGGGTGCAGCGCGTGCCCGAGACCGAGGCCCAGGGCCGCATCCACACCTCCACGGCCACCGTCGCGGTGCTGCCGGAGGCGGAGGAGGTCGAACTTCAGATCGATCCCGCCGACCTGCGCATCGACACGTACCGGTCCGGTGGTGCCGGCGGCCAGCACGTCAACAAGACCGAGTCCGCGGTGCGCATCACGCACCTGCCGACGGGCATCGTCGTGACCTGCCAGGATGAGAAGAGCCAGCACAAGAATCGCGACAAGGCCATGCGCGTCTTGCGCGCCCGGCTCATGGAGCGCCTCGAGAGCGAAGCGCACGAGGAGATGGCGATGGCGCGCCGCAGCCAGGTCGGGACGGGCGACCGCTCGGAGCGCGTGCGCACCTACAACTTTCCGCAGGGCCGGGTCACCGACCATCGCATCGGCTTCACGACGCACCGCCTTCCGGAGCTTCTCGACGGGGACCTCGACGAGCTGATCGACGCGTTGCGCAAAGGTCTGCTATGACCTTTCGCGAACTCCTGAACGCCCGGGAACTGCCGCCGCGGGAGACCCTGATCCTCCTAACGCATCATCTCGGCATGGACCAGGCGGAGATCTACCGTGACCTCGACCGCCAGATTCCTGCGGCGGAACTTCGTCGCGTCCGGCGGGACGCGGAGCGGCGCCGCGCCGGGTGGCCGCTGCAGTACCTGACGGGGCGTGCCTGGTTCTGGTCGCTGCCGCTCGAGGTGGGGAGGGGAGTCCTCGTGCCGCGGCCAGAGACTGAGACCCTGGTGGAAGCGGCCCTCAGGCGCGCTCCGGCCGGCGGCTACCTCGCGGACGTCGGCACCGGGAGCGGTGCCATCCTGGCGGCCATTTCGGTGGAGCGCCCGGACCTTCGGCTCATCGGCGTCGAGAAGTCGCCGGTGGCGATGCGCTACGCAGAGCGCAACCTCGAGGGCCGGGCCGACGTGCTGCTTGGCGACCTCTGTACGCCGCTCGCGGAGCCGCAGGACGTCATCGTCGCGAACCTGCCCTACGTGCGTCTCGACGAGTACCCGCGGCTGCCCGAGGATGTGCGGCACGAGCCGAGGATGGCGCTTGTGAGCGGAGCGGACGGGCTTGCCTTGATCCGTCGCCTTGTGCGGCAGGCCCCGTCGCACCTGAAGGTTGGCGGCTGGCTCCTGCTGGAGATCGGCGCAGGCCAGGGCGACGCCGTGGCGGAGAGCCTGCGCCGGCGGGGATTCGCGGACATCTTCCGTCAGGAGGACCTTGGCGGGATCGAACGCGTCGTCGGGGGGAGATGGCCGTGCGCACCGAACTGATTGCGCCCGACGCGGCGGGCATCGCCCGTGCCGCCGCTCTCCTGCGTGCCGGTGCCCTGGTGGCGTTCCCGACGGAAACGGTGTACGGGCTTGGCGCCAACGCCCTCGACCCATCGGCCGTGGCGCGCATCTATGCCGCGAAGGGGAGGCCTTCCGACAATCCCCTGATCGTGCACGTGGCCGCACCGGAGGAGATCAGCCGCTGGGCCGTGGCGGACGAACGCGCCTGGCGGCTCGTCGAACGCTTCTGGCCAGGGCCGTTGACGCTTGTGCTACCTTCGCGGGGACAGGTCGGGGTCGGCACCGTTGCGCTGCGCATGCCGTCCGAGCCTATCGCGCGGCACCTGCTGGCGCTCTCGGAGAGGCCGGTCTCGGCGCCGTCGGCGAACCGCTCCGGCCGGCCAAGCCCTACGACGGCCGAGGCTGTGCTCGAGGAGATGGCGGGCAGGATCGAGGCGGTCCTCGCAGGTCCTGCGGCCCAGGTGGGGATCGAGTCGACCGTCTTGGACCTCGCGGGGCCCGTGCCACTCATCCTGAGACCGGGCGACGTCGATCGGCGGCAGATCGAGACGGCTTTGGCGGCGGAGGTGGGAAGCGAGGCTGGGTCGAGGAGATCGCCCGGCACGCGCTACCGCCACTACGCCCCGGACGTGCCGGTTCACCTCTACGCAGGCAGCGACGCATGGCTGCGGCGAGAGATTGCCGCGGCCCTGTCCGCCGACCCCGAGGGGGTGTACATTGGCCTTGACGGGACGGCTCCCGCGGGCGCCCGGGGCCTCCTGGCCAGGGACCTTGGCGAATTGCAGCGGGAGCTCTATAGAGCCCTGCGGCAGGCCGAGGCCGGCGGAGCGCAGGTGATCGCCGCCTGGCCGCCCGCCTCGCCCCAGGCGGCGGGGGTGCGGGACAGGCTCTGGCGCGCCGCTGGCGGACAGGTCACGAAGGAGCCGGAAGGCTCAGGGGAGGCATCATGATGCGCGTTGTATTCGTCTGCAGCGGCAACACGTGCAGGAGTCCCCTGGCGGCGGCCATCCTGCGTTCGACGGAACCCCAAGCGGAGGTCTCCTCGGCCGGACTCGCGGCCTACGACGGCAGTCCGGCCGCGGAAGCCGCCCGTGCCGTGGCGCGCGAGCGGGGACTCGAACTGCGTGATCACAGGGCGCAGAACCTGCGCCCTGAACTGCTCGAGGGCGCGATCTGCCTCACGATGACGCGCCTGCATCAGGACGAGGTGCGCCGGCGCTTTCCGGAGGCCGAGGGAAGGGTTTTCAGTCTCGGCGCGTACGCAGGTGAACCTGACGAGGATATCGAGGACCCGGTCGGACAGGGCGAGGGGCGCTACCGGGAGACGGCCGATCGCATCATTGCCCTGCTGCGGCTGGCCAAGGAGCGCCACGGCTGGCTCTACCTGCAGGCGGTCGGTCTCGGGTCCGACCACGCGGGTTTTCCGCTCAAGCGCGAACTGCTCGCGGCCTTGCGGCAGGAGGCGGTGCCCACCACGGACTTCGGCACCGACAGCCCGGCCAGCTGCGACTATCCGGACTTCGCCCAGGCGGTCGGAACGGCCGTGGCGACGGGTGAGGTGGGAGCCGGGGTGCTGATCTGCGGCACCGGCATCGGCATGTCGATCAGCGCCAACAAGGTGCAGGGGGTGCGCGCGGCCCTCGTGCACGAAGGGCTGGGCGCCGAACTCGCGAGGCGTCACAACGACGCGAACGTTCTCTGCCTCGGAGCCCGCCTCACGGGCCCCGAACTCGCCCGGGAGGCGACGCTGCGCTTCCTGAGGCAGTCCTTCGACGGCGGACGCCATAGGGCGCGCGTGGACAAGATCCGTGGACTCGAGCGCTAGAGGCGCGAGCGGCCGGCGCCAATGGCCATGGCCAGTTGGGGCATCTCCAATCGCTGGGCCGCCTGTGGCATGCTTGCAGCGGGTAGTGGATGGCAAGAATCGCGCATAAGCCTTCGGCTGCGCAGGAGGGGCAGGCATGGAGTCTTATGGGGACGAGGCCAGGCAGGCACTGGCGGAGCTTTTGTCGGTGAGCCGTCTCGAGAGTGGCGACATCGTTGTTGTCGGCGGGTCCACGAGCGAGGTGCAGGGGGAGCGCATCGGCACGAGCCCCCAGATCGGGGTGGGCGAGCAGCTGCTCGACGGCCTGCTGCAGGCTGCCGAAGCCGCCGGCGTTACGCTGGCGGTGCAGTGCTGCGAGCACTTGAACCGTGCGGTCGTCTTGCCGCGCAAGGTAGCAAGGGCCCGCGGACTGCAAGAGGTCACGGCGAGGCCCGTGCCGGGCGCCGGCGGTGCGCTCGCCGCGGCGTACTACGGGCGTCTCGGCGCCGAGGCCTGCCTCGTGGCGAGCATTGAGGCCGAGGCCGGACTCGACATCGGCGATACCCTGATCGGCATGCATTTGCGGCCCGTGGCGGTGCCGGTCCGCCTGGGCCGGTCGTCGATCGGCAAGGCGCACCTCGTTGGCGCGCGCACGCGTCCGCCGCTGATCGGCGGCGCGAGGGCGCAATACCCTGGGGGGACCGGTCGGTGAGCCGCCAGCGTCCGACCTGGGACGCCTACTTCCTGCAGATCGCCGCGACGGTGAGCGGCCGGTCCACCTGCCTGCGCCGGGCTGTGGGAGCTGTGCTGGTGCGCGACCGCCGCATCCTCGCCACCGGCTACAACGGTTCACCCGAGGGCCTGCCCCATTGCACCGACGTCGGCTGCCTGATCGTCGACGGGCACTGCGTGCGCACCTTGCACGCCGAACAGAACGCCCTCTTGCAGGCGGCCGCCCACGGCGTCTCGACCGAGGGCGCCACCATCTACGTGACGTCCGAGCCCTGCCTGCAGTGCACGAAGATGCTTTTGAACGCCCGCGTGCGCCGCATTGTCTACCTTGACCCCTACGACGACGCTCTTGCCCGCGCCTTGCGCCAGCAGGCGGGAATCGCCTGCGAGCGTGGCGAAACCCCGGTCGGGTTCCGCTTCGAGCGGGAGGTAGATGTGCGAGTTGGCGCAGACGAAGGAGATCCATCTTCCCAGGCTTGACGGACTGAGACCGACCCTCGAATCCACGGCCCTCAAGCTCATGGAGGAGGCCGGTGAGCTAGGCGCGGCCATCGGGAAGGTACGCGGCCTTTCCGGCGAACGCGTCGTGACCGGCGAGGAAGAAGCCATCCGCCATGTCGCCGAGGAACTGCTCGACGTGGCGCAGACGGCCGTAACCATGATGTTCGTGCTCGAAGAATCTTATGAGGTGAAGATCGATGAGATTCTCGAGGCGCATATCGCGAAGCTTGTTCGCCGTGGATATTTGCAAAGTATGTGAAACGCATGTGCGTACCATAAGCGAAGGATAAGAAATATGATGGACGCGCAGATACATCCATTTGACGCTGCAGTCCCGCGGGACTACGATTGTCGATGGACTCAAATCACGTGCTGCATGAGGAGCGTATGACATGCGCGAGCTATTCGCGGCGCTGCTCGCAGGAGCGATGGTGCTCGCCCTTACGCCGCTTGTCCGGCGCTGGGTCGTGCGGCACGGCCTGCTGAAGCCACCCAGCGACCGCTCGATGCACCGGCGCCCGATGCCGCACATGGGCGGTCTCGCCATCATCGGCGGTTTCACGGTGGCCGCCGTGGCCACTTCCTGGAACTCTCCCGGCGTGCCCGGCCTCCTGGCGGGCGGGCTCGTCATCGCCCTTGTGGGCGTCATCGACGACATCTGGAACCTGAAACCGTGGCAGAAGCTCCTTGGACAGATCCTGTCGGGCGTTGTTCTCGCCATCTTCGGGTCACGCATCGGCTGGGTCACGAATCCCTTCGGCGGCATCCTTTTCACGGGAACGATCGGCTACGTCCTGACGGTCGTCTGGGTCGTGGCGGTCGAGAACATGGTCAACCTCGCGGACGGCCTTGACGGCCTGGCGTCAGGCATCACGGCGATTGCGTCCTTGGCGATGCTCGTCGTGTCCCTGCACCGCGGCGACATCGTGAGCGCTGTCCTCAGCGCCGCCATCGCGGGCGCGACCATCGGCTTCCTGCGCGACAATTTCGCGCCGGCGAACATCTTCCTCGGTGACACGGGGGCCATGTACCTCGGCTATGTACTGGCGGCTCTGGCGGTGCTCGGCACCGACAAGCAGGCGGCGGCGCTGGCCATCGGCGTTCCGGTCCTGGCGCTCGGCCTGCCCTTTTTCGACACCGCGTTCGCCATCGTGCGCCGCATTCGCAGCCATCAGCCCATCGGGCAGGCGGACAGCGGGCACCTGCATCACCGGCTGATCAACCGGGGCCTTTCGCAGCGCCGTGCCGTGCTGTTGCTCTACACGGTGGCCGTAGCGTGTGGGCTCGGAGCTGTTCTTGTCGTCCTCCTGCCGCGCGGCCTCGGCTTCGCCCTGGTGGCGGCCCTGCTGCTCGGCCTCCTGATCGTGGGCATGCGTTCGGGCCTGCTCGAGGTGCAGACCAAGGCACCGCCGCTTCCGCAGTCTCACGATCGCGGGGTGGCGCGGTGACCCGCAGGGTTCTCGCGGTGTTCGGCACAAGGCCCGAGGCCATCAAGATGGCGCCGGTCGTGATGGCCGCTGCGCGCCACGGCGTCGAGTGCCAGGTGGCGGTGACGGCGCAGCACCGCGAGCTTTTGGACAAGGTGCTGCGCGACTTTGATTTGAGAGCGGACTTTGACCTCGACATCATGCAGGAGAGCCAGAGCCTGACGTCGATCGCGACGGGCGTCCTGCAAGGCATGGAGGACGTGCTGGACCGGGCGAAGCCCGAGCTTGTGCTGGTCCATGGCGACACGTCGACGACGCTTTACGCAGCCATCGCGGCATACTACCGCCAGATTTCCGTGGGCCATGTCGAGGCGGGACTGAGATCCGGCGACAAATACAGCCCATGGCCCGAGGAGATGAACCGTCAACTGGCCGACCGCCTGTCGGACCTTCTCTTTGCGCCCACGGGCGTGGCGAGGGCCGCGCTCGAGCGCGAGTCGTGCCCGGGCGAGATCTTCGTCACGGGCAATACGGTGATCGACGCCGTGCGCCTGATGACCGGCCGCGAGCGGCCGTGGACGCGATCCGAGCTTGGCGAACTGGCCAAAGGGCCGTTCCTTGTCGTAGTGGAAGCCCACCGCAGGGAGAACATCGGCGAGCGCCACCGGGCGATTTTCCGCGCCATCCGGCGGTTCGCCGATCTCAGGGACGTGCAGGTGGCGTTCAGCGTGCACCCCAACCCGGCCGTCCAGGAACCCGTGCGGGAGATCCTCTCGGACCATCCCCGCATTCACCTGCTGGAGCCCCTGGACTACCCGGAGTTCATGCAGCTGGTGTCGAAGGCCAAGCTCGTTCTGACGGACTCGGGTGGGTTGCAGGAGGAATGCCCCGCGCTCGGCGTGCCGCTGCTCCTTCTGCGCGACACGTCGGAGCGCCCGGAGGCCATCGCCGCCGGGGTGGTGCGCATGGTGGGCTACGATGAGGAAGATGTCCTGGGAGCGGCGCTTGAACTTCACGACGATCCGCAGGCCTGGGGCGCGATGGCGCAGGCCCGCAATCCATTCGGCGACGGCAGGGCGTCCGACCGCATCTGGCAGGCCGTGCTCCATTGGTTCGGGGACGTGAACGAAGCGCCCGCTCCATTCCTATAGGAACCAAACCCCACTCGGCCCATTTCCATTGGCCCGCAGGGCGCGTTTCACGGCCAATCTGCCTAAGCGTTCCCTTGTCACTTGGCACAGCATCTCTTATACTATGGGAGGAGATGCGCTGCGCGCATGAAATCCCGCCAAATCGGCGGGTTTCTGGCGAATAGCGCCAACCAGCAGAACTGGGATGCAGCGAGCGCGTCGAAGCTCTTCGCCACGCAATCTAGCTTTCGCTGGCGCGGTCTCCGGTGGCCCGCGCAGCAACCACTGAAGGGGTAGTGCATGCGTCGGGCCGCTGTCGGATTCGGCCTCCTGGTGATCGCCGCGGCGGCCGTCGCATGGCTCTTGGCGCCCCATGACGCTTGGAGCATCGGCTTTTTCGCCGGCACTGCGACGGGCTTTGCGAACCTCGCGATGCTTTGGTTGCGCCGCGAGGCACTTGTGGAGATGCCGGGGTTCCAGATCAATCTTCTCGCGCGCATGGCGGTCGTTGTTCTGGTGCTGCTGATCCTGCGGCGCCTCGTGGGGACGTCGGGGGATATCGCGTTCCTCGGCGGCTTCTTGCTGGTAGAGGCGATCGTGCTGATCTTGTCGGTGAAGGAGCAGAGGTGACGCATGGAGCCGCAGTGGCAGTGGCATATCTTCGGCTACATTGTGAACGCGTACACGATGATCTTTACCTGGGTGTCGATGATCATCGTGTTCCTGATGTTCCGGCTCGCGGCGCGCAAGGCCAGCGTCGAGAAGCCACGGGGTCTTCAGAACTTCGTTGAATTCGCCTATGACTTTGTCGGCAACTACGTCAGGGAGGATCTCAACGACGAACAGGGCAACCGCATCTTCCGGCTGCTCGTGGCCGAGATCATGTACCTGCTCGTCGCCAACGTCTTCAGCCTCCTGCCGTTCCCGTTCTTCCACGCGGCGGCCGCGGACGTCAACGTCCCGCTCGGCCTCGCCATCATCGTCTTTGTGCTGATCCACTACTACGGCGTGCACTACCGCAGGATCGGAGGCCACCTGAAGAGCCTCGCGAGCCCGTGGGGTCTGACGCCGCTCTTTATCATGGAGCAGTTCACGAACCCCGGCACCTTGGCCCTGCGACTCTTCGGCAACATCTTCGCGGGCGATATCCTGATGAACCTCGCCACCAGCTTCATCCCCACCGGGATCAGCCTGTGGTTCGGGTTCACCTTCATCATCTCGGTCCTGCTGCAGCTCGGCGTCCTGGGCTTCAACACGTTCATCGCGGTGATGCAGTCGTTCATCTTCATGGTGCTCACGCTGGCCTACATCGGCCAGAGCATGAGGCCGGCGGGAGAACACTAGTCCCAACCGAGCGACGGCGCATCCTGGAAGGGAGGTGAGTGGGTGACTCTGACATCTGCTGCCATCGCGGCGGTTGCCGCAGGAATCGCGTTCGCGGGTGCAGCCATCGGCGCGGGCATCGGTGACGGCCTCCTTTTCAGCCGCATTATCGAAGGTGTTGCGCGCCAGCCGGAATCGAAGAGCCTTTTGGCCGGTACCGCGTGGATCTATTTCGCACTGGTCGAGGCCATGCCGATCATCGCCCTGGTCTTCGGCTTCATGCTGATGGGACACTCTTGAGCAGGACTTTCGTGGCGGAGACGGCGCGAGCCGATGGGGTTCGCGCCCACTCCTGAAAGGAGACCGACGTGTCGGCGCTAGGGATCAATCCCGGAACGATCGTCGCCGAGATCCTCTCCTTCCTCATCTTCCTCTTTTTCATGTACAAGTACGGGTTTCCGCCGATGGAGAAGATCCTGCGCGAGCGCCACGAGCGCATCGAGCGCAACATCGAGGAAGCACGGCGGGATCGTGAGGAAGCGCAGAAGCTGAAGGAAGAGTTCGAGGCGCAGATGCAGGGGGCCCGCCAGGAGGCGCATGGCTTGATCGACCGTGCGCAGCGTACGGCCGATGTGCAGGCGCAGGAGACGATCGCCGAGGCTCGCCGCGAGGCGGAACGGCTGATCGCCATGGCGCGTGAGGAGATCGCGGGCGAGAAGCGCGAGGCTTTGCGCCAGATCCGCAAGGAAGTGGCCGAGCTGTCGCTCAGCATTGCCGGACGCGTCCTGGAGAGCGATCTCGACCAGGAGCGCCAGCGCAAGCTTGTCGAGGAGTTCCTGAGCACGGCGGAATCAGGATCATGAGCAGCGCGGCGGTCGCGCGGCGCTACGCGCAGGCACTCATCGGCGCCAAGGGCGGCGACGGGGCGGACGTGCGCAGGTCCTTCGCCGACCTCATTGCGGCATACCGCGAGAATGACTCCTTGCGGCAGGCCATTTTGAACCCGCGGATTGCGGCCGCTGACAAGGAACGCGTGTTCCGCCGCCTGCTGCCCGATGCGCCGTCCGTGCTGGAGAGTTTTCTGCGCCTTCTGCTTGCGCGCAGGCGGGAATCGGAGATCCAAGCGATCTACGAGGAATATTGCCGGATGTCCGACGAGCGGGAAGGGGAAGCCGAAGCCATCGTGGAGACGAGCCTCCCCCTCGGCGACGCGGACCTCGAGCGCCTCGGGAAGGTGCTCGAGCAGCGGTTCCAGAGGCGGCTCAGGCTCAGCGTGCGCGTCGATCCCGCCCTCCTGGGCGGCATCCGGGTGCGCGTCGGCGACCAGCTGCTGGACGATACGGTGCGCTCGCGACTCACGAGCATCCGTCGCATGCTGCTTGCGGAGAGTGAATTGGGGGGACAGGCGTGAACCTCAGACCCGAGGAGATCACCTCGGTCCTGAAGCAGGAGATCGAGGGGTTCGATACGCGTGCCACGGTCGAGGACGTCGGTACCGTCCTCGATGTGGGCGACGGCATCAGCCGCGTCTACGGTCTGCGCACGGCGATGGCTGGTGAGCTTCTGGAGTTCGAGAGCGGCGTGCGCGGCATGGCGCTCAACCTTGAAGAGGAGAACGTCGGTGTCGTGCTCTTGGGTGACGACACCCTGGTACGCGAGGGCGAGCTCGTGCGCCGCACGGGCCGCATCGTCGAGGTTCCGGTCGGGGACGAGCTGGTCGGACGCGTGATCGACGCCCTCGGCAACCCGCTCGACGGCAAGGGCGCGATCAACGCCCAGCGCTTCCGTCCGGTGGAGTCCCCGGCGCCAGGCGTCGTCGATCGCCAGCACGTGTCGGAGCCGCTGCAGACTGGACTTCTGTCCATCGACTCGATGATCCCGATCGGCCGCGGCCAGCGCGAGCTGATCATCGGCGACCGCTCGACCGGCAAGACGGCGGTGGCGTTGGACACGATCCTGAACCAGAAGGGCCAGGACGTGATCTGCATCTACGTCGCGATCGGCCAGAAGGCCTCGACCGTGGCGAGCGTCGTCCGTACGCTCGAGGAGTACGGCGCCATGGAGTACTCGATCGTCGTCTCCGCGACGGCGGCCGAGCCCGCGCCGCTGCAGTACCTTGCGCCGTACGCCGGCTGCGCCATGGGCGAGGACTTCATGTACCGGGGCAAGCACGCCCTGATCATCTACGACGACCTCTCGAAGCACGCCGTCGCATACCGCGCGATGTCGCTGCTGCTGCGCCGCCCGCCAGGCCGCGAGGCTTACCCTGGCGACGTCTTCTACCTCCACTCGCGCCTTCTCGAGCGTGCCGCGAAGCTCAGCAAGGAGCTCGGTGGCGGCAGCCTGACAGCCCTGCCGATCATCGAGACGCAGGCGGGCGACGTCTCCGCCTACATCCCGACGAACGTCATCTCGATCACCGACGGCCAGATCTACCTGGAGAGCGACCTCTTCTTCGCCGGCGTCCGCCCGGCGGTGAACGCCGGTATCTCGGTCTCCCGCGTCGGCGGCGACGCGCAGATCAAGGCCATGAAGCAGGTTACCGGCGTGCTGCGCCTCGACCTTGCGAGTTTCCGCGAACTTCAGGCATTCGCCCAGTTCGGCTCGGACCTCGACAAGTCGACGCAGCAGGCGATTTCGCGCGGCCAGCACATGACCGAGCTCCTGAAGCAGCCGCAGTACAAGCCGTACCCGGTCGAGGAGCAGGTCGCACTGCTCTACGCCGGCACCCACGGCTACATCGACGACATCTCGCTCGACAAGGTGTCCGCCTTCGCCCAGGGACTCCTGAGTCACCTGCGCGCCGAAGGTGGGCTCCTCCAGACGATCCGCGACGAGCAGCGCCTTTCGGACGAGACCGACGCGAAGCTCAAGGCGGCCGTCGAGGAGTTCCGCAAGGTCTTCGAGGGCTAGGAGGGGCAGACATGCCGCAGGGCCTGCGCGACATCCGGCGCCGCATCCGCAGCGTCGAAAATACGCGCAAGATCACCCAGGCGATGAAGATGGTCGCGGCAGCGAAGCTGCGCCGCGCCCAGGAGAGCGCCCAGGCCGCGCGGCCGTATGCGGAGCGCATCGAAGATGCGCTCCGGTCCGTGGCCCAGGACGCGAGCGCCTCGCGCATGCCGCTTCTCCGGCCGCGCCCGGTTGGGAAGGTGGGCTATGTCGTCGTGACGGGCGACAGGGGCCTCTCCGGGCCGTTCAACGCGAACATCCTGCGGCGCTTGCAGCAGGAGATCGGCAAGGGCGGCGAGGAGCTCTTCTTCGCGGTGGGCCGCAAGGGCCGGGACTACCTGCGCCACAGGGGCCACCATATCGCCAAGGAATACATCGGGATCGGTGACTACCCGCGCTACTACCAGGCGCAAGCCCTGGGTGAGGACATCGTCCGGGCCTTCCTGGACGGCGAGGTCGACGAGGTTCGCCTGGTCTACGCCCAGTTCGTCTCCGCCATGACCCAGCGTCCCGTGGTGCAGCAGCTGCTGCCCGTGGAGCGCCCCCAGGGCGGCGGCGGCCGGCAGTACATCTACGAGCCGGATGCTGAGGCCGTGCTCACGGAGCTCGTGCCGCACTACCTCTACGCTCTGATCTATCGGGCCTTGCTGGAATCCAAGGCCTCCGAGTGGGGCGCGCGCATGACGGCGATGGACTCCGCGTCCCGCAACAGCGAGGAGCTGATCCGCAACCTCGTGCTGCTCCTGAACCGCCTGCGTCAGGCGGCCATCACCAACGAGATCGCCGAGATCGTCGGCGGCGCCAACGCGCTCCAGTAACCTCCGAAGGGAAGGGAAGGCCAAGTGGCAGTCGGCAAGGTCGTCCGGGTCATCGGTCCGGTCGTGGACGTCGAGTTCCCGGCCGGCGAGCTCCCCAGGCTCTACAATGCCGTGCGCATCGACGCGGAGCCCAAGGAAGGGCAGAAGCTCACGCTCACGGCCGAGGTCGTCCACCACCTGGGTGACAACCGCGTTTCCTGCATCGCCATGTCGTCGACCGACGGACTCGTCCGCGGCGCCGACGTAACGGACCTCGACGGCCCCATCTCGGTTCCGGTCGGTCCCGAGACACTCGGACGCGTCTTCAACGTCCTCGGAGAGCCCGTCGACAAGCTGGGCCCCGTGCAGACCAAGGAACGCCTGCCGATCCACCGCGACGCGCCGGGCATCGAGGAGCAGGCCTCCACGACCGAAGTTCTCGAAACCGGCCTCAAGGTCGTCGACCTCCTCGCCCCGTACCCGAAGGGCGGCAAGATCGGCCTCTTCGGCGGCGCCGGCGTTGGCAAGACGGTGCTGATCATGGAGCTTATCCACAACATCGCGACGGAGCATGGCGGCATCTCGGTGTTCTCCGGCGTCGGTGAGCGTACCCGCGAGGGCAACGACCTCTGGAACGAGATGAAGGAGTCTGGCGTCATCTCGAAGACCGCCATGGTGTACGGCCAGATGAACGAGCCGCCCGGCGCCAGAATGCGCGTCGGCCTGACGGGCCTCACGATGGCGGAGTACTTCCGCGACGTCGAGAACCGTGACGTGCTGCTGTTCATCGACAACATCTTCCGCTTCATCCAGGCCGGTTCCGAGGTGTCCGCCCTGCTCGGCCGCATGCCGTCGGCCGTGGGTTACCAGCCCGTCCTTGCGACCGACGTGGGACAGCTCCAGGAGCGCATCACGTCCACGAAGCGGGGCTCCGTCACGTCGATCCAGGCGATCTACGTGCCGGCCGACGACTACACGGACCCGGCTCCTGCCACGACCTTCGCGCACCTCGACGCGACGACCAACCTCGACCGCGCGATTGCGGCCCGTGGCCTCTACCCGGCCATGGACCCGCTTGCCTCGACCTCCCGCATCCTGGACCCGCGCATCGTCGGCGACGAGCACTACCAGGTGGCGCGTGGCGTGCAGGCGGTGCTGCAGCGCTACAAGGAACTGCAGGACATCATCGCCATCCTCGGTATGGACGAGCTCTCCGAGGACGACAAGGTGACGGTGGCCCGCGCCCGCAAGATCCAGAACTTCCTCTCGCAGCCGAACTTCGTCGCGGAGCAGTTCACGGGCGTCCCCGGCAAGTACGTCCCGATCAAGGAGACCGTGCGCGGCTTCAAGGAGATCCTCGAGGGCCGTCACGACGACCTCCCGGAGCAGGCGTTCCGCTACGTCGGCACGATCGACGAGGCGGTCGAGCGGGGAAGGAGCCTGTAGTATGGCCAGCACCGTCCCGGTTTCGGTCGTGACGCCGGAGCGGGAACTCGTGACGACGGAGGCCGAGATGGTTCTCGTCCGCGGCGCGGACGGCGATCTCGGCATCCTTCCCCACCACATCCCGCTCGTGACGGCGGTGCGGCCGTCGGTGCTCGAGATCCGCACGCCGGGCGGGCGTGCGCGCTACGCGGTCACGGGAGGATTCCTTGAGGTCCGCGGCGACCAAGTGACGATCCTGGCGCGCACCGCGGAACGCCCCGAGGAGATCGACGTGGCCCGCGCCGAGGCCGCCAAGGAGCGTGCGGAGGAGCGCCTCAGGGAACACGCCGAAGATGTCGACACGGTACGTGCCCAACTTGCCCTGCAGCGGGCCCTGGTGCGGCTGCAGGTGGCGGAGGAGTCGAGGAAGACCGCTTCCGTATAGGGCTGGCGGATGATGGCAAGGCTCGTTTCCGGGAGGGTCCGGAATGCGCGCCTTGCCATTGCTTATGTCCTCCGTTGGCGTCATGGTTATGTCGAGTGCCGCGCCACTCGGTCACGCTTCGAGCGCAAGCGCGCTCTGGCCCCTGGCGCAGAGCCTCGGCGCAGGTACCGCCACCGCGCAAGTGGAAATTTTCTCGTCGTCTACCGTCAAAAAGCGACCTCCCGTGCGAATTCTTGAGCAGGAGATCTTTCCCGGTGCCCCATGGCGCGAAGCGCCGCTCGGCAATGGGGAGGTCTTTGAAGCCCAAGAGGGCACCCGGTTCGCCCGAATCGCCTATATGCCCCAGAGCACAGGCCTGACGCTCGTCTGTGCCAAGGGTGTGAAGGTCGCTGCGAAGGATATCGGCGGTGCGCTGCAAGCGAGTTCGACGCCGCCTTGCGGACCCCGGCAGGAGCAGGTCACGGTGTTCACGTCGCTGCGGCGCAGGCCGTCCGCGGCGGTCGTGCGCAGGGCCCTGCGTCAGGTTGGGGCCATCCAGCGGGGACTTGTGCACGGGCCGCAAGGGCTTCTCGCCCTGGCGGACATGCCTGGCCGCAAGCCCAGCGTAGCGATCGGCGGAATCGCCATGAACCTCGCCGTGCAGATCACGTACGATAGTGCGCACGGTGCGACGGCGGTCCTCGCGACACCGACCATCCCGGGCTCGGAACCGTGAACCGGCTGCCCCGCGCAAGAAGGAGCCACAAGGCATGAGCGATAGAGACACGGAAGTTCGTCAGGTCGGCCAGCTGCCGGAGATCGTGGTGCGCGGCGGACAGCCGCTGCGCGGCGAGATCCAGGTCGAGGCCTCGAAGAACGCCACGCTGCCCGTCATGGCCGCGGCTCTTCTGACCGCGGAGCCCGTCACTCTGCCGGGCATCCCTTGGCTGCACGATGTGGACACCCTTCGCCGCGTACTGGTGTCGATCGGGGTAGGGGCGGAGCGCGACGGTCGCAGCCTCACGATCGAGGCCCGGGACATCGATCCGTTCGCGGCACCGGAGCATCTGGTGCGGCGCATGCGCGCCTCGTTCCTGATCGCCGGCCCGCTGCTCGCGCGCTTCGGTGTCGCGCGCGTGCCCCTGCCTGGCGGCTGCGCCATCGGCTCACGCCCGATCGACCTGCACCTCAAGGGACTGCAGGCCCTGGGCGCCGATGTCGAGTCCGGGAACGGCTACATCGAGTTCCGCGCGCCGCGGCTGCATGGCGCGAACATCTACCTAGACTTCCCCAGCGTGGGCGCCACGGAGAACCTTCTGATGGCGGCATCCCTGGCGGACGGCTGGACCGTGATCGAGAACGCGGCCCAGGAGCCCGAAGTGGTGGATCTCGCGAACTTCATCAACGCGATCGGCGGCGAGGTGCGCGGCGCGGGCACCCCGGAGCTCAGGGTGCGCGGGCAAAGCCACATGCACGGCACCACGTACCAGGTCATCCCTGACCGGATCGAGGCCGGCACTTATCTGATCGCTGGTGCCGCGACCGGCGGCGACGTGACGGTCGGTCCGATCGTCTCGGAGCACCTGAAGCCGCTCCTGGCCAAGTTGCGCGAAGCGGGAGCCGTGCTCGAGGACGCCGGCGACTACGTGCGCGTCACGAGCGACGGCAGCCTGCAGGCGATCGATGTCAAGACGATGCCATACCCGGGCTTTCCGACCGACTTGCAGGCTCCACTGATGGCCGCCCTCATCCGTGCCAAGGGAACCTCGGTCATGACCGAAACCGTATTCGAGAATCGTTACATGCAGGTGCCTGAACTGCGCCGCATGGGCGCGGACATCAAGATCGAAGGCCGCACGGCGCTGGTCACGGGGACGTCGCGCCTGACGGGAGCGAGCCTGCGCGCGTCGGACCTGCGCGCCGCGGCGGCCCTGGTCATCGCGGCGCTGAGCGCGGAAGGCGCATCGGACATCAGCGATGCCTACCACCTCGACCGCGGCTACTACCGGCTCGAGGAGAAGCTCGCCTCGGTGGGGGCAGAGATCGAACGTTGCCGGTGCTCGGAAGAGCCGTAAGACGATCGAGCCACACGGGTGAGGTCCCATCGCTGGGATCGCACCCGTTTTGCATGCGTCCCCACAGGGATCTGTCCCGCACGAACGTGCCGGAGTCCTGCGGAGATGCGGCAGGGACTGCGGTATAGTCCAAAGAACTCTGGCCCACGCTGGTCGGACCGGAGGGGAAAGTTATCGGCCGTTCGCCGAGGAGAGGTCCGTGGGCCATGGCTGTGCTGGCTGCGGTGCTGCTGGCCCTTCCCGTCGAGCCTACGGTTGCGGCCGCGCGCCTCGCCGGCTTCGTCGTGTTTTGGGACGGGGGCACTTCACAGCGCGCGTGGCTACGAGACTACGCGAGCTATGGACAGGTCTATTTCGACACCGCGACGCTGCTGAAGCCGGATCACGTGGTCAACCGGATTCCACGGTGGGTCGTCCGCTTCGTGCGGCGCCACCATCTGACGAGCCAGATCTGCGTGGCCAACGATCCCGGGCCGAACTTCAACGGCGCGATGCTGCACGCGCTCCTGAGCCACCCCGGCGATCAGCGCAGGGTGATCGCACAGCTGGTGCATCTCGTAGTGGGGACGCCGTTCGACGGGATCGACGTGGACTTCGAGAATGGCGAGCCGGGGGACGCGCAGAGCTTCGTCGCGTTCCTCGGACGGCTGCATCGCGTTTGCGTGGCGTGCACAAGACCTTGAGCGTCGCGGTCCCGGCGGAAACCTCCGGCGACGCCAAGAAGCCGTGGAACAGCGGCTACGATTACGGCCCGATCGCGCGCAACGTGGACGCGGTGCTGGTCATGGCCTACGACTACTCGTACCAGGGCGGCCCTCCGGGTCCGATCGCACCTCTCGGATGGGTGAAGCATGTGCTTCAGTACGCGCGGGCAACCATTCCGCGCGCCAAACTGCAGCTCGGCCTGCCGGCCTACGCCTACGACTGGGTGACCAAGAGCCCATATCCGAGCGTCAACCGCACGCTACCGCAGGTGGTCCGCTGGCTGAGGCGGCACACGGCGGTCCGGCCCAGGTGGAACATGGCCGCTTCGCAGCCTTACTACACTTACCGGGACAGCTCCGGGCGGAGACACTACGTTGCCTTCGAGGACGCGAAAAGCACCGCGATGGTTTTGCGGCTCGCGCAGGCGTACCGCATCGGCACGGTCTTCACCTGGTACGTCGGCAGTGAGACCACCGCGGTCTTTCAGGAGCTCAGAGGCTATGGCGGCTGAGGCGCAGGCTACGGCCTCAACGGGGAAACGAGTAACGCTCCATGATGGTGCGCGTCTCGCGGAAAGCGGCGGGGTCATCGGGTTCATGGTGGTTCTGACCATCGGCCGTGGGCGGCCGGACGCCGGCGAGCGGCCCGGTGGAGGCGGCATTCAGGTAGAGCGTGCGGGTGCGCAGGCGCTCGCGGATGCGCGCGGCCTCCTGGGTGTCGCGGGTGAATGCGGCGGCCGCGGGCGCCGTGCCGGCACCGCTCGTGATGTCGATCGCGTGTTCGAGCGTGCCTGCGCGCACGATGGAGAGGAACGGTCCGAAGATCTCTTCCCGAGCGAGCGGCGTGTCGGTGTAGACGTCGTCGACGACGACAGGGCCGATGAAGTGGCCTGGCCCCTCATGGTCGCCATGGCGCAGGACCATGCCGTAGCTGGCCGCGTCCTGGGCGTACTCGCGCACCTTGCCAAGGGCTGCGGCGCTGATCATCGGTCCGTAGCGGTGCCCTGATGCCGCGGCACCCCGGTCCGCGCAGAATCGGTCGACTTCGGCGAGCAGGCGGTCGACGAACTCGTCGTGGATCTCGTCCACCAGTACGAGGTGCGCCGTCGAGGTGCACTTCTGGCCCTGGAAAGCGAACGCGGAGCGCACCACTTCCCGTGCGGCCCAGTCGAGGTCGGCACTGGCGGTGACGAGCGTCGCCGCCTTGCCGTCCGTGCGTGCGATGACGTGGCGAGCCTGTTCCTGCTCCATCTGCCAGATGGCCGCCTGGGCCTGCACCGCGGCACCACCGCGCCGTGAGCCGACGAAGGCCACAAAGCTGGTCAGGACGTGACTGACGAGCGCCTCGCGCAGACCGTCGCCATCGCCGACGACAACGTTGAGCACCCCCGGCGGGAGGCCGGCCGCGCGGAAGGCCGCGAGGGCCTCGATCGCTGTGATCGGGGCGACGCGGCTCGGCTTCAGGACCAAGGTGTTGCCCGCGCCGATGGCCGCCGCCGCGATCCCCACCGGCAGGGCCACGGGGAAGCTGAACGGCGTCAGGGCGACGCCGACCCCGAGCGGACGGTCGTTCTCCTCGACGACGAAATCGGTCTGCAGCGACGCCCAGCGCACGGGCCGCACGCTGGTGAGCTGGTCCGCGACCCAGTGGAGGTGACGGATCGTCTCCACCATCTCGCCGTCGGCTTCAGGGAAGCTCTTGCCGGTTTCGAAGGCCATCCAGGCCACAAGTTCCAGGCGACGGCGACGGAGTTCGTCCGCCACGCGCAGAAGCAAGGTGGCGCGTTCCTCCGGCGGCACCCTGGACCAGCCTGGAGCCATCGCGGCAGCGGCACGGACGGCATGGTCGGCCGTCTGCGCATCGCCGAGCGCCACCTCGCCGATCACCGACGCGGGATCGGCGGGATCGTGGGAGACCAGGACATCGCGGCCTGGGTCCTCGCGCTCGCCAATGATCAGCGGATAGCGCCGGCCGAGCCGGCCACGCACGAATTCAACGGCGTCATCGATCTGTGATCGGTCATCGGCCATCGCCGGGTCGAGCGGGACGAGATCATGATAGGACAATGGCGAAATGCCCCCCTGTGGCCGCACGAGCTGCCGACAGCCACGAGTCCACTTCACTTCCTGGCCATGTATGAGTCAAGGGCACAAAGGTGGGCAATTCGCGGGCCAGCCGTCCCAGCGCCCCAAGCCGGCGGCTAGGCGGGGAGAAAGTCGTGCAAGGCGCTGCGGCGCAGCTCGCTCGGCTGCATGCCGATCGAATAGTGGTGCAGGTTCGGCACCTCGATCAGCAGGCTCTCGCGAATCGCACTGTGCGCCTCGAGACAGCTGAGCCTGTCGAAAACGGGCGGCAGACCGGGGAACACAGGCTGTGCGGCTCTCAGGATCAGGGTGGGCCGCGCGATCCGCTCCTGCGCGGTCCGCAAGGTGGGGAGCTGCGCGTTGCGCACCAGCTCGTCGCGGATCTGCGCCGGAGAGATGCGCGAGCGCACGCGTCCGCTCGGCAACGCCAGGGCGTCGAGTCGGACAAACGCGGCCACGTACTCGTTCCAGGGGGCCAGGTGGGGCGCCTGGCGGAACGTCGCCTCGTAGGACGGGAAGTCCGGGTACTCCGTTTCGAGACGGCTAAGCGAGGGCCCGATCGCCTCGAGATTGGCCGCCGGTACGTCGCCCGCCGCGTCGATCAGGACGAGACGGTCGACGAGGTCCGGCCGCTCGGCGGTCAGGTAGAGAGCGACGAGGGCCCCGAGCGAATGGCCGATCAGGTGGACCGGCCCGCCCAGCGCCGAGACCGCGGCCAACGTGTCGGCGGCGTGCTCCGGGATGGTGGCGCCTGCCGCGGGCGATCCGCTCAGGCCGCGGCCGCGAAAGTCCAGGGCGTAGAGATGGAGGCGATGTTTCAGATCGTCGCGGATCGCGTCCAGCGACCGCGCGTTGGCGGTGATGCCGTGCAGGAGCAGCGAGGGACGACCCTCCCCGCCGAGATCATGCAGAGCGAGGGGAAGACCGTCGGGTGC
The DNA here is from genome assembly GCA_021799275.1 of Bacillota bacterium. Classification (GTDB taxonomy): domain Bacteria; phylum Bacillota; class Sulfobacillia; order JAJZYS01; family JAJYTV01; genus JAJZQO01. Next base: position 83,918 of record JAJZAT010000006.1, read on the forward strand.
TGCGATCGTACGGACCGGCGCCGTCTCTTCCGACATCCGTCTTACGCCCCTTCCTTGTCGGCGCCCTCGCTGAGGTACTGGCGCCTCAGCTCCTCCTTCGCCACCTTGCCCGCCGCCGTGAGCGGCAGCACGGGCAGGATGCGGAGCTGCTTGGGCAGCTTGTAGCGCGCGAGGCGCTCACCGAGGAAGTGGAGGAGATCCTCCTGGGAAGCGTCCAGCCCGTCCCTGAGCTGCACCCAGGCGATCCCGACCTCGCCCCAGTGCGGGTGGGGCACACCGACCACGGCCGCCAACGCCACGGCGGGGTGCGCGTAGAGCGCGTTCTCCACCTCGATCGGGTAGACGTTCTCGCCGCCGGAGATGAACATCTCCTTCTTGCGGCCGACGATGCGCACGAAGCCCGCAGAGTCCTGCGTCGCGAGGTCGCCCGTGTGGCAGAAGCCCTTGGCGTCGAAGGTCGCGGCGGTCTCCTCGGGACGGCCCTCGTAGCCGTCGGCCACCGTCGGGCCGCGCAGCCAGAGCTCGCCGGGTTCGCCGGGCGCCACCTCCTTGCCGTCGTCGCCGACGATGCGAAGCTCGAGGTGGTAGACGGGTACCCCGACCGAACCCGGGTGCGTCCTCGCCTCCTCGAGGCTGAGGGAGAAGCAGTTCGGCCCCACCTCCGTCAGGCCGTAGCCCTGCTTGAATCGCACGCCGAGCGCCCCGAAGCGCTCTTCCACCCAGGGCGGGCAAGCGGCTCCGCCCGAGATGGCGAAGCGGACGCTCGCCATGTCCTCGGCCTCGAGGCCCTGCTCGATCAGGCTCTGGAACATGGTCGGAACGAGGAACAGGACGGTGACGCCATGCTCGCGCACAGCCTGGCGCGCCAGGGCGGGGCTGAACGACTCCGCGATCAGGCTCTGCCCCCCGGCGTGGTAAAGCGGCGTCAGGAGCACGTGGTAGCCGCCGGTGTGGTAGAAGGGCGTGAAGACGGGAGCGCAGTCGCGGGCGGAGAGCTCCCAGCTCGTCACCGTGTTGACGGCGTTCCAGAAGATCTGGCGGTGCGTGATCCGCACCCCTTTGGCGATACCCGTCGTGCCGCCGGTGAAGAGCAGCATCGCGACGTCGCCGTCGCTGGCGGGCTGCGGCGAGGCGGGAGTGGCGTCTGCGAGCGCCGCCTCGTAGGCCGCCCCGCCGTCGCCGAGGGGCAAGGTGTCAAAACCTCCGGCGGCGGCGAGGGACCTCGCGGTTCCCTGGAACTCAGGGCCATAGAGGAGCTGCCGGACACCAGCGGCGCTGGTGAGCGGCAGGAGTTCCTGCAGGGGAAGCCGCCAATTGAGCGGCACCACCGTCAGGCCGCCGTAGCCAGCGAGCAGGAAGAGGTCGACGTGGGCCATGCCGTTCTTCGCGAGAATGGCCACGCGATCGCCAGGACCGAGTCCGCGCCTTCGCATGAGGTCCGTAAGGCGCGCGACGCGCCCCAGCATCGCGAGGTAGTCGAAGCTTCGGCCGTGGTCCAGATCGCGGATGGCGATGCTCTTCGGGCTGAGGCGCGCACGAGCCGAAGCCCAGTCGCAGTTCACACGCCGGCACCTCCCATCGTCTTAGGTCCCCCAGCGGATCACGGCCGCATCCCAGGCGTAGCCGATGCCGGCAGACACCCAGACGAGCGCCTTGCCCGGCTGGAGCCTGCCCTGGGTCAACGCGAGCTCGGTCGAGACGATCTGGTCGATCTGCCCGATGTGGCCGTACTCCTCAAGGTAGATCGACTGGTCCTCGCTGAGCCCAAGTTCCCTGAGGACGCCGAGGTGTGCGCTGCGCTTCATGTGCAGGAGCGCCAGGTAGCCGATGTCCTGGCGACCGAGCCCGCTGCGGGCGAGTGCCTCGTCGACCACCTCGAGGAAGTTGCGCATCGAGCGCTCCTCTAGGCGTTGCTTCATGCCCTGCGGATCCGGGACGTCGAGGTAGGGGCGGGGCCAGTCTCCAAGCCCTGTCAAGGAGCCTCCGCGCGGAGCGATGACGTCGCGGCTGAAGCTGCCGTCGGTGCGGATGGCGACGCCGAGGACGGGGTTGCGGTCGCCCCGCCGCACGAGCGCGGCGCCGCCGCCAGCGGCGAGGTTGTACATGAAGCGGACCCGCGGGTTCGCGTAGTCGATCAGGTCAACGTTGCGGTAGCCGCCCGCGATGAGCACCGTCCGCACGTCGGGATCGCTGCGGATCAGGCTGTCCGCCAGCTTCAAGGCCAGCACCCCCGTGCCGCAGCGCTGTGCCAGGTCGAAGGCCCAGGCGCGCTTCGCGCCGAGTTCGTCCTGCAGAGCGATGCCGGTCGTCCATACCGGGTACTCCTTGTACTCCTCGGTGATCGAGATGATGACATCGATCTCCATCGGATCGAGGTTCTGCTCCTCGATGAGACGTCGCGCGGCGAGGACGGCCATGCGATGGGGCTGGTCATCGGGCCCGGGCTCCACCTTGCGGAGGATGCCGAGCTTCTCGCGCACCACGGGCTCGGGCAGCCCCGTCGCCTCGGCGATCTCGCTCGATTCCATGCGACCCTTCGGCAGGTAGCTCGCCACGGCGACGAGGCCCGCGACCGCGCTCATGAGGGGACTTGCCCCGTCGGTACGGCGCGTAGTCCTTCCAGGATGAAATGCATCAGGTCCTCCGTGACAGCCGCCGGCACGGTGCCGGGATCCTGCCAGAGCACGTAGCGCATGCCCACGAAGTCGGCGATGCCCATGAGCGCGTAGCTCAGGGCTTCCGCGTCCAGGTGCCTGAACTCGCCCTGGGCCATGGCGGCCTCCAGCCCCCGGCGGTAACCGCGCGCCAACGTGCGGTAGTAGGCCCGGAACGCCTCCTCATCGACGAACTCCGCCTGCCGCACGATGCGGTACAGCATGGGATGCCGCGCGACAAAGGCGAAGAACGCCTTGAAGCCTGCTCGTTCGACCTCCTCCCGGGTCTTGAGTCCGGAGATGGCCCGGCTGAGGTCGTGGCGGAGCGACTTGGCGAGGTGGTCGACGAGAGCGACGAAGATGTCACGCTTCTGTCCGAAGTAGAGGTAGAAGGTGCCCTGGCCGACGCCGGCCGCGCCAACGATCTGCGTCACCGAGGCCTCGTGGAAGCCCAGGCTGCCGAAGATGCTCTCGGCCGCGTCGAGGAGCTTCTGGCGGGTCTCGCGACCTCGGTCGGTCTGTGGCAGGGGGCGTGCCCCCACGTCCTTGGTCAATCTCGGCCCCCCTTGTGATGGTCGGCCGCTACGGGCAAGCCTTCTTGCAGTATGCCGGTCCGACCGTGCCAAGGCCAGAGGCGCTCTGGCCTCAGGCCGCCGAGCCCAAGCGGCAGGAAGCGGACGACCAGGACGTAGACGACGCCGAGCCAGAGGCTCCAGTGCGCCGTGGTCGCGGATAGGGAGTTCTCCAGGAGATAGAGGGCGATGCCGGCGATGGCGGGGCCCCAGATCGAGTCGGCGCCCCCGATCACCACCATGAGCAGGACCGTGAAGCTCGTGTTGGAGCCCATGGCGTCCGGGAACGCCATGCCCTGGTAGGCCAGGTACAGGCCGCCCGCCACCGCAGCGAGGGCGGAGGACGCAGCGAGGGTCAGTCCCTTGACCAGCACTTCGCTGTGCCCGAAGAGCGCTGCGCGCGTGGGATTGTCGCGGACGGCGTGGACGATCCGGCCGACCCTGCGAGCACTCACGGCGCGCAGGGAGACGACGGCGATGACCAGCACAGTGGCCGGAACGGCGTAGAGCACGTTCGGCGACAGGAGGTACGAGCTCAGCATGACGCCGGTGAGTCCATTGGTGCCGCCTGTCAGCGCGGTTGCGTTTTGGACGAGCAGATACGCGAACTCGGCGATGGCGAACGTGATCATCGCGAAGTAGGCACCCCGCAGGCGCAGGCTCACGAGGTGGATCACGAACGACACCGGGGCGGTCAGCACCGCCACCACGAGGAGCGCCACGAGGGTGTCCCAGTGCGTGGCTTGCACCAGGAGCCCGACGCCGTAGATGCCGACCCCGAACCAGAGCGCGTGACCGAAGGAGATCTCGCCGGTCCAGCCGAGCACAAGATCATAGGAGACCGCGAAGATGCCCCAGATCACGGCGCCCGTGAGCAGGTTGACGAGGTAGAGACTGCCGCCGATCCAGGGCCAGAGCACGAAGAGCAGGCCGAGGACCAGGGCGGGTACGAGCCAGATGGACTTACGCGGCATGCGTGTCGCGCCTCCCCGGTGCCTGCCCCAAGAGACCCTGCGGACGCAGGACCAGCACGACGATCATCGCCAGCACGTTGACCGTCAGGGCGAGATTCGGCGCGTAGAAACCCACGAGCGCTTCGGCGAGACCGATCACGAGGCTGGCGACCAGGGTACCGCCCACAGACCCGAGACCGCCGATCACGACCACGATGAAGGTCAGGAGCAGCGTGTCGGTGCCGGCGCCCGGGTACACGCCCCCGAAGGGGCCGTAGAGCGCTCCCGCCAGTCCCGCGAGCACGCCGCCGATGGCGTACACAAGGCTGCGCAGCGGCATCACCCGGATGCCCGAGAGCTCGGCCAGCGTCTGGCTCTCGACGCCCGCCCGCACCTTAAGCCCAAGGGAGGTGCCTCGCAGAACCAGGAGGATCAAGAGGTAGATGACGACGCCGGCGCCCGTCAGAACGAGCCGGTAGACGGGGAAGGGGAGTCCCGCGATCGGCACCGTCGCCCCGAGAAAGCCGCTCAGGGGCTCTTGCTGGATCTGCGGACCGAAGACCCAGTTTACGGCCTCGGAGAGGATCAGCATCACGCCGAGGGTGGTGAGCAGCTGGCCACCCGGATTGCGATATAGCGGGCGCAGCAGGACGAATTCGATGACCAGCGCGGCGATGCCGGCGAGCAGGCCTGCGCCGAGCGCAGCCAGCACGAAGCCGCTGCCGTGCCCCAAGAGGTACCACGACGTGTAGAGGCCGACCAGAAAGTAGCCGGCGCTCGCGAAGTTGAGGACGCCCATGATGCCGAAGACGAGCGATAAACCGGCCGAGAGGACGAAGTAGAAGGCCGCGAGCGAGATGCCTGCGAGGACGACGTTCACGATCATGCCGGGTCGCCCTCCCTCTGCCCGAACGTCATGGCCTGCGCGAAGAAGGGACTCTGGCGAAGGTTCCCGATCGGCCCTTCGTCCATGGACTGGCCCCGCTGCATCAGCACGTAGCGGTCGGCGACGGCCTGGGCGAAGTGCAGGTTCTGCTCGACGAGCAGGATGCCGCAGGAGGAGCGCAGGTCGCGGATCGCCTGGCCGAGCCTGCGCAGCACGGCGGGCGCAAGCCCGAGCGACGGCTCGTCGATCAGGAGCCAACGGCTTTGCGAGAGGGCGGCTCGCGCCAGGGCAAGGATCTTGCGCTCCCCGCCGGACAAGAGGGCCGCCCGCCTCTGCCAAAGGGGACGCAGTTCCGGAAACGCGGTGAGCACCTGTTCGGGCTGGCCGCGTCCGGCGAGCCGGAGGTTTTCAAGCACCGTGAGCTCCTGGAAGACGCCGCCGTCCTCTGGCACGAAGTAGAGGGCGTTCCTCGCCCGCTGCCACGTGGGCAGTCCCGTCAAGGGCCTGCCGTCCAGCGTCAACTGCCCGCCGCTCAGGTCGGCGAGCCCCATGATGGTGCGCAGGGTTGTGGTCTTGCCGGCGCCGTTGCGCCCGAGCAGCGCGAGCACCTCGCCGCGCTCGAGCGCCAGATCGACGCCCTGGAGGATCGGAACGCCCTGCACGCTGGCCCGAACGCCTTTCAGCACAAGCGTCAAGCCTCCTGCGCCTCCTCCTCGCCAAGGTAGGCGAGGCGCACGGAAGGGGAAGCCGCCACCTCGTGCGGCGTACCTTCCGCGATCACCCTGCCGAAGTCAAGCACGGTCAGCCGGTCCACGAGGTCCACGACCCACTCGAGGTCGTGCTCGACAAGCAGCAGCGTGCGTCCCTGCTCGAGGGCCAACCGAAGCAGTCGGCCGAGTTCCTGCCGCTCCTCTTCCGTGAGACCCGCGGCGGGCTCGTCGAGCAGCAGCACGGAAGCCCGTGCCGCGAGGGCGCTGCACAGTTCCACCTTGCGCGCGACACCGTGCGGCAGGGTGGCGGGCTTCTGGTCCAGCCACGGGCCGAGTCCGAAGGCCTCGATCCAGTTGCCGCCCAGGTGCTGCGGGTCGACGAGACGCAGGTGCTCGCGCACCGAGAGCGTCTGGAACAGCTGCGTGCGCTGGAAGACGCGTCCGAGTCCGCGACCGGCCCGCCTGGCGGCGCTCCAGCGCGTGATGTCGTGTCCGTCGAACAGAACCGTGCCCGAGGACGGCAGCACGAGTCCGGTGAGCAGGTTGAAGAGTGTGGTCTTACCGGCACCGTTCGGGCCGATCAGTCCGTGGATCGTGCCGCGCTCGAGGCGGAGGTCCACGCCTTCGACGGCCACGACTCCGTGGAAGTGGCGCGAAACGCCCCTCGCCTCGAGCACCGGCCCGGAGTTCATCGCTTGGGCAGCGGCGGCGCGCTCTGCTGCGCCGACACGGTCTCGACCAACTGTGGCGCGGCGTAGCCGATTCCGGGGTTCCAGACGAGCTTCACAACGTACATGGGCTGGATCGCCTGGTGATCCTTCGGGCGGATGTAGATCTGTCCCTTGGGTCCGTTGATCGTCATGCCGGACAGGGCCTTCGTGATGGCCTGCGGGTTGGTGCCCTTGGCCTTGGCGAGCGCCTGGACGATCGCCTGGCCGGCCGCGAAGGAGGTGCCGGAGAACAGGTCGGGCGGGTTGCTGTAGAGCTCCTCGTAGTGGCTCGTGAGGTAGGTGTTCGCGGCGTTGTGGGGGATCGTGTAGTAGTAGTCCGTGACGCCGATGAAGCCGTCGTCGGCCTTGCCGAGCGCCTTCAGCCCATTGTAGCCGCCGATCGCGCCGATCACGTTCATCTTGGAGTAGAGACCGGCCTGCGCCATCTGCTGGAACAGCGTCATCGCGCCGACGCCCGCCCAGGTCACGACGAGTTCCTTGGGCAGCGGCTTCATGCTGAGAATGTGGTCGATGTAGCTCGTGAAGTCGGTCGTGGTGATCGGTGCGTAGGTAACACCCTTGTTGGTCGCTCCGGCCGAACTGAGCGCGGCTGCCCAGTCCTTGACGCTGGACGTGCCGAACACGTAGTTCGGCGCGAACTGGTAGAACGTCACGCCCTTTGCGCCGCCGTGCGAGTTGAGGTACGAGGCGTAGGCCTTCGCGTACATGTACGTGTTGACCGCCGTGCGGAACACGTAGGGGTTCAGGTAGGTCGTCGTCAGGTCATCGTCGGCGGCGGGGTCGATGATGAGCGGCACCTTGTACTCGCCCGCCAGCTGTTCCATCGGGATGGACACGGCGCTGTCGGCCGGCCCCTGGACGATGGCCACGTGATCGCTCAGGATCAGGTTCTTCATCTGCTGTTCGCCGGTGGCCGGGTCGCCCGTGTCGTCGCGGACGATCAGGTTGATGTGGCGGCCGTCCACCTTCATGGTGCCATGCGTCGCGTAGGCGAGGCCCAGCTTGAGCCCGCGCAGCTCCTGCTGCCCATAGTCCGCCAGGGGGCCTGTGATCGACGTCACGACACCGATGTTGATGGGTGCTGCCGCCTGCGCCGGCAGAGCCAGCGCGGATGCGAACGTGGAGGTCAGGAGGCCCGCGAGGACGATCAGGACACCAGACTTGAGGACGCGCGCAGCGTGCAAACCGGACCCTCCTCTCGATTAGAAACCTGACGCATGAATCATGTGTCATTTACCACTATAGTTCGAGGTGCGGCCCTGTCAATATATGCGCGTGGAGCTGTTCGCTGGGAGGCCGAAGCCCCGGGGGCAGTCCAGGCTGGGCACAAGGAAAGGCGCGCGGCCGTGCGGCCGCGCGCCCGAACGTCTTGCGGTCAGCGCCCCTGGAACTTCGCCTCGCGCTTCTCGAGGAAGGCGGCGACCCCTTCCTTGCGGTCCTCGGTCTCGAAGACGAGTTGCCACATGGCGGTCTCGTATTTGAGCCCGTCCTCGAGCGGCATGTCCTGGCCGCGCAGGATCGCCTGCTTCGCGAGAGCGACCGCCTTGCGCGCGCGGCCGCCGATGCGCTCGGCGAGTGCGACCGCCCGCTCGAGCAGCGCCGCCTGCGGGTGCACCTCGTTGACGAGGCCGATGCGCAACGCCGTGTGCGCGTCGATCATGTCGCCGGTCAGGATGATCTGCCGGGCCCAACCGGGTCCGACCAGCCGCTGAAGGCGCTGGGTTCCACCCCAGCCCGGAATAATGCCGAGGTTGATCTCCGGCTGACCGAAGCGGGCGTTCTCGGATGCCAGGCGGATGTCGCAGCTCAAGGAGAGCTCGACGCCGCCACCGAGGCAGAAACCGTTGACCGCGACGATCGACGGCTTCGGGCAGGTCTCGATGCGGCGGAAGAGACTCAGGGTGCGCTCGGCGAAGCTGCCCGACGTCCAGAGATCAAGGTTTGGGAACTGGCTGATGTCGGCGCCTGCCACGAACGCGCGCTCACCCGTTCCCGTGAACACGATCGCGCCGATCGCGTCATCCTTCTCGATCCCGTCGAGGGCCTCCGCGAGTTCGCGCAGGGTGTCCTGATTAAGGGCGTTCAGGGCCTCGGGCCGGTTGAATGTCAGGATCGCCACCGAGCCACGCCGTTCCTGCAATAGAGCCAACGTCGCCATCCTCCTCGCTGACCTGCATGCGCCGAGGTCAATATAGCAGATCCAGCCATCCGTCCATCGCGTTTGGCCGCGACGGCGCGGGCAGAGAATAGCGGCGAAGGGAGGTGGGCGCCCGGCACAGCGGGCGCGGACCTTGAACTTGAACGGTCGGATCCGAAATGTGTGGCGGTCGATCAGACGCCTGCAACGCAGAGCCGTCGCCGCCGTGCGCCGTGAACCCATGATCTGGAGTGCTGCCCTTCTCTTCGCGATGATCGCCGTCGTCGCCGCCCTCGCGAACGGCGGAGCCGGCCCGAAGTCACCGGCGCTCAGCCTGTCCGGGCAGGTCGAGCGCAACCGTATGCTCTCGGCGGAGCGACAGGCGGCCACCGCGCAGGCCATCGCGAACCAGCCGCAACAGGCGCCGGCTACCTCGCCCCTCTTGCAGTCGGCGCAGCCCCCGGCTCCACCCGCCAGCACGCCGGCGCTCGCCCCGACATCGCAAGTGACGGCGGTCTGGCCCCTGCACGGGAAGATCGCCCTGGGCTATGGCTGGGTGTTCGACCCGACGGGTGGCTACTGGTTCTATCACACGGGCTGGGAGATCGAAGCTGCTGCCGGATCCCCTGTGCATGCAGCTCTGCCCGGCAATGTCTATGCCGTCGAGAGGGAGTCGTCCGGAGCCTACACCATACTGGTTCGCTCGTCCGACAACATCGTCACGACGTATAGCGGTCTCGGTTCGACAGAGCTCGCGGTGGGGGGATCTGTCGGGCAGGGAGGCGCCATCGGTACCTTGCCGACCGGCAAAGGGAGCCGCAGCGGCCGCCTTGGCTTCTCGATCACGCGGGCCGGACAACCCGTAAACCCCGCTTCGCTGCTGCCCGAGTCGACGGCAGGCGCATCGCCGCAAGGCTGAGCGCATAAGTATTGCGCGAACGTTGCCGAGGAAGGGGCCGGATGGGGTGAAGGACCACATCTGGAAGCGGGCGCTTGACGCCGCCTGGTCAGCTGCAAGGCAGGGACGGCCCTGATGACGTGGACGGGGAGAACATGACGAACAGAACCACAGCGGCACCCGAAGCAAAAAACGCTTCGGGTGCCGCTACAATCGCGGGCAAGTGGTCGCCCGCGGGATGTTCGAGGGAGCGCCGGCAAGTGGCCGGCGGCCGCGCAATCGGAACTACTTGGCGGCTGGTTTCGCCGTGTGCCGTCCGCCAGGGGGAGCTTTGGCTGAGCGGTGCGTACGCTGAAGCCGCACTGGAGCCCGATGTCCTCGTAGCGATAATGCCGCGGTCGTAGCGCCCGAGGTGCACGGTGCGTCAACCAATTTCCCCAGTCGAGTGTCCGGGTCCGCGCCCGTCGTCGGACAGGAGATATCAGACGACGACGGTGCGGACGATCGACTCGGGCTATCGGGACGCCTCCCGATCACGCCATCCTCAACGCGTGAGGGTGGTCCGCGGCCTGACTTCATGATGCGGAAGGCCCGGCGAGCTCGATAGTGCCGAATGGGCCCGTCGACGCGGGTCCGATCGTACCGAGGCGACCTGCGCAAGGAGGAGGAGGCGTCCACATAGACTGTGCCGGCGCACTGGACAGGAGGGATCCGGGTGGAAATCCGGGTGGATGTGTCCGAGCGTGAATGGCGCGAGGCCTGGCACGCCCTCGTCGAGCAGCTGCGGCGCAGGGGCAGGCTGCGGTGAACGGCAACTTTGCGGTCTATGCGCGCGTCTCGACCGACGAGCAGGCACAGCACGGCACGTCGCTGGACGGGCAGATCGAACGTTGCGAGGCTCTGGCGCAAAAACTTGGCGCCACGGCCGTCCGGCGCTTCGTCGACGCCGGCATCTCCGGCACCGACTTTGCGCGGCCAGGCCTGCAGGCGATGCTGGCGGCCGCCCACGCGCACGAAGTCGAGGCGGTCGTCTGCCTGGATCCGGACCGACTTGCGCGCAATCTCAGCCACCAGCTCATCATCACCGACCAGCTCGAGGGCATCGGCGTCGAACTGCACTTCGTTCAGTTCGAACGACGGCCGACGCCGGACGGCAGGCTCCTTTACGCCATTCGCGGCGCGATTGCCGAGTTCGAGGCGCACAAGATTCGCGAACGCACGCGCCAGGGCAAGCAGCAGCGTCTGCGCGAGGGCAAGGCTGTAACCGGCACGCAGATCCTGGGCTACATCTACGACCGCCGGCGCAAGGGGTTCTCCGTGGATGTGGCCGAAGCCGCCATCGTGCGCGCAGTCTTCGCGATGGCGCCGCAGATGTCCACCGGGGCGATCGCGCGCAATTTGAACGCCGCGGGACTCTGCGCCAAGGGCGGAGGTCCCTTTTCGCAGTCGGCTGTGTATGGCATCCTGCGCAACCCGACCTACCTGGGCAGGATGGTGCAACTGCGCGGGCAGGGCAGCATCGAACTTCCTGCGCTGGTCAGCCGCGAGACCTTCGACCTGGCGGCGGCCGCCTTAAGCTCCCGCCGCCGCAGGCCCGAGGGACATGGGCGCGTCTACCTCCTGAGCGGCATCGCGCGCTGCGCGCTCTGCGGGCGCAAGGTGACTGGCAGCGGCGGCAGCCGTCCCTATTACGCGTGTTCGGGCAAGCGCATGCAGCCGGCTTGCAGCTCCCCGTACTATCCGGCACAGCCGCTCGAGGCGGCCGTATGGGCACAGGTCGTGGCGAAACTAGAGCAGGCAGCGGAGGGGGTCGTTCCGCAGATCGAGGCGTGGGCCGAGCGCGCTATCGCACGGGATCGCAGGCGTCTTGAGACGAGGCGCCTGCGCCTCTTGCAGTCAGGGGCCGCCGGGAGGCTGTCGCCGGAGGACCTCGCCCTCGCGCTCGGGCAAGTGGACGCCCGCCTCAGGGCGCTCGAACTGGAGCCCTCTCCCGCGGAACGGGGCGGCGACAGCGCTGCCGCCCGGGAATACCTGCGCGAGACGGATGCCATGGGCCGGCGCGAGATCCTGCGCATCTTGGGCATCGAGGTGCGCATTGGACCTTCCGGCATCGACATCGCCATGGCGGAGCGTCCGGCTGCGCCCATGTCTGTCCAATAACCGCGCGATGGAGGTCGCGGACTACATTCTCGCGACGCAGGACACGGTACGCGACACAGCTCATCGCTTCGGGGTCTCGAAGAGCACCGTGCACAAGGATGTCACGGAGCGTCTGCCGCGCATCAACCCGCAGCTGGCGCGGCAGGTCAAGAGCGTGCTCGAACACAACAAGGCCGAGCGTCACATCCGTGGCGGCGAGGCGACGCGGCGCAAGTTCCTGGAGCGCTCGCTCTAGCGTCCCAAATCCCTGGATGGAGAAATAGTGCAGGACCTTCGACCTTGCCGGACGAATTGGCAATCGATCTCGGACGGCATGGTTGGAGGACGCCTGCATGGAAATCGCGGTCGATCTGGGGACGGCGAACGTCCTCGTGGCGGTTCGTGGCAAGGGCATCGTGCTGCGTGAGCCCTCTGTCGTGGCCGTGGAGCGGGAGTCGGGACGACTGGTGGCGATCGGCGACAAGGCGCGCCAGATGCTTGGCCGCACGCCTGGATCCATCGTCGCTTCCCGACCCCTGCGCGATGGCGTGATCGCGGATTACGATATCACCGAGGCGATGCTGCGCTACTTCATCGCGCGCGTCACCCCGGGGCGCAGCATGACGCGGCCGCGCGTCATGGTCTGCATCCCGACCGGCGCCACCGGCGCCGAGCGACGCGCCGTGCGCGAGGCCGCGCAGAGCGCGGGGGCCGGCAAGGTGGAACTGATCGAGGAACCCTTGGCCGCCGCCCTTGGCGTCGGACTCGACATCACCAAGGCCAACGGCCACATGGTCGTCGACATCGGTGGTGGCACGACGGACGTCGCCGTGCTGAGCCTGGGTGGCATGGCGGCAAGCGATTCGGTGCGGATCGGCGGTGACGCCATGGACGCCGCGATCGCGCATGAGCTCAGATCGGCCTACAGCCTGGCCATCGGCGAACGGACGGCGGAGGAAGTCAAGATTGAGGTGGGTTCCGTCCATCCGGATGGACGGTCGGCAGCGATCGACATTCGCGGACGCGACCTTCTGACGGGCATGCCCCGCACCCTGAGTCTGACCTCCGCGGACGTGCGCCCCATCCTGATGGAGCCCGCGCATCAGATCGTCGACTCGGTGCGGCGCGTCCTCGAGGAGACGCCGCCTGAGCTCCTATCGGATATCCTCGACCGAGGCATCTGGCTCACGGGCGGCGGCTCCCTGCTGCACGGCCTGCCGGAGCTGATCTCCCGCGAGACGGGGTTGCCAGCGCAGCGTTCGGACGACCCTATGACCTCGGTGGCGCTCGGCACGGCCCGCGCCCTGGAGCTCGAGCTTGTGGGCCGTCATATCGTGGTGTTCAAGCGCGTGATCTGAGGTCGCCCGGATGCCCCGACGAGACCTGGTCGCACGATAGGAGGAACTCATGGACGTAATGGACCTCTTGCCGCACCGCTACCCGTTTCTCATGGTGGACAAGATCGTCGAGATCGTGCCGCGCGAGCGCGCGGTCGCGATCAAGAACCTTTCCCACGGCGAGCCGGTGTTCCTCGGCCATTTCCCCGGCATGCCGATCTTTCCGGGGGTGCTTCAGCTCGAGTGCATGGCGCAGACGGCGGGCCTCTGCTTCGGCGCGGAGATCGGCGACAGGGTGGGCGTGCTCGCCAGCGTGGACGGTGCGAAGTTTCATCGGCCCGCGCGGCCTGGCGACCAGTTGCGGATCGAGGCCAAGATCGTCGCGAACCGACACGGCTTCGCGAAGGCCGAGGGCAGGATCACGTGCGACGACCAGATCGTTGCGCAGGCCAACATCACCTTCGCCCTCGTGGCACGCAGTGCGTTCGAGTCGGGAGGGCGCGGCGGCTCCACGGACTGAGGTTCGTCAAAGGCCGCGTTGACGCGCCGTGAGGCCCTATGCTAGGATGGTTTTCGCCAAAAATCGAACATGCTCATCGCGAGTGGTGGAGGGGCTGGCCCGATGAAACCCGGCAACCGGGCGTTTGCCACGGTGCCAAACCCTGCAGCATCGCTGAGGGATGAGAGAACGCAGCCGGACTCTCGTAGTCCGGCTATTTTGTGCCCAGATCGAGAGGAGGGCCCCTGCTTGCGCAGCCTGTTCACGTCGGAGTCCGTAACCGAGGGACACCCGGACAAGGTCGCCGACCAGATCTCCGACGCGATTCTAGACGCCATCCTGGCCAACGATCCCAATGCGCGGGTCGCGGCCGAGACGCTTGTTACGACGGGGCTGGTGCTTGTAGCCGGAGAGATCACCACGTCGTGCTACGCCGATCTCCCCAGCATCATCCGCTCTACCGTGCGCGACATCGGCTACACGCGGGCGAAGTTCGGTTTCGACGCCGACACCTGCGCGGTCCTGACCTCGATCGACGAGCAGTCGCCGGACATCGCTCAGGGCGTCGACAAGGCGCTCGAGACGCGCTCCGGCACCTCGGAGCAGGACCAGGGCGCGGGGGATCAGGGCATGATGTTCGGCTACGCCTGCGACGAGACGCCGGAACTGATGCCGCTTCCCATCAGCCTGGCGCACGCCCTGGCCCGCCGCCTGAGCGAGGTGCGCCGCAGCGACCTCGACTTCCTGCGCCCCGATGGCAAGACGCAGGTCACGATCCGCTACGAGAACGACCGGCCTGTGCACGTGGACACCGTCGTGGTCTCGAGCCAGCACGCCGACGACGTCTCGAACGAGGCCCTGGCGGCCTCTATCCGCGAGATGGTGATCGACGCGGTGGTGCCTGCTGGCCTGCGCGACAGCGAGACCCGCTACCTCGTCAACCCGAGCGGCCGTTTCGTCTATGGGGGTCCCGCGGCCGACTCGGGCCTCACGGGCCGCAAGATCATCGTCGACACGTACGGCGGCATGGCACGGCACGGCGGCGGAGCCTTCTCCGGCAAGGACCCCTCCAAGGTGGACCGCTCGGCCAGCTACGCGGCCAGGTGGGTTGCGAAGAACGTCGTGGCAGCGGGCCTTGCCAGGCGCTGCGAAATTCAACTCAGCTACGCGATCGGCGTGGCCCATCCGCTCGCTGTGGGCGTGGACACCTTCGGTACGGGTACCGTCTCCGACCAGGAGATCGCCGCCGCGGTGCAGGAGGTCTTCGATCTGAGACCGGCGGCCGTCATCCGCAACTTGGACCTGCGGCGGCCGATCTACCGCCAGGTGGCGGCCTACGGCCACTTTGGCCGCCCGGACCTCAATCTTCCCTGGGAGCAACTCAACAAGGTCGCCGACCTCAGGGCGCGACTCCGCCTGCCGACCGAGCGCTGAGTTTCACCGCCCCGCCCGCCTCGCCATAGGGTATTGGGCGGCAAAGGAGGCGGTGGGCGGTGATCTGGTTCGGGCTGGCGATCGGCGTGCTGCTTCTGATCTGGATCGTCTGGCCGACCAAGCAGCGCGACCTGCCGGTATTGCTTCTGGTGCGTGATCGCGCCGAGGAGATCGAGGGTGTACTCCGGCAGGTCACGGCGGCCGGGTGCGTCGTGCACGTGTTGGTGCGCGAGTCCCGGGACGACAGCCTGCGTCTTGTGCGGGAGTTCGCGCTTGAAAGCGACGGCGTCCTGCCCCTGGAAGGCGACCTCGACCAGGCGCTCGAGGACGCGGGCATGTCGGCTGCGGTCCTGGTGCGCCTCGATGACGGGCGACCTGTGCGCGCTGTGTTGCAGGAGGCTGGCTTCTGACCGGAGGCATGCCTCGACGCGGATCAACCAGACATGGCAAAATATGATCAAGCCAGCCCAAGTTTCCTGGTGAGGTTTACGACCGGCGAACGGGCGGGCCGGACCCGGCGATCTTCGAGGCCGGGCGTCCCCACCTTGGCATCGTCAACGGAGTGAGGGCTGTTGCGGCGAGAGCACGCCTATGCCTGGATCGTCGGCTCTGCAGGCTGGCTCTGGCTGCTCGTGGTGCTCTTTCTCCATCCACCCACCATTCCGCTGGCCATCGCCGCGTTCGCGGCGTACGGTGTTCTGGCCGAGATCTGGCCCGCCAACCTGCGGGCCGGGACGGTGTCCATCGAGGCGGCATTCCTGGTCCCCGCGGCCGTTCTGACCGGCCCGCAAGGAGCCGCAGCGGCCCTGGCGGTCAGCGTGCTGATCGCATCGGCGATCCGGCGCCGGCCGGTGCGGGTCTGGCTGTTCAACGGCGGCCAGTATGCGCTCGCCGTGCTCGCGGCGGGCTACCTCGGCCAACATGTTTTTCCGCTGGTCTTTTCGGAGCTCGTCCTGCAGGTCGGCGCGCTTGTCGTCTTCTTCCTGATCTTTCTCGCGCTCAACCACCTGCTGGTCGACACCTACTTTCTGCTCGCGCACTTCAACTGGCAGGCCGCGGTCCTGGACGGGCTCGGTCTCGACCTGCTCGCCTCCCTGGTCACCCTGCCGCTTGGCATGGGCGTGGTGGTGGCATTCCACGAATACGCCTGGGTGGGCATCTTCGCGATCGCGACGCCGCTCGTGCTGGTGGGCTACGCATTGCATCTGCAGATGGACCTGCGCCAGCGCAACCGCAATCTCGAACTCCTCAACGGGTTCTACCAGATGTTTGCCAGCGCCGGCGGCGTAGAGGACATCCTCACCGCCTTGCGCGACCGCCTCGGCATGGTCTTCCAGAATTCGCTCTGCTATGCGGGCCTCGTGGATGCCCGCGGGCGCCTGCAGACCTTGCCGGGAAGCGGATTCGTGCCGCTCGGGGCGGGCGAGGACATGGCCGCCAATGGCGGTCGGACGCTGGTGCTGAGCGGAGAGGAGGCCATGAGAGTGCTGGCGCCCGGGGCGGGGGGCGGCATCGCCTTGCCCGTCACGACGTCGCGTGGGCTCTGTGGCGTGGTGGCGTTCGCCTGGCCGTACGAGCTGCAGGTCGGCGATGAGGATCGCCGCCTCTTTGACGCGGCACGCCACCTTGCGATGATCGCGTGCGACAAGGAGACCCTGCTCCGGGAGACCGAGCGACTGGCCGCCACCGATCCGCGGCTCCCAGGTCTCTACAACTACCGCTACCTGATCGCAAGGCTGGAGGAGGGGCTCTCGCACAACCGGCGGGAGGGGACCCGGCTCGCCCTCGTCTACATCGATCTGGACGGCTTCAAGCAGTACAACGACAGGCTCGGGCATCTGGCCGGCGACGAGGTGCTCAGGGAGTTCGCGAACCTTCTCAGCGGCCACACGCGCCAAGGGGACGTCGCTGCGCGTTACGCGGGGGACGAGTTCGTGCTGCTGCTCGCAGACGCGGACCAGACCCGCGCCGAGGAGGTGGCGGCGCGCCTGCGCGCCGAGGTGGAGGCGTACAGCTTCCTGACCGGCTTTGAGGTGGCGACGGGCGTCAGGGGTCTCAGCTTCAGTTGCGGTGTCGCCTGCGACGAGGGCGGAACGCACGACCCCCGGGGGCTGATCGACGCCGCCGATCGCGCCATGTATGAGGACAAGCGCCAGAAGAGGCTCGAACGCTAAGAGGGGTGCTCCCAGCGCTCAAGGCGTGTCCCATTGACGCTTTGGCAAGCATCGGATATGCTGGGTGCACATTCCCGGGCCCTGGGAGGGAATCCCGTTGGAGGACAAGGTCATCAAGTGCCGGGACTGCGGTGCGGAGTTCCTGTTCTCGGTGGGCGAGCAGGAGTTCTTCGCGGAGAAGGGCTTCCAGCATGAACCTACGCGTTGCCGCGAATGCCGCTCCAAGAAGCGGCAGGAAGTGGGCGCGGCCCGCGAGTTGCACACGGTGGTGTGCGCCTCGTGCGGCGCTGAGACGCAGGTGCCGTTCAAGCCTCGGCTGGACCGTCCGGTGTACTGTCGCGAATGCTTTGAACGCGAGCGCGCGCAGGCCTGACCGGGAACTCCCTGGAATCCGAACTTATGGAACGGCGCCCGTCCGACAAGGACGGGCGCCTGCATTAGGTGAACCGAGCCCTGGGCACGGCCTATTGGCGCGCCCAGGGACTCGTGAGTCTAGCCGAACGGTTCGATACCCTGATGGCTTCTCGATGAACCGCTGTATGCCGAACGGCACGTACGGCGGTGTGGGAGGGCGGGGGCGCGACGCCCCCCTCTACCCGATTGCGGGCACAGGTTGCCGCGTTGTGGGACGCGCAATCTGGGCCTGCGCCGGAGCATGGCGTGGGCACGCGCGGAGCGCCGGGCAGACGTGGTGCTGGTGCCGGGAGACGGACAGACCGGCGCGGATGCTCGCGAGGAACCGGGTCAAGGACCTGGGCGATGGCTCACGGATACCGCCCGGGGTACTCTATGCAGACATGCATGCGTGCCCTGTGGAACAGTCCACATCGGCCGGGCTGCGAAACACCGCGATCTAGGCCTATCCACAGAGTTGTCCACAGTTTGCACAGGTTGCAGGTTGCTTCACGAAACCCTAACAAACTGTATCCCCAACTCATCCGGGAGAGGCGAGATGTTGGCCTCTGAAAAGCGCTTGGGGCCGCGGTATACGTCGCATACTATGCGCAGCACGAGATTGCCTCACGGAAGGCTTGAGCAGCTTGCTTGAATCCTCACTGAACTGGCCCAATGACGGTACGGGTGACGGAATGGTGTCAACCACAAATGTTTGGTTGCGGATGAACGGTGAGGAATCCTTCTGGCCAGCCCACCTGAGTAGCAGATGGCGGCGGGTTGTGGGGCGGGCAAGGCCGCAAGCCGCGTAGCGGGGGCCGTCAGGCCAAGCCTTGCCGGGGCCACAACCCGCCGCACCGTGTTCGATGTGGGCTGGCCACGCCTATCCAGGTATTCGGTAAACTGCGGGGGCGAGTTCGAAAGGGGGGATATGTTAGGCGTGAGGTGAGGACGTGCCCCAGGATGAACGTCGTGTGACGGATGAGCGGGTGGACCGCTTCCTGCGGATGACCTTGGATCTGCCCGAGTACTGGTCGATTGTCGACGCCGAGCTGACGCAGCGCGATGCGACGCTGCTGGCACAAGACACGCGGTTGACGCGGGACCGCGGGCGTGTGGACATCACCCTGGCGGCCGATGCGAAGCAGCTTCCCTGCCCCGAGTGCGGTGCCCTCTCGCCACGGTACGATCAGCGACCGCTGCAGACATGGGAGCACCTTGAACTCTTCGACTATCGGACCTACCTCCATGCGAGGCCAGTGCGCGTGCGCTGTGCCGAGCACGGGGTGCTCACCGTGGCGATGCCGTGGGCGCGGCCGGGTTCTGGCTTCACCCTCGAATACGAGTTCCGCGTCCTCGACATGGTCAAGGACGCCCCTGTCCACTCGGTCGCCCGCAAGCTCGGCGTCACCGATCACCGCCTGTGGCGCGTGGTGCACCATTACGCCGCCACGATCCGGCGGGAGATGTCCTTCACTGACATCCAGCGCATCGGCATCGACGAGAAGGCTTCGCGCCGCGGTCACAAGTACATCTCCCTCGTCGTCGACCTGGACTCGCACAAGGTGATCTTCGCGACCGAAGGCCGCGACGGGTCCGTCCTGACGGAGTTCGCGCAGGCCCTGGAGGCCGGCGACGGCAGCCGGGACGCCATCTCGATGGTGACCATGGACATGTCCGCGGCCTACATCTCCGGCGTGGAGAAGGAGTTCCCCCAGGCGCAGATCATCTTCGACAAGTTCCACGTCATCCAGCTGGCCTCCGATGCCGTCGATCAGGTGCGCCGCCAGGAGCAGAAGGACGTCGCTGAACTCAAGGGATCGCGCTATCTCTTCCTCAAGAACCCTGACAGTCTCACGCCCAAGCAGCAGGCTCAGATCCAAAGCCTCCTGCACATCCCCCTCCAGACAGCGCGTGCCTACGGCCTGCGTCTCCAACTGCAGGAGTTCTACGAGAACGAAACCACGGAAGAAGCGCTCAAGCTCTGGTACTCGCGCGCTATCCGTAGCCGCCTCGAGCCGATGAAGAGCGTCGCCAAGACCATCAAGCGCCACTGGGACGGCGTGCTCCTCGGGGCCATGACCAGGCTCACCAATGCCGTCCTCGAGGGAATCAACAGCGTAATTCAGGCGGCCAAGAGCCGTGCCCGTGGGTACCGCCGCGTGCAGAACCTTATCAACATGATCTTCATCCTCTTTTATCCGCTTGACCGGCTACTCGCCACTCGTTACGCCAAATAACC
>JAJZAT010000054.1 GCA_021799275.1 Bacillota bacterium
CGGCTCCCGATGACAAAGCAGCCGCGCGACGTTGCCGAGCTGGTCTGATACAGTGGGCAGATGTCGAAGGGCGCTTGCCCCCACGGCACTACACAGTGTCTCCGGTGTGGCGGCAGGGCCAGGCAGCGTTCACGCTAATGGCGTCACGCGTAGTCGGCGTACCCGAGGCGGCGGAGCCACATCCCCCTCTCGTGCGGGGCCGGTCTGCAGGAAGAAGGTGCGGTGGTTACGAGCCGCCCGCATCAGTGCGAACTGCAGGTCCTTGGTAAGATAGGGCGCGATGGCGATGATCTGCACCTGGTAGTCGAGGCTCGGCAGTTCCTCCATCAGGATGAGGGGCAGGTTGCGAAAGAGGCCCGGCGGCCTCAGCTGCGCCAAAGCTGCCAGGATACGCCCGAGTTGCTGGGGGCCGCCTCGCGGGCGTGCACGCATCGAGAACGGTCGCCGACCCGCTGCCTCGCTGAAGATGCCTGTGACGTAAAGACCGACGGCTTGGCCGCGGGCGATCAGGTGGTTAGCAAGGCTGGCTGTGATCTCGACCGTGTCCTCCAGTATCTCTGGGTCGATCCCGTCCCAGGGTTGGCGCGCCGTCGTTGGGTCGAGGAAGATGGCGGTCTGTGCCGTCGCGACCGTCTCGTAGGTGCGCACGAAGAGATCCCCGCGGCGGGCGCTCTGGCGCCAGTCGATGCGGCGCAGGGGGTCGGTAGGCTGGTACGGCCGCGGTCCGAGGTATTGGCTCTGTTCGTCAAGGAAGGAGCGCCCGCGCCGCTCGCCGAGCGGCATGGCCTCCCTTATCTCCGCGTGGATGTCGTGCATGCAGGGGTAGCAGAGGAAGTCCGTCTCGCCCGGCAGCTCGTGGCGCGAGTCCTCTAAGCCCAGGGGATCGCTGACGTGGGCCGCCACGGGCCCGATGCGCTGCAGCCCGCGCTGCGGGACCTGCAGCTGGATGCGGCGCTCCACCCGCCCGTGCGCCCCGAGGGAGAACGGCAGCAGCAGCACGACGTCGAACGGAGACATCTGCATCGTGAGTTCCGGCGCCTCGACCCTGCGCGCTAGGTGGAGTTCGAGGCGCAGCCAAGGCAGGGGAAGGCGGTTGTGGTTGGCCAACTGGATGCGGAGTTCCACGGGCTTGTCCGGGAAGACGCGGCGCGGAGAGACGCGCAGGGAGAGTGAAAGGGAACGCCACACCTTGGTGCGGTAGTACCAGGCGATGCGCGAGGTGGCGAAGAAGATGGCAAGCAGGCCGACGAGTAGGCCGTTGCCGCTCCAAATGGCGTAGAGCAGTGCCGCTGCTCCCAGCACGTCTAGGCCAGGATGTGCCCAGGCGCGCGAGGCAAATTCGGTGTTGTACGGCTCGCGGCGGAAGAAGTCTTCCAGGCGGCTGATCACTTGATGTCCTGGCTCTCGAAGGGCACCGGCAGTTCCTCGAGCGTCTGGCTGATCACTTCGGCTCGCGTTGTGCCGCCGAGTTCCGCGCTGGCGTCGAGCATGATGCGGTGGGCGAGCACGGGTTCGGCGAGCCCCTGGACATCATCCGGCACGACGAAGTCGCGCCCCTCCAAGAGAGCCTGCGCCCGGCAGGCGGCGGTGAGCGCCAGGGTGGCGCGCGGGCTCGGCCCGAGCGCGATCCCAGGGCGGGTGCGCAGCGCCCGCGTCAGTGCGACGATGTACTGGAGCACCGGTTTCGCGACCTCAATTTCCTGCACGGCGCGCTGCAGGGCGAGAATGCCCTCCGCGTCCGTCACCTGCTCGACCGACGGCAGAAGGTCCTGGCCGGCGCCGCGACGCACGAGTTCCCGTTCCGCATCTTCATCGGGGTAGCCGATCGCGATGCGCAGGAGGAAACGGTCGAGTTCGGCCTCGGGCAGGGGGAACGTTCCTTCCTGCTCGATCGGGTTCTCGGTGGCGAGGACGAAGAAGGGCTTCGGCAAGGCCATCGTGTCGCCGTCGATCGTCGCCTGGCGCTCCTGCATCGCCTCCAGGAGGGCGGACTGGGTGCGCGGCGTTGCGCGGTTGAGCTCGTCCGCCAGAAGGACGTTCGTGAAGACGGGGCCGGGACGGAAGTCGAAGCGCTCGTCGCGCCGATTGTAGACGTTGAGACCGGTGACGTCCTGCGGCATCAAGTCCGGGGTGCACTGCAAGCGCTGGCTTTCGAGCGAGAGGGCGCGCGACAGGGCCCGCACGAGCATGGTCTTGCCGACGCCGGGCACATCCTCCAGCAGGACATGGCCGCCGGCGATAAGACCGGTAAGGACCCGCTCGATGACCGGCCGCTTGCCCACGATGACCTTTTCCACCTCGTCCACGATACGCGACGCTTCTAGCATGTAGGTCCCCTATCTAAATGCGTGGTGCAACCCACGATCCATTCCGACGAGCAGAGCACCGTGCCCAAGCTGTCTGCCAAAAGACAAGTCAAACGATGGGCACGGTGTGCTCTCAAGCTTACAGGATTACAGAGGCCCAGTGCAGAAGGAGCCGGATCCGTTGGAGCACATGAACTGAGGCTGAACAGATGCGGCGAACGCCGGAGCCGCGGCTGAAAGAACCGCAAAGCTCAGAAGGGCAGCTACGATAATTCTACGGACCATGCGTGCACCTCCTTTCGGGGCTCACAATAATCTAGACGCGCCACCTACTGGAAGATGGAGTACCCACGAGGTGGTTACGCCCTTGGTTCCGTAGAGAGCGCTTTGTAGCGCACTAATCAGTGGCGTGTTCACCGTTGGACAACCGGACACCTGTTCTAGCCACACACGGGTTACGCTGGAGAATCAGGTACTCAGGTTCGAAAGAGGGAAAACATGAGGTACGACAGCCTATACATGTAGATCAGGGGTATACTGGGACGTGAGGTGGGCCGCATGGAGGAGCAGCCGAAATTTGCCGCTCGAATGTCAGATGCCTCCCTGCATGTCATGGCGTTTGCTTGGTCCGCCGGGGTAGCCTTGGTCGCCGGCTACCTGCTCCACCTATCTGTGCCGCTAGACCTGCTTGCACTCTCGTACCTTCTACCGACTCTTGCTCGCAGGCGCTCGTACCGTCTCGGCCTAATCGGGTTGCTGCTATCGCCGCTTGTTCTGGTGCTCGATCCTACTCTACTGAATCAACCTGCGGCAGTGCTCTTGCCGCTAGGGGTGGGGTTGCGTGCTGCGACGCTACCGCGACAAGCCACCTCCTGGACCTTACGAGTGGAGAATCGCATTGGACTCGTTGCGTTCGTTCTTGGGGCTCTCCTTGAGGGAGCGCTCACTCGGGCTAGTGGCTGGCCGCTCGCACTTCTTGCATTCGCCTTCGTCGTCAGCGCATTCATAAGCTTGCCTCTAGCGCAAAGCAGATCATCAGGATCGAAACAAGCCGAACTACTGCGAAGCATTGGCCTGGGAGCTCTTACGGTCGCGGTCGCCTCAGCTATAGCGAGCGCGATAGAGTTGGCCCACGTACTGGCAACACATATTCCCTCTGCTTGGCTACGCGGGCTCCTCTGGTTGTTGTGGCCGTTTGCCTACGTGGCAAGCCTGGTTATTTCGCGTGTGCGTGAAACCGGAGTGCGTTTGCGGTTCCCCGGCATGCCGAGACCTCACCACTCTCTAGCGAAAGCGACCCATAGCGCCGCGGCACTGTTCGTGCAGCACCTCATCACGATCTCTTTCGTGGCATTGGGGGTGTTGATCGTAACAGGGGTCGCCCTACTTGCCTATCGGCGAGCCCACGTTAGGGTTGACACGGAACTTTCTGACCCAAACCTTCCTGTCGGGTCGATTGCCGTGGTGCGCGACTTACCTCTTCAAAACTTAGACCTCGGGCACGGGCCGCGACGTATGGTGCGTCTAGCGGTAGCGCACCATGTCCGACCGAGGTCGCTGCCGCCGGGAATGACGGCACGGCGGCTGGCCATGCGTGAGGCATGGCCTGAACAACTGCTGCGGGACTATGAGCGAGCGCGCTACGCTTTGAAGGGATCATTCTCGCTTGATGAGGCTAGAGCGTTCGTTGGAGGGTTCGCCCGTCACCTAGGACGTCGGCATAAGCACTAGTATTTGCAATCATTTCGGTTGGTCAGATCACGTGCCGGCAAGAGCCTTGTTTCCAACCGATCAGCGGTGGTCGGGGATGAGCGGCTTCACCGGCCTTGCGTTTTTGCACCTGGCCGAGATCCCGACGCGCTTCGGCAAGTTCGCGGCGGGCCGCAAGGTGGTCGGCTTAATCCAGTTCCTCCTCGGCATCTGGCTGATGTACCTCAGCTATGGCATCATGCTCAACATGGCGCTCGGCTGCTACTGGTGGGCGTAGTCCCCGATCACGTCGGCGCCAGTGCGCGGCGCCTTGCCACCTGCGCTATGCTGAAGCGGGGGAGTGGTGCGGCTTGACTGAGCCTGTGGCGATGATGGGTCCCGCGACCACGCGCCGGCCCGTGCTGCGGATCGAGGGCGGCCAGGCGGACTGGATCATCGATGAGGTGGTCACCGAGCTGCCGCTGACGCTGATCGTCAACGAGGTGGAGGTGGCGACGCTCGTCACGACGCCGAGCGACCTCGAAGACCTCGTCTACGGCTTTCTCGTGTCGGAGCAGGTCGTTCCCGGCCCGGAGGCGATCCGTTCGCTCGCGTTCGACGCGGAGGGCCAGGCGGCCCGCATCACGGCGGACGCGGCGGTCGAGGACGCGGGGGCGCGGATGTTCCAGCGCCGCTATGTGACCTCCTGCTGCGGCAAGGGCCGGGCAAGCATCTATTTCGAGAGCGACGCCGCGGCGATGACGCCTGTTGCGACCGGCCAGAAGGTGTCGGCGAGGACGGCGCTTGAGCTCCTGCAGCGCCTGCAGCAGCGCTCGGACATCTTCAGGCGCACGGGCGGGGTGCACAACGTCGCGCTGGCCACGGGAACCGGCGAAGTGCTGGCGGTGCGTGCCGACATCGGCAGGCACAACGCGCTCGACAAGCTTTACGGACATTGCCTGAGACAGCGCATCGCCACCTCGGACCTGATGGCGGTGCTCTCAGGCAGGATCTCGTCGGAGATCCTGCTCAAAGCGGCCAAGCTCGGCCTGCCGCTCGTGCTGTCGAAGTCCGCACCGACCGAACTCGCCCTAGCCCTGGCGGACGACATCGGCATCACCGTGATCGGGTTCGCGCGCCAGGACCGCCTCAACGTCTATACGCACCCTGAGCGGATCCTCGTGTGAGTGGGGGACAGGGCATGCTGCATGGCGTCGTGCTCTGCGGCGGACAGAGCCGCCGGATGGGAACGCCGAAGGCGCTGCTGCCGTGGCGGGGCGGCAACCTGCTCGGCCATGCCGTGCGCCGGCTGGCAGGCGCGGGGCTCGCGCCGCTCTGCGCCGGGCCGCGTGGCTGGGCCGACGGGCTCCCGTGCGACGTGATCGCGGACGACCCGCCGGGCGCGGGGCCGCTCGGCGGGATATGCGCTGTCCTCGCACGCGGCGGCTGCTTCGTGCTCGCCGTCGACACCCCGCTTCTGACGCCCGATGAGATCCGGCGCCTCGTCTTGGCGGGCGACGGCCGACCGGACGTGCTGCTGCCGGTGGTCGAGGGGCGACCCCAGCCCTTGGCGACGCTCTGGCCCGGAGATCTTCTGCCGGACCTGAGACGCTACCTGGGCGACGGCGGTCGGTCGGTGCTCGGCTTTCTCGCGCGGCGGCCAACCCTGGCTCTCGACGAGGCGGCGCTCGAGGGTATGGGCGTCGATCCGCGCCACCTCCAGGGCATGAACGACCCGCAGTCCTACCAGGCGCTGCTCGCGGAGGGCGAGGGAGGTCCGACGCCGTGATCGTGGCACATATCGCCGGCTTTTCCGACGCGGGCAAGACCACGGTCTGCCTAAGGCTCGCCGCAGAGGCCAGGCGCCGCGGGCATGTGGTCGGCTACATCAAGCATCATCACGGCCCGCTCGAGCGACCTGGCAGCGGCACCGACCGCCTGCGCGAGGCGGGCGTGGGGCAGCGCTGGCTCGTGGGCAGCGACGGCAGCCTGCACCTGGGCGGGACGGACGACCTCGACAGCCTGATCGGGGCCGCAAAGGCGGCTGGCTGCAATTTTCTCCTCGTGGAAGGTTTCAAGACCCAGGGCGGCGCGAAGTGCTGGCTGCGCCGGCACGCGGGCGACGCGCCGCCCAAGGACGTGTCGGACGTGCGCCTCGACATGGAAGGCGCCGAGGCTCTTCGCCTGGGCGCCGAGGAACTCTGGCGGCGGATGCCCTTGCGCGACGTCTAGCCGCCGATGTGGAACATCTCGACCTTCTGGCCGTTGCCACGCCCGCGCAGCAGGCTCCTGAGCTCGGAGTAGCGGTCTTCGCGGGAGCCCCAGACCTGCTTCAGGGTCCCCAGGATCTCGTCGTCGCGGGCGCCGCCGCGGAGAAGTTCCCGGAGGTCCTTGCCGGATGTGCCGAAGAGGCAGGTGTAGAGGGTACCCTCGGGCGACAGCCGGGCTCTCGTGCAGGTTTGGCAGAAGGGCTGCGAGACCGAGGAGATGAACCCGATCTCGCCTTGGCCGTCCTTGTAGCCGTAGCGGGAGGCCACCTCGCCGTAGCGGCTCGGCTCGAGTGGCTCGAGCGGCCAGCGCTCGCCGATGCGGGCCATGATCTCGCGCGACGGCACGACGTCCTCGGGACGCCAGCCGTTCATGTTGCCGACGTCCATGTACTCGATGAAGCGCAGGACGTGCGGCGTATGCCGGAAGCGCTCCGCCATCGGCACGATGTCCTGGTCGTTCAGTCCGCGCCGCACGACCATGTTGAGTTTCACGGGCAGCCCGGCCGCCTCGGCGTGCTCGATCGCCTGGAGCACCTTCTCCACCGGGAAGCCGACGTCGTTCATCGCCTGGTAGGTCTCGTCGCTCAGGGAGTCGATGCTGATGGTGATGCGCCGCAGGCCAGCGCCCTTCAGGGCCTCGGCCTTCCTCGTCGTCAGCAGCGAGCCGTTCGTCGTCACGGCGATGTCCTCGATGCCGGGTACCGCCACGAGCGCGGCGATCAGATCCTCGATGTGCGGGCGCAGCAGCGGTTCGCCACCCGT
>JAJZAT010000033.1 GCA_021799275.1 Bacillota bacterium
GCGGGTCTGCGATGATACCGATGGGACGGTATCAAAGGGGGCCCGCGTTCTGCTATGGGCAGGTTTGAGGAGCCGTTCTGGGTGGGCGAGCGGTACTTCAGTGCGGAAGACATCGCCCATATCAGGGGGACGGTAGATCGGTTCAGGCGGCTCAGCCGCAAGGAACTTGCTCGGACGCTGTGCGAGAACCTGCCGTGGAAGGCGCCGAACGGGCGACTAAAGGTGGACGCCTGCGAGCTGTTGTTGCGGCAGATGGAGGCAGCAGGCAGGATTCGGCTGCCTGGGAAGCAGGGCACGGGGCCGAAGACATTCACGGACGTACAGGCACCGCCGGTGGACGCCTGGACCTTGGCGGCACCGCTGGCGGCAGTGCGGCCGGTGACGCTGGAGCCGGTGCCGGCAGAGGAACTGCGCACGTTCAACGCGACGTTGGCGGCGTATCACTATCTGGGCTATCGCCGACCGATCGGGGCACACCAGCGTTACTGGCTGAAGGTGCAGGCTGGCGAGGAGCGGCGGATCGCGGGGGCGATGCTGTTCGGAGCTGCGGCCAAGGCGGTATTGGCCCGTGACCGCTTTATCGGCTGGACGCGGGAGGAGCTTGCGCGTTACCGCGTGCGGATCGTCAACCAGAGCCGGTTCCTGATCCTGCCGGGGATCACGGTGCCGCATCTGGCGAGCCATGCTCTGGCGCTTGCGGCACGGCGGCTGCCACAGGACTGGGCGGTGCGCTACGGCTATATGCCGGTGCTGTTTGAGACGTTTGTCGAGCCGCCGTGGCGGGGCACGTGCTATCTCGCGGCGAACTGGCTCGAGCTTGGCGACACGGCGGGGCGCGGCCGGCAGGATCGTGCGAACAGACGAGAACTCAGCCGCAAGGCGATCTTCGTCTACCCGTTGCGGCGCGACTGGCGTCGGACGCTCTGTGAGCCGCTGCCAGCGGCCGCGGACGACGAGGACGATGCGTAATCCGGGCGCCATTCATGCAGCGACGCTGCCGCATCGCACGAGCCCGTGGCGGACGGGGGAGGAGGAGCAGGCCGCGAGGCAGGCGGGCTCAGAGGCTCAGTTGCAGGTGTTGCGTGCCCTGTTGCCCGGCATCTTCAGCCGCTTCGCAAAGATCGAGGATCCGCGCCGCCCGGGCAGCATCAAGCACAAGGCGGCCGTGGTGCTGACGTTCGCTCTGCTGATGGCCATTTACCAAATCGACTCGCGCCGTCAGGCGAACCGTGAGCTGAGCGCGCCGACCTTTTGGGAGAACCTGCGGAGCGTGTTCCCAGACCTCGACACGGTCCCCCATGCGGACACTGTCGCACGCTTCCTGGAGGAGATCCCGTCCGAGGATCTCATCGATGTGCTGCTCGGGACGATCCGCCAGTTGATGCGCAAGAAGAAGCTCGCTGCCTGGCTCACGCGCGAGGGCTACGTCGTGGCGATCGACGGCACGCAAAAATGGGCGAGTTTCACCCCGTTCGCGCCGGAGGCGTTGCGCAGGAAGCGCGGGGCAGACGTGATCAAGTATCAGGCCTACGTCCTCGAGGCGGTGCTCGTCGGCCCGCATGGCGTCAGCCTGCCGCTGCTCTTTGAGTTCTGTGAAAATGACCCGGCGGCCGGCCCTGAGACGAAACAGGATAGCGAGCAGAAGGCCTTTAAACGGCTGGTGAAGCGCCTCAAGCAGGCCTTCCCGCGAGTTCGCTTCGTGCTGGTGATGGACGGACTCTACCCCAACGGGCCGGTGATGACGCTCTGCCGCGCCTACCACCTGGACTTCATGATCGTGCTGCCTGATGCGTGCCTACCTACCGTATGGCGCGAAGTGAACGGACTGCACGCGCTCAGCCCGGAGAACCAACGGCGCCACCGCTGGGGCGATCGCGAGCAGGTGTTCTGGTGGGTGAACGGCATCGACTACACGTGGGAGGACCAAAACAACCGCTACCACCACTTGAAGCTCCACGTGGTGGTCTGCGAGGAGACCTGGCAGGATGGCGGCCAGACCGCACAGAGCCGCTGGGCATGGGTGTCCTGCGTGCCGCTCACGAGGCAGAACGTCGTCCGACGCTGCAACGAGATGGGCCGCCGCCGCTGGGATATCGAGGCGAATCTGCTCGTCGACAAGCACTTCGGCTACCATTACGAGCACCTGTACTCCCGCAACTGGAATGCGATGCGCGGCTGGCACGCGCTCTTCGCCCTCGGCCAACTGCTCAATACGCTCAGCCTGCACGTCACCGGGCTCTTCGCAATCTACCAGCGGTTCGGTCTGCAGGGTACGATCCGCTTCCTGCGCCAAACCATGATGGGGCCCTGGCTGGATCGAAAACGCCTTATGGAGATCCGCCACCGACCGCCGCAACTGCGACTGATCCTCTGAAACCCGCCGCGTGAGCCATTGACATCCCCTCGCACAAGGCGCGCTTGCCGCGCCGACCATGTGCTTGCTTCGCTGCCAACGGGCGGCCCAGCATCACACGCTCACCACCCACAGACCGGCACAGCGGCGTCCGCTTCGCGTCTCAGCACACCGTACCGACCCTGCCCCAGCCCATTTCGGCCTCGATGCCCACCGTCGTGCGTCATCTCTGCAGCCAGCCCCGTGCGGTTGCGCCGTACGGTGCCGCATGCTATCCTATATGTCGTTTGTACCTTTCGTTGAGTATTGGGAGGGCTTTCAACTTGGCTAAGACCTGCTCCGTGTGTGGCAAGGGCGTCGCGCACGGCAACCTCGTATCGCACTCCAACATCAAGACGCACCGCACCTGGGGCGCCAACATCCAGACCGTGCGCGCCGTCGTCAACGGGCACGTCGAGCGCGTCAACGTCTGCACCCGGTGCCTGCGGTCCGGAAAGGTCCAGCGCGCGCTCTAGATCCGCCATAAGCGCAAAACGGGCGGTTCCCCAGCCGGGGGAACCGCCCGCTTTGCGCTTGCCCGCCTGGGAGCCTTCACTCCTCAGGCGGTGGCGTGGCTCCCTTGCCACGGCCCTCGAACAGAGAGAACAGGCCGAGCAGCAGACCGCCGAGGAGCTTAGGCACCCGTACGACGTGCACGCGCAACTCGAGTCCACCCCCGCTGTCCATGGTATGGGGAGTCAGGGCGATTCGTGCAGGGATCTGCGAATCTCCGCGATGCGTTCTGCGGGATCGGCCTCTGGCGCGAAAATGGCGGAGCCCGCCACGAGAATGTCGGCGCCGGCCCGCACCACCTCGGGCGCGGTGGCAGGTCCGATGCCGCCGTCGACCTCGATCAGGGCGTTAGGCAACAGGTCCCGCGCACGCCGGATCTTCTCGATCTGCCCGGCCAGGAAGGACTGCCCGCCGAAGCCGGGGTCCACGGTCATGACGAGCAGGAGGTCGAGGTCTTCCCCAACCTCCGCGACCGCGCTGAGCGGTGTCCCCGGGTTGAGCGCCACGCCCGCCTCGCAGCCGAGGTCGTGCACCTGCGCGATCAGCCGGTGCAGGTGCGGCGTCGCCTCCACGTGCACGATGAGGCGCTTCGCCCCCGCCTCCGCGTAGCGCGGCAGGAGGTCCTGCGGCCGCTCGACCATCAGGTGGCACTCGACGGGTATCTCCGACGCCTTGACGACGGCGGCGCTGAGCAGCGGGCCGAAGGTGAGGTTCGGCACGAAGTGGCCATCCATGATGTCGAGATGCCAGACATCCGCGCCCTTCGCCCGCCTGAGCTCGTCTCCGAGGCGCAGGAAGTCCGCGGTGAGAATCGATGGCGCGATCAGTGCCATTGCGGTGGCCTCCCTTCGATCTCCGCGAGGAATCTCAAGTATCGCTCGTAGCGTCCCTGGTCGATCAGGCCCCTATCTACCGCGTCGCGGACGCCGCAGTCCGGCTCGGCGCGGTGCACGCAGTCGCTGAAGCGGCACTCCCTGCCCCCGAATTCGGGGTAAAGGTCGCGCAGCCGCCACGGTTGCACGAGTGGCAGCTCGAGCGCCGAGAAGCCGGGCGTGTCCGCCACGAGTCTTCCCTCGCCGAGTTCGTAGAGCGTCGCGGACCTCGTCGTATGACGTCCGCGGCGCAACCGCGCCGAGATTGCGCCCACCTCCACGGCAATGTCGGTGAGCGCCGTAAGCAGGCTCGACTTCCCGACGCCGCTCGGTCCCGCAAGCACGGCGAGACCTTGGGGCAGCGCCCCGCGCACCTGGGCGACGCCCTCGCGGCAGATCGCCTCCGTCTCGACCACTGCGTAGCCCGCCGCCCGGTATGGCGCCGCAAACTCGCAAAGTTGCTCCGCCGTGGCGAGGTCCGACTTGTTCAGCACCAGCACCGCGGGCAACCCGACGGCGGCCGCCTGCAACAGCAGACGGTCGACGTCGGACGGCTGTACGGCGGGGTCGCGCAGCGTCGCGACGACGAGAAGCAGGCTCGCGTTCGCCACGGGTGGACGGCCGAGCTCGTTGCGGCGCGGCCGCACCTTGGTGATGTGTTCGCCGGAGATCTCCACCTCGTCGCCAGCCAGAAGGCCGCCGTCGCGCAGCACGCCCTTCGGCCGCAGGCTCAGGATCTCCTCCCCGCTGCGTACCTGCGCCCGGTCACCGAGCACGCGCAGCACCACGCCCAGCTTCACTGGATGGAGATCTCGCCTCCCTGCACCGGCAGAGGCTGCGAGTACACGATGCTGGGTACTGTGCTGCCGTCGGTGCCTGCGTAGACCTCGATCCGCCCGTCGCCCTCCCAGGTCGCCACCAGCGGCGTCGATCCGGTGAAGGTCGGGTTCGTGTAGATGATGTTGGTGCCCGTCGCGTCCACGATCCAGACCTGGATATCGGCGGTGCCCTGGCCCGTGTAGGTGAGTGTGATCTGCTGCGGCCCGCCAAGCGGCCCCGAGCCGCCCGACGGCGGGATGCCCTTGCTGATGGTGAGGGCGATCGTCATGTTGCTCGTCACCTGGGTACCCGGCGGCACGGACTGATCGAGGACCGTGCCCGCGCCCGTGGTCGAATAGGCGTAGGTCACCCCGGCCGGTGGCAGCCCGAGCGCCTGCATCTCCGGCTGGACCTGCGTCTGGTAGTTCTCGCCGATGAAGTTCGGCACCGCCGCCTGACTCTGACCCGGCCCATCGCTGATCCAGATCCGGACCGTCGAGCCCGCGACCAGCTTGGCGCCCGCGCCGGGCGACTGCCGCACCACCGTGCCCTGCGTCTGGCTGCTCTTCTCATGCAGGGTGACCGGAAAGAAATTGAAGGAGGTAAGCGATGCCTTGGCCGCCGCCTCGGTCATGTTCGTGACGGGAGGCACCGCGATCTTCTGCGGTCCGCTCGAGACCCAGAGACTGACGACGCGGCCGCGCTTCACGGTGTCGCCCGGGGCCGGGTTCTGCAGCACGACCGTGCCGGCCTTGGCCTTGTTGTGCTCCGTCCCGACCTTGGCAGCCACCAGACCCTGCTTGTGCAGCTTGGCCTTGGCTTTCGCGAGGCTCATGCCCTCGACTTTCGCCACATGCACCTGGGGGACCGTCATCCAAGTGGTGAAGGCCTTGGCACCGCCGACGCCAAGCAGCACCAGCACGATCACGAGAACGATCCAGGGCCAGATGCGCCGCTTTCTCTTCTTGGGAGGGTGCTGGTGGCGGCCGTTCCTGTTCGCCGGCGTCTCGCCCTCGCCGCCCTCGTCCGGCCCCAGCGGCTCGCCGATCTCCTCGAGCGACCTTCTCAGATCGCCGAGCAGGGCGTCCGCGCTCTGGTAGCGTGCGGCCGGGTCCTTGGCGAGAAGGCGCGCGACGATCGCCTCGACGCTGCGCGGCACCTCCGGCCTGCGCTTGCGCAGAGCGACCGGTTCCTCCTGCAGGTGCTTGAGAGCCACCGCCACCGGCGTCGCGCCCTCGAAAGGCGGCTGGCCGGCCAGCATCTCGTAGAGCACGGCCCCGAGGGAGTACAGGTCGGACTTGACGTCGGTGAAGCCGCCCCTCGCCTGCTCCGGAGCGAAGTAATGGGCCGACCCGATGATGGTGTTCGTGTGCACGATGGTGGTTCCGGTCGCCGCCCGGGCGATGCCGAAATCCGCCACCTTCACTTCCCCGTCGGGGGTGAGGAGAATGTTCTGCGGCTTGATGTCGCGGTGGATGATGCCCTTCTTGTGCGCGGCCTGCAACGCCCGCGCCACGGCTGCCGCCACCTGCAGGGCCCGCCCGACCGGCATCGGACCCTGGCGCTGGATGGTCTCCTTCAGCGTCTCGCCTTCGACGAGCTCCATGACGATGTAGTGCGTTGCCTGCTCCTGGCCGACGTCGTAGACGTGCACGACGTTCGGATGCACGAGACTGGCCGCCGCTTGCGCCTCCTGGCCGAAGCGGCGCACGAACTGCTCGTCACCCGCGAACTCTTCCCTCAGCACCTTGATGGCGACCGGCCGGTGCAGGAGGGTGTCCTCAGCCCGCCACACCCACGCCATGCCACCGCCGCCGATGCGCTCCTGCAGCAGGTAGCGCCCGCCCAGCGTCTCGCCCTTCACTGCTGCTCACCCCGCTCGTCGAGCGGCGCGGTGCGCGCCGCCACCACCGTGATGTTGTCGGGGCCGCCGGCGCGATTGGCCGCTTCGACGAGGCGCAGGGCCACACCGGCGAAGCCGTCCCGCATCTCGCGGGCGACCTCAGCCTCGGTGATCGCCGACACGAGGCCATCCGTGCAGAGCAGGACCACATCGCCCGGCTCGAGCTCGAGTGTGCCCTCGTCGCACGCGAACGGCTCGAAGCCAAGCCAGCGCGTCAGAACGTGCTTCTGCGGATGGCGCTCCGCTTCCGACGGCGGAATCGTCCCCTGCCGCATCAGTTCCTGCGCCACCGAGTGGTCGTGCGTAACGCAGGTGAGCTCGCCGCGACGAAGCAGGTAGAGGCGCGAGTCGCCGACGTGGGCGAAGGCGAGCCGCTGCTCGCTCAGCCAGGCGCAGGTCATGGTCGTGCCCATCCCCGCCTGCCGCGTCGACTCCTGCCTGGCGGTCAGGATGCGCTCATTCGCGGCCTCGAGCGCGTCGCGCAGCGGCCCGGTCTCCGGCGCCTCCCGCTGATGCGGCTCGAGGCACTCCCGGAACGTGCGCGTCGCGATGGCACTGGCCACCTCGCCGGCCTGCGATCCGCTGACGCCGTCGGCCACGGCCAGCAGCACGCCGCTCGAGAATGGCACGAGCGCGAAACTGTCCTCATTGTGAGAGCGCACGCGTCCTGGGTCGGAAGCCGCCGAAAACTCCAACTGGGGTTCACCTCTCCGTCGGGCAAGGCCTATCTCTCTTCTTGGGGGCCCTTCTGCATGGTTCCGGGGAGCACGATCGGCCACGACCTGCGCGGCGCGACCGGCTGCCCCTCCCTGTCGTAATGACGGCGCAGCTGCCCGCACGCCGCCTGCACCTCCTGCCCCATGGTACGGCGGACGGTGGCGTTGACGCCCTGCTCCACGAGGCGCTGGCGGAAGGCCGCCACCCGCTCGGGGGCCGGCGCCTCGAAGGGAAACTCGGGCACCGGGTTCAAGGGGATCAGGTTGACGTGGCCAGGATGGTCGCGCACGAGCCGCGCCAGCCGGTCCGCCTCGTCCACGCCGTCGTTGAGGCTGCCGACGAGCAGGAATTCGTAGGTGATGCGCCGTCCCGTGGCCTCGAAGTAGTGGTCGGTCGCCTGGAGCACCTCCGCGATCGGGTAGCGGCGGTTCTCGGGGATCAGCGCGGATCGCAGCTCGTCCTGTGTCGCGTGCAGCGACAGTGCGAGATTGAGCGGCAGGCCTTCGGCGGCCAGGCGGTGGATCTGCGGCGCCAATCCCACCGTGGAGACGGTCATGTGGCGGTAGGAAAGACCAAGCACCTCAGGATCGTGCATATGCCGCAAAAACGCAAGTACAGTGTCGTAATTGTCGAGCGGCTCTCCTGCCCCCATCATCACTAGACGTCGCAAGGGCTCTGGGCTTGCGGCCCTCGCCGCCCAGAGAAACTGCTCCACGATCTCTCCCATGGTAAGGGAGCGCGTGAACGCCGAGACACCCGTCGCGCAGAAGCGGCAGCCCTGACGGCAGCCGACCTGCGACGAGAGACATGTGCTCGCGCCAAAGTCGTAGGGCAGAAGAACGGTCTCCGCCGAACCCTTGTCAGGATAGATGAGGAGCGCCTTGCGCACGCCACCGGCGGCCTCTTGCACCGTAGCGACCTGCGCCCCGCCGAGCGGAAGCTCTTCTCCCAGCCGCGCGCGCAGCGCCTCCGGCAGATCGGTCATCTCGTCGTAGGTTTGGGCCCGTCGGCGGTAGGCCCACGTCAGCACCTGATGCGCGCGGAACTTCGGCTCGCCCCTCTGGGCGAACCAGTCGCGCAGCGCGTCGGGAGCCAGATCGTAAAGCGTCAGCTGTACCCCTCCATAGCCCACAAGAATTCTCTTCCCTTGCCTGTGTCTCCTCCGGTCAGGCTATGCGGCGCAATTGCGCCAGGAACATGCCAGGCAGGAGAAACCCTGCTTCCGTCAAGGTCTCGGCGCATGGTGGCGGCGTCTCGCTGAGAACGAAGCCGCCGTCCGCAAGGATAGTCTTCACCGGCACAATGGTTTCCTCCGGTTCCTGGCTGCAGACACTGTAGGTCACGGTCCCGCCAGGGGCGCAGGCCCGGCAGGCAGCGCGCAGAAGTTCCGCCTGCAGCGCGCCGCGCGCACTGAACTCCTCCGGCCCCCGCCGCCATTTCACATCCGGTCGCCGCTGCAGCACGCCGAGCGTCGAGCACGGCGCATCGAGCAGGACCTGATCGGCCCCCGACACGTTGTCGGGCAGGCTGCGCGCGTCCGCCGCCAGGAACTCCGCGAGCAGTCCAAGGCGGCGCTGCTCCTGTTCCGCCTCGCGGATGCGGTCCGGATCGAGATCCACGCCCGTCACCCTGCCCGACTGCCGCTCCGCCTGCTGCAAGGTCTTCGTCCCGCGGCCGCAGGCGCTCTCGAGAAAGAACTCCGCCTGTCCGATCGCCTCGCCCACGGCCTGGGCGCCCACGTCCTGCACCTGCCAGTGGCCTTCCCCGTAGCCGGGCAGGGAACGTACGTCGCCACCGGCCTGCAAGGCCAGGGCGTACGAAAGGCCAGGAACCTCCGCCGCCACCACGCCGGTCGCGGCGAACGCGGACAGGCTAGCCTCCAGCGTCGTGCGCCTGCGGTTCAAACGCAGCACGAGCCGCGGCACCTCCTGGTTGCGCCGCAGGAGCGCCTCGGCGCCATCCCGGCCCAGACGCCCGACCCACCGCTCCACCAGCCAGCGCGGGTGCGCGTACTGAAGCGCGAGCGCCTCGACCTGGTCCGTGGGCAGGTCCGGCAGGCCCCGCTCCGCCACGCGACGCAGCACCGCGTTCACAAAGCCCCTGGCACGTCCGGCCCCTACCTCCCCCGCCGCGTCGGTGCTGCTGTCCACCACCGCGTAGGCCGGGAGGCCAAGTTTCAGGAGTTGGTAGGTTCCCTGCCGCAGGATGGCCCGCACCAGCGGGTCGAGGTCGCCGAGTGGGCGCCGGAGATGCGGTTTGAGGCTATGGTCGAGCAGGCTGCGCCAGCGCTCGCTGCCGTAGGCGAGCTCGGTGCAGAAGCCACGGTCGCGGGTGTCGAGGCCGGCCCTGCGCAGAGCCCTGTCGAGGGCCTGCGGCAGGTGCTGGCCGGCCTCCACGCTTGCGGCGACGCGTGCCGCGGCTGCCCGGGCGGAACTGCCTTGCCTGCTCATCGCACCATGGCCCCGTCCAGGAACGGACGACCGCGCACGAGTTCCACGGCCGACTGGCTTCGCCCGCCGGACGGCTGCAGCTCCGTCACCAGCAGCGCTCCGCGGCCGGTACCCACAAGAAGGCCACGGGGGTGGGTCTTGAGTGTGCCCGGTCCCAACTCGTCGCCTGCAGCGGTCGCGCGCAGCAGGCGGAGTTCGAGGTCCCTGCCCTCCACCCGGACACGCACGCCTGGGCGCGGCGACAGGGCCTGAACCTGCAAGGCCAGATCCGCCGCGGGGCGCGAAAGATCGAGCTGCTCGTCCTCGCGGCTCAGGCGCCGCGCATAGCTCGGCTCACCGTCCTGCGGCGTCTGCGGCAGGCTGCCGGCTTCGAGCAGCGTGAGCGCCTCGGCGAGCATGCGCGCCCCCCGCCTCGCGGTTTCCGCCTCGAGCTCGCCCGCGGTCATCTCGCGCGGCAGCGGAAACGACTCCTGCAGATGGATGGGGCCCGCATCGAGTTCCTGCACGATGCGCATGATCGTAACGCCGGCCTGCCGGTCTCCGGACCAGATCGTCCAGGGGATCGGCGCCGCGCCGCGGTGACGCGGCAGAAGCGAAGGGTGCACGTTCAGGCATGGGATCGCATCGAAGAGCGACGCGGGCAGCATGCGACCGTAGGCGACCACCACCGCCGCGTCGGGCGCCAAGGCCTTGAGGCCCCGCACCGCATCTTCGTCGAGCCTCGCGGGGGTCCGCACCGCGAGGCCGAGTTCGGCGGCGCGCAGCGCCACAGGCGTTGGCGTCATGCGCTGGCCACGACCTCGCGGCCTGGGCGGCGCGGTCACCACCACGGCCACGTCGTGCCGCTCAGCTACGGCAGCCAGCGACGGCACGGCAAAGTCTGGCGTCCCGAGGAAGAGGACCTTCACCTGGCTTCGGCGCCGTCGCCGTTGCCGGTTTCGCCTTCCTGGGCCGCCTCTCCGCCTTCAGCCTGGTCATCCTCCGGCTCATCCGCGACTTCCCAGACCTCCGTCGCACGATCGATGAAGAGCACGCCGTCGAGGTGGTCGATCTCATGCTGGATGGCGACGGCGAAGAGTCCCTCCGCGTCGAACCACTCCGTCCTGCCGTTCTGCAGTGTGGCGCGCATCTGCACCGTCTTGTGGCGCGGTACCTTGCCCTGGAGACCCGGGATCGAGAGGCAGCCCTCCACCCCTTCCACGATCTCCTCGTCGCGCCGGACGATCTCCGGGTTGATCAGCTTCAAAAGGCCGTCGCCGACGTCGATGACGACGAGTCGCTTGAGCACCCCGATCTGGTTGGCGGCAAGCCCCACCCCGTGCGCCTCGTACATCGTCTCGGCCATCTGGTCGAGCAGCCGGCGCGCGGACAGGTTGGGCTTGCGCAAGGGTTCCGCCTTGCGCTTGAGGACGTCGCTCGGGTGCTTCACGATCTCCAGCATCAGTATCAGATCCTCCCTGGGTTGTCAGCGGAATTGGCGCGGGTCAAAAAACAGCGCTTCGCGCAGCCCCTGATGATCCTGCGGAGGCGGTAGTGCGGCCGCGATCTCCCGCAGGCGCTCGCGGCGCTCCGCGACGAGCAGCGTCTGCCAGCGGTAACGCCCCTTGGCCTTCGGAATGGGCGCCGGCGCCGGTCCCAGCACGCGAACGTCGCCGCCTGCCATCGAGCGGACTTCCTGCGTGCGGCGCTGGGCCAGCTCCGCGACTGCCTGCTCCTCGATGCCAGAGTATCCGATCAGCAGCAGTTCGCCAAACGGCGGATAACCACCTCGCCTGCGTTCGCGCAGTTCCTGCTCGGCAAACCCCCGGTAGTCGTGGCGGACGGCGTAGCGGAAGGCGGCGTGGTCCGGATCGAAGGCCTGGATCACGGCGCGCCCGGGGTGCTCGGCCCGACCCGCCCGACCGGTGACCTGCATCAGCAGCTGGAAGGTACGCTCCGAGGCGCGGTAGTCCGGCTGCCCGAGGCCGATGTCCCCGATCACGACGCCGACCGACGTGACGAGCGGGAAGTCGAAGCCCTTGGCCACCATCTGCGTGCCGACCAGGATGTCCGCCTCGCCACGCCGGAAGGCCGCGTAGACCTTGTCCGCGCCTCCGACGCGCTGCACGGCGTCCCGGTCGAGGCGCAGGACGCGCGCGCCGGGCCAGGTCTCCTCGGCGGCCTGGGCAACCCGCTGGGTGCCGGTGCCTAGGAGGCGGAGCTTGCCCTGGCACTCCGGGCAGCGCGACGGCGCCGCGCCGCGCCAGCCGCACAGGTGGCAGACCGCCTCGCCGCCTTCGTGATACGCGATCGCGACGCTGCATTGCGGGCAGGTCGGGACGTGGCCGCAGGCCGTGCAGACCATGCTCGGATGAAAGCCGCGGCGGTTCAGCAGCAGGATCGCCTGCTGGCCCTGGCGCAGGCTATCCCGCACCGCCTGGGTCAGCTGCGGCGTGAAGATGCGGCCAGGGGTTCGGCGCAGGTCGACGAGCTGCACTTCGGGCAGGGGCCGCCGCGCGATGCGCTCGGGCAGCTCGACGAGGCCGATCCTGCCTTCGCTCGCGGCCTGGAAGGTGCAGAGATCCGGTGTCGCCGAGCCGAGCACGAGCGTCGCGCCCCGCCGGGCGGCGCGCCACAGCGCCACGTCCTGGGCGTGATAGCGCGGCGCCTCCTCCTGCTGGTAGCTCGCCTCATGCTGCTCGTCGACGATCACTACGCCGGCATCGATCGGCGCAAAGACAGCGGACCTCGGCCCGACCACCACATCCGCCAGCCCCTCGTGCAGCCGGCGCATCGCCGAGTGGCGCGCCGCCTCTCCCACCGCGGAGTGCAGCACCGCCGCGCGATTGCCGAAGCGGGCCCGCACCAGGTCGACAAGCTGTGCCGTGAGGGCGATTTCGGGCACCAGGAGAAGCGCGCCGCGTCCGTCGCCGAGGGCGTCCTCGATCAGGCTGAAGTAGACCTCCGTCTTGCCGCTGCCGGTGACGCCGAAGAGGAGGTGCGTGCCGCCCTTACCCGCGCGCAAGGCTCTGAGAGCCGCCGCCTGGGCATCCGTGAGCTGAGGTCCGCCGGCATGCGGAGCAGGGGGTGGCGTCGGCACATGACGGCGCACGAGTCCTTTCCTGGCCATGGGCGCGGCGAGTGCCAGGGGCAGCGTGGCGGGTCCGCGCCAGAGGGCCCTGTACGCCTCGAACTGGCGTGGGGCACGCGCCTGCAGCCGATCGAGCTCCTGCTGGGACAGGGCCGCTGCGATCTCCCAGCGCGCCGCCTCCGGCTCGAAGCCGCGGGCACCGGGCAGGATGGGCGAAACCGCCTGCGGCCAGCTGCAGAGGTAGCGTTGGCGCAGGGCCTGCGCGACGAACACCGCCTCGGCGGCGTCGCCGAGCGCCGGACCCAGGACTTCGGCGATCGGCCGCAAGCGATCGGGCGCCACCTCCGCGGGCTTGTGCGACACGACGAGACCGATCTGCGTGGAGCGCCTGAACGGCACGCGCACGAGCATGCCCTCGGCCACACCACCCGCGGGGCAGGCGTAGTCGAGGGGCATCTGCGGGCCGTGGCCGAGGACTACCTGCACGACCTCGCGCTCAGCGGCCGAGTCGCTGGGCAACAAAGGCCATGATCTCCTCCCCGATCTCGCGCTTGGTGGCGGGACCGACCTGCCATGCCCCATGGGCCGTGACGAACGTGCAGACGTTGGTGTCGACACCGAATCCGGCGTCCTCCCGCCGGACGTCGTTGCCGACGACAAGGTCGCAGTGCTTCTGCTGCAGCTTGCGCCTGGCCTCCGCCTCGGGGTCGTCCGTCTCCGCAGCGAAGCCCACCAGCACCTGGCCCGGCCGCCGATGAGCCCCAGCGTACGCGAGGATGTCCCTGGTACGCTCGAGCTCCAGCGAGCCAGGCAGTTCGTCCTTCTTCACCTTGTGCTCGAACCGGTTCGCCGGGCGCAGATCGGCCACCGCCGCGGTCGCGACGAACACGTCGGTGCTCCCCAGCTCCCGCTCGACGGCGCCGAACATCTCGGCCGAGCTCGTGACGGGCACCACGTGCACGCCGCCAGGAGGCCTCACCTCGGTCGGTCCCAGCACGAGCGTCACGTCCGCGCCCCAGGCGCGGGCCGCCTCCGCGACCGCTATGCCCATGCGCCCCGTCGACGGATTGGAAAGAAAGCGTACTGGATCGATGAACTCTCGCGTGGGCCCGGCCGTCACCAGCACCCGCACCGCGCTGAGGACCGGAGTGCGCAGCGTCTCCTCGATGGCCACGAGGATTTCCTCGCGCTCGGGCATTCGGCCGACGCCCTCGCGGCCCGACGCCAGATGTCCTTCGCCCGGAGCGAGGACACGCTGCCCGAACGACTGCAGGCGCCCGACATTCTCGCGCGTCGCCGGATGCTGCCACATGCCGGACTCCATCGCCGGCGCCCAGATGACCGGGCAGTGGGCCGAAAGCAGAAGGGCGCCAAGCAGACTGTCCGCCAGCCCGTGAGCCGCCCGTGCGATGAAGTCGGCCGTCGCCGGCGCGATGACGACGAGTTCGGCGGCCTGCGCGAGCTCCACGTGCAGGATGCTTTCCCCGCCCTGCCAAAGATCCTCGTCGCGATAGGCCGTCCGACCTGTGACAGCTGAGAAAGAGAGCGGCGTCACGAAGGCCTCCGCAGCACGCGTCAGGACCACGTCGACGGCGTGGTCCTGCTGGCGGAGCTTGCTTGCGAGATCCACGGCCTTGTAGGCCGCGATGCCCCCGGTGACGCCGAGGACGATGCGGCTCACTTCAGGGCGAGCTGCGGCCCGTCGTAGTTGAGATCCCCGCGCGCAAGCTCCCAGAGCGCTTGCGTCACCGGCTTGGGCCGTCCAGGCTCGTCTTCTGCTCCGTCGTCCAGCAGGACGCGGGCACGCTTCGCCACGGCCACGACCAGCGCGTAACGCGAATCAGTGTGGCGCGTGAGCTGTTCAAGCGACGGCTGCTGCAACAAGGCACCTCCTCAGTCTCTACTCCTGCGATTCTTCGGCCTCTTCGTCCTCGTCCTCCTCCTCCGACGGCGCGCCACGCTGCGCGAGGCGGTTGGCCACGGTTTCGGGCTGCACCGCGGAGAGCACGACATGCTCGGAATCGGTGATGATGACGGCACGCGTACGCCTGCCGTACGTTGCGTCGATCAGCGTCGACCGATCCCTCGCCTCGGAGATGATGCGCTTGATCGGTGCCGACTCCGGACTGACGATCGCGATGATCCGGTTCGCCGACACGATGTTGCCGAAGCCGATGTTGACCAGCTTGATCTCCAGAGCGATCTCCTCCAAGCAAGAGGTCTCAGGTCGGCCAAACTCGCCCAGGCGCCTTCGCACGCGTCAAGGCTCGCTGTTTCTTCAAAATAGGCGATCGCCTCGCCCTTGTCAATTCGCAAAGGGCGACGGCGTGAGGTCGCGAAGCCGCGTGAGCACCCGCTCGATGTCCTCCTCGGACACCGTGAGGCAGACCCGGACGTAGCCCTTGCCGTACTTGCCATAGCCGGAGCCGGGCACCACGACGACGCCCGCCTCGAGCAGTCGCGAGGCGAAGGCCTGGTCGTCTCCGCCCGGAGCCTTCGCCCAGACGTAGAAGGTGGCCTTGGGCATCGGCACGTCCCAGCCAAGCTCCCGCAAACCGAGGCAGAGCTTGTCGCGGCGTGCGCGGTACACCTGGTTCATCCCTGCGAAGAACGCCTCGGGATCCTGCTCCAGCGCGGCCGCGCCGGCATACTGGACGGCGTTCCACTGGCCGGAGTCGGAGTTGTTCTTGATGCGGCCGAGGGCGGCGATCGCCTGCGCGTTGCCGACCGCGGCGCCGAGGCGGAACCCTGTCATGTTGAACGGCTTCGACAGGGAGTAGAACTCGATCGCGACGTCCTTGGCCCCGGGGATCTCGAGCACGCTCGGCGCCCGCTCTCCCTCGAGGGTCATCTCGATGTAGGCGGCGTCGCTCACGAGAAGGATGTCGTGGCGACGGCAGAGTTCCACCGC
Organism: Bacillota bacterium; assembly: GCA_021799275.1. Taxonomy (GTDB): domain Bacteria; phylum Bacillota; class Sulfobacillia; order JAJZYS01; family JAJYTV01; genus JAJZQO01. The sequence goes on from JAJZAT010000033.1 coordinate 15,648, forward strand.
CTCCTGCAGGAACGCGCGGTCGGCGACCGCCCCCGTCGGGTTGTTCGGGTAGTTGATGAAGAGAAGCTTCGCACGCCTCAGCACATCTTCCGGAATCGCCTTGAGGTCCGGCAGGAAACCGCGCTCCTCCGTCAGAGGCAAGGGGTACACCTCACCGCCCGCAAGACCCGTATGCGCGTCGTACACGGGGTACGAGGGATCCGGTGCCAGGACGACATCGCCCGCCTCGACATAGGCCCAGAGCAGATGCGCGAGGCCCTCCTTCGAACCGATCACCGTGAGGACCTCACGGTCGCGGTCGAGGCTGACGCCGAAGCGCCGACCGTAGTATGCGGCGACAGCCGCGCGGAAAGCGGGCAGCCCGTCGTAGCGAGGGTATCGGTGGTTGGCGGCCCGCGCCGCTTCGCGCTGGACCGTCTCGATCACCACGGGCGGTGCCGGCAGATCCGGATCACCGATACCGAGCGAAATCACTTCGACGCCACGCGCCTCGACGGCACGGCGCCGTTCGTCGAGCGCCGCGAAGAGGTAGGGCGGCAGCGTGTCCATGCGGGAAGCGAGCCTCACCATGTGTCAGCATCCTTTCGTGCCGGCCAGCGCAAGATGCCCTCAAAACTGAACGTGGCCGGCCCCGTCATCAAGACGTGATCATCCTGTTCCCAGTCGATGTGCAGCACGCCACCTGCGAGTTCGACGTCAGCGCTGCGGCCGCTGCGTCCGGTCCAAGCCGCCGCGACGAGCGTCGCGCAGGCGCCGGTGCCGCAGGCCAGCGTGCGCCCCGAGCCCCGCTCCCAGACCTCCATGGCGATGCGACCCGGCGACAGCACCCGCGCGAACTCCACGTTCGTGCGCTGCGGCGCGAAGGCCACGCGCTCGAGCTCGGGGCCGATCCCGAGCGCCAGCTCCTTGAGGTTGCGGTCCTCCTCCGGAAAGCAGACGAGGTGGGGGTTGCCCATCGAGATGCCGGTGGCCGCGAGACGCTCGCCCCGGATCTCGACCGGGACGTCGCGCAGCACGCCCTGCCCGAGAAAGCCGATCTCGGCCCGCTCGAAGCGAGGGCTACCCATGTCCACGCGCACCTGCCCGTCCCCGAGCACCTCGCCACGGATCCGTCCGGCGCGGGTGTGCACCGCAAGCGCCCGCGGCGCATAGCCGCGGGCGTGGCCGTAGCGCATCAGGCAGCGCACCCCGTTGCCGCACATCTCGCCCTCGGAGCCGTCGGCATTGAAGATGCGCATGCGAAGCTCCGACGCATCGTCGCCCGGCTCGATCAGGATGACGCCGTCGCTGCCCACGCCCAGGTGCCGGTCCGAGACCGCCTGCGAGAAGCTGGCGAAGTCGATGGTGGCGAGTTCGGGATGCGCCACCAGGTCGAGGTAGACGTAGTCGTTGCCGAGGCCGTGCATCTTCAGGAACGGGACTTCCACACGGCAGCCTCCCAGGTCGAGCGGCCACGGGCTCGGCGCAACAGGCGCCGCCGCGCCGCTATACCGAATGATCCCAGTCCTGAGACTGCCACGACGGCCAGCCAGTTCGCAAGATCCAGAGGTACGGTGCGGAAGGTCGAAGCGGCCCACGGCGGATAGATGGCCGCCAGCAGGAGGCCGATCGACGAGAGTACCGCGACCAGTAGGTACGGATTCGAGGTCAAGCCCATTTCCATGATCGAGCGGGTCTCGGAGCGGCAGTCGAAGGAGTGGAAGAGCTGGCTCATCACGAGCGTCGCGAACGTCAGGGTGCGCGCCAGCGGCAGCCCCGCCCCCAGCAGGAGCGAGACCGTGAACATGCCGAGCGTCGACACGCCGATCAGGACGCCCCGGCTGACGATGCGCCAGCCGAGCCGGCGGGCGAAGACGCCCTCGCCCGCCGGCCTCGGCGGACGCTGCAGCGCGTCGGGCTCGACCGGTTCGAGTCCCAGGGCCAGGGCTGGCAGACCGTCCGTGGCGAGGTTCACCCAGAGGATCTGGATCGGCAGCAGGGGCAGGGTGAGTCCCGCGATGGCCGCGCCGAACATCACGAGCACCTCGCCCACGTTGCACGCGAGCAGGTAGCGGACGAACTTGCGCACGTTGTCGTAGATGCCGCGCCCTTCCTCGACGGCCGCGACGATCGTGGCGAAGTTGTCGTCCGCCAGGACCATGTCGGCCGCTTCCTTGGTGACATCGCAGCCGGCCATGCCCATGGCCACGCCGATGTCGGCCACGCGCAACGCCGGTGCGTCGTTGAGGCCGTCACCGGTCATCGCGACGATCTCGCCGTTGGCGGAAAGCGCCTCCACGAGCCGCAGCTTGAACTGCGGCGACACGCGCGCGTAGACCGACGTACTCTGGGCGACGCGGCGCAGATCCGGCTCGGGCAACTGCTCCACGTCGGCGCCCCGGGCCATGCCTTCGCCCTCGCGCAGGATGCCGAGTTCGCGCGCGATCGCCTGCGCCGTGGCGGGGTGATCGCCTGTCACCATCACGGTGCGGATGCCGGCCCGCCGGCACATCCGCACAGCGTCGCGGACCTCCGCCCGCGGCGGGTCGTAGAGCCCGACGATGCCGAGGAGCGTCAGTCCCTGATGCTCGCTTGGGTGTGCGACGTCCCTGACGGCCACCGCGAGGGTGCGCAGGCTCTCCTGCCCGAGCCGCACCGTCCTGTCGAGCCACTCGCGCTTGCGCTCGGCGGTGAGTCCGACATCGCGCCCACCCACGCGCTCGGTGGCGCACATGCGCAGAATGGCCTCCGGCGCGCCCTTCGTGATCTGCACGAGCCGCTCGCCCCTGCGCACCACCACCGTCATGCGCTGCGCTTCCGAGGAGAACGGCACCTCGAGGATGCGAGGCCGCTCGCGCTCGAGGCGCGAAACATCGATGTCCGCCTTGCCGGCGGCGACGATCAGGGCCACTTCCAGCGGGTCGCCCTCGGTGCGCACGCGTTTTTCATCCATGTGCAGTTCGGCGTTCTGGCAAAGCGCCAGGGCCTCGAGCGCCCCGCGGGCGTCGTCGCCATGGCGGTCGCCGGAAACGCGCAGGATCTGCCCCCTGCGGTCGTAACCGTCGCCGGTCAGGCGATACTCCGCGTCACCCGTGAGCAGCTTGCGCACCGTCATCTCGTTGCGCGTCAGGGTGCCGGTCTTGGCAGGATAATCGGTTTATTCTGGCTCTCTGAAGCGGGTTCCGGCTTCTTGAAGATGATCTCGACGACACCGTCATCGCGCACGATGATTCTGTCACCCAGCCAGAACTCCAGGAAACTGCGTCGTTCCTTGAGGGTAGCCTCTTCCCGAAGTACCTGCTTGAGTTCGCGCTGCAACATCCGGAGGTCTTTGATGGTGAAGTCAGATGCCTTCGCTCGGCGCAGTCGGCTTTCCGTTTCCTGCAGCATAGCTCGGAGTCTCAAGCGCTCTTTCTCGATGGCAGTCTGTTTCTTATCCAAGACAGCGGCCGAGAATCGGCCGGCTAGAATGAGATCGAGGAGTTGGGCCTCTTGTCGGTCAACTTCCTTGAGTTGCTTGGTTATCTTGGCGATTTCGTCGCTCGCCTGACGGATCTGAACGTTCTGATCTCCGTGCTGGCTCGTCGTCAGGTCCAATAGACGACCGGATAAGATGGTGTCTGTCACATGCTGCCACACGAGATTGGTTAAGGCGTCTCCATCCCATCGCGGAGCATCCAGACATGCGGTTCCATCGCGTAGACGCGCTGTGTTGTACCGCGAGGCACAGACATAGTAGAAGGTGCCCGACCTGGGATCATGTCGTGGCGTGAGGGTCGCTCCGCACCTTGGGCAGGCCATAAGTCTATCCAGAAGCCGCGTAGCCTCTGCTGGTCGCCCGCCACGCTGATTCGACCGCCGCTGCAGAAGACACCGATTCCAAGTTTCTTCGTCGATAAGCGCCGGGTGCGCGTTGGGCATCGCAATCCAATCGCTCTCTCGATGAGTTTTGCTGCGTTTGCCCTTGGAGTGACTTCGCTTATTCCAAACAAAGGTGCCCGAATAGACAGGGTTGCGCAGCATGTTGGCGATAGTGGCCGAGTTCCACAGCGTTTGAGGCGCCGGCACGCCGCTTTGAATTAGCCATTCCATGATGTCCTTGGCACTCATCCCGTCGATGTAGTGCCGAAAGATCAGGCGAACGATGTCCGCCTTGGTGAGGTCCTGCCACCAGTTGGTATCGTCGGGAACGTAGTGCTCTGTGGTTATATCAACCTTGTATCCGAACGGTACCTTCCCGCCCGTGAATCCGCCTTCCTTGGCCCGATCCCTCTTGCCACCCAGCGTTCGCAGCAGAATGAGCTTGCGTTCCTTAGCAGCAAAGTTCGCCAGAATTGAAAAGATGAGCTGCCCGTTGTCGTCGGCTAGGTCGAACGCTTCAGTAATGCTTTGGAGCTTCACGTTGAGATCCATGAGCCCTTTGACTAGGGGGTATAAGTCCCACGGGTCAGCTCTCGTGAAGCGGTCCACTCTGGCGATCAGCACCAGGTTGAATCGGCCCGCTTGTGCGTCCCGGATGAGCTCTCTAACCGCCGGGCGGTCCTCAATGGTCGCTCCACTTATCCCGGCGTCCTGATACACACCTGTTATCTCGACTTCATGTCGGGCGCAGAACTCTCGGAGATCCCTCTCTTGGGCATCCAGGGAGTAGTTGTCCACCTGCGAGGCGCTAGACACTCGCGTGTAAAGGGCTGCTCTATCCCGCGCCGCGTTCGTGCCAATCACTCCCCCAACGGGAGCGGGTTCGTGGTGGATCGCTTAGGCTCCTTTTCGGTTGCCACGGTACTTGTTCAGAAGGTCGACCAGCATCGTGGCCGCCTGCTTCAGGTTAACGGTCGGAGTCGACTCGTCTGGCGGTACCTCGATCACTCGGGTGGGCTTGAGAATTGGGCTGTGCCCCATCCGCGGGGAAGGGTCCGGCGACGGAAGCCGCTCAGGAATGAACGCCATCCCCACCCTCCCCTCTCCACACCCTATGAACGGACTGCTTGTCCTCTTGCTGACTGCGATCTCACGCTTTCCATGCGTCCAGCGGGCACTAAATCGGCACCCTGACCGCACCGATCAGCACGAGGACAATCAAGATGAGGACCGCAACCCCCAGCAGACCACCGACGAGGTGAAGGCCCCACCTGATCAAAAGGAACGCGCCGATCGCGGCCACCACGATGAGCCACCAGGGCACGGCAGCATCACTCCTTGTGCGAGCAAACAAGATGGCCCCGCGCACCCGCTCTTCCGGCAGATGCTCGGGGCCGGTTCCATGTCCTCTGCTTATTGCCGCGGTGCGAAAGTAGACCCGCGGCTCCGACGAGCTAAGAAAGGCCGCCCGCACCTTGCCTTCAGGCAAGAGCGCGGGAGTAACACCTATTCGGTCTTAGATGTATCTTCTATGGACGGCTGAAGTTGCATGACCAGATCAGAGAGCTCGGCTACCCGTTCAAGGAGATTGTCGCGCTCTCGCATTAGCATGCGGTTCTTTGTTCGTAGTGTGTCGACCTCGGTGAGCAGCAGCGGCATGACGCCCAAGCATGCGTTTGTGGCCATGGTTCGTTCTTCAGGTGAAGGGTCTCGAGCGGAAAATTCTTCACGGAAGCCCAATGTTGCCTCGAGCCAGCGTTTCTGGATCCGTGCGGTCGCGTTATCGCTGAGATGCATGTGCTTCCTCCTGTTGCTTATCTTTAGTCGGTCAGGTGCTGGGCCGGCTAAGCCGACCGAAGATGTGGGACCTCGGGGCCCATCCGTTGAGATGGCCGCGGGCGCTGCCGATCAGATAGCCGCGCGGCCCGACTGCGTGGACGAGGTGCAGGTACTCGCGACCCCTCACGCGACAGAGCACGATGTCGCCCTTGCAGACCTCGTCGCTAGACGAGATGGGGTTGACTCTCACAATCTGACCGTCTTCCACGAGTCCGCGCATTGAGTGGCCTCGTGGCCGGATCGTAACGCTCGTGCCGGCCTGCAGTTCGGCGATCGCGTGGCTGGCCCATCCCATTAGCTGACCCTGCGCTCGATCTCGAGCGCCACTTTGAGATGTTTGCACGGGCGCGTAGCGCCGAAGGTAAATGCAGGGCACGAACAAACACCAAGCTTGGTCCATACCTGATAGTCCTGACGTCCGTGGGCGATGTAGTGGCCAGGCTCGACATACTCAAGCCCGACTGCCTCGAACTCAGGAGGTGCCGGAAGGGTTGACTCTGCCAGGGCGACGGCTGCCTCGTCTTCTCTCGGGATTAGAGAGAGCCGACCAAGCCGCTCGCTGTCGTCCAGCGGGTAGATCGAGACCTCGACAGATTGGGTTCTGTGCGCCGCGCAGGCATGGATCAGCGAGCCGAGACCGAGCTTGGCGGCATCTTTCTCGAGCAGTGGGCCGTGTCGTTCGGCGTGTCGCCAGACGAAGAGCCCGGTCGGAGTCCGTAGCCATGCTCCAACAGCAGTGAAGCCGCCGCGGTGTTTTGCCGCGACGGCTCCAGTCCAGATGCGATTAGCCATTCCTTTTCGCCTTCTGTTTGTTCGTGGATTTCTTTTGCGATGGCAGTTTCTGTCCGCATTCGTAGCAGAACATCGCATCCGCGTGCCGTGCAACTGTACCGCAGTGAGAGCAGGTTTTGAGGTCCATTGTGAAGTATGTCTCCTTTCTTATTTCTTACTGTGAGGCTACTGCACGTAGTATTAGGGAACAATACCTTTGATTTCGTCGATGGACGGCGTCGGCTGCCAGTTCCATACCGACTCACCACCTGTGATTTCGGGCAGATACTTGCCGTCGATCTTATCGGGGCGAACGAATTTTGCGAGGTAGTCGACCTTGCCGTTGCGCTCGACGCGCCAGACGGCTCCTTCCGGTTGGTCGATCGCGCCGTGAAAGCCGTGCTCGCCAAGGAGATCGAGGGCGTGTTCGATGGAGCAGGGTCCATTGAGGTGCAGGATGTGCGGCGTGATGCAGTACGGTACGACGCGGTACGCGAACTCTTCGGAGTTGGCGCGCTCTGCGCCGCGCATTAAGTCGAAGACGACGAAGGGTTCGTGCTGCAGCGCGTAGCGGGTGCCGTGGGCCTGAGCCAGCCACTCCCCCACTACACGTTCGCCGTCCTGGAGCAAGGCGGCGAAGCGCTGCTCGTTGCGGCGGACCCAGTCGGCGAAGAGTTGGTGCTGTTCGTACTTCGAACTCTGGGCAAGGTAGCCGGCGCGGCCGAGGGCTAGGATGACGCCGTCGACTTTGGCAACGGCGCAGCAGGAGCCGTCCAGTTTCTCGGTCACAATGATGAGGTCGTGTTTGTCGCGGAGTTTGATGGTACAGATGGTGGCCTGGCCGGGTTCGCAGTGGTGGTCGCCTGCGCCCAGGCGGCTGCCGGGCAGGTGCGGAATGCTACCGTAAGCCTTGATGCCGAGAGGCTTGTTAGCCATAGGTCACCTCCAGGAACGAGGAGTGGCGGCACCGCGAGAAGCGATGCCGCCTGGTATGATGCAAGGCTACTTTGTGAACTTGTCTGCTACCGTTGAAGCAGCAAACGACTCTGGTTTGATCTTGGCGTCGAAGCCGCTGCCGACGATCATACCGACCACATCTTTGATAACCTCGCTCGTTGGGCCGTGGTAGCCCACATCGAGGTGGATCTCGACGTGATCCAGCCCGAGCCCGAGTCGCGAGAGCTGCTCAGAGAGGCGGCTTGCGAGCCCGAGTGAGAGCGACGCTTCATAGAGCATGCGCTGTCGCAGGGACTTCATCGGACGCTCGTATTGGGTCTGATAGTAGAAGCGACCGCCCTTGCCGATACGGTGGATGACAACCGCGGTGACGAAGCGAATCTCGTCTCGTGTCTTCTGGGAGTCGGTGCCGACGATGAGGTTGTACGCCGTGTCTGGATTCTCACGCACGAACGCAAGGACGTCGTGGAACATGGCCTCGAAGTCGAGGTTGCCCTTGGTCGGACTCTTGAACAGCGGACTTTTCATCGTCGATCACACCTTCCCGTTCTGAATTTGGTGGGTCTGGCGGGACTCGAACCCGCACCGTGCGGCTTAAAAGACCGCGGCTCTGCCTTCGAGCTACAGACCCGAACTTGGCGGAAGGAGTGGGATTCGAACCCACGAGGCGGGATCGCCTACACGCTCTCCGGGCGTGCGCCTTAGACCGCTCGGCCATCCTTCCAGTGAGCTGGCGGAAGAGGCGGGATTCGAACCCGCGAGGGGTTGCCCCCTACTGGTTTAGCAAACCAGCGCCTTCGGCCTCTCGGCCACTCCTCCATGACTTGGCGGAAGGGGCGGGGTTCGAACCTACGAGGACTTGCGCCCCTGCGATTTTCAAAACCGTCGCCATCGACCGCTCGGCCACCCTTCCAGAATTGGCGCCCCCGGCAGGAGTCGAACCCGCGCGCTCCGGGTAGAAACCGGATGCTCTGTCCACTGAGCTAGGGGGGCGTTTGGCGAAAAGAAACGATGTGTTGCTACCTATCGCGGCATGGCGTCTACAGTTTTATCGTTCCGCACTTTGCATGGGGTCTGCCTTTCGCTTTGCTCGTCTCGCTGCGCGCTCCATCCGCTCCAAGGACCGCTGAATGCGTCTGTGCTTTCGCCATGTTTGCGGGCGCGGATCGTACCACCACCGGCACCTTGCGGGGTCCCACACGACCCGCAGAAAATATGCTACGTCCTGCACGCTTGCCACAGTTGCGGGAACGGTCTTCAAACTAGCCAACAACTCTGACTGCCTTTTTGTAATGCGTTCAGGCGAAGCGTGCGCATACATGTCGTCTTGGATCATGTGCGCGTCAAATCCCAACAGGCCGCGACTTTTCCATGGGTGTTTAGCCATATCCACGCTCCTTCCACACTCTGCATGGAGTCCGGCGTACGCTTCCGCAGCTTCGAGGCTTAGGTGGAGCGGACAGCGGGACTCGAACCCGCAACCTCCGCCTTGGCAAGGTGGTGCTCTACCGTCGAGCTATGACCGCGAATTGGCGCCCCTGGAGGGATTCAAACCCCCGACCTGCCGGTTCGAAGCCGGCCGCTCTATTCGACTGAGCTACAGAGGCAGAAGATCCCGACTGGCCTGAAGAGTGGGACTCGAACCCACGTTTCTGCCCCTAACCATTGATCAAACGGCTGCGAGGCGGTGCCCTATCCACTGGACGATCTTCGAGTGCGGTTGCGCACCCGCACTCTGCCAGCCAAGCTTTGCAAAATGGTCCCGAGGGGAGGACTCGAACCTCCGTGTGGTGTGCCCGGTCTACAGCCAGGCGCAGTCGCCGCTGTGCCACCTCGGGAAAACTTGGTAGCGGGGGGCGGATTCGAACCGCCGTTCTCCGGGATATGAACCCGGTGAGATGACCACTTCTCTACCCCGCGATATTGACACGCCCCACCTGCGTATCGCCTCGAGCAACCTTGGTGATCGCGTTTGCCGCTCAAGTCCACTCCCGCCCTAGACGGCCATGCCGACCAAGCACATGACCGCCGGATTCGGAACGGGATCTCCCGAAACTTGGTAGCAGCGGGTGGCATTGAACCACCGACCTCACGGGTATGGACCGTGCGCTCTGACCGTCTGAGCTACGCTGCCGGAAACTTGGAGCGGATGACGGGACTCGAACCCGTAACAACCGGCTTGGAGGGCCGATGCTCTACCGTTGAGCTACATCCGCATTGGTGGTGCCGGGCGGACTCGAACCGCCGACCTCTCGGTTATCAGCCGAGTGCTCTAGCCAACTGAGCTACGTCACCATTGGTGGGTCGGGCGGGACTTGAACCCGCGACCTCCGGCTTTTCAGACCGGCGCTCTACCTGCTGAGCTACCTTCCCGTGGTGCCGAGAGCGGGACTTGAACCCGCAAGGCCAAGGCCACCGCGTTTTGAGTGCGGCGCGTTTGCCAATTTCGCCATCTCGGCGTTCAAATATCGCTACCGTAGTTAGGCGTGTCGCCTGGCAAGGTTCTTGCCTGCGTACGTTTTTGTTTGACTGTGGCAATTCGGACAAAGCAGTTCTAGGTTTTCTACCCTGTTGTCGTTGTTCACGCCGTTCTTGTGGTGCAAGTGTAGAGAGATGGGCTTGCCCATCCAGGAACTTAGTCTACACTTTGCGCACTTGTACTCGAGAATACAGTCTTCGATCAAACGACGCTTCAGGTTCTGTCTCCCGTTACGGGAGCCGTCCTTCACTAGCATCAGGCGTAACGCCTTACCCTTACTCCGGTATGTAACTACGTCTCCACGCTTGAGTGCGTCATTCCACGTTTGCCAAGTGAAGCCAAAGCGAATCTTGCACTCTTGGATAGAGTGCCCTCTGTCGTAGTAGTCTTGAACCTCCTTCCAATTGTATCGAACCTGCTGAGGCACAGGGAGGTGTAAGCGGTGCTTATGGTATGTGACGGTACTTCGTTTGCAATGCAACTCACTGGCTATCTCACATGTTCGCATGCCAGCCTGTAGCATGGTCCGTATTTGGTCTGCTATGTTTCTGGGACCGCTCGTGGCCATAGGCATGGAACACTCCCTGCAGGAAAGATGGTAGAGGCGGCCGGATTCGAACCGACAACCGCTTGTTTGTAGGACAAGGGCTCTACCGTTGAGCTACGCCTCTATGGCACCCCAGGAGGGATTCGAACCCCCGGCCTCCGCGTCCGTAGCGCGGCGCTCTGCTTCCGCTGAGCTACTGGGGCATTTGCTGGCGGTCGGTTCACCACGTCACGCTCCTTGGCTTCCCGACCCTTACCGCGTTGCTACTGGCCAGCAGTCTCATGTACTCAAGCCCGTGAGCGGGCTCAGAAACTTGGTAGCGCCAGCGGGATTCGAACCCGCTCTACCACCTTGAGAGGGTGGCGTCCTTACCGATTAGACTATGGCGCCATGGTTCGGGGAGCAGGACTCGAACCTGCATTCCTGGGTCCAAGGCCCAGTGTGGCTACCGTTGCACCATCCCCGAATGAAACTTGGTAGGGCGTGCGGGATTTGAACCCGCGATCTGCTCCTTGAAGGGGAACCGGCTTAAGCCGCTCGCCTAACGCCCCACGAAAAGTGGCCGCGCGCTGCCGGTGCGACAAGGGCGGCGAAGCCGCTCGCGAAGCCCTTGCCGCGGAAGGCGAGCGTGTGGCAACTGGTCTGAGTGGCAGGATTTGAACCTGCGGCCTCCTGCTCCCGAAGCAGGCGCGCTACCAAGCTGCGCTACACCCAGATGAAATGGCGGTGGTGACGGGTTTCGATCCCGTTGCCTCGGCCTTGACAGGACCGCGCTCTCCCGATTGAGCTACACCACCGAAACTTGGATGCCCCGGCAGGTCTCGAACCCGCACCTCCTGGGCCAGAACCAGGCGTGTTACCAATTACACCACGGGGCAATTACTCGAGCGGAGAGATGAGACCGTGGGCCGCAATGTCCTGTTTGGATTGCAGGGCCCGAAACCTGAGCGTGACGACGGCCTCGGTCATGTGGATCTGCTCTCGCGGCGTGAGCGCTTCGTTACGCTTGGCCTTTTCGAGGGCATCTCGCTGTTCTTGGGTTAGGACGTAAGATACGGCGCTCACCACCTTTCGAAATTGGTAGGCTCGGAGGGGATCGAACCCTCGACCCGACGCTTAAGAGGCGTCCGCTCTACCGCTGAGCTACGAGCCTGCAAACTGGTAGAAGTGGCGGGATTCGAACCCGCTTTCCCTTCGCTCCCAAAGCGAATGCGCTTCTGCTGCGCTACAGCCGACGAAACTGGATATGGTAACAGGCATCGAACCCGTGACCTGTCGCTTACAGGGCGGTTGCTCTACCATATGAGGGGTTGTCGTCCACCGACGCTTACTCTTCAGTGAGGAAGGTATCGATGTCCGGCACCAGATCCTTCGCCTTCCGATAGCTCTCAACAAGCATCGCCTCGTCACTGTTCTTCAAGTGACGGAAGACGAAGAACGCAGGAACGAAGGACACTGGGATGATGAGCAGCAGGCCGATGGTCACGAGGATGCTGAGATCGTTCACGACGAAAGTGTAGGTGAGGATGGCGCCCGCGGACAGGCCGACGCCAGCAGCGAGGAGATTGTGGAAGAGATTCGCCTGCTGTGCCATATGTTCGTGTGCTAGGCATATAGTCTCCCATGTCTGCTCTCGCATTTTTCTCTTTTCGGCCTTCATCAGATCGTCGAAATTCATGGCCGTCTCTGGCTCATCTCTCATACAGCGAGATAGAGAGATCAAAGCCTTCGGGTTCTGGACTGGTGACTTGTATCTTGGAGGGTTTGGGTGGTAGGTGCATTGCCCGGAACTCGGCCGGCTCTTGTGGTTTGCTGCCCTTTCGCTGCCGCTGTCTTGAGTACCCAGACAAAGAACCCTCCAAAGAGGGCAGCGCCGGGCACCATAGTGGCCAGCGTGAGAAGGTTCCACTCTGCCTGCGGCAGCCTGCCGAAGGAAAGCACATCCAGCACAGCACTAAATGCGCAGACCACACCGACAATGCCAAAGAACTGTCCCAGTGAGTAGCCGATCGACTCCCCGTTGGGCGATTCCGCGCGGCCTGCATGATCCACGAGCACCATGCCGGCCGGCATCGCTACCAGCACGCCGAGCCCGATTAGCATCGAAAGTCCTTGTGTGTCCACCGTCGCACTCCTTCTGCGTATGATTGTTCTTGGTGAGCGTACGAACTCCTTTAGCGGGCGGCTGCTAGAGTAAGCGGTTGGTGCCGCTGGGCCTTACGCATAGCGGCACGTTCTTCTCGCGTAAGCAGATCGGTCATTGTGTGACACCTACCAGTTTTCAGCCTTTGTGAAACCAAGTTGGCGACCATTATCCGACGCTTAAGAGGCGTCCGCTCTAGCCGTTGAGCTATGGACCAGCAAACTGGTCGGAGTGGTTGGGAACGAACCAGCGACCCCCTGGTTCCAAACCAGGTGCGCTACCGCTGCGCCACACCCCGACGAAATTGGAGCCGGTGACAGGCATCGAACCCGTGACCTGCGCATTACAGGTGCGCTGCTCTACCAACTGAGCTACACCGGCAAACACTGGAGGCCAAGGCCGGCATTGAACCGGCGACCTGCGCGTTACGAATGCGCTGCTCTGCCGTCTGAGCTACTCGGCCTTTTGGCACGGCGGCCGGGAGTCGAACCCGGTCGGCGGGATTTGGAGTCCCGCCAGCTTGTCGCGAAGCGTCCCGCCGTACGAACTGGCTGACCTGGGAGGACTCGAACCTCCAACACCTCGGTTAACAGCCGAGTGCTCTACCATTGAGCTACAGGTCAGTGAAGTTGTGTCCAGTGCCGCACCCGAGAGTTTCTCACCGCTTCTTCTCTTAACCCGTTCTGCAGTTGGGTCATTTGAATCCGCGAGATCCGCCCTCTTCGAAGCGCTTTGCTGCACTGGAACCTTGGTGGAGCCGGAGGGATTCGAACCCTCTTAACCTCCCGCTTGCAAGGCGGGCGCTCTCCCAGTTGAGCTACGGCCCCGAAACTTTGGGACGACCGGCGGGGATCGAACCCGCAACCTCTGGGGCCACATCCCAGCGCTCTACCATTGAGCTACGGTTGCCATGAAACTTTGGTGGGCCCGGCAGGGGTCGAACCTGCGCGTGGCCGCTTATGAGGCGGCTGCTCTACCAGTTGAGCTACGGACCCGGAAAACAAAACGACACAGCCGAGCGGGTGCTCTTGCTGTGCCGCGAACCGCTTCCGTCACACTTCAGGCATTTGTCTTCATAAGACAGCCTTCCGTGGACGGTAGAAGCTGCGCCGCGGCAAAGCAGGCCAGTACGCTATATGCGTATTGACTGATTTCGCTGGTTGCGACTGCTTGACTGCCACGGTATCGCCTCCGTTCTAATGTGATTATACACGACCGTGGCCTATCGTGTTACGCCTGGAGCGCGAAGCGAGGCACGAAGCAATCGCCCAGGAGTCCTGTCGAGCGGTCTATGTGCCTCATGATTCCGAACACGTCATGCGCGAAGTTGAAGTCGTCGGCCTCCAGCAGTTCCTGCAGGCGGAGCGGCACCTTGGCGTGCGTGGCCTCCAAGTCCATTGCGAGGCTCATCTTATCGAGCCGCCGACCGTGCTGCCGCATTATTTTCGCTGCCCGGTCCACGATCCCGCGAACGATCTTCCGCTCTTCCTTAGTGAAGTCCGCGAACTCGATGGTTCCTTGCATTGGCGGTGTCCCCCTTTCTGTACCGACCGCATCCATCGTGCGGCTACACCGCCCGGTTGATGCTTCGTTCGGTTGCGAATCCCTCTGGGTAGCGTTGGCGCAGCTTTTCGATGTTGGCTTCGGCGATCTCCTCAAGCGATAAGCCGCAGGTCTTGGCCATCATCGCGAGATACCACATGACGTCGCCGAGTTCGTCACGCAGCTTGTCCTGGTTGAGCTGGTGCCCGTGGAAGGCGATCTTCTTCACGGCGTCGCAGACCTCGCCTGCCTCTCCCGCAAGGCCCATGGAGAAGTTGATCAGCCGACGCTCATTGGTGTCTTCCGGGCCGCGGTTCGCGGTGCGCTCCGCGAGCGCGGTGTAGGCGTTCCAGTCCAACTAGGCACCTCCCGCGGATTGTCCGATATGTTGGACGGGCCAGCGGAAGGTCGCGAAGACGCCGCCCTTGGCCTTGTGCTCGCGTAGTGCGTGTGCAACCTTCAGGCCGTCTTCGGTCATGTGGACGAACCCGTTGATGAGGCTCAGGACCTCGACGAGTCCGGCCGCCTCGAGGTCATCAAGGCAGTCCCAGTCGTCGTGCGTCTTGAGTTGTGAGACTTTTCCGGTACGTGTCATCCGAAGCCTCGTTCCGTAGGTCGGCTCCCAACGGCGCTCACCGAAGCGGGCCACAGCCATCATGGGATGGCGCTTCGGGTTGCAGCGCATCCGAAGCGGATCGAGACGGCCCGTGTTGCCAACGCTGTCGACACAGCACGTCTCGACGTAGGCCAGGAGCGACCAGTGGTCCTTCCCGAAGCGAGAGATGGGAACGGTTTTCAACAAGGCATCACCTCATAAAATTTTGAGTGATCGGCGGTGTATTGCGTGAAGTTGTTTTGCAATACACCGCCGACCTTGAACCGCCGGCTTACATGTTTCCTTGTCTTTGCGAGGGACATTATTTAGCGCAGTGCGCTTACTTAATTATACGGTGGACTCACCTTCTTTTGGTTTGACTTGAACCCCGAGAGTGGACGGCGTCCCGTCCCTGCTCCAGCCAAGCAGGAGGTGGAGACCTTGGCTGGAGGAGGCGCGGGGCGGCCCCGCAGGGCCGCCAGCCGCAGTGTGTCAGCTTGCCGCTGCTTGCTCTTTGGGCGTTTCCTCGGGCGGTACCTTGTTAGGCGTCTCGGGAGGTGGTGTCTCCTCAATCTTGGCCTGTGCCGCCTTGAGCAGCTCGGCGATCACGATGTCTGCCTGTTCTACCGTAAGTGCCCGCGGTGTGGCGATATCCAGGTCGAGGATCTCACCGCAGCGCTTAGTAAGGCCGGAGACGTCGAGGCCGACGCCCTGCGCGAGATCCCACATCTTCTTGACCTGCTCCTCGGTGACGCCGCCCTCGCCGGGCTTCGCAGCCTTCGGAGTCTGCCTGGAAGCGGGTGTGGGGCCGGGCTTGGGCGCGTTCTGCGGAGCCTGCGGAGCCTGAGGTTCCTGCGGAGTGGGATCCTGTTCCTCGTTCTCGAGGTGGTCCATCTCCTCGGCTGTGTAGAGGCCGGACAGCAGGTTCGGGAATGCCTTGCGAAACGCGAGCGCCTCGGCGGTCTTGGCCAGCATGGTGTCGGCCATCTTCGCCCAGGTGTCCATGAGCTGGCCGCTGCGGTCGAACTGGCGATAAGCCGCGTAGCGGGCGATGCCGTAGAGGGGCTCACTGAAGCCGCGGCGCAGGATGCCGACCTTGGCGAGGATCGGCGGCGCGTCAGAAACCCAGGCATCCGTCCAGACGCCATCAGGTCCGCAGAAGAGTGGTGTCGTCTGGCCGAGATACTCTCCTGTCCGCTCGGCCGCGATACGGAAGCCGTCGATCGTCGCCTGCGGCGTGACCTTGCCCTTACGCTTCGAGGGGTAGACCTGGTTCAGCAGCGGGTTGAGGCCCGTCTTGCGGGCGTAATACAGCAGAAGCTGTACGTCGTCCTCAGTAGAGCCTTCGGGCATCTTGGTGCGGCGGATGAGGTCGATGTCCTTTTCGGTGAACTGGATTAGGTCACCCGACGACTTGCGGGGGGCTTCTGCAGGCACTTACTTCCCCTCCTTGCGAATCTTGATAAACCATCTGTTGAAGCCTGAACCTCGCGTCAGATAGGGCTCGATCTGCTGCGGGGTGAAAATGCCGGCCGCGATCGCACCTTCAATGTCGGGGGTGACGCGACCAAGGATCTGTGAGCGGGAGATCGTGATGCCACTCGCCGAAAGCGCCTGTGCCTTGGCGTCGTCGAGTGCCTTATCAAAGACGCCCTCGAGTTCTTTCTGACGAGCCTTGGCTGACTCTACGTCGCCTTCCGCCTTCTTGCGTTGCTGGTCGAGATCGGTGTACTCCTTGATGTCTTCGGCCAGCGATGGCAGCGTTACGATGACTTTGCCCTTGTCCTGACCCTTGCCGACAGTCTCGGTTTCTGCATCTGCACCCCAGCAGTGCCGCCAGAAGGGGCAGCGGGCCATGCCCTGGGCTGTCGGCCACGCGCATGGGAAGTACGTCGGGCCGTAGCTATCGGGGATCGGCAAAGGCTCGCGAAACAGCTCGATCGCTGCCTGCACATCGTTCAGGCGGTCGACTAGACGCTGCGCCCGTTCCTTGTCGTAGATGACTGGGAACGACTTGATCTGGCCGGTTTCTTTGACCCTGTAGGCAAGTTCCGCGGTGGCGTCGTGTGCGAGACCCCAGAAGTGTAGGTAAAGCGTCACCTGGTCGATGTGGCTCTCCATTGGGAGACGCGACAGAGACTTCTCTGTGGTGGATTTGGACTCGACGAGATGTCTGAGCGGTGCAACCCAGATGTCGATGTGACCCACGCCGAAAGGCGACTCGACCTTGATTTGACGCTTCACGCGGCGCGGGAAGCCGTCAGCCCATAGATGGTAGATCGCATCTTCATGCTCGTCGCCGCTTTGGAAGATCGAGAGAGAACGCTCGTCTGGTGCGTCTGCTTCGTAGCTGAGAGCTCGGAGCGTCTGCTTGCGAGGGCAGAG
>JAJZAT010000034.1 GCA_021799275.1 Bacillota bacterium
TGCCTGCTGCCAGAGCCTTCCCCTCCACAGGCAGACGCCGTGGAACTCACGGCGTATTGGGCCAGGTTGATGGCTGCGTTCAGGTCACGATCGTGCATGGTTTGGCAGGCCGGACAGGTCCAGCTGCGTAGCGCGAGAGGCAGCTCTTCCTGAACGACGCCGCAGACTGAGCAGAGCTTGCTGCTCGGAAAGAAGCGATCTGCCACCGCCACAAGAGCGCCGCGCCGCGCCGCCTTGTACTCCAGTTGCCGACGGAACTCACCGAACCCCATGTCCGCAATGGAGCGGGCCAGGCGGTGGTTGCGCACCATGCCCCGCACTTTCAGGTCCTCCACGCCGATGACGTCGAAGCGGCGCGTCAGGTCCGAGGTAAGCTGGTGCAGGGAGTCCTGCCGAATGTTCGCGACCCGGGCGTGAAGTCGCGCGAGCTTGTTTTTCGCCTTGGCGCGGTTCTTCGAACCCTTCTGCTTGCGAGAGAGACTCCGGCTTAGACGGCGCAGTCGTCGGAGATCCCGCCTGAGCGCCTTGGGGCCCGGGACGCGTTCGCCCGTGGAGACGGTGGCCAAGTTCAGTACGCCGAGGTCCACTCCGACGGTCCCCTGGTGTTCTGCCGCACGCCTGGGCAGATCCTCCGTGTCGACCGTGATCGATGCGAACCAGCGATCCGCCTGCCGTGAGATCGTGGCCGACACGATCTTGCCGGAGAAGCGCAGCTCTTCCCGCATAGGCACCCAGCCGAGGTTCGGGATGCGGATGCGACGGCCCGCCACCTGGAACTGATCGTTCGTCAGCGTGAACCGGTCGTCGACGCCCTTGCGAAGGAATGTCGGGTACTTCGCCCGACCGGCGAAGAAGTTCTTGAAGGCCTGACCAAGTTGCATGATCGCCATCTGCGGCGCGTTCTTCGAAACCTCGAGCATCCAGGGAAACTCCGTGCGTTTGATCGCGTTGAGCTGGCGGCGCAAGGCGGTCTCCGACGGCGCGGGGTGAGAGGGATCCTCCCGGTGCGCGACATACTGGCGGCCCCACTCGACCAAGGCCCAGTTGAAGGCAAACCTTGCCGTCCCCGCCGCCTTGGCGAAGTACGTCGACTGCCGGTTGTTCGGGTCAAGGGCGACCCGATGGGCCATCAGCATCCCTCTGCCTCCTCGACCGCCTTCTTCACGCCGTCGAGCAGCTTCTGGTTCCTGGGCGAGCGGCTGCCGTAGAGCCTAGCCGAGAACACGGTGAGGATCTCCAGCACATCCTTGGCCAGGTCCTCCTCGAACGTCGTGTCCTCACCCCGGTTCAGGATGACGACCTCGACCCCCTTGGCCTCGCAGATGGCGAAGACGAGTTCGGCTCCGAACCGCAGCAGTCTGTCCTTGTGGGTGAGCACAAGACGGCCGACCTGGCCGTCGAGGATTTCGCCAAGCAGACGCCTTAGTCCCTTCTTTTGGTAGTTCATGCCCGAGCCGAGGTCGGACACGATCTCGAAGGTCTGCGCAATAGAACTCCAGGACCTGCCTCTGCCGTTCCAGGTCGCTCTTCTGGTCGTGGCTGGACACACGAGCGTAGGCGATCGTTCGGCGTGCATCAGGTGCGCTGCGAAACAGCTCGGGCCTCAGCTTGGCCAGATCATACCGGCGATGCCCGCCGGCTGCATGTTCGGGAATCAGCTTACCCTCTGCTTCCCACCGTCTGAGCGTCGTGATGGAAACACCCAACGCTTTGGCTGCCTCACCAATTCCCGCTAATCTCTCCATATTGGTAAGCTTAGGTTGGATTCGAGGAGGTTTCTAGCAAGCTGCTTAAACCCCGCAGACCACCGCAGTTTCCGGCGGCCAAGGCCACAAGTCGCGGAGAGTCCGGACGCCACGGCGCCCCCTGAAGGTCGCCGAAGACATCGTCCAAGGCGAAGCGCGCCTGCCCGAGAAGGGCCGCGACCTCCTCCCTGCCGTAAAGGCGGAAGCTCGCGTCGTATTCGCGCACCGGTCCCTCGCGCCGCCGGTACCGGTAGCGCACGAAGAGGCGTCCCGTCTCCCCGTCCCACCGCCGTTCCTCCTGGACCGCGAGGCCGGAGGAGGCGGTCCACTCCGCCTGGGGCACGAAGTCGGCTAGGATCCGCTCGCGGTTCCAGACATCGATGATCAGGCGGCCGCCCGGGCCGAGTTCTTTGCGCCACGCCTGAAGGAGCCCCAGGTTCTCCTCGTCCGAGAAGTAGCCGAACGTCTCGAAGAGGAGCGCGACGAGATCGTACGGTCCCGGGCACGGCGTGCGCATGTCGCCCAGGACCCAGTCCACTTGAAGTCCCCGCCGCAGGGCCTCGGCCCGTCCCCGCTCGAGGAAGGATGGACTGAGGTCCACGGCCGTCACGCGCAGACCCTTTCCCGCGAGGGCGAGCGCATGGCGCCCCTCGCCGCAGCCGAGATCCGCGACGCGCGCCCCCTGGCGAAGACCCGTCACGCGCAGGAGGAAGTCCGCCTCGCGTTCGCTGCGCTCCCCGCCGAGAAGCTGGCGCACCGAGTCCATGTAGTCGTCGCCGTAATAGCGCCGGAACCACTCGGGGTCCGCTTGAGGAGCCGTGCCCCGCGTCATCGGCTGCGAGATGGCACGTCGGGCCCTGCCAGGCCGCCCTCGCCCCCGAGCGCCGCGCGCAACTGCGCCGCCCACTGGCTCCGATCGGCGAGACTCGGCTCCGGCTCGCGCCCCCAGTCGATGCGCACCCGATCGGCTTGGAACCTGGGAATGATGTGGATCTTGAAGTGCGGGACAAGGTTGAAGCCGTGGCCCGTGAGATCGTCGTCGGTGAGATGCTGGATGGCGTCGGGCCGGCAGACGTCCCGCACGGCCCGCGAGAGGGCCTGCGTCAGCCGGAAGAGATGCGTCAGGAGTTCCGGCGGCAGGTCGATGAAGTTGACCACATGCCTTCGCGGCACCACCAGCACGTGGTAGCGGTTGATCGGGCGCCGGTCGATCAGCGCGACGGCCAGCGTGTCCTCATGCACGAAGGGCGTGCCCGCCGCCCAGTTGCAGAAGGTGCAGTCCTCGTGTCGCTCCGCTCCCATCCCCTTCCGCCTCCTCGCGCGCCGCATCCTGGACAGACCCGAACCCTGGGTTCGCCTAGGGCAGGGCGACGACGATCCGGCCGGTGACGCCGCCCTGAAGAATGCGGCCGAGCGCCGCGGGCAGCTCGGGCCAGGAGATCTCGTGCGTGATCAGGTCGTCGAGATGGGCGGGCCGCAGGTCGTCCGACATGCGCCGCCAGATCACCTCGCGCTCGGCGCGCGACAGGTAGGCGGACTCCACGCCAAAGAGCGTGGCGTTGCGCAGGATGAAGGGGAAGACGCTCGTCTCGAAACCGGAGCCCGCCGTGAGTCCCACCGACGCCACGAGACCGCCGTAGCGCAGGCGGCTGAGCACGGTCGCAAGCGTCCTGCCGCCGACAGGGTCGATGGCGGCCGCCCAGCGCTGGCGGTCGAGGGGCCGCGGGGACTCGGGCTGCAGGTCCGCGCGCGGCACGATCGCCTGCGCGCCGAGGGCTCTCAGGAACGCCTCCGCCTCCGGTTTGCCCGTGCTTGCCTCGACCGTGTAGCCGAGGCCCGCGAGCATGTCGACCGCAAGGCAGCCGACGCCGCCCGTCGCGCCCGTGACCAGCACCGGGCCCATCTCCTTGCGCAGGCCCTCGCGCTCGAAGCGCAGGATGGCCTCCGCCGCCGTGACCCCGGCGGTGCCGATGGCGATCGCCTGGCGCAGGTCGAGGCCTCTCGGCAGCTTGAAGACCCAGTCCCTGGGCAGCCGCGCGTAGGCGGCGTAGCCGCCATGGTGCGCGACACCGAGGTCGTGGCCGGTCGCCACCACCTGGTCGCCGGCGCGGAACCTCCCGTCCTCCGACTCCACCACGACGCCGCAGAGATCGATGCCGGGCACCAGCGGGTAGCTGCGCGCGACGTTGCCCTGGGGAATGGTGGCGAGTCCGTCCTTGAAGTTCACGGCGGAGTAGCGGACCTCGATCGTGACCTCCCCCTGGGGCAGGTCCGAAGGCGTCAGGTCCTTCTCGCCGAAGCGGAAGCCGCTCTCGTCCTTCTCCACGAGCAGCGCGGGAAAGCGGTCGGGCAGAGCCATCGATCGTCACTCCTCATCTTGGCTGGGAGATTCTCCTTCGCCTCCGGTCGGGCCTGTCCTTCCGCCCGGTCAGCCGTCAGTCCGCCGCCTCTCCCGCCGGCAGCGCCGGCGTTGCGGCCCGCGGGCGCAGGAGCGCCACGACGATGCCTAGCCAGATCGTGAGGCGCACCGCGACGAGCGTCATGGCGAGACGCATGGCGGCCTGCAGGGTTCCCGGCAGGCCGAGGAGGGCCCGTGCCCCCTGGTAGACCGCGGGGAGCCAGGGGTAGAGGAGGGCCGTCGCCCAGGCGAGCGCACCGAAGGCCCAGAGGTTCTGCCCCTCCAGATAGGCGAGGCAGACCACCCAGAAGACATACTGCACCGAAAGCACCTTGTTCGTGAGGAACCAGAGGGAGAGCAGCAGCAGCATACGCGGCATCAGGCGGAGATCCCTGCGGAAGAAGGCAATCCAGACGAAGAAGGCCGCGTAGACGGCGTCGAGCAGGAGGCTGAGGCGGCCCGACCACAGGCTGTAGTACTCGACCGAGCCGAACGCGTGCCTGAGCACCATCGCCGATGGCGTCAGGATGGCGCTCAGGAGCGACACCGTGGACTCCCACTCCGCCTGGCGGGCGAACTGGTAGTGCACCACCGACGCCATGGCCGGCGGGTAGAAGGTGACGAGCGGCAGGAGGAGGTAGCCCCAGCCCCGCCGAGACTTCTGCCACCAGAGCGGGATGAAGAGGATCGGGAAGAGCTTCAGGGCGATCGCGACGCCGAGCAGGAACCAGCTCAGGGCCGGCCGCCGCTCGAGCAGGCGGTAGCTCAGCACGAGGCAGAGGATCGGCCAGATGTCGTAGGTGCCGAGGAGCGGCGACGCGAGCGGCAGGAGACCGACCAGCACCGTCGGGCGATCGATCGTGAGGGCCAGGAAGTACAGCACGACGGCCGAGAGCAGGAGCCAGGCCTGGGTGAAGCTGAGATGGAAGGCGAGCGCGAGCGACCGGGCGAGCAGCATGGGCACGAGCGCCAGTGGCGGGTACTCGCGCGGAAAGCTCCTGTGCAAGGAGAAGCCCCTGGCATAGCGCTGGTAGATGCCGATGTCCGCCACCACCGCATGGTGAGCAATATAGAGCGCAAGGAGAACGAGGATCGCCGTGCCGAGCGCCTGCACGAGCCTGTCCCGACGCAGTTCCGCCGCCAAGGGCCGCCCTCCCCCGCTCATATCGCGCTTCGGCCACACTTCGCCCGGCGGAGCGACGTGTCCTGCCGGCGCTCCGTGTCCCGTCCGCACGGATCGGCTATGCTGGTGCCATGAGCGATCTAGCGTTTCTCGGCACGGGCGCGATGGGCAGTCGCATGGCGACGAGACTTCTCGCCGCGGGCCACCAGCTGACCGTATGGAACCGGACCCATGCACGGACGGAGGATCTCCTCGCGCGGGGCGCGCGGGGGGCCGCGACGCCCCGCGAGGCGGCACAGGGCGCCGAGTTCGTGATCACCATGCTTCGGGACGGCCACGCCCTGCAGGAGGTTGCCGAAGGACCCGACGGCGTCCTTGCGGGGCTCCGCGCAGGCGCGCTTCTTCTCGAGATGTCCACCGTCGGGCCAAGGGCCGTGGCGGATCTCGCCAGGGTTCTGCCGCCTGGCGCCGCCATGGTCGACGCGCCGGTCCTCGGCAGCCTCGGCGAGGTCGAGGCCGGGAGCCTCACCATCTTCGTCGGCGGCGAGGGCGACCACTTCAGCCAGGCGGAGCCCCTGCTCCGGGCGCTCGGAACACCGCTGCACGTCGGTCCTCTCGGCCATGGCGCACGTGCGAAGCTGGTCGCGAACGCCTCGCTCATCGGTGTGCTCGGCCTGCTCGGGGAGGTCCTCTCCCTCGCCGATGGACTTGGCCTGCCGCGCGACACGGCGTTCAGCGTTCTCGCCCATACGCCCCTCGCGGCGCAGGCGGAGCGCCGGCGAGCCGCAACGGAGCAGGACGGGCTACCCGTCCGCTTCGCCCTGTCCCTCGCGCTCAAGGATGCAGGTCTCGTCTCCGCCGCGGCGGTAGAGGGCGGCCGGGACCTGAGGCTCCTCAGGGCGGCGGAATCCTGGCTGAGGCAGGCGGAGGAGGCCGGACGGGGCGGCGCGGACTACGCGTCCGTGCTGCGGGAGATCCTGGCGCACGGCCACAGTTGAGGCGGGAGCGCGAACGCAGGGGTCGGGGCGGCATGGCCGCTCCGACCCCTCTCCATCCCTCCCCGAGGACTACGGCCGAGCCGCCTTGGCACCGCCTCCCTGCTGTCTTCCGGCCCGTCTCCGCCGTGTCCCCGGGGCCAATCGGGCCCCCGCTCAGAGACCGGCGCAGTAGCGCATGCTGCGCTCCGCCTCCTCGGCCGACAGGCCCCGCGGATCCGTCTCGAGCACCGTCAGGGTCTCGGGGTGCGAGCGAAGAACCAGGCGCGCGATGGCCGCCGCCGGGGTGTAGCTCCCGTCCCGCTCGTGTTCCGGGAGCGGCGGCAAGTGGTTTTGGCGCCGCTCCCAGCACGCTCCATGCAGATGCACATGCCGCGTGAAGTCGAGCCAGCGCCGGGTGTAGCCGAGCGGGTCGCCGCCGTGCTGACGGGCGAGCAGGCCGAGCCGTCCCGTGTCGAGGCAGAGATCGAGGCCCCCGTGGGCGGTGAAGAGCGCCGCGCAGAGATCCCGCTCCGGATCGGGATCGAACCAGACGCGGTTCGGCCCGTCGAGCTCCAGGACGACCCGCAGGCGGAGCTCCCGGGACACCGCCTCGAGCTCCGCGAAGATCTCCTCGGAGAGGCCCGCGAGGCGCTCCCGCGGCCAGAGCCGCTCCTCCTGAGCCGTGGGCGGGATCTTCCAGCCGAGAGACTCGTAGGGCACGGCCCGGTCGACGAGGGCGGGCCAAGGATAGTGGAAGAGGATGTAGGACGCGCCGAGTTCCTTCGCCTGCACCATCGCCCGTTGCGCCGTACGCCGCGCTTCCTGGCGCACGGGGCTCTGCGGCGCGAGCCAGAAAGGCGCCCAGTCCCAGGCGTGGGCCTGGACCAGCGGATAGTGCACGCCCAGGATCCAGCCGCGGCGCAGGGTCTCGGCGGCCGCCTCCGCGGCCGCCTCCCGGCTCTCGAGAAAGCCGATCTCCGCCCCTGCCCAGAAGGGACTCTCGAGGTCGTGGCCGTACGGTGTCGTAAGACGACCGCCCCGCCGGACGAGTCGCCCCTGGATCGGGGCAAGAAGCCTCGCCAACTGCCCGCCTCCTCCGCCGCTACACCGGATCGCGACGCAGGAAGCCGGTGCAGCAGTGCACGGAGCCGCCACCGCGCAGGATCTCGTCCATCGCCACGAGATGCACCTCGACGCCATGGCCGCGCAGCAGTGCGAGCGTTTCGGGGAAGCCCTCCGCCATGACGACCACCCCCGGCGCGACGGTCACGAAGTTCGTGCCGAGCCGTCCCACCTCATCGAGGTCCTCCTGCACCATCAGCTCGAAGCCGCGCGCGAGGAGCGCAAGCCGGAGATCCCAGGTCAGAAGCCAGGGCGCGACGACGATGCGGCGGCGGTCCACGGGCGAGATGAAGCCGTCGACGTGGATCTGGCCGTAGGGCACCGCGACCGGCAGGATGTCCGAGACCCCCATCCCCCTCAGTTCCCGCTCCACCTGCTCGGCGCCGGCCTGATTCGTCCGGCTCGAGGTTCCGAGGAGACAGGTCTGCCGGTCCAGCCAGACGACGTTCGACCCCTCGAACGTGCCCTGGCCGTTCACCGTCTTGAGGATGGGCACGCCGAGCGCGGCCAGGGTGGCGGCGACCGCCCGCTCCTCGCCGCGGCGCTGGCGCGTCGCGGGACGGGCGAGGATGGCGCCCTCCGGCGTCATCGTGTAGAGGTCGCGCATGTAGACGGCGTTCGGCCGATCCGCGACCTGCCCCTCGACCAGGCGCACCGAGACGCCCAGCCGCTCATACGTCTCGCAGAGGCCGTCGAACTGCCGCAGGAAGCGCCTTTCGTCGATCGGGGCGTCGTAGAGGTGGTCACGGTAGCCCTCGCCCGACACGAGCCCCAGTTCCGGACCCGGACGGTGCATCAGCACCGAGCGCAGCCGACCGACCTCGGAATCGACGTAGAAGTCGCCCCAGAGGCGGTCCTGGTCCTGCGCGAAGGTGGCGGGATCGGGCAGCCAGCGATCCCCCTCGACGCGCATCAGCGGGGACCCTCAGAGATCTCGCGATAGAGCGAAGGGCGCCGGTCCCCCTGGAACGGCCATTCAACGCGGCTTTCCTGCACCTTCCCCAGATCGATCTCGACCGCGAGGGCCACATCCTCGCCCTCGACCGCGGCGACCACCTCGCCATCCGGTCCGACCACGAGGCTGTCGCCGCCGAACATGTAGCCGCCGCTCTCCATGCCGATGCGGTTCACCGTCGCGACGAAGCAGTTGTTGGCCATCGCATTCGCCGCAAGGGTCGTCCGCCAGCGGCCCAGGGAGTAGTCGCCCGAACCGCGTGGCGCCAGGATGACCGCCGCGCCCTTCAGGGCAAGGATGCGGCTGCCCTCGGGGAAGAGGTTGTCCCAGCAGGTCTGGACGCCCAAGGTGGTGCCCTGGTGGCGGAAGACCGGGAAGCCGAGATCGCCCGGCTCGTAGTAGTACTTCTCGTACCAGCCCGGGTGGTAGGGCACGTGGTTCTTGCGGTAGCGCATCAGGATGTCGCCGTGCTCCGAGAGGACGAACGTCGTGTTGAAGCGCCGCTCGCCGCTGCGCTCGTAGATGGGCACCGCGAGGGCGATCCCCGCCTCCGCCGCTATGGCGCGCATGCGGCCGAGCGTCGGGCCGTCCTCGTCCTCCGCGAAGGCGAACGCCCGGCTGTCTTCCCCCGCGGCGACCCAGGGCAGCGGGAACAGCTCGGGCAGAAGGGCGATCGACGCTCCTTGCCTGCGCACGTCGCGGAGGAGGGTCTCGGCTTTCTCGAGGTTCTCGGCCACCGAGACCGAGAGGTTCATCTGCACGAGTCCAAGGACGAGCCGCGCCAAATCCGTCGCACTCCTTCGCGCTCACTCTGGGGACAGGCCTCATCCTTCGCCAGCGACGGCCGAGAGCCTGCCGGGGTGCGGCACGCCCGGTCCAAAGAAGCGCGAGGCGCCCGCCCAAGCGGGCGAGCGCCTCGTGACGGGTCCAGCGGGGATCTCAGCGCGGCATCGGCGCCGTCAGCAGGATCCGCGCCCCCTCGTGCGGCCGGCTGTCCACCTGCAGCCGGCCACCGGCCAGCCGCGCGCGTTCCTCGAGATGGCGGCGGCCATGGTGGCCAGGCGGCGAAGGCTGGCTCGTGTCGAAGCCGACGCCGTCGTCGTCGATCATCAGCTGGAACTCGTCGCCCACCCGTCGCCAGGTCACGTCCACCCGCGTCGCCTGGGCGTGGCGCGCCACGTTGCTGAGGGCCTCCTGCGTGAAGCGCGCCAGGTGCTCCACCGTCTCCTCCGGCAGCTGCGTATAGGACATGTCGGAGGAATGGATGCGCAGCTTCTCGCCGAGGCCGAGCTCCTGCGCGATCTCCTCCACCGTGCTCATCAGCGGGCGCGCGTCGGACTTGAGGTCGAGCACGTAGCGGCGGATCTCGTCCGTCACCTCCCGCAGCCGCTCCGCGAGGCGGTTCACCGCATCGTAGGTGCGGCTGCCTTCCGGCATCTCGCCGAGCAGCGCGTCGAGCCCGAGCAGGACCGAGTAGATCGTCTGCAAGGTGCCGTCGTGCAGGTTCATGCCGATGCGCTGGCGCTCCTCCACAACGGCCAGCCTGCCCAGGTCCTCGTTGAGGCGCTGGTTCTTCACGAGGACGGCGCCCAGGCTCGCGAGCAGGCCGACAAGTTCCTCGTCCTCGGCCGAGAACGCCTCGCCACCCCGCTTGTCGGTCATGTAGAGGTGCCCCACCACCTCGCCGTGGACCAGCATCGGCATGCCGAGGAAGGTGCGCATCGGCGGGTGGCCGGGCGGCCAGCCGGAGGCCCGCGGATGTGAAGGGATGTCGTTGACGCGCAGGGGCCGGCGCGTATGGATCACCTCGCCCAGAAGCCCTTTGCCGCGCGGCAGGGCCCCCATCGCCCGCATCTCCCCGGGCGTCAGCCCCTCCGTGAGGAACTGGGCGATCGACTCGTCCGGCAGCAGCACGGCGAGCGCCGCGTAGCGCGCCCCGGTCAGCTCGCGGGCCAGGGAGAGCACCCGCTGCAGCATCTCCTCGACGCTGCGGATGCCCGCGATGGCCGTCATGCCCTGGTAGAGGCTGTGCACGCGCTCGCGGTAGCGCTCGAGGCGCTCGTTGCCGACGCCCTGGCCCCCGACCTCCCGGAAGTGCTGCAGCACCGCCTGGCCCATGCGCACGTCCCAGACGACCTCGCCCTGGCGCACCCGCCGGATCGCGTCGACGATGTCGCGGCCCCTGGCCTGCTTGATCAGAAAGCCTGTGGCTCCCGCCGCCAGGGCCTGCAGCAGCAGGGCGGCATCGGTGGAGCCCGTGAGCATCAGGACCCGCACCTCGGGCAGCCGCTCCCGCGTCCAGGCGCAGAGATCGAGGCCGGATTCGCTCTTCAGCCGACTGTCGAGCAGCATCACGTCCGGCCGCAGCGCTGCGAGCCTGCTCTGCGCGTCGCCAATCGAGCTCGCCTGACCCACCCAGCTGAGGTCGCTCTGGTCCGAGATGATCTGCCTCAGTCCCTCGAGCACACCCTGGTGGTCATCGACGCCGAACACGCGGATCGGGCCACTGGCCCCGTCCGCCGCGGTCCGGGACGACCCGTCCGCCACGGAAACTCCCCCCTGATACCGATCCGATAATCATCACCTATGTACTCATATTTCTTCGCGCCCGTTGCCGCTCTTCCTGCAGTCGACGTCAAGGCAAGGCCCGCGCCGACCGGAGCGACTTGCCGTCACCGGGATCCGCTCCGCCGGGACCGGACCGATGCCAGGGCCGACCGCGGAGTCCTTGGGATCTACTTCGCCAGGTGCCTCGGCTGGCTCCGGCCTGGCCAGAAGGCGTGGCGCCCAAGCAGCGTCACGGCGGCCGGGACGAGGAATGTGCGCACGACCAGCGTGTCGAGCAGGACGGCGCTGACGAGTCCGATCGCGAGCGTCTGCAGGACCACGAAGGGACTGACGAGCAGCGCCGCCACCACGGCCACCATGATGAGGCCGGCGCCCGTGATCATGCCGCCCGTCGTCGCGACGGCGTGCGTCGCGGCGTGCCTCGGCGCGTCGCCCTGCCTGAGACGCTCCTGGATGCGGTGCAGCAGGATCACCTCGTAGTCCATCGAGAGACCGAACAGCATCACGAAGACGAGCGGCGTGACCGCCAGGTTGAGCGGCTGCGGCGTGATGCCGAAGGCGCCGCGCTCGATCACCGTGACGAGGATGCCTGCGGTCGCGAGCGTCACGAGGGCGTTCATCAGCACGCCGATCACGGCCTGCAGCAGAGAGCCCGTGGCGAGCCAGAGCACCAGGAGAGCGACCAGCACCACCGCCACGGCCATCGCCGGGAGCCTTGCCGCAAGATAGCTGTTGAACTCCTGCACCGCCGCGACCTGGCCGCCGATCGCCACCTGGGCGCCCTGCGTCCGGCCAAGTCCCGCCCGCATGCGTCCGAGCAGGCTCAAGGTCGCCTGGCTGTCGGGTCCCGAAGTCGGCGTCACGAAGAGGTCGACGGAGCGTGGCCCGCTGACGAACGCGCGCAAGGGACCCTGCGGCCTCGCGGCGCTTGCCGCGAGCATCTCGGGACTGAGCCGTCCGCTCGGCGATGCGACCGATTTGACGCCCGGCATCGCCCGGAGCTTGTCCGTGACCTGCCCAACCGTCTGCCAGGCGGACGGCGAGGTCACGCTCTCCGGCAGCGAAAGGGCGACGACGAACGGCGCGATCTCGCCGGCGCCGCGCACCTGCTGCTCCACCGCCTGCGCCCGGGCGAGCGGCGAGCTCCGCGGCAGCATCGCCGCGATGTCGGCCGGGATGCTGGCGCGCATGGCCGGCGCCGCCACGGCAGGGACCGCCAGGACCAGCAGTCCTAGCGTCAGGGCGATGCCTGGTCGCGCGGTCGCCCAGTTGGCCAGGATGCGCCATAGACGCCACTCCGGCATGGCGAAGCGGATGCGGCCGAGGCTCGCCCTGCGGCCCATCAGCCGCAGCAGCGGCGGCAGCAGGGTGTGGGTCACGAGCAGCACCGAGGCCACCGCCGCTCCGCCGCCGAGGGCCATGCCGCGCCAGTACGCCGTGCCGCCGAGGACGAGCGCCCCGATCGCGAGCGCGACGGCCAGGCCCGAGAACAGCACGGAGCGCCCGGAGGTGCGCATGGCGAGCGAGAGCGCGTCCTCCACGCCCGCGCCCGCCTCGAGCGCGCCCCTGAAACGCGTCGAGACAAAGAGCGCGTAGTCGACGCCGACGCCGAGCGCGAGGAAGCTGACGATCTGCAGGAGATACACGGAGAGCGGCACGTAGCGCTCGACGATCGCCACGACGGCCAACGTCAGGACGGTGCCGGCGCCGGCCGTGACGAGCGGCAGCAAGGCGGGCAGCACGGCCCCGAAGACCAGGAGCAGCAGGATGAGCAGCGCGGGCACGGCCACCACCGTGCTGGCGCTGAACGCCTGGATCGCCTGGTGGCTGACGGCCCGGCCGAGGTTCTCGGAGTTGACGGCCGTCAGCGAGGCGCCGCCCCGCCGGGCCAGGGTGAGAAAGCGCTTCGCGGCCCCGTTGTCCTGCCCGGGCACCAGGACCTCGGAGCGTGGGCCGATGGCGTGCAGCCATCGCGCCGGCATGCCCGAGACTTTGGCCATGCCCTGCAGGCGGCTCGGCGACAAGCCATCGATCAGCGTCGTCGGCACGGATGCCGGCTGGACGAGGTGCCCTACGGTGGCGTCGGCCTTGGCGGCCACGCTGTGCGGGGCGGAGAAGCCGCCCGATCCCAGGTGGTCCGTCACCTGGAAGAGCAGCGGCACCGCGGCGGCGAGGAGCAGGAACCAGAGAGCGATCGTGACCCAGGGACGCCTCGCCGTGAGCGGCAATCGGGCACCGTCCTTTGTCTGCTTTGGCGCTTTCGCAAAGCGCAGTCCTGACCACAATGGCATGTGCGCCCCTCGGACGCAAGGCGAGTCGGCCCAGCCGGAGGAAGGCGCGGCCCATCGTGGCGAACCTCTCCCGCGATGCACGCGCAGATCTGCGCTCTGCCCGTTCCAGGCGGGCCGGGCGAACATCACGTACCCACTTCGGGAGGTGCCACGCCGAGATGGAGGTCCTCTTTATCGCCGGATTCGGCCCCGTGTCGAGGGATGCGGCCGCCGCGCGCGACTTCTATACGGGCGCCCTGGGCCTGCGCATGGAGGCCGACGGCGACTACCTGCACACCGGGGTGCTCCCGGGTTCGAAGCATTTCGCCGTCTGGCCGCTCGAGGACGCGGCTCAGTCCTGCTTCGGCCGGGACGAATGGCCTGAGGACATGCCCGTGCCGCAGGCCTGGATCGAGTTCGACGTCGCGGACATCGCCGCCGGGACCATGGAGCTCGAGGCGAAAGGATACCGGATCCTCGTGGCCAACCGTGGGGAGCCGTGGGGACAGGCCGTCACGCGTCTGATGGGACCGGAGGGACTTCTCGTGGGCATCACGAGAACGCCCTGGCTGCGGGCGGAACCGGACGCCTGAAAGAGGCGCAGCTGGCGAGGAGCCGCCCGGGCGAACAGTTTGGGGACAGGTGCGGCGGCGGCCTCGCGGGCCGCGGTCGCCACTCTGCGCTATGATGGTCTTGGGACCAGCCCCAGCCGCCCGACCGGAGGACGTGATCGGCCATATCGAGGCAGGCCAGGAATCCAGCTGACGATACGCGTACGAACCTCCTGAACGCCGCCCTGCGCCTCTTCGGCGAGCGGGGCTACCACGCGGCGTCGCTCCAGGACGTGATCGACGCGGCGGGCTGCTCGAAAGGTGCCTTCTACCACTACTTCGACTCGAAGGAAGACCTCCTGCTGCTCTTCCACGACACCTTCATCGATCATCTGCTCGAGTACGCCGAGCGGATGGCCAAGGAGGACGGCGACCCGCTCGACCGCCTCATGGCCATCCTCCGCCACCACCTCGAGAGCATGTCGACGTTCCACGACCATATGGCCGTCTTCCATAACGAGGCCCGTTTTCTGACCCGCGAGAAGTTCCGCATCGTCCAGGCGAAGCGCGACCGCTACGAGCTCGCGGTGCGCAGCCTGGTTGAGGAGGCCCGGGACCGGGGCCAGCTGCGGCCGGACCTCGACGCCAAGCTGTTCAGTCTCGCGGTGCTTGGCGTGTTCAACTGGGCCTTCCGCTGGTATCGGCCCGACGGGCCCCTTCCGCCCGTGGAAATGGCGTCGACGCTCTTCCGCATGGTCATCGACGGAGGGCGGCCACGCGAGGCCTAGGAAACCGAACCGTCGCCAGATTCTGTCGACCGGCATAGGTCAAAAGCGAGGGAGGTCGCGTCATGGCGGGGCAGCCTTCAAGAGGCGGCGCCGGCGGTCCAATCCTGCTCCTGCTCGTCGTCGTCATCACGCTCGCGGTCTTACTGAGCCTGATCATGCGCCTTATCTTGGCGCTGGCGGCCGTTGTCGTCGCCGTCGTCCTCGCGCTGGCCGTCTGGTCCGGCATCCGGCGCCGGCTCGGCTAGCGGGGCCGTGGACCCGCAGGGCGCCGCTCCCGGGCGGCGCCCTCGCCATGTGCCTTTGCCGACGTCCGGCGGCGTACCCGAGGAGAGCCACCGATCGCCCCCGGAGCGGTATCGCCAATGCGCTGCCGGAAGGCCCCTCGCGCTTTGACCGCACTGCCGAACGCGGCTAGCATGGCCTTGAGAGCTTAAGAGCGGAGCACGTCCCGGCCTCCGGCAACAGGATCGCCGCATGTCCGTCGACAACGACGCCCGGGGGAGGTGGTTTGGTGGCGGCCCAGCGCATCCTGGTGGTCGACGACGAGGAGGCGCTGCGCAACGGCGTCGCGCGCACGTTGCGCGAAAGTGGCTACGACGTCGACACCGCGGACGATGGGCCGGGCGCGCTGGAGGCCCTGCACAGGCGCAGGCCGGACCTCCTGCTCCTCGACCTGATGCTGCCCGGCATGGACGGCCTTGAGGTCTGCAGGCGCGTCCGCCAGGAGTCGGACGTCCCGATCCTGATGCTGACCGCCCGCGACGACGACGTCGACCGCATCCTCGGTCTCGAGCTCGGCGCGGACGACTACCTCACGAAGCCCTTCCATGCCCGCGAGCTGGTGCTGCGCATCCGCGCCATCTTGCGCCGCTCGGGCGCCACCTACACGGGACAGCGCCTCAGGCTTGACGACGGCCGCGTCGAGCTCGACTTCCCCGCGCAGGAGGTGCGGGTGGCGGGCGAGTCCCGGCCCTTGACGCCGACCGAGTTCGCCCTGTTCGCGCACCTCGCGCGACACCCGGGACAGGTGTTCTCGCGCAGTCGCCTGCTCGAGGAGGTCTGGGGCTACGACTTTCCCGGAGATCTGCGCACCGTGGACGTCCACGTGCGGCGTCTCAGGCGCAAGCTCGAGCGGGACCCCGCCGAGCCGCGCCTCATCCTGACGCGCTTCGGCGTCGGCTACTACCTTGCGCAGAGCTAGCCTGCGCTGGCGCATCTCCGCCCTGTTCGGCCTCGGCGCACTGCTGCTCACCGGTCTCCTGACCGGTCTCAGCGTCCAGGCCATCTCGCAGGCCGAGTTCTCTCGCACCCAGGCGAGCGCCCTCACCGCCGTCCAGGGCGTTTCCGAGGCTTTCGCGGCGGCCATCGGCCGCCACGCGAAGGCGTTCGGCCCAGTGGCGCGCAGCGCGGCGCAGGCGGCCGGCGGCGCCGTCTACTGGCTCCAAGGCGGCCGGGTGCTCGCCGCCAGCGTCGGGGGTCCCGGGCCCGCCATTCCCTCGAGTCTCTCGGGCCCCGCCTACCCCGAAGCGACGTTCCTGACGCCGCACGGCACCTGGACGGTCATCGCCGCGGCACCGCTGGGCGCCGGCCTCTCCGCCCGCGGCGAAGTGATTCTCGTCCGCCGGCTTGCCGCGGTGCAGCGGGAGCTGACCGCCCTGCAGAGACGCCTCTGGGCCGTCGGGCTCCTGGCCGCCCTGCTCTTCGCCCTGCTCGGGTTTCTCCTCGCGCGCTCGATCGCGGGACCGCTCGAGCGGCTCACGCTCGCCGCGCGTCGCATGTCCGAGGGCCACCTCGGCCAAAGGGTGCCGCCGCAAGGCCAGGGCGAGGTCGCCGTGCTGAGCCGGGTCTTCAACGACATGGCCGCCCGCCTCGCCGCGCTCGACGCCCTGCGCCGCGGCTTCGTCGCCGACGCCGCGCATGAGCTGCGCACGCCGGTCGCGGGCATCGAGGCCCTGGCGGAATCCCTGCTCCAGACCGACCGCGGCCTGCCTGGAGACGTGCGCGACACCCTGCAGGGCATCGCCGGCGAGAGCGAGCGGCTGGGGCGCCTCGTGACGCAGCTCCTGGAGCTCGCGAAGCTCGACAATCCGGACCTCTCCCTCGACCTCCATCCCCTGCGCCTCGGCGACTGCCTGCGGGAGGCGCTCTGGGTCCTCGGGCCGGCCATCGCGGAGCGCCACCTGGACCTGCGCGTCGAGACAGGCGAGGTCTGGGTCCTCGCGGACCCGGACTGGCTCCTGCGCGCCGTGCTGAACGTGCTCCAGAACGCCGTCAGGCACTCGTCCGACGGCGAGCCTCTCGACGTATCCATCCGCGGCGACGGTCACCGCGCGGAGATCGTCATCGCGGACCGCGGCCCCGGCGTGCCGGCAGAAGACCTCGGCCGGCTCGGCGAACGCTTCGGCCGCCTCTCGCCCTCGCGGGAGCGCGCCACCGGCGGCGCAGGACTCGGACTCGCCATCGCGCGCGACGTACTGCGGCGCCACCAGGGCGACATCGCCTTCCGCCTGCGGGAGGGCGGCGGACTCGAGGTCTCGCTCGTGCTGCCCGAGACCGCGCCGCCCGGGGAACTGTAACAACTCCGCAACAACGATCGGCGAGTCCGTCACCTCGCTCCGGTACGATGCGGGCAAGGATGGTGATGCCTGGTGCGGCGCGGCTTGCGGATCCTGGGAGCGGTGGCCGTGGTCCTCGCGGTGTTGGCGGTCGCGGGTCTCGTCGTTTTCCTGAACCTGCCCCTGCGCCCGCCGGCCGGGGTGGCGAGCCCGTCCGGCACCGCCCCGGCGCCGAACATCGTGCGGCGCCTAAAGGGCAGCGTGCAGGCGGCCTCAGGTTCCGCCGCCCAGGCGCAGCAGCCCGCCGTGGACCTCAAGTTCCAGACTCCCAGCCAAGGCTCGGCCATCGTCGGCTGCGGCTACGGGCAGCCCGCCGCTCCCGGCGCTCCCTCCCCGCTCAGCCCCTGCACGATCATCGGCACATCCGACGGCGGCGCGACCTGGCATCGCGAGTTCAGCACAAAGGTGCAGATCGGCCGGCTCACCTTTCCGAGCCCTGCCGACGGCTTCGCCTGGACCGCTTCCGGCTACTGTCCATACGCAGGCTGTCCGACCAGGATCTTCGCCACCAGGGACGGCGGCCGGACGTGGGCACTCCGCTACCAGGGAACGAAAACCCTCTCGAGTCTCGCGTTCCAGTCGGGCGCCGACGCCTGGGCCGTGGCGGGCGGTGCGCTCCTCCGCTCGACGGACGGCGCGCGCACCTGGACGCAGGCCCTTTCGAGCCAGACCTGCACCTTCCAGCAGGTCAGCTTCAAAGGACCCGTCGGGATCGCGGTGGGCCAGGGCGCCCAAGGAGTCTGCGCCTACCGCACCAACGATGGCGGCGTCGCGTGGTCGCCCTGGATCGCGGGGCTGCAGGCGCCGGAGATCGCCCCGGTGTTCGACACGTTCATCCAGGTCTCCGGCCTCGCAAAGTACATCGGCGGTCCCGCCAAGGCGGCGGCCGCTTGCAGCGCGGGCTCGGCCCAGTCCACCGGCGGCAAGGACGCCTGGCTTACCGTTGTCTGCAACCAGATCAACCCTGACATGCTCGCCGTCATGCACACGGCCGACGGCGGCGCGTCCTGGCAGCTCGCGTGGTCCACCCAAGGCTGCGCGATGGGCTGCCAGGGCATGGGCGGCAGCGAAAGTCCGCTCTTCTTCCTGGGCGACGCGGCGTGGCGGGCCGCCCCGAGCGGCGTCTCCCGCAGCACCGACGGCGCCCGCAGCTGGTCCACGGGCGGGCAGCTCTGCACCATGGCGCAGTGCATCCCGACGCTCGACTTCCTGAGTCGGGAGCGAGGCTTCGCCGCGACGCAGTCCGGCGTCTTCGCGACCAGGGACGGCGGCATGTCCTGGACGCGGATCTGGCCCTCCTCGGGTCCCGGGCAACTCGCGGCGGTGTCGCTCGTCAATCCGAAGGTCGGGTTCGCCGTGCCTCAACTGCGGGTCGGCAGCGTCCTCGAGACGACCGACCTGGGCCGCACCTGGCACTCGTACCTGACGGCGCCGGACGGGCTGACCCTCTCGGCGATCGACTTCCTCACCTCGCGGGAGGGCTTTCTCTACGGCACCCACCAGGGCCTGAACGTGCTCCTCTACACGGGAAACGGCGGCCGGAGCTTCCGGCCCATCATGCTCCCGAAGGGGCAGTTCGGCACGATCCAGATCTCCCAGCTCGCCTTCACGACCCCGCAGGCGGGGCTTGCGATGGACGACTTCGGCAACGCCTGGCGCACCGCCGACGGCGGGCGGCACTGGACGGAGGTCGGCTCCTTCCCCCTCGGCCACCCGCAGCAGGTGGCATGGGCAAGCCCGCACGAAGCCTACGCCACCGTCTTTCTCAAGACGGTCAAGAAGTCGGCGGGCAAGCCCGAGGTCACCGGCCAATACGGACTCGTCGCGTCGAGCGACGGCGGCAAGACGTGGCAGCCCATGGCCGCTTGGCCCTGGCCCCCGGCCAAGGGGCAGGTGGGAGCGTCGGTGGTGGCGGCCGTGGGCACGAACATCTGGCTCTTCGGTGACAGCGGGGTCCTGCGCAGTACGGACGCAGGCCGTACCTGGACCAGGGTGAACCTCCCTTCATCCGTGCAGCTCTACCCCACCGCCCTGACCTTCGCGGACCGGACGCACGGCTGGCTGCTCTCGAACGGGCAGCTCTACGCGACCGCCGACGGCGGTGTCGCCTGGGTTCAGGTGGCGCTCTCGCGCTAAAGCTGGCCGATCGTGCGGGGACCGCCCACGGCGGATGCCGCAGGCGGTTCCTGTTTGGGATTTCAGGCTCAGAGCCGCTCGAAGATGGCCGCGATGCCCTGCCCGCCGCCGATGCAGGCCGTCACGATCCCGTACCTGCCGCCCGAACGGCGCAGCTCGTAGAGGAGCTTCGCCGTCAGGATCGCGCCGGTAGCGGCGATCGGGTGGCCGAGGGCGATCGCGCCCCCGTTCACGTTCACCTTCTCCATGTCGACCCGGAGCTCGCGGATCGAGGCCAGGGTCTGGCTCGCGAAGGCCTCGTTGAGCTCCACAAGGTCGATGGCGTCGAGGTCCATGCCGGTCTTTTCCAGCACCTTGCGCACGGCCGGCACCGGACCCATGCCCATGAGGTTCGGATCGACGCCGGCGACGGCCCAGGCCACAAGCCGGCCGAGCGGCTCGAGGCCGCGTCGCGAGGCCTGCGCCGCCGACATCACCACCGCCGCGCCGGCGCCGTCGTTGATGCCCGACGAGTTGCCCGCCGTCACCGTGCCACCCTGGCGGAAGGCGGGCCGCAGCGCCTGCAGGCGCTCGAGCGTCGTGTCCGCGCGGGGGTGCTCGTCGACGTCGAAGGTTCGGCTGGCACCACGGCCCGCGGGCAGCTCGAGCGGTACGATCTGGTCCTTGAAGCGACCTTCGCGGATCGCCAGCACGGCCCGCTCCTGCGAGCGCAGGGCGAAGGCGTCCTGATCCTCGCGGCTCACCCGGTAGCGCTCCGCGACATTCTCCGCCGTGACGCCCATCGGCGGATTGCCGACGGCGTCCGGCGCCAGCCTCGCGCGCACGAAGGCAGGCGGCATGCGCTGATAGGCGCCGGTCGGCCGCTCCATCAGGTAGGGGGCCCTGGTCATCGACTCGCTGCCACCGGCCAGCACGACCTCGCATTGCCCGGCCCGCACCGCCTGGTCCGCGAGGCAGATCGCCTGCAGCCCCGATCCGCACTGCCGGTCCACCGTCATCGCCGGCACCTCGACCGGCAGGCCCGCCTCGAGCGCCGTCAGGCGCCCGACGTTGCCGCCGCCGGCCATCACGTTGCCCCAGATCACGTCCTCCACCTCGCCCGGCTCAAGCCGCGCGCGGCGCAGGGCCTCGAGCATCGCCGCGGCGCCGAACCTCTCCACCGGCACGTCCTGGAGCGCACCGGGCGAGCGGGCGATCGCGGTGCGCAGGGAGCTCACGATCACGGCATCGGTCATGGCGGTGCCTCCTCCAGCGGTCAGGCCGTGGCGCCGCCATCGACGGCGATGGCCTGGCCCGTGATGTAGGAACTCGCGGGGGCGGCCAGGAAGACGGCGAGGCCCTTGAGCTCCCCCGGACGGCCGATGCGCCCCATCGGCGTGCGCTCCGAGATGATCGCCTCCGCCTCCTGCAGGATGCCGCGCGTCATGCGGGTCGGGAAGAAGCCCGGGCAGATCGCGTTCACGAGGATGCCGTACGGGGCCATGTGCGTCGCGAGCGTGCGCGTCAGGCCGATGACGCCCGCCTTCGAGACCGAATACCCGATGGCGGAGAGTTCGTCCGGGCGGCCGCCGGCGAGCCCCGCGATCGAGGCGACGTTGATGACCCGCCCCCCGTCGCCCTGGGCCACCATCTGCCGGCAGACGGCCTGCGTCAGGCGCCAGGTGCCGTCGAGGTTCGTCTCCATCACCTGGCGCCAGCGCTCGAAGGGCATCTCGAGCGTCGGCGCGCCCCAGCTGATGCCGGCGTTGTTCACGAGGATGTCGATGCGCCCGTACATTTCAAGGATCCTGTCGAGCCAGCGCCCGACATCCGCCTCTTCCGCCACCGAACCGAGCATGGCGGCCACCTCGATGCCGCGGGCCCTCAGGGATGCCTCGGCCTCGCGCAGAAACTCCTCGCGCCGGGCGGTGATCACGAGGCGAGCCCCCGCCTCGCCGAGACCCTCGGCCAGTTCGAGCCCGATGCCGCGCGATCCGCCGGTGACGAGGGCCACTTTGCCCCTCAGGCTGAAGAGTTCGTCGAGCCCGCCTTCGCCCATCGTTGCCGCCTCCTCCGCCATCGCCCTTACGAAGCCGCGGTCCAAAGGCCGTCCGCCCCGCGACGCACCATCCCCGTCGCCGCCAGGTGGCTGAGCGCCGCGAGCGTCTCCGCGAGCACCGAGGGATCCTGGCGATGTGGCGCCAGCCGCCGCGCCACCTGCCAGGTGGACAGCCCCTCCGCCGGCAGCGCCGCGAGGGTACGCCCGAGGAACTCCTCCTGAAAGCGCAGCTGCCGCGAGACGAACTCCCTAAGCCCCTCGCGCAGCGGCACGCCGTGACTCGGCAGCACGAGCCGCGCGTCGATCTCCGCCGCACGGCGCAGGCTCGCGAGGTATCCGCCCAGGGGATCGCCCGTCACCCCGGGGCTCATCCAGACGTTGGGCGCCTCGGGCTCCACCACCTGGTCGGCGGAGAAGAGCCAGCCGCGGCTGCGCTCGAAGAGCATCACCTGACCTGGGCAGTGGCCCGGCACCTCCACCACCTCGAAACTCAGGTCGCCGACGCGGATCGCCCGGCTGGCATCGAGCGGCGTCACGGCGTCGCCGAGCTCGATGCCGCCGTTCGGCTTGAAGCCGGCGAACTCCCGGATGACCTGCTCCGGCACACCTTGCTCCGCCGCCCATGTGGCGGCCTCGCGTTCTCCCCCGGCGCGCGGCGCGAGATCCGCGGGATGGAGCAGGACCTGCCCGCCCCAGCGCCGCCGCACGGCCGCCGCGCCGCCGGCGTGGTCCGGGTGGCGATGCGTCAGCAGCAGGAGGTCGAGGGCGCCGTCCGGCACGCCGATCGCCTTGAGCGCCCGTCCGAGCGCCCGAAGACTTGTCTCCGCGTTGATGCCGACGTCGATCAGCATCCTCTGCCCCCGGCTCTCCACCAGGTAGACGCTGACGAACGGCACGGACCACTGCATCGGCAGCAGGATGCGGTAGAGTCCATCCTCAAGCCGCCACGCGTTCTCGGCCACCGTCTCCTCCAGGATCAATCCGCAAGCATCTCCTTCAGGGCCACTGTCAGGGCCGGCACGACCTCCCGCCAGTCGCCGACGACGCCGAGCCTGGCGTAGTCGAAGATGGGAGCTTCGGGATCCCGGTTGATCGCGACGATCGTCTTGGCGCGCGAGCAGCCGACAAGATGCTGGCTCGCCCCCGAGATCCCGACCGCGACGTAGAGATCCGGCGCCACCGTCTTGCCGGTCTGGCCGATCTGCCAGGTGGGCGGGGCCCAGCCCTCGTCCACGGCCGCCCGCGACGCCCCGACCGCTCCACCGAGCGTGAGGGCGAGTTCCCCGAGCGGCTCGAAGCCCTCCGGACCGCCGAGGCCCCTCCCGCCGGAGACGATCGCCCTCGCCTCCTCGAGGCCCGGCCCCTGGCGTTCCTCGGTCTGGCGCCGCAAGAGCCGCGGCCAACTCGGCCATGCCTCGATGGCGAGGCCGAGATCCCGCGCCTCCCCCCGACCGGCCCGCGGCGGCTCGTCCCGCCGGCCTGCGCCGGGGCGCACGGTGGCGATGGCCGGCCCGCCCGCCACCGTCATGGTCGCGATGGCCTTGCCGCCGAAGACGAGCCGCTGAAAGACCGGCCGGCCCTCCTCCAGCGACCAGTCCGTCACCTCCGTGACGAGCCCTGCGCCAAGGCGGTAGCCGAGGCGCGGCGCCCAGTCGCGTCCGAGGCTGTCGGCGGGGAGCAGCACAAGGGACGGCCGCAAGACTTCGCACCCGGCGACGAGCGCCGCAAGGCCCGCCTCGCCCGGAGCCGTGTCGAGCGCTTCCTCCTCGCAGGTCAGCACCACGTCCGCGCCGGCCGCCCGCAAGGTGTCCGCCGCGATCTGCGCGCCGGTGCCGAGCGCCAGGACCCCGAGTTCCCCGCCCGTTTCGGCCGCGAGCGTGCCCGCGGACTGCACCAGGTCTCTGGCTGCCGCGGAAACGCGGCCGCCCCAGGCCCAGACGGCCGTCACGATGTTCGTCAAGGGTTCCCCTCCCATCAGACGGCGCCAAGCTCCCGCAGCCGCCGCGCGAGCAGGGCGGCGGTCCCCGCCGCACCGCCTCCGTCCAGGATCTCCGCCCGCCGCCTGGGTGCCGGCAGGCGCAGGTCGAGCGTCTCCACACGGGCCTCGTCGCTCTCCGTTCCCGGCAGCAGCTCTTCGAGCGGGATCGTCGTAAGCTCGCGCCCGCGGGCCGCCATCACGTCCTTGATCCTGGCGGGGCGTAGCACGTTGCCGGGATCGTTCGTCACGGTCAGGACGGCAGGGCCTGGCAGGCGGTAGACGGCCTGCCCGCTCTCCACCTGCTGGACCGCCTCGAAACCGCCCGGCGCAAGGCTGAGGCCGGAGACGAACGGCAGGCAGGGGCACCCCAGAGCCTCGGCCAGCATGCCACCGAGCTGGCCCGCCTCCCAGTCGGCGGCCTGGCGGCCGCAGAGGACGAGGTCCGCCGGCGGCAGCCGGCGGATCGCCGCCGCCAGCACCCGGGCCTTGCGTCCCGCCGGCAGGCCGTTTTCGTCGCCGAGAAGGTGCACGGCCTCGTCGACCTGGAGGGCCAGGGCCTTGCGCAACACGTCCTCCGCCGCCCTCGGCCCGAAGGTGAGCGCCGTGACGCGCGCATCGGCCCGCGCGTCGCGCAGCCTGAGGGCGAGTTCGAGCGCGTTGCCGTCGAAGACGCTGAGGACGAACGGGTGGCGCAGGACGGTCGGCTCCTTGCGCTCCGGATCGAGCGAGAAGGCGCTCTGCGGGATCTCGGGGTCAAGCACGCGCTTCAAGAGGACGACGAGGTGCATCCGCCGCCCCCTAACCGCGCGGCCCGCCGGCCACGTAGATGATCTGCCCCGAGACGAAGCTCGCCTCGTCGCTGCAGAGGAAGGCGATGACGTGCCCGACATCCTCGGGCTGGCCCACGCGGCGCAAGGGGATCTCCTTCGCGGCGTGCTCTTTCATCGCCTCGTAGTCGACGCCGATCCGCTCGGCCGTCGCGCGCGTCATCCTGGTCTCGATGAAGCCCGGCGCCACCGCGTTGACGTTGATGCCGAAGGGTCCGAGTTCGATCGCGAGCGTCCGCGTCAGTCCCTGGATGCCCGCCTTGACGGCCGCGTAGTTGGCTTGGCCGCGGTTGCCGAGCGCCGAGGTGGAGGACGTGAGCACGATCTTGCCGTAGCGGCGCCCCACCATGTGGCCCTGGGCCGCCTGCGCCATGAGAAAACTCCCCTTGAGATGCGTCGCGACGACGATGTCCCAGTCCTCGTCCGTCATCTTGTGGAGGAGATTGTCGCGCGTCAGCCCAGCGCAGGCCACGAGCACGTCGAGCTGGCCGTAGGTCTCCACCGCCCGCCCGACCGCCCCTTCGACGTCCGCCCGGCGCGACACGTCGCAGGCGATCGCGATCGCCTCGCCGCCCGCCGCGCGGATCGCCGCGGCCGTCTCCTCGGCCGGAGCGAGGTCGAGGTCCGTCACCGCCACGCGATCGCCCCGCGCCGCGAGAATCCTTGCCGTCGCCGCGCCGATGCCGCGCCCGCCGCCCGTCACGATCGCCACTCTTTGAGCCATGCAAAGCCCTCCCTCGACGTGCGGTCTCAGTCCCGGAGGAAGACCTCCGCGTCGCCCTCCGTCACCCGCTGGCCCTCCTGGTTCTCCGCGTAGACGAGGAGCCGGATAAGCGCCCCTCCCGCCTCCTCCCGCACCTCCCGCACGACGCCGCGGCAGCCCAGGCGGTCGCCGAGGCGCACCATGCGCGAGAAGCGCACCGCGATGGAGCGCACCGCCCCGGCGCCGGCCCAGTCCGTGAGCAGCTGGCCGAGAAAGCCCATCGAGAGCATGCCGTGGGCGATCACGCCAGGTAGCGCCGCGGCCCTGGCCGTCTCCACGTCGACGTGGATCAGGTTGTCGTCGCCCGAGGCGCCGGCGTAGTGCAGGAGCTGCAGCTTCCCGATCGGCTCCTTCTCGAGGCGCGGGATTTCCTCGCCCGCCTGCGGCAGGCTCCTCATACCTCCGCCTCCTGACGGTAGATGATGGTCGTGCGGCTCTCGTAGACGATCTCCCCAGAGGGGTCCCGGCCCTCTGCCGCCAGTACGATGAAGGTCATCGGGCCGAGGCTGCCCCGCTTCTCATAGACATCCTCAACCCGCCTGACGACGCGCAGGACGTCGCCCGCCCGCAGGGGCCGGCGGTAGCGGTACTCCTCGCCGGCGTGCAGGATCCGTTTCTTGTCGAGCTCGAGCCCCGGAATCTCTCCGCGCAAGGTCGTCGGGAAGGTGGGCGGCGCGATCTCGCCCTGGCGATGCAGGGGCGTTTCGTCCCCGATCGCCGCCGCGAAGCGCCGGATCGCCCCGCGCTCCACCTCGTGGAGCTCGAGCTCCGACCTGCGACCGATCAGCGAGCGGTCGATCATGCGCCCCAGCCCCCTACTCCCAGCGTCCGAGTCCGGCCGTGCCGCGCAGGAGGTCCTTGGCGATCGTCCGCTTCTGGATCTCGTCGGTCCCCTCGTAGATGCGGAAGACGCGCACGTCACGCAGGACGCGCTCGATCGGCAGTTCCTTCGTGTAGCCCATGCCGCCGTGGATCTGCAGCACGCGGTCCGCGACGCGGTTCACCATCTGCGCGCCGTGCAGCTTGGCGATCGACGCCTCGTGGTGGTTGTCGATGCCCTCGTCCTGCAGCCAGGCGGCGTGCATGACAAGCCAGCGGGCCGCCTCGATCTCCACCTCGGAGTCGGCGAGCATCCACTGGATCGCCTGGTAGTCGCCGATCGGGTGACCGAACGCGACGCGCTGGCGGGCGTAGTCGACGCCCATCTCGAGCAGGCGCTGCGCCCTCCCGACCGCTCTCGCGGGGATGACGACGCGGCCATTGACGATCCAGCGCATGGCGAGTTCGAAGCCCTTCCCCATCTCTCCCAGCACGTTGCGCCGCGGCACCCGCACGCCGTCGAACGCGAGACGCGCGGGAGACCATGCGCCCATCGTCTGGATGGGGCGAGAGGTGAAGCCCATCGAGCGGTCCACGAGGAAGCAGGTGATGCCGCCGCGCGATCCCCGCTCACGGTCGGTGACGGCGAAGACGATGGCGTAGTCCGCCTCGCTTCCGCCCGTGATGAAGATCTTCTCGCCCGTCAGGACGAAGTCGTCGCCGTCGGGAACGGCCTGCAGGCGGATGTTCGTCGCGTCGGAGCCCGCCGTCGGTTCCGTCAAGGCGAAACAGGAACGCCTCTCGCCGGCGATGGTCGGCAGTAGATACTCGCGCTTCTGCTCCTCCGTGCCCGCGAAGAGGATGTTGTCCGCGCCGCCGCCGAACTGGAACGGCACGAGGCAGCGGTGGACCTCCATCGTGATCAAGGCCATGAGCTGCTGGCCGAGGCCGAGGCCCCCGTACTCCTCCGGCACCTGGAGCGCCCAGAGGCCGAGCTCGCGCGCCTTTCCCTGCAGGCGGCGCAGCGTCTCCTCGTCGGGGAACTCCCCGCCGCGCCCTGCGAGCTCCGCCTCCTGGAGATCCCGCTCGAGCGGCATGAGCTCCGCGTCCACAAACGTGCGCACCGTCTCGAGGATCAGCTTCTCTTCGGGCGAGAGGCGAAAATCCATCCCTTGGGCCCTCCTCGTCGCGCTCGGATCACGGGAGCAAGCCGACCGGTCGGTATGCCCAATGCGAGAACGGACTGCAGGGCGTCCGCCCGCCTCTCAGAACCGCTCGTCGTCCTCCTCGCGGTTCCAGCGCAGCCTACGCCCTCCCTCCTTGGCGTCGTAGATGCGCTCCTCGGCGTAGGCCTTCGTGACCTCGCCGAACTCCGCCTCGGACACGGAGAGATGCACCGCCGCTCGGGTGATCCGCGCGATCGCGCGCCTCGGCACCATCACCTGTCCAAGCAGGCCATGGCTTACGCCGATGCCGTCGAAGACGTCCTCGGAGAGATCGCCGAGCACGTGCGTCACGTGGCCGACGTGCCGGCCGTCGCTCGTGACCACCTTGGTAC
This sequence comes from Bacillota bacterium, assembly GCA_021799275.1. Lineage (GTDB taxonomy): Bacteria > Bacillota > Sulfobacillia > JAJZYS01 > JAJYTV01 > JAJZQO01. The sequence goes on from JAJZAT010000034.1 coordinate 27,232, forward strand.
CGGCCGTCAGGGCCATCCACGAGATCTCGTCATCCGGCGAGAGGATCTCGTCATCGTCCGAAGGCAAAAGGGCCACCCCGCTTCTTCGCTACTGCCAGGGCCTTCGCGAGCGCGCGGCCGGGATCCTGCCGCCGTGGTGGAAAAGGCCTCCCGGCTACCGCCCTTCGGCCTCCTGGCGCAGGCGGCTGCGGATAGCCGTCTTGAGCACCTTGCCCGTGCCCGTCTTCGGCAGTTCGTCCCAGATCTCGATCGTGCGCGGCGCCTTGAAGGACGCCACCCGGCCCTGCACGTAGGCGAGGATCTCCTCGTTGGCCGCCGCCGCGCCCGGCTTCAGGGAGACCGCGGCGTGCACAACCTCGCCCCACTTCTCGTCCGGCCGCCCCACCACGGCGCATTCGCGCACCGCCGGGTGGCCGTAGAGCACGTCCTCGATCTCGGCGGAACTGATGTTCTCGCCGCCGGAGATGATGATGTCCTTCTTGCGGTCGACGATCTTGATGTAGCCCTCGGGGTGGATGAAGGCCATGTCCCCGGTGTGGAGCCAGCCGCCGCGCAGGGCGGCCTCCGTCTCCTCGGGCAGGTTCCAGTAGCCCTGCATGACGCTGTCGGCCCGCACCAGAAGCTCCCCGACCGATTCCCCGTCCCAGGGCAGGTCCTCGCCGAGCGGTCCCTCGAGCCGCACCTCCACGCCCACCATGGGCAGGCCAGCGAAGCCCCTGAGGCGATCCTGGAGTTCCCGCGGCGCCTCGCGCAGGCTGGACTTCAGGCGCGCGACGGAGACGACGGGGGAACTTTCCGAGAGGCCGTAGCCGCCGAGATACTCCCCGCCGAGCGCTGCCATGCTCGCCTCGACGAAGCTCGAGGGCGACGGCGCGCCGCCGACGTTCATCTGCCTCAGGCTCGAGAGGTCCCGGGTCTCGCGGGTCGGCTCCGAAAGCAGCATGCCGACCATCGTCGGGACGAAGGCGGCGTTGGTCACGCGGTGGCGCTCCACGAGTTCCAGCACCTTCGCGGGGATGAAGCGGCGCAGCATGACGTGCGTGCCGCCAAGGGCCGTCACGTAGTGCGGCGTGCCCCAGCCGTTGACGTGGAAGAGCGGGATCGTGTGCAGCAGCACCATCGTGTCGTCGATGCCCATGCCGAAGCCGCACTGCAGAGCGTGCAGATAGAGGCTGCGCTGCGTCAGGGCGACGCCCTTCGGTCGGGCGGTGCTGCCGGAGGTGTAGAAGATCTCCGCCACGGCGTCCTCGTCCACCACGTCCGGGCCGGGCGCGGGCGACGCCTGCGCCAAAAGCTCCTCGTAGCCCTGGTAGCCGTCGTGTCCTCCCTCGATGCGGATCTCGACGAGCGAGAGAGAGGGCAGCCGGCCGCGCAGCAGGGCGGCCCAGGCCTCGAAGTCGGAGTCGAAGAGGAGCACCTTCGGCTGGCAGTCCGAGGCGATGTAGGCGATCTCCTCGAGCGTCAGCCGGATGTTGAGCGGCACGAGGACCGCGCCGAACTGCACGACGCCGTAGTACGCCTCGAGCAGGGGGTGGTTGTTGTAGGCGAGCACCGCCACCCGGTCGCCCGCCTGGACGCCCATCGCCTTGAGGGCGCTCGTGAGGCGCCATGCGCGCTCCTTGAACTCCCGGTAGGTCCACTGGCCGTCCTGGTCGATGACGCCGATCTTGTCGCCGTAGATGCTCGCCGCGTGATCGAGGAACCGCCGCACGTTCAGTGGCACCTTCATCCCGTCGTCCTCCCCCGCGCGAGAGGCCGGCCCCGCCTGCGGCACCGGACAGCCGCAGGATGCCAGACCGACCGGTTGGTGCGGGAGGTTCGCCAACCCAGCGGGGGATCCTGCGTCCCCGCCGCGAGGAATTCCGTAGACTTCCCGCTCATCCAGGAATAGTCTTGTGGTCGGAGGTGCTGAGGCGGTGGTCACAGGGAAGTTCGTGCGCACCGTGGCCTGGACCGTGGCCGCGCTGGTGGCGGCCGCCGCTCTCGCGCTCCTCGCCTGGTGGCTGCCGGCGCGTGCCAGACCGGGCTACTACCTTCCCGACACCCGCGGAGTCCTCTCGATGGAGCCGCCAGACGTCATCGCGTTCTGGGTGCGGACGTGGCCATGGGACACCGCGCCACCGCCGGCCACTGTCTTCCTTGACACGCCGAGCGGACAGCTCTCGGCCGCGTCGCAAGGCGCACCAGTGTCCTTCTTCGCGCCGCGGGCCGTGGCGGTCAGCCTGCGCGTCGACGGCATCGCGCCTGTGCTGGAAGCCGGGAACATCGCCAGCATCGGCATCGCCTGGTCTGGCTACAGAGCGACCTTCCGTGCGATGAAACACCTTTGGGCCATGCCCGCGCAGGCAACGCAGACGATTCCCGGATTCGCGCCCCTGGTCACGTCGAATGCTGCGGGCCAGGCCTGGCCCCTCGCCGTGATCCTGAGCAGGGTTCCGCAGGACGTCCTGGCGGTGGCCGCCGCGAACCCGGTGGCGGGCCCCTGGCAAAGCCCGCACTGCGTCTCCGTGCCCAGCGCGAACGTGGCGACGCAGGGCACCCCGCAACATCTCGCGGCCGTACTGCGCGCCATGACGCCCGGTGCCTGCGCCCGGCCGAAAGGGCCCGAGGCGCTCGTCCTGGCCGGTAGACCGCCCACGGGACCTGTGGCCTACATGTTCCAGCCCATTCTCCAGGTGCGCTCGCGGGGGCGGACGACCACCATCGCACAGACCGATTTCTGGTCCGGCACCGGGATGACCCCGACGGCGTTCAACTGGTGGCGCTTCGTGCGTTGACATGGGCAAGGTCCTGAGCCCGGAGGCCAGCCCACCGAGAACGGAGGGTCGACTTGAAAGCTTCCGCTGTACTGCTGGGCGCATTGGCGCTGGTATTCCTCGCCGGCTGCGCGACCAACGCGTCGAGGGCATCCGGCAAACCTTCGGTACCGGTCTGGCTCGAGCGCAACGACTCGGTGCCTAAGCGCATGACGTCCCTGCCCGCGTCCCTCGGCCTGCTCGCGCCCGAGGTGCCGCACTACCGCTGCGTGGGCGGTTATGAGCCCGCGGCTCGCGTGGAGATCGGACCCCTGACGCCTACATCCGAGCAGGAAATGCCGTTCTGGCAGTTCGGGCTGACCTGCGCGCCCGAGAAGCTCTCCTCCGACGTCAAGGTCGGCGCGATGCTGCCCGGTGTCGTGGGCGTGAGCGAGCTGCCAACCGTGCAAACGTCGCTGCTCGGCGCGATCCGCTTCCTGACGGCCGCAAGCCACCTCAGGCTGACCGCGGTCGGCAAGTTCCCCGTCGGCGTGGGGCGGATCCACTTCGCGCAGGGCCTGTCGGGCAACTTCAACCTCGTCTGGTTCCTCGGCGACATGACGACCTACAAGGGCGTCGGCCGTACCTACCAGAGGCGCGTTCTCGTCTACCTCACGGGGCGCAGGGTATCGGTGGCAACGCTGGAGAAGTTCGCGACCAGCATGCGGCCTCTCGTTCGCTGAACCTAGTACGACGTCCCAGAAGTTCGTTCCCTGTGGGTTGTGGCGATGGGGGCTGGACAATTCGCAGCAGGGCTTGTATCCTAGCGTCGGCACCTACCGGATGAGGTAGAGTGGCGGTGATCGAGCGACTTGATGGAGAACAGGCCGATGCGGCTGTGCCCCGAGCAGCAGAAGGACCTTGAGCCATGGGTCCGCGGTCAGCGAGTTGAGTATCGCCTGAAGATCCGGGCGACGATCATCTGGCAACTGCTCGTGGAGGGGATACCGGAGTCGGATGTGGCGCGTGACCTGAATGTGACGCTGAAGACTGTCTGCAAATGGCGCCGGCGTTACCTGTCCGGAGGCCGCGAAGCCCTGCGTGACCGCTACCGCAGTGGCGCTCGTGGCAAGTTCGATGTCGGACAGCGCTGTGAAGTCATCGCCATTGCTTGCGATGACCCAAAGAATTATGGCTGTCCAGAGGGCACGCGCTGGACGCTCGACCGGCTTGTGCAAACAGCTGCCGAGCGTGTGGACGGGCCCAGCATGAGCCGGTCCAGCATCCAGCGCACCCTGACTGAGGTCGACCTGCGGCCGCACAAGGTGCAGATGTGGCTGCACAGCCCAGACCCGCAGTTCAAGGAAAAGGTCAACGACGTGGTTGGCCTGTACCTCGATCCCCCGCAGGGTGCTGTGGTCCTGAGCGTGGACGAGAAGACGAGCATCCAGGCACTCGAGCGTCCCCACGCGACCAAGCCGGCGCTACCGGGGCGGCCGGGCCGGCAGGAGTTCGAGTACGTACGCCACGGAACCACCTCCCTCTTGGCGAGCTTCAACATCCAGTCGGGCGAGGTGCTGCACCGCCTCGGCCCCACCCGTACGGCCGCCGACCTGCTCGCCTTCATGGACGAGGTGGCCGACCACCATCCCGAGGCCGAGAAGATCATCGTCATCTGGGACAATCTGAACATCCACCATGAGGGCCCATCGCTGCGCTGGAGCGAGTTCAACACCCGCCACGAGGGCAAGTTCGAGTTCCATTACACGCCGCTCCACGCCTCGTGGGTGAACCAGGTGGAGGTATTCTTCTCCCTTCTCCAGAAAGCCGTGCTGCGCTGGGGCAGCTTCCGCTCCGTCGCCGAACTCGAGGCGGCGCTCGTGGGCTTCATCGAGCGCTGGAACGGTGGCCAAGGCCACCCCTTCCACTGGGCCTTCCGCGGCTATCCTCTGCAAGCAAAGGCGGCGTGACGATGCCAGACGTCTTCCTGCAGGCGGCCGGATCCGCAGCCGAACGGGCCCTCCAAGACCAGGGACTTACCCACCTGCACGTGCGTACGTGGGGCAAGTATCTGATCATCTACTCCGGCGATCCCGCCGAAGCGGAGAATCGTGCCCGCCTCACGCAACTGCGCCGCGACCACTACCGCCTCGACATGGCCGGCCGGGGTGGCCGCTGGGAGACCACCCCTTACATCGGCACCATGAGCGATCTCCTCGCTACGCTCACCGGCGACTTCGGCTTCGTCCTCGTTCCCTGGTGACCATCCAATTGGACACCATTCGGGAACGAACTTCCGGGACGCTGTACTAG
>JAJZAT010000035.1 GCA_021799275.1 Bacillota bacterium
ACAACCTTTCAGGTTTTCCCCCCTAACCCCCCTTTCCTCCGGATGTATACTCACGTATTCTCTCCGGACACAGCGCCTACGTCAATCATGACACGGAGGGCACTTGCTGACCGCTCGACTGACGCGAAAAGCGCATGGGTATACCCCCTCGTCGTTAGGTGGAGTGTTACGTGTCCTACCATTCGCGTTTGTCCCGTCGTTTAACGCTTCGGGCGGGCGGCCCCGAAACTGGCCGCCTCCTCCTGCCAAAAGCTGGTGGCGCATCCTCGAACCCCTGAGCGACCTCGGTCCCTGGGGCCTTTGGCGCCCCGCAGGGCGCATCGCGATGGTGTCGGACCCGGCCCGCAGGGCTCTCCCCAGGGGGTGATCCGTGCAAGGTGATGCCGCCACGGTTTGTGTGTGACGCGCCAGGATGTGCGGGCCATCACAGCCAATTGTTCACTAGGCTCCAGTCGGCGAGGAGGATGCTCGCTTGGGCAAACAGTTCGTCCTCGACACCAATGTGCTGCTGCACAATCCCCAGTCCCTGCTCATGTTCGGCGAGGACAACGCGGTGATCGTCCCGATCGTCACGATCGAGGAGCTGGATCGGTTCAAGACGCATCTGGATGCGATGGGTGCCAACGCGAGGCAGGCGATACGCCTCCTGGACCAGCTTTCCGCGGAGGGCGACATCGTCGCCGGTGTGGCTCTGCCGACGGGCGGCACGCTGCGCATCGAGCTCAATCACCAGGAACCGGGTGTCCTGCCGAAGGCCCTCGACATCGAGAAGGCGGATCACCGCATTCTCGCGGTGGCCGCGGCCTTGCGGCAGATCCATCCGGACGAGCAGGTCGTCCTGGTCTCGAACGACTTCAACCTCAGGGTGAAGGCGCGCTCCATGGGCGTCAGGGCCGAGGCCTACCTGAACGATCAGGCGGGGCCGGTGGAGCACTCCGGCATCGTGCGCCTGTCCGTCGGCCGAGCGATCTTCCACGACGTGGAGCAGAAGGGCGTCCCCGCGGCAGGCCTCGCCCCGCCAGGCTCGCCACTCTTGGAGAGCGACTACGTCCTCGCGACGGTGGCGGAGCCTTGCGAGGGCTGCGGCGCCAAGGACGCGCGCGAGGTCCAGTACTACACGGACCCGCCCCGCACGGCCTGGCTCTGCGCCGACTGCCTCGGTCAGGAGGCGCCGAAGCTCGGGCGGGAGGAGATCGAAGGGTTCTACCGGGGACGGCCGAAGGAGGAGCTCGGCTTCGGCTTTGGCCATGTGGCCTTGCAGGAGAAGGGCTACTGGGAAGTCGCGGACTCCGTCGTCCGGCCGCTCTCGAGCTACCATCCTGGGCAGAAGGTGTACGGGAGCCTCGAGGCCAGGAACGACGAGCAGGTCTTCGCGCTCGACGCTCTCCTGAATCCGCGCAAGGCGCTCGTCGTCATCCTGGGACCGCAGGGCTCGGGCAAGACGCTGCTCGCCATGGCGGTCGGCATGGAGTTCGCGGAACGCCAGGAGATGGAGAAGGTCGTCTATACCCGCGAGATCGTGCCGATGGGCCGGGACCTCGGCGCCCTGCCGGGCACTGAGGAAGAGAAGATGCGCGAGTGGGTGATGCCCGCCTACGACGCCCTCGAGACGCTGTTCGAGCGCCCCCGCCGCAACGCCCACGGCAACCGGGCCGAGCGGGAGACGCTCGAGGACCGGGTGGACTACCTGAAGCGCCAGGGCCTGATCGAGTTCAAGTCCATGTCGTTCTTCCGCGGCAGAAGCTTCTCGCAGCGCTTCCTCATCCTCGACGAGGCGCAGAACGTCACGCCGCACCAGGCGGCGATCACGGTGAAGCGCGCGGGCAAAGGGACGAAGGTGGTGCTGATCGGCGACCCGAACGAGATCGACAGCCCCTATCTGAGCCAGGGGGCGGACGGCCTCAGTTTCATCGCCCAGAAGATGCGCGGCCAGGATCTCTTCGCCGCGGTGCGGCTCGAGTCGGCCGAGCGTTCGGAGCTCGCGGAGCGTTGCCGCCAGATCGGGCTCTGAACGGCGCCTGACGCCGCCAGACCCCTGGCCGTGCAAGTTGCAGGCCAGGGGCCGGCGCTTTGGACGTCACGATGGACTGCTGCCGTCTGCCCGACCGGGCCGGGCCCGCGCACCTGCGCCGGAATTCTTGCGCCCCTCGAGCAGCCTGGCGAGCACCGCGGCGTAGGCGAACAGGACTACGGCCGCCACGAGCACGGCATGCAGGAGGAGGCCGAAGAGGGCGAAGAGCCCGTACCCCACCACCTGCGGCAGGATGTCCGGCAGTGGCAGGCGCCGTGCGGGGCCCGCTGCCGCCGCCACCGCCTGCGCGAGCGTCGCGACGGCCAAAAGGGCCAGGAGCAGCACCAGGGCCGACGCTGCGCCTACCAGCGGCAGATGCAGGAGGAAGACATCGACGATGCCCGCGAGCAGCACCGCGGCGCCCGGCACGAGGGCGTCGTAGAGCAGGAGGCGCGGGCTCCCGAGGGCGATGAACTGACGCCAGAGCGGGTCCTCATCCATCTGGAACTCCTCCGTAAGCGCCGTCGGCTGGTAGAGCATGACGATCAGCAGCCACATCACCCAGCCGGCGCCGCGCAGAGGCAGGATGGCAAGGTCCAGGCCGCCCAGGAGGATCGCCGCCGCGCGTACGAGCCCCCAGAGCGATGGCAGGTAGCGCAGGCGGCAAAGGGCGCCCCGCGCGACGAGCAGGCCTGCGCCGCCGACGCGGGGTAGGGAGAGGTACGGCCGGCGGCGGCTGAGGATCGCAGCCCTGCGCTGCTGCGCCGCGATCGCGGGGTTCCAGCGCCGCCCGGCGTCGATGCTGCGCAGCAGGTTGCGTCGCAGGCTCTCGTCGGCGAGAAGTGGCCGCCGCAAGGTTCCCGCGGCCGCCAGCATGCAGAGAAGACCGGCGAGAAGCCAGGCGACAAGGCCGGAGAGCTGCGCTGCTCCGGTCACGGCCAGCCGGATGAAGGTCTGCCCCGGCCAAGCCAGGAGGGGCGAGCGGAAGAGGAGCAGCAGGAGCAGTGCCGCCGGCACGAGCCAGAGCAGGGCCCGCGGCGCGGTCCTGGCCGTGGCGAGGCGTAGGAGCCCGAGGGCCCAGTAGAAGGCGTAGGCGCCAGCGGCCAGGGGAAGCATGGCCGCTGTGGCGGCGAGATAGTGCGACGCGGCATCCGTGGCCAGCACGGCGAGGACGGTGCCGACGGGCAGGGCAATGGCCGCCACCGCGAGCGCCGAGGGCAGGAAGCGCAGCGCGGCAAGCAGGCGCCTTGGCACCCTCGCCCCGGTGAGGTGGGCGACGTCCGCGCCGGAGAGACGGAGCGGCATGCCGAGCAGCGCGGCCACCGCGAGGGCGACGAGGGCAAGCGGGAACAGCCCCGGCACCGCGGCGGCGATCGCGCCGCGCGCGCTCTGCGGCAGTGCAGCCGCGGCCTGCAGTGTCAGGCTGACGAGCGCACCCCAGCTTGTGCCCACCCAGAGCAGGCCGAGCGCCGCGACATAGAAGGCGTAGGCGTAGGCGAGGGCTGGAGCGTCGCGGTCCGGCATCAGGCCGAGCGAGAGAAGCCATTGGCGCAGCCCCGCCGACCAGAGCCGCAGCTGTAGGCGCAGGAAGGCAAAGGGGGCGGGACGCCGCCTCACGCCTCGGCCTCGCCGTGCAGCGCCGCGCGGAGCAGATCCTCGCCGCTCAGCGAGGCGAGGCCGTAACGCACCTTCAGCTCCTGCGCGGTGCCCTCGGTGCGGATCTCTCCGTCCTCGAGGAGCAGGAAGCGATGTGGCGCGACCATTCCTGGCGTCTGGTGCGCGGAGACGAGCACGGCGCGCCCTTCGGACGCGAAGCGCTGGAGCTCCGCCCATAAGGCTTCCGAGGAGAGGGCGTCCAAAGGTCCGAAGGGCTCGTCCAGGAGGAGAGCGTCCGGGCGGCTCAGCAGTGCCACGGCGAGCGCCAGCTTGTACTGCATGCCGCGGGAGAAGGAGGAGGCATAGGCCCGCTCGTGGCCCGTGAGGTTGAGGGCCTGAAGCAGGCGCCTAGCGTCATCGCGCCAGTCGCGGCGGCCGTGCAGCTGTGCGATGAACTGCAGGTGTTCGAAGGCCGTGAGCTCCGCGTAGAAGGACGGCGTGTCCGGCACGAGCACGACGCGTGCGTCGCGGCCCGCGGCCGTTGCATCCGGCGAATGCTCCACCTGCCCCTCCTCGAGCCGGAACCAGCCGGCGAGGCAGCGCAGCAAAGTGGACTTGCCCGCGCCGTTGCGGCCCACGAGCGCGACGATCTCGCCGGGATGGAGGGCCAGGTTCACCCCTCGCAGAGCCTGGAATGCCCCGTAACGGTAGCCGAGGTCCGTGGCGCGGAGGAGAGGCGGAGTAGCTTCCGGCAATGACAGCCCTCCAAGGCGCGAAGTGCCAAGCCAAAATAGTCACTTCCCGCAGCGCCAGACGGGATCCTGCCTCGGGACGGCCCTGCGGCAGGGGAGCCGGCAAGACAGAAGGTTTCAGGCGCACGCCACCGTTACGACGGCGGGCCTTGTCCACCAGGAGATGCGCTTCTCCATGGCACGCACAGATCAAGTCCCGGAGGCGCGGTGGAAATTCGGCCATCCGGTGACGGTTGTCGCGCCTGCTGGGCAATCCAGGCGCAGGCCTACCTGCACCGGCCTCGGCAACTGCGTCTCTTGGCGAGACCGGTCCGAGCGGCTGATCATCAGGCGGGTGTGATCGCCCTGGCCACGCACCCTTAGGTGCTCCGCGACGGCTGGCGCATTGGGCGACATCCCCCTCGCCGACTTCAGCCCGGGGAGAAGTCCGTTGACAGCCAGGTGGACGCGGCGTACCTTGAAGGGAACTGGAGAAACCATTGGAGTTTCCGGAGTATCCAGATCGGAGGTCTCTTATGGACGCCGATGCGCGCGACGCCATACTCGCGACCGCGAAGGAGCTCTTCGCGAGTCGCGGCTACCGTGCCGTGACCATGGACGAGATCGCCCAGCGGCGCGGCATGTCCAAGCGCACGCTCTACAAGCACTTCGCGAGCAAGGAGGAGATTGCGGCCGAAGTCGTGGGGGGGATGCTCGCGGGGCTCGGCCCCGTGGTCGACGCGGCGATGACGGCGGGGGGAGGCTTCGCCGAGACCTTCGACCGCGTGATGAACGGCATCGAGGCGTTCCTCAGGTCCGCGCCGATGATCTTCCTCGAGGACCTGGAGCGCGACGCGCCGCAGGTTTTCGCCCGCATCACGCAGTTCCGCGCCCTGCAGATGCGACGCTACGCGGAGCTCCTGCGGGCGGCCCAGGCGAGAGGCGAGGCCCCTAAAGACATCGACGCCTCGCTGGCGGTCGACGTGCTGATCGCGGCGGTGCAGGGGGCGGGACGCCCGGAGTGGCTCAGGGCCCACGGGATCGGGCTGCACGAGCTGATCGGCGTGCTGAAGCGGGTGTTCCTCTACGGCGTCCTCGGCAGCGCGACGGGGAAGAAGGAGCGACATGGCGACTGACGAGTTGGCCGTCAAGGTGGCGGGCCTTCGGCAGGTGTTCGGCACCTTCACCGTCCTGAGGGACGTGACGTTCCATCTGCGCCGGGGCGAGATCTACGGTCTCATCGGGCCGAACGGCTGCGGCAAGACGACGACCATCAACGCGATCAGCGGCCTCACGGCACCGACCGCCGGCAAGGTGCAGGTCTTCGGTCACGACCCGAGGCGCGAGGCCACCGCGGTGCACCGCCTGCTCGGCGTCGTGCCGCAGGAGACATCGCTCTACGAGGAGCTCTCGGCCGAGCGCAACCTACGCTTCCACGCCGAGCTCTACGGCGTGCCGGCGTCGGAGGTCGGGCGGCGCGTCGACGCCATGCTGGCGCTCGCGCAGCTCACGGAGCGCCGCCGCTCGCGCGTCGGCACCTTTTCCGGCGGCATGAAGCGGCGGCTCGCGATCGCGAGGGCGCTCCTCCACGACCCGCAACTCGTCTACCTCGACGAGCCGACGCTCGGCGTGGACGTGCAGGCGAGGCACGTCATCTGGGACTACATCCGCACGATGCGGGCCGAGGGACGCACCGTCCTCATCACCACGAACTACCTCGACGAGGGCGACGCCCTCTGCGACCGCATGGGCGTTCTCGACAGCGGGCGCCTGGTGGCCGAGGGCAGCCCCGCGGATTTGAAGCGCCGCTACGGCAGCCAGGTGGTGGAGATCCGGCCCGAGACGGCACCGCCTGATGAACTCCTGGCCGACCTGCGAGCCCTGCCGGGGGTGTCCGAGGTACGGCAGGAGGAGGGAGCCGTGCGGCTCGGCCTTGGCGGGGAGCGCCAGGACGAGGCGATGCCCCGGCTGCTCGAGCTCTTCAGCCGGCATGGCGTGCAGCTGAGGGGTCTGCAGCTGCGCGAGCCCACCCTGGACGAGGTGTTCCTGCGCCTGACGGGCGCGGGGGTGCGGGACTGATGCTGCGGGCAGCGTTCGCGGTGCTGCGGCGCGAGCTCTGGTCTGGTACGGCGCAGCCGCTCGCGACGATCCTCGCGATCATGGTGCCGATCAACTTCCTCGTGCTGATGGCGCTCTTCGCCCTGAGCGGCGGCAAGCAGAACGTCGCGCTCGTGGTGCAGGACCGGGGCAGGTATGCGGCCGCCATGGTGCGGGCCCTCTCGCAGGCGGACACTTTCGCGCTGCACCCCGTGGCGACGGCAGGGGCGGGGCTCCACTTGGTGCGAGCGCAGCACGACGTCGCGATGATCGTCATCCCGCGCGGCTTCTCGGCCAGTGTTGCGGCGGGCGGACCGGCCAGGGTTCAGCTGACGCTTGACAACCTGAACCACGACTTCGCCGGAGACACCCGGCGGGGCATCGCGCTCGCGGCGGCGCTCTTCGACCGCCAATACCTGCCGACGTCCCAGCCCGTGAACTGGGCGGTGCGCTACACCTATCCGCAGACCGTCGGGTTCCTCCCGTTTCTCGCGCTCAGCATCCTGAGCGCCGCCCTCCTCCTGGGCGGGCTCCTGCAAGGTGGTCTCGGCATGGCGAGGGAGTGGGAGTCTGGGACGATCCGCGAACTGATGCTCTCGCCGGCCGGCGCCCTGCCGATCCTGCTCGGCAAGCTCCTCGCGACGTTCCTTCTGGCCCTCGCGGGTGGTCTCATCGCGCTCCTCGGGGCCCTTCTCCTCGGCGTTCCCAGCCAAGGCGTGCTTGGCTCCATCGGACCGCTCCTGGCGGTGCTCATGGTCTTCGACAGCATCGGTCTCGCGCTCGGGAGTTTACTTAAGAGCCAGCGGCTCGTCCTGCCGCTCGCCTTCGCGGCGGGACTGCCGCTCTTCTTCCTGAGCGGGCCGTTCGGGCCGATGGAGTGGTCGAGCCCGGGGGCGCTCCTGATCGCCCGCATCTTCCCGATCTACTACGCGAGCGGTCTCCTGCAGCGCAGCTTCTTCGGCTACTGGCCGCTCGCCGTTCCGGTCGCGACGGCGGCGCTGGTGCTGGCGGCCTGGACCGCCGTTGCCCTCATGGCGGCGGGCCTTGCCTACCGGCGGGCCACCGCGCCGCGCGGGGGGAGGTGGTGATGGTGCTGCGCGTCATCCTGTCGGTCCTGCGCAAGGACCTTGGCCTCTTCTGGCGCTCGCCCGCCGTCGTGGCGGTGACGCTCCTGCCGCCGATCATTCTGCTCTTGACGCTCCTCATGGAGTCCGCCGCGGTGGGGTCCCTGCCCGTGGCTCTCGTAGGCCAGGGGAAAGGGGCCTCCGCCGCCCAGGCGACGCGGACGCTCGCCGCGTACCCAGGCTTCCGTGCCGTGTCCCTGTCACCCGCGGCCGCGCGGGCGGCGTTCGACCGCCTGGAGGTGGCCGGCATCCTGACGGTGCCGAAGAACTATGCGAGCACCTTGGCCACGGGCGGCAGACCGACCGTCCACCTCACCGTGCGCAACTTCAACGCCGACTTCACCGACGACCTGCTGCGCGATCTTCCGGACGCGCTTGCGCAGGTGCCGACGCCAGGGGTGCCAAGGCACAAGGGTGTCGTGATCGCCGAGCGGGACCTGCAGGGCAAGGATGCGGGCTTCCTCGGCTTCCAGATGGTCGCCGTGCTGGTGCTCCTGCTGCTGCAGGCGGGGATCGTCAACGCCGGCATGGCCGCCGTGCACGAGTGGCAGTCCGGCACCGTCAAGGAGCTTCTGCTGGCGCCGGCGCCGGCCATGGCGATCCTGGTCGGCAAGGTGCTGGCGGGCGTCGTGGCGGCGGACGTGGTCGGGGTCGTACTCGGAGGGCTCTCCCTCTGGGCAGGCTTCTTCGGCAGCGTGACGCCGGGGAACCTCCTTCTCGCCTTCCTCGTGATGACGCTCCTCAGCGCCGTGGGCTCCGGCATCGGGGTGGGGCTCGCGTCGGCGATGCGCAGCTTCGAGCGCCTGGGGCCCGCCTCGATGCTGCTCTCGTTCTACCTCTTCTTCCTTGCGGGCGGCATCGCGGCGGTCGGGTTCCTGCCGGGGTGGCTGCGCGCGATCGCGGAGGTCGTCCCGAACTTCTACGGCATGGATGCTTTGCGCGGTCTCCTGCTCTACGGCTCGGCGCCCAACCTTGGGCAGGACGTCGGGGTACTCGGCATCTGGCTCGTGCTGGTGCTGGCGGCGGGCCCTAGGCTCCTGCATCGCAGCCTTACGCGTTAGCCGGTGGGCGCTCCACCCTCGGATCGCGGGCGACGTGCTGGGTGCGGGGAGAACCATGGATGTCGCAGCCCACGGGCGAAAAGGGATTGAACCGAGCGAGCCTAGGCGCTACGCTCCGGCTAGCCGACAGGTTCCCTTCGTGTCTCTCTTGGCTGTCCGTCGGCCTATGAACGGGGTTGGGTGTGGGAAAGGAGCTGGCCCGTGAGCCAATTTGACCAGGTCATTGAACGCAGGAACACGAGTTCGGTGAAGTGGGATCTTGTTGAGCAGCTCTACGGCTCGGACGACGTGCTGCCGATGTGGGTGGCCGACATGGACTTCCCCGCGCCGAAGCCGGTCGTCGACGCGATCGTGGCGCGGGCGCAGCATGGGGTCTATGGATACACGACGCGCCCAGGCAGCGCGTACGAGGCGATTGAACAGTGGGCCAGCACCCGCCACCACTGGATGATCGAGCGTGAATGGATCTCCTTCAGCCCCGGTGTCGTGCCGGCCCTGGCCTTTCTCCTGGACGCCCTGAGCGAGCCAGGAGACAAGGTCATCATCCAGCCGCCTGTCTACCATCCCTTCGCGTTTACGATCCGTGAGAACGGCCGGCAGATCGTCAATAACCACCTGATCTTCGAAAACGGACAGTACCGCATGGATTACGAAGATCTCGAGCGCAAGGCGAGTGAAGGCGCACGCCTGATGATCCTCTGCAGCCCGCACAACCCGGTGGGCCGGGTCTGGACGCGAGAGGAGCTCGCGCGGCTCGGTGAGATCTGCTTGCGCCACGGTATCACCGTCATCTCCGACGAGATCCACTCCGATCTCATCCTGCCAGGCCAGGAGCATACGCCGTTCGCCTCGATCGGGCCGGAGTTCGCCCAAAACTCCGTCGTCTGCACGGCGCCGAGCAAGACGTTCAACCTTGCCGGCCTGCAGACGTCGGTCGTCATCATCCCGAACAAGGAACTGCGGGAGCGTTACAACGCGGTCCTCGACCGCCTGCACCTAGGGCTCCCCAACACCTTCGGCCTCACGGCGATGGAGGCCGCCTACCGCCACGGCGGGGAGTGGCTCGACGAACTGCGCGCCTACGTGAGCGAGAACCTCCGCTACCTCCAGGACTTCCTTGACCGTGAGGCGCCGGCGATCAAGGTGGTGCAGCCCGAGGGCACGTATCTCGTGTGGCTGGACTGCCGCGAACTCGGCCTCGACACCGAGGGACTCGCGCGCTTCATGCGCGAGGACGCCAAGGTCGGGCTGGACGACGGCCACATCTTCGGTCCGGGCGGCGACGGCTTCGAGCGGATCAACATCGCGTGCCCGCGCAGCGTGCTGCAAGAGGGCCTGGGGCGCATCGCGGGCGCCGTGCGCAGGTTGGGCGCCTAGAGGCCGCCCAGGGAAGTTCCGGGGCCGGCCCCGGTGCCTCGGCCACGGTCGAGCCTTGGGATCGGCGGTCGGTGGCCTCCTCAGGACAGCGCCGAAGCGCCCTCCCGCACGGCGGGAGGGCGCTGCTCATCAGGCTGGCGGGTGGTCCTCAGGCCATTTCCTCGCGCACCTGCCTGGCCGCCGCCACCATATTGCGCAGCGATGGCACCACCTCTTCGAAGCGGCGCGTCTTGAGACCGCAGTCCGGGTTCACCCAGAGCTGCTGCGGCGAGATCACCCCTAGCGCCTGCCGCAGGTGACCCGCCATCTCCCGGGTGTCCGGCACACGCGGGGAGTGGATGTCGTAGACGCCCGGACCGATCTCGTTCGGGTACCGGACGTCCTGGAACGCCCTGAGGAGCGCCATGTCCGAGCGCGACGCCTCGATCGAGATGACGTCTGCGTCGAGGCGGGCGATGGCGTCGACGATGTCGTTGAACTCGGAGTAGCACATGTGGCTGTGGATCTGCGTCTCGTCAGAAACCCCCGACGTCGCGAGGCGGAAGCACTCGACGGCCCAGGCGAGGTAGTCGTCCCGCTCGGCCTGACGCAAGGGCAGCCCCTCGCGGAACGCGGGCTCATCGATCTGGATCGCCCGGATGCCTGCGGCCTCGAGGTCTCGCACCTCGTCGCGGATGGCGAGGGCGATCTGGCGGCAGGTGTCCTGGCGCGGCTGGTCGTCGCGCACGAAGGACCACTGCAGGATGGTGACGGGCCCCGTGAGCATGCCCTTCACCGGGCGCTCCGTCAGGGACTGGGCGTAGCTGAGCCACTTTACCGTCATCGGCCTCGGCCGAGCGACGTCGCCGTAGATGATCGGCGGCTTGACGCAGCGGGTGCCGTAGCTCTGCACCCAGCCCTGCTCCGTCACGGCGAAACCCTCGAGCTGTTCCCCGAAGTACTCGACCATGTCGTTGCGCTCCGCCTCGCCGTGCACCAGGACGTCGAGGCCGATCTCCTCCTGCAGGTGGATGACGCGGGCGATCTCTCCCCGGATCCCCTCCTCGTACTGCTCCTCCGAAAGGGCGCTCCGCCGGCGCTCCGCCCTGAGGCGCCGGAGCTCCGAGGTCTGGGGGAAGGAGCCGATCGTGGTCGTCGGCAGCGGCGGCAGCCTGAGGCGCTCGGCCTGGAGGGTCCGGCGCCTTGCGTGTGGCGTCGCGCGCTCCGCGTCCCCAGGGCTGAGCGCACGGAGCCTCTCCTGCACCTCGGGACGTGTCCTGCGTCCGGAATCCCTGCGGGTCTCGGCGACCGCCGTGCCTGCGGCGAAGAGCTCCTCCGTCGCCGCACCCGGCTCGAGGGCCTGACGCAGGAGACGGACCTCCTCAAGCTTCTCAACGGCAAAGGCGAGCCAGCTCCGGATCTCGGGGTCCAGGCTGCGCTCGGGGTCGAGGCGCAGGGGCACATGCAGCAAGGAGCAGGAAGGGGTCACCCAGACGCGATCGGCACCGATCGCGGCCGCTCCCGCACGCAGCGGTTCAAGGGCCCTGTGGAGATCTGTTCGCCAGACGTTGCGTCCGTCGACGACACCAAGCGAGAGGGAGAGGCCTTCAGGCACCCCCAGGGCCAGTAGCTCCGCAAGATTCTCGGGGGCACGGACGAGATCGAGGTGGAGTGCCCGGATGGGCAGGCCCCTAAGCACCTCAAGGCGTCCGGCGAGGCTGCCGAAGTAGCTCGCGAGGAAGATGCCGGCGTCGCCCGCCGCCTCCGCGAGCGCCGCATAGGTGGAAGGGAAGAGCCTGAGCACGTCCTGCGGCAGGTCCCCGGCGAGCACCGGCTCGTTGAGCTGGATAACCGGAGCCCCCGCCTGGGCGAGTCCCCCGAGCAGGGCTTGGTAGGCGGGCAGGAGGCGGGGCAGGAGCTCGAGCGGGTCGAAGGCGTCCTGATCGGGGTGGCTGAGACGGAGGAGACTGATCGGTCCGAGCAGGACGGGCCGTCCCGGGAGGCCGAGCCTGCGCGCTTCCCGGTACTCCTCGAGGAGCTTTGGCCAGGCGAGCGAGAAACGGGTGTCCCGGCGAAGCTCCGGCACGATGTAGTGGTAGTTCGTGTCGAACCACTTGGTCATCTCGAGCGGCGCGACGCCGCCCAGGCCGGCGACACCGCGCGCCATGGCGAAGTAGCTGCCGAAGGACCCCGGCGCTCCGTAGGCGAGGTAACGCTCCGGCACGGCGCCGAACATCGTCGCGGTGTCGAGGACGTGGTCGTAGAAGGAGAAGTCGCCGACCGGCACGGACTCGATCCCCGCGGCCACCTGGAGGCCCCAGTGCTCCGCGCGGAGCTGCTCACCCGCGGCCCTGAGGGCGTCTTCGGACGTCTCACCCTGCCAGTAGGACTCGACCTGGCGCTTGAGTTCACGGTTCTTGCCGATGCGCGGGAAGCCGAGGTTCGCTGCGATTGCCACTTGCGCTGTCCCAACCTTTCCTTGATCAGTTCGAACCCTGCGTTTGCCGTCCCGGCTGCCTTGGCCGCATGCGCTCCAGCATCGCGGCGATCGGCTGAGCCTTGCCGAACGACGGCACGATGTACAGACCCTGCACGAGCGGCCGGAGCTCCTCGAGCAGCCCTTCGGCCAGTTCCTGGCCCACATCGAGTCCGTGCTCCCCGGCCTTCTCCATGGCCGCACGAACATCGACCGGGATGGAGATGCCGGGCACCTCGGCGTGCAGATAGAGGGCGTGCCGGTAGCTGTAGAGCGGCATCAGGCCGAGGAGCATCGGCACCCCGGGCGGACCGTGCAGCCGGTCCAGGAGGCGAAGCAGGGGAGCCTTTTCGTAGAGCGGCTGCGTCATCACGTAGGCGGCCCCGGCGTCGAGCTTGCGGCGCAGCCGGCTGGTCTCGTGCCCTAGGTCCTCCGCGCTCGGGTTGCAGGCGCAGCCCGCGAGGAAGCTTGTCGGCTGTCCGATGGCCTCGCCGCCGCGGTCGTGGCCGCGGTTCAGTCCGTCGATAACCTCGAGGAGGCCGATGGAATCGTCTTCGAAGACGCCGAAGCCCCCTGGCTGCGGCTGGTCGCCAGTGAGCGCGAGGACATGCCTCAGGCCCAGGGCGTGCCCCGCGAGGAGATCCGCCTGCAAGGCGGCGAGGCTGCGGTCTCTCGTGGTCATGTGGACGATCGTCTCGAGACCTGTCTCACGCTCGACGAGGTGCGCGGCGGAGAGGGCCGCCATGCGCACGCGCGCCATCGGGCTGTCGCCGACGTTGACGAAGTCGGCGCCGGCGTCGCGGACCAGGACGGCATCGCCGAGAAACTTCGCGACGACACCGCCCTTGGGCGGGTCGAGCTCGACGCCGCAGAGGAATTCCTCGCCCAGGCGCTCCGCGAGAGCGGTCGCGGGCCGCACGGGAACGGCCGGCTCCTCGCTGCGGGGGCGCAGCGTGACCGCACGGTGCGCCGGGAGCGGCTGAACGTCCTGCGCCTCGCCCATCAGCTCCGCGCGCGCGGTGTGTAGCGCCCGCACATAGGCGGCGTCGGTGCCGCAGCAGCCCCCGACCACGCGCGCGCCGAGCCGGGCCAGTTCTGGCAGCAGGACCGCGAACTTTTCGGGCGTGCCGAGGTAGTCGATGTGGCCACCGACCCGCATCGGCGGGCCCGCGTTCGGCGCGATCGCGAACGGGCCCTCGAGACCGGCCCGTCGCAGACGGCGGAGGATGCGCAAGGTGTGCGAGGGACCGAGGCCGCAGTTGACGCCGAAGAGATCCGGGGGATCGACCCCGGCCTCCTGGAGGTGGCGGACCACGTCCGCCACGCTGAACCCGGAGAGGGTGCGGTCGCCCTCGGCGAAGGAGAAGTTCAGGATGGCGGGCAGCTCGGAGGTCTGGCGCACCACCGAGAGGGCCATCGCCGCCTCCACCGGATCGGACTGCGTCTCGATCAGGAAGAGGTCGACGCCACCCGCGAGCAGGGCCGCCACCTGCTCCTCGTACGCCGAGCGCATCTCGCCCGCAGAGAGGCGCAGCGCGCCCGCCGCCGTCACGCCCAGCGGACCGAGCGAGCCGGCGATGAGCACATGCCTGCCGGCGATCTCCCGCGCGCGGCGGGCCAGCTTGGCGCCTTGGACGTTGAGGTCGTGGACCCGGTCCTCGAGGCCGAACGGCCTGAGCTGCACGCGATTCGCCGCGTAGGTGTTGGTCTGGACGATGTCCGCGCCCGCACGGATGTAACTGAGGTGCAGGGCTTCCACCTGCTTCGGGTCGCTGAGGCAGAGGGCGTCGACGAGGCCGCCCGGGGTTTCGGGCGTCAGGGCCGTGCCGTAGGCGCCGTCGCCGAGCAGCACGCCTTCGGCAAGGCGCTCCCGCAGGCGCTGCCGCTCGTTCATGCCCTGGGCCCTCCCTGCGAGGGCCGATCGGTTCCCGCTCTGGCCGGCATGGCATCCCTTCTCCCGGGCCCACGCCGCTCCAGAGAAAAGAGACCACCCTTTCGAGAGAAAGGGTGGTCTACGCGCATATCAGGTTGGCGTAGCTCCCATCTCCCAGGGGGTGTCCCCTGCAGGAATTGGCACCTTGCGGCTAAGCCGCCGGTTGCCGGGCTTCATTGGGCCAGTCCCTCCGCCACTCTGGATGCGAGCGTGTGCAGTTGTTGGTCCGGATGATAGAGTGCGGCGCCATCCCCTGTCAATGGGTTGGGGTCGATGGGATTTTCCGTGCTCAGGATTGGAAGAGGACCTGCTCGAGATCTGAAAGCGTACCCAACGTGACCTCTGCTCCGTTCGGCGGCGGGAAGAGCCCCTCCGGGTCCAGGAGAACGGGTAGGAGACCCGCCTTCCTGGCACCGGCGACGTCGGTCAGCGGTTCGTCCCCGACGAAGGCGACGTTGCCAGGCGGCGCGCCCACCATCTCGCACGCCATCAGGAAGATGTTCGGGTCCGGCTTGGCGGATGCCCAGGAGATGCGAGTCTAGGACGACGTCGTAGTAGCGCAGGAGACCGACCGTGCGGAGGTTTGCCCGCAAGGTGCCACGGTGGTTGCTGATCACTCCGACGCTGAGCCCGTGCTGCTTCAGTCGGGAGAGCAGATGCGCGGCTTCGGGATCCGGGGAGATGGAGAACGCGAGTCTTTGTGCCGCGTCTGCGAGCACTTGCGCTCCAGCTGTGGGGTCCTCGCAACCCATGGCCTCGAGGCCGGCGCGATAGGCGCAGTGACTGCCACGCCAGCCGAGGGAGCCCGGGACGGGGCCAGGCTCCTCGGCGCTCCACGCGTGCAGAAAGGCGCGGCCGCCCGCCTCCGCCTGTTGCGCTGATGCCACTTTGAGACCCGCCATTTTGCAGAGGAACGCGAAGCGCTCCGGCTTGGGGACCCAGAGGTACGCGAGCGTGTCGGCGAGGTCGAAGAACACGGCTCCCAGCTGGCGTTCATGGATCAACGCACTTCGATGTACCAATGCCCAAAGCTGCCCTTTCTGATCGGGCCACCTAGGAGGTTGCCGCCATTGGACCGGCCTGATCGGCGGCGCGGTCCCTGCGCTCTCGGCCCCAGACTACTACACCCCCTGCGAGGCCATCGGGCGCGACGCAAAGGTTTATTGCTGCAGGGATTGTTCGAGCATCCCGCCTCACAGCGGCCCCCGGGACCCCCCGGGGCCGAATTTATCTGCGGCCAGGGCAGCATCACTTGCGATCGGCGGGCATAGATGTGGGATCGCCAGCATTGTGCCAGCGGCAGCCGCGGGAAGCGGGGAGGGCTTCCAGAGACCCAGGGAGGGTCGGCGTGGCGTGCGGCGACGCATTGCCGGTTCGGGCAGACCGAGATTCGGCGGCGAGCGTTCCAGACATCGAACGCGGGCTCGCGTCACCGCGGAGACGGGGACATCGGAATATGGAGCCTACGGGAGGCCTTCTTTCCGCGGCTTTTTTGTTTCGGCGTGCTTCGCCACGCCGCGCGAGTCGGGGAGGTTAAGAAGGAGCAGTGTCCAGGCAACGGGTCCCGGCTGCCAAGAGAGCCCTCGGGGGTCTCTTGGGTGCAGTATTGACGGTGGCCAGTTTCGCAAGTGCGTTCACGTTTGCGGCAGGGGCGCCTTCCGCGTCGGCGGCCGCGGCCAACGAGACGCGCGGCGGCTTTGTGGCGCAGATCGGTCAGGCCCTGTGCCTGGTCCCGGATAGTGGCGCAGCCCAGAAGTACGCGGATGTCCCGCCGAGCGACCCGGACTTCGGGGAGATCATGTCGGCGAGCGCGGAAGGATGGATCTCGGGCTATCCGAACGGCACGTTCGAACCCGACGGCACCCTGACGCGCGAGCAAATGGTCAAGGTCGAGGTCATCGCCCTTGGACTCGGGTCGCAGGCGGCAGCCTTGAGCGATCAGGCGCCGGATTACAGCGACGCGACTTCCATCGGCCGCTGGGCTTGGGGTTTCGTCAACGAAGCGACGGCCATCGGCATCGTGCACGGCTTTGTGGACGGCAGCTTCGGGCCGACCGAAACGTTCACGACGTCCGAGGTGACCGATGCGCTCGGTGAGCTGACAGCCTACCTTGCGGCACACGACCAGCCGGTCGTGACCGCCGTGACGCCGGGCAGCGGAGCTGCAGGCGGCACGGTGGCCGTGAGCGGCAGCGGCTTCTGCGGAGCGAGCGGCGTGGCCTTCGGGTCCCTGCCCGCTGCTTCGTTCGTCGTCCAATCGACGAGTTCCCTGACGGCGGTCGCGCCGAGCGGCAGCGGCACGGTCGATCTCACCGTCACGACGGCCAAGGGCACGAGCGCCAAGGGGAGCCCGGATCTGTTCTCCTACACCACACCGCCACCCCCGCCCCCTCCTCCACCTCCGCCACACATCGCGAGCTACAGTGTGCAAGCCGTCGCAAGCCTGCAGGCCATCACGGTGCCCGCGGGCACGGCGATCGGCTCACTGGCGTTGCCCACGACGGTCGGGGTGACGCTCAGCGGCGGCGCATCGCAGAACCTCGGCGTGACCTGGAACGGCGGGACCCCGGCGTATGACGGCAACACCGCGGGTACCTACGCCTTCACTGGGACCTTGACGCTGCCGGCCAACGTGACGAACCCGAGCAACCTGACGGCGGCGCAGACCGTCGTCGTGCAGGCCGGTCCCCCGGCCGCGGCGACGAGCAGCCTCACCGGACCTGCGTCCGCGGTCACGGCGGGCGACAGCGCCACGTACACCCTGGTCCTGAAGGACCAGTACAGGAACCCCATCGCGGGGCTGGCCGGCCAAATCGCCCTGACACAGACGGGAGCCGGCTCCGGTGACGTCAGCTTCGGGGCGGTGATCGAAACCGCGACGAACGGCACCTACACCTTCACGGCCACCGACGATCTGGCGGAGACGTTCACCGTCCACGCGACCGTGGCGGGTCTCTCGCTGGCCGCGTCGCCGGAAACGGTGACCCCCGCCGCGGCGAGCAAGCTCGTGATCACGAGGGAGCCCTCCACGACCGCGGCCGGCGCCCTGACAACCCAACCCGTGGTCGACGTGACGGACCAGTACGGCAACGTGGCGGCCACGGATACCTCGACGGTGACGGCCGCACTGACGACTGGCGCGGGCAGCCTCGGTGGAACGACCGCGGTGACCGTGACGGCCGGTGTCGCGAACTTCAAGAACCTCAGCATCGACACGGCGGCCCAGGGGGACGTCCTGACGTTCACGGACGGCAGCCTGACCCCGGCGGTCAGTCAGCCTTTCGACGTGAACCCGGGTGGCCCGTCGGCCAAGTACAGCACGCTCACCGGACCTGCATCCGCGGTTACGGCGGGCGACAGCGCCACGTACACCCTGGTGCTCGCAGACAGGCACGACAACCCGCTGACCGGACTTGCCGGCCAGATCACGCTCGGGCAGGCGGGCGCCGCCACGGGCGACGTCAGCTTCAGCAGCGTGACCGAGACATCGACCCCTGGCACCTATACCTTCACCGCGACCGACAACACGGCGGAGCACTTCACGGTCTCGGCGACCGTGGAAGGCCTGACGCTCACGGCGGCGGAAGAGACCGTGGCGCCCGCATCGGCGAGCAAGCTCGTGATCGCCGTAGAGCCCTCGACGACCGCGGCCGGCGTTCTGACGACCCAGCCCGTGGTCGACGTGACGGACCAGTACGGCAACGTCGTAACCACGGACACCTCGACCGTGACGGCCTCCCTGACCACAGGCCTCGGCAGGTTCGTGGGCACGGCCGCGCTGCAGGCGGCGTCCGGCGTTGCCACGTTCCAGAACCTCGAACTCGACCAGGCGGCCAAGGGCGACGTCCTGACGTTCACGGATGGCAGCCTGACCCAGGCGATCAGTCAGCCGTTCGACGTCCTCCCTGGGGCCCCTTCGCTCACGTACAGCAGCCTCACGGGCCAGACCACGGTCCCGGCGGGCGACACCATCACCTACACCCTGGTGCTGGCCGACCGCTACGACAACCCGATCACCGGCGTGGCCGCGCAGATCCAGCTGCAGGCCCAGGGCGCGCGCCCTGGTGACGTGCAGTTCAACGCCGTCGCCGAGATCGGTACGCCTGGCAGCTACGCGTTCACGGTGTCCGACACCAAGGCGGAGACCTTCACGGTCGCGGCGACCGTAGGGGGCACCACCGTCAAGGCGGCGCCTGAGACCGTGGTGGCGGCCGCCGCGTCCCAGCTCGTAGTCGCGACGGAACCCTCCACGACTGTGGACGGCGTTCTCACGACCCAGCCCGTGATCGACATCACGGACGTCTACGGCAACGTGGCGACCACGAACACGTCAACGATGACAGCTACCTTGACCACCGGTCCAGGAACGGTGCAAGGGACGACCAGCGTGTCCGCCTCGGCGGGCGTTGTCACCTTCACGAACCTCGAAATCGACCAGGTGGGGAAGGGCGACGTCCTGACCTTCACCGACGGCCTCACCACGGTGCAAAGCAGGGCCTTCAACGTTCCGGTGGGACCGGCGTCACCAGCCGCGAGCATCCTGCGCGGCCCCGCCGCCGAAACCGCCGGCGTCAGCGCCAGCTACCAGCTCACGCTGGACGACGCTTACGGCAACCCGATCGCGAACCTCCCCGGCAGTGCCTTCACTCCGAGCGAGAGTGGCGTCGCGAACACCGCGGCCTTCAGCTACGGCGCCGTGACGGCGAACCCCGCTTCGCCTGGCACCTACACCTTCACGGTGACGGACGACGCGGCGGGGACCTTCACGGTCTCGGTGGCCGTGCAGGGCGTCACGATCCAGGCGAACCCCGAGACAGTGACAGCGGCGGCGGCGAGCCAACTCGCGATCACCCAGGAGCCCTCGACATCCACACCCGGCGTCTTGACGACCCAGCCCGTGGTGCAGGTCGAAGACCAGTACGGCAATGTGGTCACGACGGATACGTCCACGGTGACGGCGGCGTTGACGGCCGGTTCAGGCACGCTGGCAGGAACGACGAGCCTGGCTGCCGTGACAGGCGTTGTCACCTTCACGAACCTCGAAATCGACCAGGCGGGCAAGGGCGACGTCCTGACCTTCACGGATGGACCCAAAACAGCGGTCAGCGCGGCGTTCAACGTGCCGGTGGGCCCGCCTTCGCAGTCCACCAGCACCTTGCGTGGACCTTCCCAGGAGACCGCTGGCGCGAGCGCCAGCTACCAGCTTGTGCTGGCGGACCGCTACGGCAACCCGATCACGGGCCTCCTCAGCAGCGCCTTTGGCCTGAGCGAGACCGGCGTCGCGAACACCGCGGCGGTCAGCTACGGAAAGGTGACGGAGAACCTCAGCTCGCCAGGCACGTACACCTTCACGGTGACGGACGATGCGGCGGGGACCTTCCAGGTCTCGGCGGCCGTACAGGGTGTCACGATCCAGGCGGCCTCTGAGACGGTGACAGCGGCGGCGGCAAGCCGGCTCGTGATCACCCAAGAGCCCTCGACGACCGCGGCCGGCGTCCTGACGACCCAGCCCGTCGTGCAGGTCGAGGACCGCTACGGCAACGTGGTGACAACCGACGCGTCCACGGTGACGGCCTCCCTGACGACCGGCCCCGGTACGCTCAAGGGGACCGTGAGCCTGGCGGCTGTGGCGGGCGTCGCCACCTTCACGAACCTCGAAATCGACCAGGTGGGGCAGGGCGACGTCCTGACCTTCACCGATGGTGCGCTGACTCCCGCGCCAAGCGCTCCGTTCAACGTCAACCCGGGTGCTCCGTCACCGACGTTCAGCACCCTCACCGGACCGACAGCGCCGCTCATGGCGGGCGATGTCGCCACGTATACCCTGGTGCTCGAAGACCAGTACCAGAACCCGATCACCGGTCTCACCGGCCAGGTCGCTCCGTTCCAGACGGGAGCCGGCGCGGGCGATGTCAGGTTCGGTGGCGCGGCGGAGACCTCTACGCTAGGCACCTACACGTTCACGGCGACCGACAACACTGCGGAAAGCTTCACGGTTTCGGCGACCGCGGACGGCTTGACGCTCCAGGCGGCCCCTGAGACGGTGGCGCCGGCGGCGGCGAGCCGGCTCGTGATCACCCGGGAGCCCTCGACGACCGCGGCCGGCGTCCTGACGACCCAGCCCGTCGTGCAGGTGGAGGACCGGTACGGCAACCTGATCACCACGGACGCGTCCACGGTGACGGCTTCCCTGACGACCGGCCCAGGTACGCTCAAGGGGACCGTGAGCCTGGCGGCTGTGGCGGGCATCGCCACCTTCACGAACCTCGAAATCGACCAGGTGGGGCAGGGCGACGTCCTGACCTTCACCGATGGTGCGCTGACTCTCGCGCCAAGCGCTCCGTTCAACGTCAACCCGGGAGCTCCGTCACCGACGCTCAGCACCCTCACCGGGCCGACATCGCCGATCACGGCGGGCGATGTCGCCACCTACACCCTGGTGCTCGAAGACCAGTACAAGAACCCGATCACCGGTCTCGCCGGCCAGGTCACTCCGGGCCAGACGGGAGCCCTCCCGGGCGAGGTCAGCTTCGGAGGCGTGGCGGAGACCTCGACGCTGGGCACCTACACCTTCACGGCGACCGACAACACGGCGGAAAGCTTCACGGTATCGGCGACGGCGGAAGGCGTGACGCTCAGGGCGGCCCAGGAGACGGTGGTGCCGGCGGCGGCGACCGAACTCCTGATCGCCACAGAGCCCGCGACGACAGTGGCCGGCGTGCTCACGACCCAGCCTGTGGTCGAGGTGACGGACCGGTACGGCAACGTGGTGACGACGAACACCTCCAAGGTGACGGTCGCCCTGACGACCGGGCCCGGTACCCTGGCCGGAACCACCTCGGTGAACGCCAAGGCCGGTGTCGCCACCTTCACGAACCTCGCGATCGACAAGGCGGCACAGGGCGACGTTCTCACGTTCACGGACGGCACCCTGACCAAGGCGGTCAGCCAACCGTTCAACGTCAACCCGGGAGATCCGTCACCGACGCTCAGCACCCTCACCGGGCCGACATCGGCGGTCACGGCTGGCGATGTCGCCACCTACACCCTGGTGCTCGAAGACCAGTACAAGAACCCGATCACCGGCCTCGCCGGCCAGATCACCATGGCTCAGACCGGGG
The DNA here is from genome assembly GCA_021799275.1 of Bacillota bacterium. GTDB lineage: Bacteria > Bacillota > Sulfobacillia > JAJZYS01 > JAJYTV01 > JAJZQO01. The sequence continues at coordinate 21,507 of JAJZAT010000035.1, forward strand.
CCGGCGTGGGCAACGTCAGCTTCGGAGGCGTGGCGGAGACCTCGACGCTAGGCACCTACACCTTCACGGCGACCGACAACACGGCGGAAAGCTTCATGGTATCGGCGACGGCGGAAGGCGTGACGCTCAAGGCGGCCAAGGAAACGGTGGTGCCGGCGGCGGCGAGCCAGCTCCGGATCACCACGGAGCCTTCGACAACGGTGGCCGGCGTCCTCACGACCCAGCCCGTGGTCGAGGTGACGGACCAGTACGGCAACGTTGTCACAACGAACACGTCCATGGTCACGGCCGCTTTGACGACCGGGCCAGGCACCCTGGCCGGCACGACCTCGGTGAACGCCAAGGCCGGCGTCGCGACCTTCACGAACCTCGAGATCGACAAGGCGGCCCAGGGAGACGTCCTGACCTTCACGACTGGAACCCTGAGTTCCGCCAGCGCGCCGTTCAACGTCGCTGCGGGCGCGCCGTCGCCAACCTACAGCAGCCTCACGGGGCCGAACGGCGACGTGCAGGCGGGCGTAAGCGCGACCTATACGCTGGTGCTCGCAGACAAGTACGACAACCCGATCACAATGGGCGCGATCTCGCTCAGCGAGACCGGCGCCGCGCTCAGCAGCGATGTGCAGTTCGGGAGCATCTCCACCACCTCCGTCCTACAGCAGAACGCACCGATCACCTACGTATTCACGGTCACCGACGACAAGGCGGAGACGTTCACCGTCACGGCGACCGAGGGTGGCGTAGGCATCACGGCCAAGGCCGAGACGGTCGTGGCCGGACCGGCCGCGCAGATCTCCCTTATCTCGCCGACGAGCGCTATCAGCCTCCACGCCTTGGGGTCTGTCGACATCACCTTCAAGGTCACGGATACCTACGGCAACCCCGTCCAAGGGGTGACGGTAACGTTCGGCAAGACCGGCAGCCTAAAGGGGGTCATCCGCAAGTCGGCCACCACGGGACCGGACGGCGAGGTGACCTGCACGTACCAAGCCATCCTCGGTGAGGGGACCGTCCACGACAGCGGCACGGTAACGGCCACCATCATGGTGAACGGCGCCCCTGTGACGGCGTCCAGTCCGGAGATCTCCATCAGCGTCAAGGTGTGATGCGCTAAGAAGAGACCGTGTCGGGAGGCCGGATCTCTTCCGGCCCACACCCCCTCCACGGACCCGAAGCGATCAGATCGCTGCGCAAGCGAAGAGTCCGAAACAGGCGAGCCGGCCCTTTGGCGGGGCCGGCTCCGCGCGTCGTCTGGCGAGTGTGGGCGGTGGTCCGCACAGACCCCATTGGGGGGGCCTTGGCAAGCTCCTGTCACGGCAGGCCGAGCGATGCGCAACGACCCCCTGCGGTTCGGCTATGAGCGCCGACCTGCTTGGTGGATCCGCATGAGGGCGCCGACCTCCCGACAAAGCTCTCACGTGCTGGGGGAGGCAGGCTCGACAGGGTTCCGTTTGCGGTGCGTTGCCACGCGAGGTCCGTTGGGCCAAGCATGCCGCGGCAAGAGGCCTGGTCGCCTGGACGGCTCGGGCGGACGCGCTCAGGGGAGCAGGGCCACGACCTGGAGGTCCGGGAAGAAGCTGCGGTATGGTCCCACATCGTTGGTGAGAAGAGCACAGTCGTAGCGGAGAGCATGAGCACCGATCAAGAAATCGGACAAAACGTGCTTCGGCTTCCCTAGGTCGGCGTGACAGGAGTGGCACCGGAACCTCTGTCGGGTGCCACATTGAGGGCATTCGTACTCCGCTGGTCTTCTGGTGCCTAGATACCGGTTAAAGGCTGCGGCGGCGTAAGCCCAGACCGCGCGATCCCAGCGGTCATCGATCTCGATGCCTGCCTCGCCAAGTCTCGCACTGAGTTCTGGCTCGTCCCACTTGCCGATCGCGAGGAGTTCCGACATGACTGGGCCACCTACGACGACCGCTCCCAAACCAGCGGCACCCTGGAGGGCACGGACCGCGGCATCGGCTAAGGCAGCATCTTGATCGAGTAGGAGGTAGCTCAACACGTTGGTGTCCACCGAAGTTGCCACGATCACTCACTACCTTCAGGCGGCAACAGGTCAAGGGATGGCCGGCGAACCTCGCGCAGGCGCTGCTGAACCGTTTCGGTGTCCTGCCGCCATGCCCCGCGCAGTCTGTTGAAGCGGCCATCCTCGGGGGTGTGCCTGCGCATGAGAATCGACCCGTCTGCTTGTGGTGAGAACGTCAGGCGAGACCCCTCTCGCAACTCGGCCCACTCCCTCAAAGGCTGGGGGATGACCACCTGACCTCGCGCAGACATCTTGCCTTCGAACGACTTATCGGGGACTTCGCGTCGTCTCACTTCTGTGCCACCCCGCACGTTGGACATCGCGGCCACCCCCAAATGATATGATCTAACTCCACTGATCATACCACATCCGTCTTACCGACGTCGTCTTACTCGCAGGATCTGCAAGGCTTCCGTATCTGGACGAGACTTCGTCCGCTCGGTCACGACACTCGTGTCAAGAACAAAGTTCATAGTTGCGGATCCTCAGGCTCGTCCTCTACCCGCTCGATCACCAGCCCCGAGTCCCACATGGTCGAGGAAGCGAAGAACCAGGCAAGATTTCGGCGCGCTTTGCGCTCACGCTCGTCGGCGCTGACAACCACTTCCGGGCGGCACGCTCATCATCGAGGGTCGGTTCGTTCAGTCGCGCAGGTTAGGTGTGGGACAGCGAGCCACCTTGCTGAGAATCCTCCATAAAGCCGCGCCTCTTCGCCTGCGATGACGTCGGGAAGTGCTGCGGCAAGTTGCGGCACGAATACGCAGGCCGTCTGCCAGACACGATCAAGGCTTACGCTGCTGTAGTCATGCACGAGGACGCTGCGCGCCAAGGCTGCTCTGGGTGTCGTTTGCGACAGTCGGAACTCAGGCGTCCCGCGGCTGAGGGCTAGACGCCGCGATGATTCGTCGGTACTCCGATTGAGGCAAGCCGCCAAGCGGCATCGGTGCTGAACTGCTTTACAACAATGCAGCCCTGCGGGCATACTGCTAGTGAAGGCGAGAGACAGGGAGGGAGTCGCGCGTCCTCTGGCTTGGGATGCCTGGGTGACAGCGCTGCGGTGCTGATGGCGAAGAGGGTGTTCGTGGCCGTGCAGAATCGTGGGCTTATCGCCATTCCCGCGGGTACACGTCGGCGATATGGCCTGGATCAGCCCGGAGTGCAAGTAGAGATGGTCGAGAAGGATGGTGAAATTGTGTTGCGGCCTCACGTCCCGGTACCAGCAGACCAGGCGTGGTTTTGGACCGAGAAGTGGCAGCAGATGGAGCGCGAAGCGGATGGTGACATCAAGGCGGGGCGAGTGAGGGGATCCGAGAACGTCGATGACTTTCTGGGCGAGTTGGATTCGTGAGGAACGAGCGCACGGACTCATTTAAGGCTGACTACAACAAGCTTACGCCAGCTGAGCGTGAACTTTTCCGCTCGGCGGTCAAACAGTTTAATGCGGCATGCGACCAGTTTGTCGTTCGTCCCGAGTGGTCAGTTTTCCCCATTAGGCTTCGGGTGAAGCGCATTGCTGGAACGAGAGGCATATTCGAAATGACTTGGAGCTTTAGCGGGCCAGATGGGCGGGCGACGTGGGAGTGGACGAGCGTGACCGACGCCGACGGGGAGGAACAGCCAGCTGTCCGGTGGAGAAGAGTCGGCAATCACGACATCCTCCGAGAGCCGTAGGGCGTTTGCCCGCTGTAATCGGCTAGGCGAGTGCGAAGCCGGCGTGATTCGCGGTGCCTGAGACTGGACGGAACGGTCTACGCCTGCGGCGGAGACCCGCCGTGTCTGCAGGAAGGAGGACCTCCTGAATACCAGTCAGGAGGTCCATGTGGGTGTGCGCGGAGTGCCCCACGCGAGCCCACCATCTGATGGATCAGCCTGCGTCTCGCTTGTGTACGCCTTCCGCCGGTATGGACGCACAGTGGGCGCGCAGCGCTGGAGGCGCGGTGCTCGGGCTTCTGAGAGCCGTGGGATCCACACCGTGCACCTCCAGTCCGGGCGTGCAAGGGGCTGAAAGCGGTCACGAAACCCGTCACACTCGGGGGTGCCTGATCACGTTGGGCGGTCGCTGGCCGTGACGGTGCGGCGCGCGAACAAGGCGGGCACATAGGCGCCGATGCATGCTGCGATGGCCTCGTAACCCACGTCGAGTCCTTCGAAGGCGCGCCCATGCAAGGGGCGGAGCAGTTCAAGCGCAAGCCCGTAGGCACTCACACCAACGAAGGTCCATATGCGCCAGGGTCTGCTGGGGTAGAGCAGCAAGGCAATCAGAAAGTACAGCAGGGCTTCCGGTGCCTTGCGCAGGAAGGTGGCAAGCCAGGCTGGCGACGAACGGCTGCCCTCGGCATGATGCCCCAGCACGGCGTGGAGAACATCGTGGACGGCGTGCGGCAGTGGCGGCGCAGGGAGAAACGCGACCCAGAGCAGGAACACCGCGATGAGGCTGGCCAGCGCGAGGCGGCCCCACCTGATCCAATGCGAGGGTGCAGGAGATTGGACGTTCGACACTAATCGCTCCAGCATGTCCTACGTATTGGCACTCCTCTTCGCCGTTTCATTTCTGCCACAGGGCCTCTTTTACCGCCATGAGTTCCTGCCCGCGGTGGCACTGCTCGGAGCATGGCTCCTCGCAAGGGCTTGGCGCAACCATGAGAAGGTTTCGCTGAGGCTGTACGGCGGGCCTGCCCTGCTCCTTATAGGCTACCTGCTGTCGCTTCTGGATGCGTTGCGACCGGCCGACACCTGGATGGCCGTGGCGCAGATCGCGGTGCTCTTTGGCCTCCTGATGAGCGCGTCCACCGAGCGGGATCCGAGGACGGTCTTGCGCGGCATTGCGGCGGCAGCACTAATCGGAGCCGTGTATGCTCTTTTGGTGCGGGGTGGTTTCTGGCACGACCCTGCGGCCTATACGCCGCCTTTTCTTACCGGCTCCATCCAGTACCATAACGCCTTCGGCGCCGCCATGGCACTGGGCCTGATGGTACTGTACGCACTCGCGGGCGATGAGAAGAGCGAGTGGTGGCGGAGCGCGTACGCCGCGGTTGGGGTACCCCTGGCCCTGGCGCTCTACCTCTCGCTCAGCCGTGGCGTCTATGTCCTGTTCCCTCTGGCTTTCATCCTGCTCTTTGGTGTGCTCGATCCACTGGGGCGACGGCGCGTGGCCGCGGTCGGTCTAGTTGGGCTCGTCCTGGGGCTTGTGCTGATTGGGCCGGTGAGCCAAGCAGCTGATCATCGTTCGATGGCGATGTTCCTCTGGCTCCTCGCCGCCATGGCTCTGGCTTACGTGGCGGCGCTAGGACTTAATCGCCTGCCGCACCTGCTCTTTGGACGGAGGGCGATGCAGGCCTATCTGGGCATCATCGTGGTCCTCGTCGCGTTCGGTGGACTCCTCGCGCGCAGCAAGGTGCTCCATCTCTTGGCCCGATTGGCTCCTGCCGGCGTCGGTAGTCGCGTTGGGGCCATCTCGATCCACAGTGCGACCCTCTTTGATCGGCTGATCATGGACGGGATGGCCCTGCGCTTGATCCTGGGACACCCGCTGATCGGGTATGGGGCCAATGCCTGGATCGACCTCTACCACCGCTATCAGACGAGCTACTTCATCGCCAACGAAACGCACAGCTTTGTGACCCAGGTCTTCCTGGAAGGCGGCATCGTGGCTGGAGCCGGCCTGGTTTGGCTGCTCTGGCTGCTTCTGAAAAGGACCTTTACAAGGGGCCGGGATGGGAGGCTCCAGCGCCTGCGTCTCGGCGCCGCCGTGGCCGGACTATTCCTCCTCGCCCACAGCGCGATGGACTTCGACCTCTCCTACTTCTCGCTGCTCGCCATGTTCTTCTATTTGGCCGGAGTGGCGACGGGCGGAGAGGAAGAAGGGAAGGGGCGATGGGCCCTGCCGGTGCGAAGCGTCGTCTACCCCCTTGCGGCTCTTGGACTCGTCCTGGCGCTGCCGCTCGCATGGGGCGAGAAGAACTACACCGATGGTCTGCGGGCCCTGCAACGCGGGAGATTCCAGGTGGCGGCTAGGGAGATGCGCACAGCTGAGCGATTTGATCCGGTGGACGGCAGGATTCCGCTATGGCAGGCCAAGCTACTTGAGTTGACCTCGCCGTTGCGGGCCGAAACGTACTTGCGCAGGGCCATGGTGCTGCTGCCCGATAACTCTCATGTGCTGGTGGGCGTGATGGAGGCGGCGGTCCAAAACAGGAGCTTCAGCTTTGGAGCCCCAGCCGCGATTCGCGCGGCCGCCCTCGAACCCTTGCGGGCCGATACGTACTGGTACGGGGCGCAGATCCTGCCCGAGGCCGCCCTCACGGCACTGGCGTCCCATCGAACTGCGCTGGCGCACAAGGATGTGCGGGCGATCGCGCGGCTTGTGCACACGTATCGCCAGGTCGGTGCAGCGAGCCTCTACGTCAACCTGACCACGGTGCCACTGCCTCAGGACCTCCCACTTGTGATGGATATGGCAACAGGCCAGGAGGACGCTCTGACGGGGCACCTGAAGGCAGCCGAGAGGCTCCTTTGGGCCGCACATGCCGATATCGCGCTCCGCCCGCGTTCGGACATCTGGCTCTATGCGGTTGCCAGTTCTCTGCACGACGCCCACTACATGAGCTTGGTGGCCGACCAGCCTTGGGTTCTGTGGCGCACCGTAAACCCGGATTTTGTCGCTCTGCAGGAGTTTTTGCCGAAACCTAGAAAATCGCACCTGTAACTGGCATGTCCCCGTTCGATCCACTTTCGCCTGTGAGGGGGTGGGTTCTTGCGTGCGTTAACGCCCCTTGCGACGAGGTTGCTGGTGACCATTGAAGCAGTGGTCGCCGCCTACCTCTTTGGGCTCGCGCTCGCTGAACCTGCGCACCCCGTGCGCACGGGTCTTTTTGCTGTGATCGTGGGCCTCGGTTACGTGGGGCTGGGCATGAGCCTAAAGACGCCCAGCAGGCGCTGGTCCGACTTTGAGGCGGAGCTTTGGCACCTTTTAGGGATGCTATCAGGTGTTAATTTCTTGGCGCTCATTGTCGGAGCAGCCTTCCATCTTGGCCTTCGGCTCCAGGACCTTCTAGCGGCCGTGGCGGGAACGTTCCTTTTTGACGTCATTCTGCGTTCAGCCTTGCGCCTCGTGCTACGCCTCTTGCGCCGCAGCGGGAGGAACAGCCGCTACGTGTTGCTGGTCGCGTCAGGGGACGCGGTTGAGCGCGTGCGTACGTTGCTACAAAGTAGGCCGGAGTTGGGCCTGCGGCTTGCCGGAACCGTGCAGCCGGACGATGTCCCGTCGCTGCAAGCGGCTCTGCGTGAGCGTGTGGTTGATGTTCTGTTGGTGGTCGCGGAGCCAGGGCAGTCACTGACACAAGAGGTGCTTGAGCTCGGTCGCCTGTACGGCAAGGACGTCAAGATGCTTTTCTCTGGCGGAGACCCGTATGCGTCAGCCGTACGGGCGCAGGAGTTCTACGGGGGTTCGCTCGTCAGTCTCGATCCGCGCGGACCGACGGTGCTTGCGAGCGCCGGAAAGCGACTGCTGGACCTGATCCTAGGTACTCTGGCCATCTTGATCACGTCACCGATTTTGCTGGTGGCTGCCGTGGCCATCAAGTACGATGACCCGACCGCGCCGGTCATTTATAAACAAGTGCGCATCGGCCTGAATGGGAGACGCTTCCTTCTCTTCAAGCTTCGCACCATGGTACCCGATGCCGAGATGCTGCAGGAGCAAGTCGCACACTTGAACGAGATGGTCGGTGGGCCAGTGTTCAAGGTTCGTAACGACCCCAGAGTAACGCAGCCTGGGCGATGGGTTCGGCGACTGAGCATCGATGAGCTGCCGCAGTTCTGGAACGTGCTGCGCGGGGAGATGAGCATTGTCGGTCCCAGGCCGCCATTGCCGCAAGAGGTTGAGCGGTATCCGGATCCATTCCGCCGACGCCTCAGTGTTCGCCCTGGCATTACCGGTGCGTGGCAGGTGGCGGGGCGCAATCAGGTCCAGTTCGACGAGTGGATGCGGCTCGATCTCGACTATATCGACAACTGGTCGCTTGGTCGCGACCTGCGCATCATTGCGCAGACGATCCCGAGCGTGCTGACGGGACGAGGCGCCAGTTGACAGGAAGGGAGGAGAGGCCGGCTTGTCGAATCGGCTCGCATTGGCCCTGCGAGTCCAGTAGAGGAAGATTGCGGAGGAGGATCGAGCAATGCAGATGAATCGCAGGAACCTGATCGCTGGCGGCCTGGCGTTGACGCTTGGGTTCGCGGCGGCGGTCCCCGCCTTTGCCTCGGGCTCGGTGACCGGTACGGTCTACGGCCAGCAGGCGACGAAGACCTTCAGCGACATCCAGGCGAACACTCCGGTCGCGCAGGCCATTGGTCTGGTATACGAAGCTGGACTGATCGGTGCCGAGCCAAATGGGACGTTTGCCCCGACGGTCGCCGCTTCCACTAGCGTCTTCGCACAGGCTGTGGTCAGGTACCTTGGACTGGGCACGTCAGGGGAGACATCGGACCAGTACGTGAGCCAGGCACAGTCCCTTGGCATCCTGCCCACCGGATCTTCCACGACCGGCACTGTGTCCAGGCTTCAAGCCGCTCTGGCACTGGCAAAGGCCCTGAAGCTGACCCCAGTGACCGGCACCTTGCCTTGGAAGGACGCCTCTAGTATCCCGTCGGCGGACCAGGGTCTACTCTACGCCCTCTACCAGAAGGGCTATTTCAAGGGCTTCACAAACGGCGACTTCGGCGGATCGCAGACGATGACCCGCGAGCAGTTGGCCATCGTCTTCGGGAACATACTCGGGCTATAAGGCACCGGATCGGATCCGCACTCCAGGGCTGAGGAGGCCGCTCATTGCAGGAGGAACGTGAACTCGAACTGCAGGATTACCTTAGGGTGATCCGACGTCGGCTACGGACGATCGTCTGGGTGACGGTGGTGGCCGTCGTTGTGAGCGGCATCCTCAGTTTCTTTGTCATCAAGCCGACTTATCAGGCACAGGCCACACTCATTGTGGTGAACAAAGCTGTGCCAGTCATAGACCAGAGCACCTTTCTCTTGGACACGCAGCTAGTGCAGACTTACGCAACACTTGGCACGAGCTATGGTGTGTTGGAACATGCGATCCAGGCTTACAACATCCCATACACGGAGACCCAGCTCGGCAAGATGCTCACAGTGACAGCCGTGACCAATACGGACCTCGTGACGGTGCAGGCCCAAGGCCCGAGCGCCCAGCAGGCAGCAGTGCTCGCCAACGATGTCGCGAAGTCGCTTGCCGTCAAAGCAAAGGGCATCACGCCGGGTTACTACGTGTCGGTGGTCGATGCGGCTGTACCGCCCTCCGTGCCCGCGTCACCCAACAAGAAGCTTAATTTGGCACTGGCACTAGTCCTCGGTCTGCTCGTGGGGCTTGGCATTGCATTCCTGCAGGAATATTTCGATCGCACAATTCATGACCCAGAGCAACTTGCGCGTGAGCTTGGTGTGCCCGTGCTGGCGACCGTGCCGATCATCGACGACGCGAATGTACAGGTGGCGCGACGCCAGCCGAGCAAGCAGGGGAGGATGCGCGCATGAGTCGGATAAATAGACGTAGTGCGCCTGCGAAACTGCTGTCAGGCCAGAATCCGCACGGTGCCGCCGCTGAAGCGTACCGCGTGTTGCGGGCCAACCTCCGGTTTGCCTCGGTTGACCGGGCCACAAGGTCTCTGGCTGTGACGAGCGCGCTTGAGAACGAGGGCAAGACCCTAACTGCAGCCAACCTTGCCATCTCAACGGCGCAGGCGGGGCTGCGCACCCTTTTGGTGGACGTCGACCTGCGCAAGCCTGCGGTGCACAAGATCTTCGTTGCGCCAGGGCGCACCGGTCTCACATCGGTGCTCGTGGGGCTGCAGAAGATGGAGGATGCGATCCAGCCTACGCAAGTGGAAAACCTTTGGCTTCTCACAGCAGGGGAGAAGCCGCCAAACCCAACCGAACTGCTGCAGTCTGAGAGCATGCACAAGCTGCACCATCGCCTCACGGCAGAGTTCGAATTTGTCATTTACGACTGTCCACCGATACTGCCGGCAGTCGAGGCAGTGGACTTGGGTGCCCTGGCCGATGGCGCCATTGTGGTAGTACGAGCGGAGGCCACGCCTAAGGACGCTGTGCGGCAAGCGGTATCGCAACTAGAACTCGGGCATGCGACTATACTTGGGGCGGTCTTGAACGGGCTAAAGTCTGGTCATGGCTACGGCTACAGCTATTACGCCTATTCGTACGGGGCGTAGATGTTGTGGACTACAAAACTACGAATAAAGAGGTCACACGATCGCAAGACCTCCTGACATACCATCAGGAGGTCAATCCCAACTGGCTACGCCGACTGCCGTCGGCGCG
>JAJZAT010000007.1 GCA_021799275.1 Bacillota bacterium
CGCCACACCCTCCGCGACAAGCCGATCAAGGCCATCTTCCTATACCCGTTGGCCAAGGACTTCCGCACTCAACTCACAGCGATCTGAACCCTCTCCGCATGGGGTTCAGTGAATGTGTACTCGTCCGAAAGGATCGGTGCCTATGCGCCGTCACTCCCAGCGACATCGCCTGATCGTATCCTTGGTGCTCGGTTTGTTGCCGCTCCTTGCAGGCTGCTCCATAGGCCAAGGGCCGCCCGCTTCCTCCGCGCTGTCCATCCAGACTGCCAAGCACCGTAGGGCCAACGGCACGCCGATTGCGCTCGAGCCTGTGCGTCTTTCGAAGTCCGCCCTGGCCCACGTTCCCACAGGTGTACGCATCTATAGCCTCACCTACTGGAGCCGAGGCCTGCGTTGCCAGGCTTATCTCGACGTCCCGAGCGGCGGACGCGCCTACCCGCTTTGGGTCTTGTTGCACGGCGGGGACATCTGGGGAGAACCTGGCCACTACAACGGCTTTCCCGTCATGAGCCCTTCCTTCGCCGCGGGGACAGCCGAACCCGACGCGATCACCTTCCTGCCGAACTACGGCGGATACGGTCCTAGCCAAGGCGACGTCGGGGACGGCTATAACGACTACGTCGACGTGATGAACGGCTTCAGGGCCCTGAAGGAGATCACGGGACTGCACGTGCGGCGAAAGGACACCATCCTGTCCGGAGCGTCGCTTGGCGGCATCGTGGCCCTCCTGACGGCTGCCCACGATCCCGAGGTGCGCGGCGTCGTCCTGATCAGTCCCTGGCCCGGCGCCGAGGAGATGGCATCCTGGCTCGAGTCCCATCCGACGGCCAAGCTCACCACCGACGACCAGCTCTACGCCATCTCCTTGTCCGAGACGTGCAGCACCGGCCTCCAATCGGGGTGGTGCCGGCAAAACTCGGTGCCTTACCAGGACATCAAGGTGCCCGTGCTGATCGTGGGCGGCGCGCAAGATCCGAAGAACCCCCCCGGCATGTTGCAGGCCATGGCTAAAGATCTCCGTCGGTTCAACAAGCACGTCGAACTGCGCATCGTGCCCGGCGGGCACGCCCCCATGACCGCGGCGGCCGGGGCCATCGAGCATGCCTGGTACCTGGCGCACGGGTGGAACATGCCATGACCGGCACGGATGCGCAGCCATCGAACCATTCCGTTCCGGCGGGTCGCCACGCCGCGGCCGCCCTTGCGGCCCTATCGCTACTTGTGGCTTCCCTCGCGCTCTCCCTGGCCAGGTTCACCTTCGCTCCGGCCATCGCCCTGTCTCTCGTCGGTAGCGCCACCATGCCAAAGGCCGGCTTGCCCATTTCCCTGACGCCTGTCGCCGTCTCGCCGCCGCCGGGCTTCGAGATTCCGGCCGGCACAGGCATCTGGAGCTTCCTGTACTGGAGCCGCGGCCTGCGCTGCCAGGCCTACCTCGTGGTGCCGTCCAGCAGGACTCCCCAGCCGCTGCTGATCGTCCTGCACGGCGGTTTCCCGCTCGGCCTGCCCTACCACGACGCGCAGGTGTACGAATCCGCCTTCGCCGCGGCGGGAAACGCCCAGGTCGACGGCATCGTCTTCGCGCCGAACTACGGCGGCTATGGGCCAAGCCACGGGACCGTCGGCGACACGCGGGACGATGTCATCGACACCGTGAACGGTCTCAAGGCGCTGCGGGACGTCCGAGGCTTGCGCCTCGCTCCCGATTCGACCTATCTCGCGGGGTCCTCTCTCGGTGGCGCCATCGCCCTCATGCTGGCGCAGCGCGATCCTGCCGTTCGCGCTGGGGTCCTGATAAGCCCCTGGCCGGGAGCCGTTCTCGCCCTGCGCTGGTTCGCCGCCGCCTTCCCGCACCTCACCCAGGACGATCTCGCGGGCTACAGCAACCTCGTGGGCCTGCAGGGCATTAACGCGGACACCACCTGGTACCGGACAAACTCCCCGGATCTCGCGCGCATCCACATTCCGCTCCTCCTGATCGGCGGCACCCACGACCCGATCGTCGCGCCGGGCATGCTGCGGTCCCTGTTCGCAGCGCTGCGCCGCCATGACCGGACCGTCACCCTGCGCTTCTTCCCGGGCGGACACGGGCCGCAATCGCCAGGGGTCGGTATCGCCGAGGTGGACTTCTTTGCACGCCACGGGCTGCATCTGCGCTGAAGGAGCACCCGCCGACACAACCGCGACACGGAGGTGACCATGCAGTGCGAAGGCCAGTTTCCGCACGCCGCATCGCGACCCTTGTCGCCATTCTCGCCATAGCTGCAGCCGCCGCCGGCTGCAGTGGCGGCAGCATGGCGACGCGCGCCCTTGCGCCGTTGCCAGGAGGGCTTGCCCTCAAAGTCCGGTCGTCGACACCTGTGAATGGCCTGCCCATTTCCTTGACCCTGGTACGCCCTGGATCGATGGGCGTGATCTACGTACCCCCCGGCGGCCACGTGTACAGCCTCACCTACTGGAGCCGCGGGCAGCGGGCCCAGGGCTACCTGACCGTTCCGGCCGGTCCCAAGCCGCACGCCCTCTTCATCTACCTGCATGGCGGGTACTACATCGCGGAACCGGGCCACACGGACGACGACTATTGGACCCGGCAAGAGGCCATCGTCAACGCACAGGCGCGCGCCGTCGCGTTCCTGCCCAACTATGTGGGCTACGGCCCGAGCGGCGGCAAGGTCGGCGACGCCTACCAGGACACGCAGGACGTCGCGAACGGCCTGAAGGCCCTCGCACGGATCCGCGGCCTGCGCCTCGAGCGCAACGCGACCTATCTTCTCGGTTTCTCCCTGGGCGGCGCCATCGGCGTGCTGCTCGCGGAACACGACCCCCAGGTGCACGCGGCGGCGCTCGACAGCCCGTGGCCGGGAGCGCGCATGTCCCTGAGCTGGTACCAGACGAACTACTTTCACCTGAATCGGGATGAGCGCCTGGGCTACAAGATCCTGACGCGGTACGAGGGGTCCAACACGGCCAGCCGCTGGTATCGTCGCAACTCCTACGACTGCCAGGACGTCCACATGCCTCTCCTGATCGTCGGCGGCACGCAGGACGACATCGTGCCGCAAGCTATGCTCACCACCATGGCGGCCGACCTGAAGGACTGTGGCCAGAACGTGGAGTTCAAGCTCTTCCCCGGCGGCCACTCGCCCTACGGTGGGGACGAGCAGGCGCTGATCCAGGACTGGTTCCTTCGCCATGGCATCTCGTTGCAACTCTGAGGGCCCGTAGGGACTTCGCAAACGACCTCAGGAATCGGTCCGCGCGGTGAGCGCCGCCGCGATGCGGGCCCCCAGCCGCCCGTAGCGGACATTACGCCCCTCGGCACGCACGGCTTGGCGCAAGGCGCGCGCGGGCGCCACTACGACGATGCGCTCGCGCGCCCGCGTGACCGCCGTGTAGAGAAGGTTGCGCTGCAAGAGCATCCAATGCTGCGGCGACAGCACGAGCACCACACCGCGATACTCGCTGCCCTGCGCCTTGTGCACGGTCGTCGCGTAGCCGAGCTGGAGCTGGCGCAACTCGTCGGACCCGTACTCCACTTCGCGCACGCCCGACGCATCGGGGAACGCGACGGTGAGGCCACCATCCTTGGCTCCGAGCCGCGTGATCCGTCCCACCTCGCCGTTCAGGGCCCCGCGCTGATAGTCGTTGCGCAGTTGCACCACCCGATCGCCCAGGCGGAAGATGCGATCGCCGTGCCGCAATTCGGCCTGTCCCCTTGGCGGGTTGAGCTTGGCCTGGAGGGCGACGTTCAGGGCCTGCACGCCGCTCTCGTGCTTGTGTCCCGCCGACAGCACCTGGATCTCGTCGGGCTCGATGCCCAGCCTCGGCAGCGTCTCGATGGCCGCCTGCAAGGCCAGGTGCTGGAGTTCGAGCGGCGCCTCCGCCTGCAGCCAGACGAAGTCCTGGGCCTGCTGCGGCAGGTAGCCCTGGCGGATGCGGTGCGCCGCCTGCACGATGCCGCTCTGCGCCGCCTGGCGGAAGATCTCGGTCAGTTCCGCCCGTGGCACCTCGCGCCGGGCGAGAAGGTCCGCAAAGGGCTGGCCGGCACCCACCGGCGGCAGCTGGTCGGGATCGCCCACGAGCACGAGCCGCGCCGTGCGCGGCAGAGCGTCGAGCAGGCGGTCGAAGAGCCAGAGGTCGATCATGGACGCCTCGTCCACGATCACGAGGTCCGCCGCGATCTCATGCACCTCGCTTTGGGGACCCCGCAGACCCAGCAGGCGATGCAAGGTCTGGGCGCGCAGGCCGCTCGCCTCCTGCATGCGCTTGGCCGCTCGACCGGTCGGCGCGGCGAGCTCCAGGCGCAGCCCGTGGCCGATGGCCGAGCGAGCGATGGCCTGGACCGTGGTTGTCTTGCCGGTACCGGGACCGCCGGTGAGGACGAAGAGCCCGCGCCCTAGGGCCGCCTGGGCAGCCGCCGCCTGGGCGGGCGACAGGGTGCCGCGGTTTCTCAGCGCCACCGGCGCCGGGCGCGCCTCGAGATACCGCGCCACCGCTCGCGCCACCCTCTTCTCGATCTGGTGGTTGCGCGTGAGGTAGGTGAGGTCGTCGTCGAGCACCAAAAGGCCACCCTCGGCCAGACCCCGCAGCGCCCCTGCGGTGCGCTCCGCCGTGCCGCCCAGGCGGACGGCCCTCTGCACGAGTTCGTCCTCGGGCAGGCAGACATGGCCCTCGTCCATCGCGGTCTGCAGGAGGTAGAGCACAAGCGCCTCCATGCGCTCCGGTGCATCCTCCGCAATGCCCATGGCGCGTGCGACGCGGTCGGCCGTGAGGAAGCCGATGCCGCCCACGTCGCGCCAGAGCCGGTAAGGCTCGTGCGCCACGATCTGCTCCGCCTCGTCTCCGTAGCGGGCCTCGATCTTGCGCGCCACGTGCAGCGGCACCTGATATGGGCGCAGGGCCACGACCAGTCGCTCGAGCCGCACCTGGGCCTTCGCCGTGCGGTTGGCCTCGACGATGCGCCGCTGGCCGATGCCGGGCACCTCGGCAAGGCGCCGCGGTTCCCGCCGTACCACTTCGAGGCTCTGCGCGCCGAAGTGCTCATAGATGCGCTGCGCGAGCTTCGGGCCGATGCCGGGGATCAGGCCAGAGCCAAGGTAGGCGACGATGCCCTCCGGCGTGACGGGCAGCAGCCGCTCGATCTCCTCCACCTCGAGCTGCGGCCCGTAGCTCGGATGTGTCTTGGGCTTGCCCTTGGCGGAGACGCGCTCGCCCGTGGCCAAGGCGGGCAAGGCCCCGACCAGGGTCACCTCCCCGTGCGCCGTCTTCAACTTGACGACGCTGAAGCCGCTTTCCTCGTCCCGGTAGGTGGTGCGCATCACCTCGCCCTGGACTTCCGGGCCCAGCGCGAAGAGCCCACTCTGAGCAGGGGGGTGCGCGAAGCTGCGGTAAGGCCGTCCGCGTCGGGCGTTTGCCATCCGCTACCCCTTCCGCTCCAGCAGGATCGGCCCGCGCGGATAGTCCGTCAGCACCTCCGGAGCTCCCTGGCGGATCACGAAGGAGTCCTCCACGCCGACCGCGCCGACACCGGGGAAGACAAACTTCGGCTCGATCGCCACCACCATGCCCGCCTCCAGCGCACCCTGCGCGTTCGGCGTCAGCACCGGCATCTCGTCCAGTTCGAGGCCGATGCCATGGCCCAGGAAGCGGACGCGGTCGCGGCCGTAGCCCATGAAATGCTCCTCGAGCCCCTCGGCGGCGGCGTGCTCGACCGCCTTGCGGTAGAGGGCGCCAAGTTCCGCTCCCGCGCGCAGGGTCTCCTCGGCCTCGGCAATGATGTCCACCGCCGCGGCGGCGGCCCTGGCCAGCTGTGGGGGCAGTTCGCCAACGCAGAAGGTGCGCGTCCCGTCCGCGACGTAACCGCGCGTGCCGACGCCGAAGTCGGCGAGGATCGGCATGCCGGGCTCGATGCTGACGTGCGCGGAGCCCTGGCCGATCGACGCGTGCGGTCCCTGGCCGCCCGTCGGGCCGTCGAAGTGCGCCGGCATGGCCCCCGGCGGTCCGGCGAGCGTGTGTGGGGCGAAATACTCGAAATTGAAGCCGCGGGTGCGCATCAGGCCCTGCCCGCCAAGGTGCCGGCCATGCGCGTCCACCGCGATCGCGAGCAGGTGATCGTCAAGGCCCGGCCTGATCTGCCGCGCCGTCTCCTCCATCATGCCCCGCCAGACCTTGGCGGCCGCCCGCATCTCGTCGAGTTCGAACGCGGTCTTGACCTGGCGCACCTGACGCAGCGGCAGGCCACCATCTACGAGGCTGCGGTCCGGGAAGAGGCGCGCCACCTGCTGCCAGAGCTGCATCGGCACGACGTCGGCCTCCAGGCCGATCGGGCCGTCCTGGGGAAAGCCGGCCTCCCGCAGGAGGTCCGGCAGGTCCTTGGGCCGGTCGAGCGGCCACACCTGCCAGGGCGTCTCTTCGCGGGCCCTGTCCACGCCTTTGCGGCAGAAGAGCACCGGCTCCAGCCCGGGAGCGATGGCCAAAAAGCCCTGCTGCACCGTCCCGGAGAGATAGTACTTGTCGGTGTTCTGCTGGATGAGCGCGAGCCCGATGCCCGCCGCCGCCAGTGCCTTGCCGTAGCGCTCCACGCGACCCAGGAACTCCGGACGCATGTTCTCCGTCTCCCGACTCATCTGGCCACCTCCGTGACGCGCTCATAGATCCGCAAAAGGCCGCGCAGCGTCAGATCCTGATCGATCCGACGCACGGTCTCGGTGTGGGGCGCGATGAGTTCCGCAAGCCCGCCCGTCGCGACGATCTCCGCGCCATCCAGTTCACGCTGCATGCGACGCACCAGCGCGTCCACCTGGCCGGCGAAGCCCAGAACGATGCCGGACTGCAGGCTCTCCTCCGTCGTGCGCCCGATCGCGCGCGCCGGCGGTTGCAGCGGCACGCGATGCAGCAGCGCCGCGCGCTGAAAGAGCGCGTCCGTGCTGACCGAAATGCCTGGCGCGATCGCGCCGCCGAGATAGCGGCCGTCGCGATCGATGGCGTCGAGGGTGGTGGCGGTGCCGAAGTCCACGATGATGATGGGTGGACTCATCTCGCTCAGCGCGCCGACCGCGTTGACAATCCGGTCCGCGCCAAGTTCCTCGGGGTGCGCGTAAGCGACGACGAGCCCCGTGTCGAAGTTCTGGTCCACGAGGACCGGCTGGGCACCGAGAAATTCCCGTACGCCTTCCGCCACTGGACCGGTGGCCTGCGGCACCACCGACGCCATGATCGCGCCCGTGATGTCGGCAGGGCCGATCTCCCGCTGCGCGAGCTGCTGGGCAATGAGGAGCCCCCACTCGTCGCTGGTGGCGTCGCGCCGCGTCGAGATGCGTGCCCGCAGCCTGAGGCGCCCCTGCGCGAAGACGCCGCAGGTGAGGTTCGTATTGCCTAGGTCGAGCGCAAGCAGCAAGCGGCAGTCCCCCCAAGGCGCTCCGTGCGTGGCGCGCGCTGCGCGCCACGCATGTCCAGCCTCCAAACTGCCGCACGTGCCGGAATTTTGCAAGACACCCGGGCTTCAGGCACCTTCCGCAGACGAGCCGATTCCGGGTGCCAGACGGGTCAGGGCAGGCGCGATCGCCCAGGCCACCAGCACCTTGGCGACGTCGAAGGGCAGGAAGGGCGCAGCCCCAGCGAAGAACGCGGCGTGCCAGTTCATGCCCTGGCTGAGGTGCAGGCCGGCGATGCCGCCAAGGTAGATCACGCAGAGCGCCAGGAGGGCAGGCACGAGCCGCCCCAGCGGCCCTCTGCCCCGTCCGAGGCCGGCGATCGCCGCCGCCACGGGCCAACTGACGAGATAGCCGCCAAGCGGTCCCAGGATGACGCCGAGGCCGGCGCTCCCCGCCGCGAACACGGGAACGCCCACCGCCCCCAGCAGCAGGTAGACGAGCACCGAGAGGGCACCGAGCCCAGGGCCGAGTACCAGGCCGGCCAGGACCACCACCAGGACCTGCAGGGTGAACGGCACGTCCGTGAGCGGTAGCGCGAAGCTGACATAGGAGGCGACGGCAAGCAGCGCGGCGAACGCTGCGGCGTAGGCGACTCGCCTCGCTCGGCGCAAGTCCTCTGACATCTGGATCCCCTTTCGTAAACCCATAGAGCGTTTCTGGTTTACAATCAGGGCTGGCGGCCACCTTGTCAAGACGCAGCTCTAGGCCGCGAGGAGAGAGCGACGATGGGTCAACGGCTGTTCTCGGAGCTGCCGATCGGGTCCCGCTTCGTCCTCGAGGGCGAGGTCTGCGAGAAGCTTGAGCGCCACCTCCGCGATGGCATGCTCCACTGCTCGAACGCACGTACCGCCGGCGGGCGCTACATGCTGCTCGAGGACGACCTGCCGGTCGAGCCGCTCGGTCCCGCCGCATCCTGATCGAGGCTGATCTCGCCCGCCGCGTACGCCTGGCGCCGGCCATCCGGCGTCTCGAGCACGATGCGGCCGATCTCGTCGACATCGAGCGCCAGGCCCCGCACCCCGCCCTGGCTGGTGCGGATCTCCACCTCGCGGCCCAGGGTCACGCTCTGGGCGCGCCAGGCGTCCCGCAGCCGGGGGGGATCCAGTTCGAGCTCCTCCACTGCCCCGAGCACTCCGGGCACCAGCGTGGCCATGAGTTCGGCCCTGGTGCCCCGATAGCCGAGTGCCTGCCTGAGCGAGGTCGCGCGTCCCGCGATCTCCGCGGGAAAGGCGGTCTGGTGCACGTTCACGCCGAGGCCCGCGACGGCGTAGCGCACATCCTGCTCGTCCAGCGTCAACTCGACGAGGATGCCCGCCAGCTTGCGCCCCTCGTGCAGGAGGTCGTTCGGCCACTTGATGCCGGGCGCCCCTCCCGTCACCTCTCGTACCGCCCTAGCGGCTCCGACGGCCACCGCGAGCGGCAGCCAGCCGGCCGCCCCCGCCTCGAGGCGGGGCCGCAGCACGATCGACATGAGCAAGGCCTCGCCAGGCGGATCCTGCCAGTTTCGGCCCCGCCGCCCGCGCCCCGCGGTCTGGTGATCGGTCACGACAGTGGCGCCGGCGGGAGCGCCGGCTCTCGCCCACTCCCCGGCCAGCTGCATCGTCGACGGGAGCTCGGGAAGGAACCGCACCGGGTAGTCGAAGCGCCCGTGCCAGAGCGCCGCCATCACATCCGGCAACGGGCCGTCGGGCAGGGCCAGCAGGCGGTAGCCGCGTCCCGTGACGGCCTCGATTCGGCAGCCCGCCGCCGCGAGGACGCCGATCTCCCGGCTGACCATCGCGCGCGATACTCCGAGTCTCTTACCGATCTCGGCGCCAGAGACGAAGCCTCCGCTCCGCAGCATGGCTAGAATACGTCCGCGGTCCGCCACCACCAGCACCTCCCCCTGACACGCCGAACCTCCTGCCCCAGAGTGGCCGCAAGCAGCGGGGCCAGCGGGCGGCCGTCCGGCAACCGCTGCGCGGGCCGCACCTCGAGGAGAGGCTCCAGGACGAAGCGGCGGCGCAGGAGTCCAGGATGCGGCAGCATGAGGGCCGAATCGTCCATCTCCCTCTCGCCGAACAGCAGCAGGTCGAGATCGAGCGTACGCGGCGGCTTACCCGGCGCCCGAACGCGTCCCAGCGCGGCCTCGGTCGCCAGGAGACGATCGAGAAGTGCCCGCGGCGGCATCGCCTCGGGCACCAGCAGGATGGCCACCGCGTTCAAATAGTTCGGCTGCGCGATCGCTGTCTCCACCGGCAGACTCTCGTAGAGGGAGGAGACGGCGAGCACCGGCAGTCCGAGAGACCAGAGCCCACGCCTCAGCGCGGCCTCGGGCCGCCCAAGATTCGCTCCGAGCCCGATCGCGGCCTCAATCATCGCGGCCGATCTCGACCTCCGCCTCGACGCCTTCGGCAACGCCGCCGAGCGGCGCGTGCGGCTTGCGCACGTGCACCCGCACCCGCTCTGCCTGGGGGAACTGCTCGAGGAGCGCCTGTGCGGTCCGCTCCACGAGCGTCTCCAGCAGTCTCAGGCTCGGTCCCTCGAAGATGGACCGGGCCGTGCGGTAGACGTAGCGGTAGTCCACCGCCTGCTCCACCGCGTCGGACTGCGCGACATCGCGGAAGTCGTAGCTGATCTCGATGTCCACCAGGAACGGCTGGCCCAGCCCACGTTCGTGCTTATAGTTGCCATGGCGGCCATAAAAGACGAGCCCGCGCAAGGCGACCTTCCTCTTCATCCTCGCACCGTCCGATCCGCGACACGCACAGCGTCCACCATCTCGGCGACGTCGTGCACGCGCACAATATCCGCGCCCAGCGCGACCGACAGCGCACAAGCCGCCACCGTCGCCGCGAGCCGGTCCTCGATCGCCTTGCCGGTCGCCGCCCCGAGAAAGCTCTTGCGCGACGGCCCGGAAAGGACGGGATAGCCGAGTCCCCTCAGGCTTGGCAGCATGCGCAGCAGCGCATAGTCGTCCTCGGGCTTCTTGCCGAAGCCGAAGCCGGGGTCGAGGACGATCGCGTCGCGCGGGATGCCCAAGGCCTCGGCCGCCCGGGCGCGATCACGCAGGTGCCGCCGCACGTCGTCGCCGACATGGCGGTAGCCCGGCTCCTCCTGGGCGTGCATCAGGACGACCGCCGCCCCGTGGCGCGCCGTGCCGGGCAGAAGGTCCGGGTCGGCGAGTCCACCCGTCACATCGTTCACGATTTCGGCGCCCAGGCGCAGGGCGGCCTCGGCCACCGGCCACTTGTAGGTGTCGATCGACACGGGGACCTCTAACTGGCCGCGCAGCTGCTCGAGCACGGGAACGACGCGCCGCAGCTCCTCGTCGAGCGACACCTTGACGCCGGCCAGGCCGTCCGACGTGCGGTGCGCCCTCTGGTACCACCGCGTCGACTCCCCGCCGATGTCGATGATGTCGGCGCCGGCAGCCTGCAGCTCGAGCGCGTGGGCCACCGCCCGTTCCACGGCGCTGTAGCGCCCACCGTCCGAGAAGGAGTCCGGCGTGACGTTGACGATGCCCATGACATAGGTGCGCTCGCCGAGCGGCAGGACGCCGCGCGCTAGACGCAGGACCCGCGGCGTCCGCTCCAGGGCCTGCGCCCCGAGCGACCGCCATGGCTCGTCCAGCGCCGCCAGCATGAGCCCGATCGCGGCAGGGGGGGCGCTGAGTAGCGCCCCCCCGTCTCCCCGGGTCAGCTGCGGCAGGTCCGGTCCGTCGTAGCCCTCGAGGAAGATGTGCACAGGGCGTGCCGGCCCGAGGCCGACCTCCTCGAGGACGTCCGCCCGCCAGGGCGGCTGCGGCATGCCGAGAACCCAGGCGTCGGCCACTTTAGAAGAGCCCCTTGATCTGGCCCTCGGGCGTCAGGTCGATCTTCTCGGCCGCCGGCACCTTGGGCAGGCCGGGCATCGTCATGATGTCCCCGAGCAGCGGCACCACGAAGCCGGCACCCGCGGAGAGCCGGACGTCGCGCACGGTGACGCGGAAGCCCTTCGGCCGGCCGAGGAGCTTGGGGTTGTCGGAGAGCGAGTACTGGGACTTGGCCATGCAGATCGGCAGGTCGCCGTAGCCGAGCTCGGTGTAGCGGTCGAGGTTCTTCTGCGCGGGCGCCAGGTAGTCGACGCCGTCCGCGCCGTAGATCTCCTTGGCGACGCGCTCGATCTTTTCCTTGAGCGGCAGGCTGCTCTCGTAGAGCGGGTGGTAGTCGCCCGGCTGGTTCGCCGCGCGTACGACGGCCTCCGCCAGCGCGACGCCACCGTCGCCGCCCTTCACGAACACCTCCGAGAGCACCATCTCGACGCCGAGCTGGTGGGCGCGACTCTCGAGCAAGGCGATCTCGGCCTCGGTGTCGCTCGGGAAGCGGTTGATCGCCACGACGGGGTTCAGCCCGAACTGGCGCACGATCGCGACGTGCTGCTCGAGGTTCGGAATACCCTTCTCGAGCGCGCCGATGTCCTCCTGCGAGAGGTTCTTGAGCTCGGCGCCGCCGTGCAGCTTGAGCGCGCGGATCGTCGCCACCAGCACCACCGCCGACGGCCTGATGCCCGCCTTCGGCGCCACGATGTCCATGAACTTCTCCGCGCCGAGGTCGGAGCCGAAGCCGCTTTCCGTCACGACGTAGTCGGCCAGCTTGAGCGCGAGGCGCGTGGCCTGGATCGAGTTGTTGCCGTGCGCGATGTTCGCGAACGGGCCGCCGTGGATCAGGGCCGGCGTGTTCTCGAGGGTCTGAACGAGGTTCGGCTTGATCGCGTCCTTCAGCAGGGCCGCCATCGCGCCGTCCGCCTTGAGGTCCTTCGCCGTGACGTAGGTGCCGTCGTAGCGGCTGCCCACCACGATGCTGCCGAGGCGTTCCTTGAGGTCCTGCAGGCTCGTCGAGAGGCAGAGGATCGCCATGATCTCGGACGCCACCGTGATCATGAAGCCGGACTCGCGCGGCACGCCGTTCGCCTTGCCGCCGAGGCCGAGCACGATGTTGCGCAGGGCGCGGTCGTTCATGTCCAGGACGCGCGGCCAGGTGATCGTGCGCGCGTCGATGCCGAGCGTGTTGCCCTGCTGCAGGTGGTTGTCGAGCATGGCAGCCAGGAGGTTGTGCGCCGACGTGATCGCGTGGAAGTCGCCCGTGAAGTGGAGGTTGATGTCCTCCATCGGCACGACCTGCGCGTACCCGCCGCCGGCCGCGCCGCCCTTGATGCCGAAGCACGGTCCCAGCGACGGCTCGCGCAAGGCGATGATGGCGTTCTTGCCGATCTTCGAGAGCGCCTGGCCGACGCCCACCGTGGTCGTCGTCTTGCCTTCGCCCGCCGGCGTCGGGTTGATCGACGTGCAGAGGATCAGGCGGCCGTCCGGCCTGTCCTGCAGCCGCTCATACACCTCGAGCGGAATCTTCGCCTTGTACTTCCCGTACTGCTCGATGTCGTCCGGACCGAGATCCAGTTTCTGCGCGATCTCGGTGATCGGGAGCATCTTCGCCGCTTCGGCGATTTCGATGTCACTCAGCAACCGTATTCCCTCCATGGACGGTCCCCGGGGGCGGATCGTCAGCTTTGGCCAAACACGCGATAAGTATATCTCTTTGCGTCTCGTCGTGGTTCAGGCCCGAACGGACCATTTGCATAGAGGAGGCATATGGCGCCAGACGCTTGTGGCAAGCGGTTTCCGGGATATCCCGGGGCGAGGCGCCCCGCGACAAGACCGCCCAATCGCCTGCGATAGCACCTGCGCCGGCACGGCCAACGCGATCCGCCTGCCCCCTGCCACCTGCAGCGTGGCCATCCCGATCACCCGCCCGCCGTACGGCCCCGGCGGCGGCATCCTGGGGCAGGGTCACTCGCTCCTGGGCAGGCCGCACCTCCCTGGTCCCCTGCCGCGCGTGGCTGCCCAGCGTCACGAGCGAGAGGACCATCGCCGCGACGACGGCCGCGGCCGCGAACGCCGGAACGAATCTGCGCACGCTTCGGCCTGCTCCGCGAAGTGTGCCTAGTATGGGCAAGCGGCGCGGC
The DNA here is from genome assembly GCA_021799275.1 of Bacillota bacterium. Classification (GTDB taxonomy): domain Bacteria; phylum Bacillota; class Sulfobacillia; order JAJZYS01; family JAJYTV01; genus JAJZQO01. The sequence goes on from JAJZAT010000007.1 coordinate 13,413, forward strand.
TCCCACGGGATGAAAGGCCGGGGACCGGCCGCCGAACGGCCGGTCCCCCATTGCGACGCTGCTCAGCCGGCGCCCTCCACGATCGAGACCGACCGGCGCGGCGTATGGAACTGTTCCTGCAGCCGCCTGCCGACATCGTCCGCGGTGACCTCCTGCAGAAGGTCGTGGACCGCCATGAGGTCGAGTCCGCGCAAGGCGTACTCGCTGTAGGCGTGCGCGACCGCCTCCGGCGCGTTGAAGAGCGCCACGAACTCGCCCAGGCTGCGGCGGCGGCTGCGCTCCACGTCCTTTGGGTCGAGTCCGCGCACGAGTGTCTCGCCGAGGAGCGCCTCCACGCGCGCGAGCAGGTGATCGGGGTCCGGCGTCGGGCCGCCGAGCACCGAGGCCGCGTAGCCGTCGCCGGAGAAGTAGCTCGAGGAGAACTGCTGGCCGATGAGACCTTCCTCGTACAGCTGGCGATGGATCTCGGACGAGGGGCCGAAGAGCACGTCGAGCAGGATCTCCATGATCATCTCGCGCCGCAACGCCTCTTCGGGAGGGGCCGGATCGTCCTTGAAGCCGATCGTGATCAAGGGCACCCCGACCGCCATGCGCTGGCGCTTCATCTCCTCGGCCACGGGCCGTGGCTCGTCCGGGTAGACCCGGCGCAGAGCCGGCTCCCTCACCCCACCCACCGCCTGGCGCGCCATGGCGAAGACCTCTGCGGGGTCGACGTCCCCCGCCACCATGAGCACCATGTTACCGGGCTGGTAGAAGGTCCTGTGACAGAGGAAGAGCTCGTCCGGGCCGATCCTCCGGATCGATTCAAGGGTGCCGCCGATCTCCACGCGCACCGGATGGCGTTGGTAGAGAGCGCCGAGAAGGTTCTGGAATACCACGGAGCGCGGATCGTCGAGGTACATCCGCAGCTCTTCGGCGATGATGCCCTGCTCCTTCTCGACGTTCTCCTCGGTGAAGTACGGCCGCTGGACGAAGTGCAGCAAGAGGTCGAGCGCCTCGCTGAAATGCTCGGTGGTCGAGAAGAGGTAGCTCGTGGCGCCGTAGTTCGTGTAGGCGTTCGACATCGCGCCCAGGGCGGAGAAGCGCTCCGCGACGTTGCCGTCCTTCTCCTCGAACAGCTTGTGTTCGAGAAAGTGCGCGATGCCGGCCGGCGTCTCGCGCAGGTTGCCGTCCCGGTCGACGAAGGTCTGGTCGCAGGAGCCGTAGCGCGTGGAAAAGCTCGCATAGCGGGTGGCGAATCCCGGCTTCGGCAGCACGTAGCAGCTCAGCCCTGAAGGCAGGACCTCCTGCCAGATCTCCTCGCGCAGGGCGGGCACCTCAATCCGCGTCGCCATCGCCATCGCCCTCCCCGTCGAGGAAGTAGACCGTGTCCAGCGCGAGTCCCCGCGCCGCCGCCACGATCTCGTCTCGCGCCACCGCGGCCAGTGCCGCGATCCGGCGCTTCGGCTCCGTCGGACGTCCCGCCGCGCGCAGCTCGAAGTCCGTCATGATCGCCTCGCTGGGAGCGTCCTCGGACTGTTCGATCTGCGTCGCGATGCCCTTCAGCGTGTCCTCCGCCTCCTGCGGCCGGAACTCGCCGCGCCGCAAGACCTCGAGCTGCTCCAGCACGAGGTCCTGGGCCGCCTGTCGGTTCTCGGGAGCGATGCCCAGATGCACGAAGAGAAGGCCCTTGAGCCCGTCGACCTGGGACTGGGCGTAGTAGGCGAGGGAGTGGCGCTCGCGCACCTCCTGGAAGAGCCGGGAGTGGCTGAAGCCGCCGTAGATCCCGTTCATCATCGAGAGGGCGGGGTACCCCGGATCCCAGGCGTGCAGGCTCGTCGTGAAGCCGATGGCCAGCTTGCCCTGGGCAACGGGCTGGCGCTCGCGGATCTCGCGCGGGCTGGCGGGCGCTGCGTGGGGTGTCGCCAGGGCGGGTGGCCGCACCTCGCGGCGTCCGATGCGCTCAAGCAGGCGGTGGGCATGTTTCTCCGCGGTTGCGCTCTCCAGGTCCCCGACCATGTAGATCGCGAGCGGTGCCCGCCTGAGCGTTTCCTGCCAGTGGCGCCAAAGGCCATCCCCCGTGTGCCGGTCGAGGTCTTCAAGGCGCCCGAGGCGCGGGATGGCGTATGGCTCTAGGCCGCACATCGCCTCCACGAGGCGCACCTGCGCGTAGTGGGCCTTGTCGCTGTAGATGCCCTGGATGCGGCGGCGCAGGTTCTCCCGCTCCTGGGAAACCCACTCCCCGCGCAGGCCGCCGCTCTCGAGCGGCGGTTCGGTGAGCACGTCGCCGAGGAGCGTCATGGCCTCGGGCAGCGGATCCTCACCGGACAGGTAGCGGCTTTGTGCCACCTCGAGGTGGAAGATCGTGACCTGTTCCTCGCCGAACTTCAGCACGTCGGCGCGCAGTTCGGCGCCAAAGAGCATGTCGAGCCGGCGGGAGAGCAGGATGGTCTGCGGCAGGCTGCGGGTGCCGCGTTGCAGCACCATCGGCACCAAGGCACCCGCGCTTGCGCCTTGGTCCAGGGGCGCTCGCAGCAGCACGCGGACCGTCGTCGTCTTGAACTTGGGCGTGGACCAGAGGAAGAGCGATGCGCCAGACTCCAAAGGCGTCTCGATGAAGGCCAACAGTTGGGCCGGGCAGAGCCCGGCCTCCCTCCCTTCGCCATCCGATGCGATGACGCCCCTATTCTTACCGACCCGCCGGTTCTCCTGTCAGCGTTGGCGCTGCACGGCGCGCACCGCGCCATTGGTCGTGGAGAGTTCGGCCTCGATCTCTCCGTCGGTGCCGCTCGTCCGTCCGCGCAGCCGTCTGCGGCTGAAGTCGCGCACGTCTTCTTCCACCGCAAGGTCGGGCATGTCGACGGAGATCGGCCCGTGCACCGTCTCCGCGGTGAGCTTGCAGGCGATGCCACGCGCGAGTTCCAGCTCCACGGCCCCATTGAGCGTCTGCAGCCGGCAGCGCCCGCCCTGGACAGGCTTCAGCTCGGCTTCGATGCGCCCGTTGCGCGTCATCGCGTCCACGTCCTGCAAGGCGCCACGCAGGGCCACGCGCCCATTGTAGGCCTCGACGCGCACCTTGCCGGCGTCTTTGGCCGACACCTCGATGGAACCGTTGCGCGACGCCACCTGCAGATCGCGGATGCTTGGCGCCTCCACCTGCACGCGGCCGTTCTGGGTATCGAGCCGCAGCGTCTCCACCGGAAGATCGTCGATGCGGACGCGACCGAGCCGCTGGGCCACGGTTCCGCCGAGTCGCGTGCCGGGCGGCAGGTAGACGTCCAGGGTGTAGCCCACGAACGGTATGCCAATGCCGAAGCCGTAGCGCGCCCGGCCCTCGACGCGCAGCGTACGTCCCTCCAGCCGCACGTCCGGAGGAGGCGGCACCTCGCCGAAGAACGGCCGTCCAACGCTCCAGACCGCCCGGCAGAGGCCTTCTTCGCCGGGCATCAAGGTGAGCCCGAAATCTCCGTCGACGCGCAGTTCCAGCGGCTCTTCAGACTCCGGCAGTTCCGCGCGTAGCAGCTCCTGCACGTCCGGCTCGGTGTGTTCGCGCACAACCCGGCCGACGCCCGAAAGACTGTCCTCGACCACGGCACGCAGGTCGCGCAGGGTACCGCGCTCGTGCGAACGCAGAAGTTCCTCGCCTTCGTCCGCGGTGAGCTTGCCCTCCGCAACGAGTCGCAGCACGCGGCGTTCGAAGTCTCCCATACGGCATCCTCCTTCAGCGGTCCTCGGATTCGTCCGGCGTCTCGATCTCGAGCAGGCGCAGCGCCTCATCCGCCCGCAGCTCGCCTCGCCGCAGTCTTTGCAGCACCGTCTCGCGCCCCCCGCGCGCGGGCGGGGCAAGAGCCGAGACGATCTCGTCGAGTTGCCCGCGCAGGGCCTGGTAGGAGACCGCGTATTCGCGCTCCAGCTCCTTCAGGTTTCCTCGCGCGGCGAGAAACCGCTCGGCGAACAGCTGCTGGGACGGCGTGAGACCGCGCAGGCCCGGCCGGAACTCTCCCTGCACCCTCGTCTGGCAGCGCGGGCAACGCAGTTCAACCACCTGCATGCCAGCACCACAGCCTGGACAGAGCGGCAGGCCCTGGACCTCCATGATTTGAGCCCCTTTCGGCACAATCTTGCCACCATACGGAGCACTTTTCAACCCTTGGCGCGTTGTACTCAAGGACAATCGCGGACATGGAAAGAGCGCACGGGGCGATCCCCGTGCGCTCTTGGATTCCCTGCCTCAGATCGCCAGTTCCTTGCCCTCGATCATCGCCTCGAGCTCCGCGCCCTCGATCGTCTCGACCTCGAGGAGCTTCTCCGCGATGCGGTGCAGCGTCTGCCGGTTGTCCTGCAGAATCTGCTTCGCGCGCTGGTAGCACTCCTGCACCACTCGCCTGGTTTCGCGGTCGATCATCGCCGCGATCTCCTCGGAGTAGTTGCGGTCGCGCATCAGGTCGCGGCCGAGGAAGACCTGATCCTGCTTCGTGCCGTAGGTCATGGGCCCGAGGGCCTCCGACATGCCGAACTCAGTGATCATCCGGCGAGCCATCTTCGTGACCTTGTCGAGGTCATCCGCGGCTCCGGACGTGATCTCGCCGAACACGATCTCCTCCGCGGCCCTGCCGCCGAGCGCCCCTGTGATGCGGTCGAGGATCTCGTCCTTCGAAATGAGGTAGCGGTCCTCGTTCGGCATCTGCAAGGTGTAGCCCAGTCCCATGCCGCGCGGGATGATCGTCACCTTGACGACAGGGTCGGCATGCGGCAGAAGGTGCCCCACCAAGGCGTGACCTACCTCGTGGAACGCAACCTGGCGCTTCTCCTTCTCGTTCATGACGCGCGTCTTCTTCTGGGGGCCGGCGATGGTGCGCTCGATGGCCTCGTCGAGCTCCGGCATGCCGATGCGCTTCTTGCGCCGCCTGGCGGCGAGAAGCGCCGCCTCGTTCAGGGTGTTGGCCAGATCGGCGCCGGTGAAGCCCGGCGTGCGCTTGGCCACCTGCTCGAGGTCGGTGCCAGGTTCGAGCGGCTTGTTGGCCGCGTGCACCGCGAGGATCTCCTTGCGTCCCTGAAGGTCCGGACGGTGGATGACCACCTGGCGGTCGAAGCGCCCAGGCCGCAGCAAGGCGGGGTCGAGGACGTCCGGGCGGTTCGTGGCGGCGATCACGATGATCCCTTCGTTGATGCCGAAGCCATCCATCTCAACAAGCAGCTGGTTTAGCGTCTGCTCGCGCTCGTCGTGGCCGCCCCCGTAACCTGCGCCGCGCATGCGGCCGACGGCGTCGATCTCGTCGATGAACACGATGCAGGGCGAATTCTTCTTGGCCTGCTCAAAGAGGTCGCGCACGCGGGAGGCGCCGACGCCGACGAACATCTCGACGAAGTCGGATCCGGAGATGCTGAAGAAGGGAACACCCGCTTCGCCTGCCACAGCCCGCGCCAGCAGGGTCTTACCGGTTCCGGGCTCGCCGAAGAGCAGAACGCCCTTCGGTATGCGCGCCCCCAGTTCGACGTAGCGCTTGGGATGCTTGAGGAAGTCCACGACCTCCGCAAGCTCCTCCTTGACCTCCTCGACACCGGCCGCGTCGTCGAACGTGACGCGCTTGCGGTCATCCGTGTGCAGGCGGGCCCGGCTCTTGCCGAACTGCATCACGCGGTTGCCGCCGCCCTGTGTCTGCTGCATCAGGAAGAACATCACGGCGGCCAGGAGCGCCACCCAGAGCAGTGTGTTGAAGAGCGTGCTGTCGTACCACGGGGTCGTGGAGTTGGAATACTTGAAGTTGACGCCGTTCTTGCTCAGCAGATCCTGCAGGCTCGTGGTCGCATAAGGCGAGATGGTCGTCTGGAACGTCTTTCCGCTGGTCATCTTGCCTGTCAGGGTATCCCCGTTGATGGTCGCGCTCTTGACCTCATGGCGCTGGACCACGCTGACCATCTGCGTGTAGGTGTACTGCGTGACATTGGCCGGCTGCGCCGTATGCACGTACTCGAGTACCATGAGAAGCAAAACGAGCATCACGAGGGGGAACGTGATGCGCCGGAAGATATTGTTGTTCACCGACGCCCGGCCTCCTTTCGCGGGCTCTCATCGACGGGCCACGCGAATCGGTTCATTCTAGCACACTCCAAAGTTTCGCAACAACGTCCGCCGACCAGGCCCAGACCGTCCTACCGCTCCCCGCATCGGTCGAACGAGCACGGCCAGGCAGCCACACTGGCCTACCCTCGAGACAGACGACCGGCAGCTCATCACGGAACGGACGCGGCACCTTCGCATCTACCAGGATGTCCTGCAGCTTGCGCGTTCCGCCTGGAAGCCGCAATCGGTCTCCCAGGCGTCTTGGCCGCACCGAGAGGCGGCCAGGTCCCACATTGGCCGAGCTGGCGCCGTCGGGCGGCGCTCCGACACCGAACCTCAGGCCCCGCCAAAGGACCTGCCCTCCTTCCGGCAGATTGCACCATGGCGGTGGCTGCCGCAACCGGAAGAGGAGCCCGCGCTCGAGCCGTAGCTGCCTCGTGATGGCGTAGCGACCGTCGCGTTCCAAGACTGCCATACAGGCGCTGAGACTGTCTGCGTCAGACGTCACACCCTCTCGCGTCAGCACCTGGCGCAAGGCACGTCGGCGCAAGGCGCTCGGCGCCGCCCGCAAGGGACGAAGGTCCAGGGCGTATCCCCGGCCGGGGAGATCGACCACGAGCCGCGTGGCCTGCTGCTCGAGCCAGTCGTCCTCGTCACGGCGGATGGTCGCGAAGCGGCCGAGCGCCGCAAGCACTTCGGGATTCTCGCCGCGCAGTCGCGGCAGGACCTCGAGGCGCATACGGTTGCGGGCAAAGTCGAGCGAGTCGTTGGTCGGGTCGTCCGCAAAGGCCAGTCCTTCGGCCAGGCAGTACTGGCGCAGGGATGCGCGCGGCACGCCAAGCAGGGGTCGCCAGAGCGGCGGGCGCCAGACCGCCATGCCGCCCGCGAAGGCGGTGCCCCGCACGAGCTGGAGCAGGACCGTCTCGGCCTGATCGTCCGCCTGGTGTCCGAGCGCGATCGCGTCAGCACCCAGCGCCTGTGCCGTTCGCCGCAGAGCGGTCATGCGTGCCTCGCGCGCCTGGGCCTCGCTCGCCCTGCCAGGTGGCGGCAGATGCACCACGCTCCAGCCGACGCCGGCCGCGCGGGCCAGGCGTGCGCAGAGTGCCGCCTCCTGCGCCGCGGACTCTCGCCGCCAGCCGTGGTCGACATGGCAGACGTGAAGGTCGAGCAGCCGCTCGTCCCTCAGACCGGCCAGGATGTGGAACAGGGCCACGGAATCCGGGCCGCCCGATACGGCGACCAGGATCCTGCGGCCGCATAGGCCCGCCGCCTCCGCCTCTCGGTGGACGAGCGCCGTGAGTTCCTGCATGGGGCCCGGCTTCGACGTCTCGGCTCGCGGTCCTGCCGCTAGTGCTGCGACAGCGCGCCGAGCACCCTCACCATGTCGCGCAGGCGCCGCACGCGGCGGATCCAGGCGCGCGGCGTGAAACGACCGGACAGCCCTTCCTGCAGGAGCCGCCAGAGCCGGCGATCCTCCGTTGCCCACGGGGGCTCCTCTCCCGGCACGCTGCCGCCTGCCGCCAGCATGGCGGAAGCCAGCCAGCCGAGGTCGAGCGGGCCGTCGTCGCAGTTCTGCCAGCGACCGGGCGCCGCAAGGCGCCAGCGCCGCTCGTGCGCGCTGTAGATGATCTCGTCCGACGCCACCGCCGTGAGCTCCACGGAGTGCTTGGCGAGCACCTCGAGCGCCAGGCCTATGTCGAAGCCGAGCCCGCGCAGTTCGTTCGGTGACAGGCGGCGGCCCTCCTCGAGAAACGTCGTGAGGGTATAGCCGGCCAGCCACTCCGTCACCAGGTAGGAGAGCCGCCCGCCGGGCATGTCGCCGCACTCGCGCACCTGTGGCAAAGTCCCTTGGGGCAGTCGCCGCGCCAGGGCGGCACGGGCGTGCAGAATCTCGCTGCGGCCGATCTCGACCGTCCAGGCGCGCCCTGCCTCGTCCAAAGCCCAGAAGCTGCGCTCGCCCAGCGCCACCCCGATCTGATAGCGATGCGACTCGCCCCAGATCACCGGCCGGTCGACCGCTTCGCCCATGGGACACGCCTCCTTCCGCCAGCATTCTTTCCCTGATCGGGCAAAGCTATCCCGGCCGCCACCGTGCGCCGGTGCCAGGGCAGGATCTCCGTCCCGCCGCCCTGGGGATAGAACGCGATGACCAGCACCGTCGCATCGTCCCGCGGCTTGGACCGCCTGCCCAGCGCCGCGTCGAGGATGGCTTCCGCCAGGAACTGCGGGTCATGGCCGCCGAGCGTCTCCAGGATCGCCTCGAGCCACTCGCCGCGCTGTCCCGGCATGGTCTCGAGCACACCGTCCGAAACGAGGACGAGCCTGTCCCCAGGGTGCAGCGACAGGTGCTGCACCGTGGCCTCGGCCTCGGGCAGGACGCCCAGCGGCAAGGCCTCGCCGCGCAGCACCTGCACGCCGTCGCTGCGCCAGAGATAGGTCTCGGGGGCTCCGATCTTGAGCACCGCGACCTCGCCGGCGACGAGGTCGACGAGTGCCACGTCCAGCGTCGCGTACCCGTCGCCGCCCAAGGCGCGCCGCACGGCGTTCGTGCTGCGCACCGCCAGCACCGGGTCCATGCCGGTCGCGATCAGCCCCTCGAGCGTGTCGAGGGCCCCAGCGCTCTGCTCGGCCGCCGCGTAACCGGTGCCCATGCCGTCCGATAGCGCGATCAGGAGGCGGCCTTCCTCGAGCTCGCGCGCGAGATAGCTGTCGCCGCTCAGACCTGCCTGCCCCTTGGCGAGCTGAGCGATTCCGCAGGCGTAGTGGATCCTGGGCGGCAGGAGGGCCGTCGGCGGCGCGAACGCCCAGCCGAGCATCTGGCGCACGCCCATCAGAACGTCATGGGCAAGTGTCCGCTCGGCCTGCAAGAGCCGGCGCACGTTGGCCTCCGCGCGCAGGCGGTCTCCAGCCAGCGAAACCGCGGTGGCCACCTGATCGGGACGCGGGCAGCGCTGGCGCAGCTCCGGCGGCAGATCGCCGCCGCTGGCGGGCCCGCCCTCCTGACGCAGCATCAGCTCCCGGACGCCGGTATACGTGCGGTAGAAACCTTGATCCCAGCAGGTGCGTTCGAGCGGACAGCCAGTGCAGACATGCTCGCGCACGCTGCCGAGATAGCGGGCCACATCGGCCTCCTCGGCGGACGTGGCCGCCACCTCCGGCGCCAGGGCGCGGATCAGCGCGTCGAGCTCGCCGAGGGCGACCCCCACGCGCTCGTCGGGCCCTGTCGGCGCCTTGGGCGGCGGCGGCTCGAAGATCCGCCGCAAGGCGGCGAACGCCTTGTCCGGCACCGCCTGGCCAAGGACCAGCAGGCCGAGGGCGCAGCCCACGACGGCCTCTCCCGCCTCGAGGGGCAGCTGTGGCAGCGCGAGGGCCAGCGGAGCGACGAGCCCAAGCCAGCCCCAGAATGGACCGTAGCGCCGCAGCGTCGCTCCGAGAGCGCCACCGGCCGCCAACCACAGCCCCGCCGCTGGAGGCACCGACGTACCCAAGGCCAGGACCGCGCCGAGGGCCAGGGCGAGCTGCGCGGCAGGCAGGCGACAGCGCAAGGCGAGGAACACGACGGCGACGGCCAGCACGAGGTCCGGGTGGAGCAAGGGGGTTCTGGCCGCCTGAAGGGACCAGACGGCCGCAATCGCGAGTAGGCCGGCGGCGAACTGGCGCTGCTGCGGGTCGTCGCCCAGGAGGGTTTTCCAGGCGAACGCCACCGTCCACCCCCCGAAGACGGTTACCGGCACCAGAAGGAAGCGGGCCGAGTCCCCGTGGAGTGCCAAGGCGAGCGGTAGCGCCAGGAAGCCGGCGAGCACGGGACCGCCAACGCCACGGCGCAGGCGCGGCCATATGCCCTCGCCCACTGCGAGCGGCAGCAGGGCAAGGGCGAGCAGGGCGGAAAACGCAGCGCCATCCGCGCCGCGCAAGAGGGTGCCGACGACGGCTGCGAGCACGCCGACCACCGCGAAGGGCAACTCGACCAGTCCGCCGGCGGCCGCCAGTCCCATGGGCCAGGCGGGATGGCCGATGGAGGCTTGTCCCAGGACCAGACCGAGAACGCCGACGAGCATGACCCGGAGCCAACGTCTTCGGTCCGAAGGCGCATTTTCGCGTCCCGGCCGATCAGTCAATCAACCGCCCCCAGACCGCAGCGTCTACCGCTGTGGTAGTCGTGCGCCGCGGACAGTATAGGCGGGTGTCGGCGCCTGACCGTGGCGAACCCGGGCGACGGCCGTGCGACAGGATACGTGTCGACGGAAAACACGGGGCCGCGGCCACCCCGAAACGTTCGGGGTGACCGCGGCGCCACTTGCTCTTCCTTATTACTCGCTGCAGCCCGCTCTCAGCTGCCGGGCGGTTCGCAGAGTTCGATCGCCTGGAGAGGACTCAGGCTACCCTCCGCGACCCCTTCGATACCGGGCAGATAACGGTCGAGCGTGGCCACATTGACGTGCAGAAGTCTGCGCACAAAGGCCGTATTCGCCTCTGTCTGCCCGAGTTCGACGCTGGTCTTGAACCGCGTCTCCCCATCACTGAAGTCCATCTCGAAGTTGCCGAGCACGAGACCGAAGTTCGCCCGGGTCAGGAAGTCGGCCATGGACTGCCTAGCCTCTTCAGGGACCGCCTTGGCCGTCACCGAATAGATCACGAGGGCGTTTCGCTCGTCATCGATGTGGGCGTAGCACATCCAGCTGCCATGCTGGCCGCGAAACCCCATCGCCAGGGTGGACTGGCCCTCCACGGGCGCATACTGCCAGCCGTCCTCCTGCAGCAGCGCCTCGACCATCTCCCGTAAGGACATGACTGCACCTCCAAGCCTGCCTGCGCAAGGCAGTATAGCACCGAGCGCCGGGCATCAGCCTTGCCGCAGGGCCTCGATCGGGTCGAGGCGGCTGGCCCGCATGGCGGGCCACATGCCGAACACGATGCCCACGACGAGCGAGAAGCCGAGCGCCAGGACGATGGAGTTTGTCGCCACTCCGCCGCTCCAGCCGAGGGCCGACGCCATGATGCTGGCCCCGAGGCTGCCGAGCAGCGCTCCGATCGCGCCGCCGAACAGGCTGAGGATGCCGGACTCCACCAGGAACTGCGTCAGGATGGCGCCGCGACGGGCCCCGATCGCCTTGCGCAGGCCGATCTCCCTCGTCCGCTCGGCGACGGTCACCAGCATGATGTTCATGATGCCGATGCCGCCCACCAGCAGCGAAATGCCGGCGATGCCGCCGAGCATCATCGTCAGGGTGCCCGTGATAGTGGAGAGTGTCGAGAGGATCTGGTCCTGCGAGACGACCATGGCCGCGTTCTGGTTTTGGAAGCGCGCATCCATGACGGCCTCGATCTGGGCCACCGCGAGGGGCGCGATGCCCGCGGAACGGGCCTCCGCGATGATCGACGTGATCTGGTTGGTGCCTAGGATCTCCTCGGCGGTAGTGATGGGCGTCAGGATGACGTCGTCCTCGTTGGCGCCGAACGCCCCGCCTGCGCTCTTGAGCACCCCGATCACCGTCAGGGGCGTGCCGTTGACGTAGATGGTCTGTCCCATGCCGGAGCGAACCCCGAAGAGTTGCTGCTCCACGGTTTGGCCAAGCACCGCGACATCACGCCTGTAGGTGATGTCCGACGCGATGAGGTAGCGCCCCGCGGCCAGGGTGCGACCCTGGATCTTCAGGGACTGCGGCGTTGAGCCCATCAGCGACGTGGAGTAGGTCTGCGAGCCGAAGGCCGAGGTCACCTGGCCGGTCATGAGAGGTGCGTCGGCGCTGATTTGCGGCACCACCTGCTTGAGCCAGGTCACGTCCTGCGGGTAGTAGAGGACTGCGCCGTTCGAGCGCATCGGCGTGATCGTGATCAGATTCGAGCCGAGGGACTGGATCTGCGATGTGACCGATCCGGTGGCGGCCTGGCCGATCGAGATCAGCGCGATGACCGCACCGACTCCGATGATGATGCCGAGCATGGTCAGGAACGCCCGCAGCTTGCCCAGCATCAGGCTGCGCCACGCCATGCGGATGCTTTCCCAGATCATCATTGCGCCTGCACCTCCCCCGGGATGCGCCTGCGCTCGGGGGGCACCTCTTCGTCCGAGACGACGGCGCCGTCGCGCAGGTGGATGATGCGTTCGGTGTGCAGGGCGACGTCCTCGTCATGGGTGACGACCACGATCGTTCGTCCCGTCTTGTGCAGGTCGAGGAAGAGCCGCATGACGTCCTCACCGGATGTGGAGTCGAGGTTGCCCGTCGGCTCGTCCGCCAGGATGACGTCCGGCTGCCCCGCCAAGGCGCGGGCTACGCCCACGCGCTGCTGCTGCCCGCCGGACATCTCCATCGGCCGGTGATGCCAGCGGTCCGCGAGGCCGACAGCCGCAAGGGCGTCTTCCGCCCGCTTGCGCCTCTGGGATCCGCTGAGGCCCCGATAGACGAGCGGCAGTTCCACGTTCTCGAGCGCCGTGAGCTGGGGTAGCAGGTTGTAGTTCTGAAAGACGAAGCCGATGCGGCGGTTGCGCACGTCCGCCAAGGCATCGTCGGACTTGCGCCCGACCTCTTCGCCACCGAGGAAGTACTGTCCGGCGCTGGGACGATCGAGGCAGCCGAGCAGGTTCAGCAGGGTGGACTTGCCCGACCCGGAGGGGCCCATGATGGCCACCATCTGCCCCTCCGAGATCGCGAAGTCGAGCCCGCGGAGGGCATGCACTTCCACAGTGCCCATGCGGTAGGTGCGCCTCAGATCCTCGACGCGGATGACCTCGGGCATATCACTGGCCCCCGTTGCCGCCGCCGAACCCGCCACCACCGCCACCGCCGCCAAAGCCGCCCGAGCCGCCGCCCGAGGAGCCACCCTGGCCGGAGCCCCCGCCGGAACCCTGGGTACGGGTACGGAAGCCACCACCGCCGCCGCCCAAGCCACCGCCGACCCTAAGTCCGCCGCCCAAGCTGCCGGACGTCGAGCTCGAGACCGATGCCGTGACAACCTTGTCGCCTGCCTTAAGTCCGGAGAGGACCTGGATCGCGACGTCGTTCGAGAGACCGGCGTCCACACGCTGGACGGTGATTCTGCCGTTCTTGACGACTTCGACGGTGGCAGCCTGGCCCGTGCCGCTCACGGCCTCCACCGGTACCAGGAGCGTCTGGCGGACGAAGGCCACATCGATGGTGACGCTCGCCGACATCCCGGCCAGGAGCCCGCCCGGCTTCGCGACATTGATGATCACGTTGAAGTTCGCGACGCCCGAGGAGTTCGTTCCCGCGGGAGAAATCAGCGCTACACTCCCTGCGAACGTCTGCCCCGGCAGCGCGTCCGACGTCACGATCGCCCGCTGGCCCGTCTTCACCTGGGCGATCGAAACCTGGCTGATCGGGACGACGATCTGCAGGGAACTCGGCGCTTCCACCGCAAACGGTGCGGTAGATGCGCTCGTCGTGGTGGACGAACTGTTGCCGCTCGTGACGCCGCCACCCTGGGTTACGGTGTCACCCGGCTGCACGTTCACCGCCGTGACGATGCCCGCGATCGGGCTTGTGATGTTGAGGTCCGCCAGCGCATTCTTGGCTTTTTGCACGTTCAGCTGGTCCACGGCGATCTTCGCCTTGATCGATGACACCTGGCCGGCCGACGGCGGCGTCGGGCTCTCGACCTGCTGCAGGGTTGCCTGATCGGACGTCAGCTGCGCCTGGTCGGAAGTCACGGTGGTCTTATCCGAATTCACCACGGCCTCGTCGGAGTTCACCTGGGCCTCGTCCGTCTGGAGCTGCGTCTGCAGCGACGGGTTGGATAGCGTCACAACGGTCTCGCCCGCCTGAACCGTCTGCCCGGCCTGCAGCGCAACGCTTGTGACGCTGCCCGATACCTGCGTCGTCACCGCCTGGGTGTCCGCGAACGCAACCGTACCTGCCTCGGTGAGGTAAGACTGCGTGAAGTTGACCGTCGCGTTCATGCCGGCCCTCATGCCCGAAGGCGGATTCTCAATCGTCAGGGTCACAGGGAAGAGCGCTCCCTGCCGGTTCGAGCCGCTCGAAGTGACGCCGATCGTCGATACCGCAGCGTTCAACGTGCCCTGGTCCTGCGTCCAGACCTGCACGCCCTCGCCTACGTAGATGTTCGGCAGGTCGATCTCGGGCACGCTGGTCTGCACTTCGATCGAGTTCGGCTGCACCACCTGGAAGACGGTCGTGCCCTGTCCGACGTTCTGTCCAGGCGTGACGCTCACGGACGAGACGATGCCGGAGACCGGTGACGTGACGTCCAGGTATCCGATGTTCTGCTGGTCGGTCGCGACCTTCTGCTCGTCGCTTGTGACCTTCTGCTCGTCGTTCTTGATTTTCTGCTGGTCGTTCGCGATCTTCTGCTGGTCAACCTTGATCCGGTCTTTGTCTGCCTGGATCTGCGTCGCTGAGGCGGGCGTCGGCGAGACGAGTTGGCTCAGGCTCGCCTGATCGGAAGCGAGCTGCGCCTCGGCCGATAAGAGGTTCGACGAGAGCGTGCCCTGTGTGTCGGCGACGGTGGCAAGGATCTGTCCCGCCTTTACCTGGCTTCCGACCTGCACGGGCACCGTCGTGACGGTGCCCGGCTCCTGGGCGTTCACATTGACGGAGGTGGCCGCCTGCACCGTTCCGCTTCCGGTCACGTTGACGATGAGCGGGCCATTGTAGGCGGTGGCGACGGCATAGTTCTGCTGGGTGGTCTTGTGGCCGGCTCTGAGTGCGCGGACGCCGACGAAGGCGACCGCCAAGATAACCACGACCACCACGACGATGGTCACGACTCGACGCATCCCGGTTCCCCCTCTGACTGCGCGGTGTGCACGGCGCTTTGATTCTGGGCGACGTTTCTTTCGCTAAGATAAGTTCCTGGCCAAGTTTTCCTAAGATGCCTGCAGCACACCTTAGTGATCCGGTGTTTCCCCTCGGTGGTTCATTTCCCTGAGGCGATGGAGAATGCGCACAACAGCCTCCCTATCCTCTGGATCGAGTGCTTCCACGAGGCGCTGCACCTCCAACCGCCTGCGCTGCCTATGCTCGGCGAGCACCTCCTCGCCTGCTGACGTAAGACTCACGACGACTGCCCGACGGTCCCGCTCGTCGCGGTCGCGGCGGACGTAGCCGCGGCGCTCCAGATCCGCAACCAGCTGGGTGATCGCTGCAGGCGTCAGCTGAAGGGCCTGCGCGAGGTCGGAGACGCGCGAAGGGCCCTGGGGCCAGGGTGCTTCGAAGCGTCCTCGCGGCTTGAGACGCCAGAGCAGCATCTGGTGGCTCGGTCCGAGTCCTGTCTCGGCCTCCCTGCGCTGCTGTCGCCGCAGGCCGGAAAGCGTCTGAAAGAGCAGCGTAATCAGTTCGTCGACATCCGGCTCCGCCACGCACTCACCCCTGAAGACTTTTAGTCGCTTAACTATTGCCTTGCCCTGCTATGCTGTCAAGCCAAGAAAAAGGGCGCGAGAGCTGCCGCGCAGCTGCTCGCGCCATCAAGGCCTGGTGGCCCCAACGGGATTCGAACCCGTGTTCCCACCTTGAAAGAGTGGTGTCCTAGGCCTCTAGACCATGGGGCCGACATCGGCATTATACGCTGTCGGCTCGTCCGTGGCGAGAATCTCCGCCATCAGGCAGGCGATTCATCGGCTGCAGCCCGGGCGGGGACACTTTCAATCGGGGAGGTGGCGTAGATGGCGGGCCGCGATGGCAAGAAGACGCCCGAGGAGGCACTCGACGACCTCAAGATGGACGTCGCCGACGATGTCGACGTACCCCTTGAGGAAAACGGCGACAACGGCGATCTGACCGCGCGCCAGCTGGGCAAGGTCGGCGGACAGATGGTCCGGCGCCTCGTGCAGCGCGGCGAGGAAGCTCTGGCCGAGGACGAGCCGGGGAGCCAGGAATAGATCTGGGTGGACTCGGTGCCGGGCGGCAGTCCTTGGCGAGGCAATCGGGCCTCGTCCGGACTGCCGCCCGCATCTTGCTGCCAGTGGCGCCCTGTTTCCGCCGTGGTATGTTCTTCCGCTGCTTCTAGGGAGCGAATAGGGGCAGGTATTGGCTCACGCAAGGAGGAATGAAGCCGTCGACGCGATTTTGATCGCGGACTGCACACCCGCTGAAACATCCTGGCACGTTTTGCGTCTAAGTTGTTGCAGCGGGCTTTCTGGAGGGACAGGCGGCTGTCGGTCAAAGAGGACCTCGCCAGCTTGGACGACCGTGAGCTCGTGCGCCGTGCCCAAGAGCGGGATGCACGTGCGTTCGCCATACTCGTCGCGCGGTATGAGGTCCGGGTGAGGCGCATGTGCGCCGCGCTGACCGCAGACCCCGATGCGGCCGAGGAACTGGCCCAGGTCACCTGGGTCAAGGCGTTCGAAGCGGTCGGTCATCTGAGGGACGGCGAGCGCTTCTTCGGCTGGCTCAGGCAGATTGCGGTCAACCATCTGCGGGATGGCTGGCGCAGGCACAAGCTGCCGCAGTTGCCGTTCGACGACGCGCTGCATGACCGCCCCGATCCCGGAGCCTTGCCCGATGAGCAGCTGCTGCGCGCGGAGCGCCAGCTGGAGATCGCGCAGGCACTGGCGGCGCTGAGCCTGCATGATCGCAGGATACTCGCCCTGCGCTACGAGCAGGACCTCTCCTACCACGAGATCGCGGGTATGCTCCACACGACCGAAGGAACCGTCGCAACCTGGCTCTACCGCGCAAAGGAGCGGCTACGCAAGGTAATGGACCAACCGAAGGGCAGGCAGCGGTGATGGTCGCACATATTTCAGGCAAGGACATCGGACGTTACGTGGACGGTGAGATGGGTCGCGACGAGGCGCTTCGCTTCGACCGCCACCTCTCCGCATGCCCATACTGCCGTGGTCGCCTCGAATCGGAACAGCGGCTGACGCTGGACCTCAAGTCCTATTTCGCCATGCCGCTGCCCGCAGGGGCGCACGCCAGCGTTCCGCGCAGCCCCCTGCCGCTCCAGGTCCCGGCCGCCGCCGCTGCGGTGCTTGCCGCGTTCCTCGCCTACCCCGCCCTCAGCCACGACCTGCAGCCACCCCGTATCACCGGCGCCAGCTCCGTCATGCCGTTCAACCTGGGCGTGCGCGTCGACAGCGGGCCGGACTGGTCGCAGCTCTCGACCTGGACCGGGTTTGTGGTCGGCCAGAGCGGCCAGGCGCTTGAGGTGCGGACGGGCGACAAGGTCTTGCGCGTCGAGCTGCCGAGCGGCACGAAGCCCGCCGCCTACCCGGTCGGCTCGGCGGTGGTGGTACGCGGCAGCCTCGCCCGTGCAGGCGTCGTGTCCGCCGCGGCCGTGCAACAGGTCGCGCCGTAGGAAAGACTTGACTCGCGGCGACGCCCGGCCGGATGGCCGGGCGTCCTTTCGTTGTCTCAAACTTGCGCGAGGAACTCCCTGATCTCCCGCGTGAAGACCTCCGGCTGTTCGAGATGCGGTGAATGTCCGCTCTCCGCCACGACCACTTCCCGGTAGCGTCCGCCTACCGCAGCGTAGCGCTCGAGCAGGTGGCGCGTCTGGCTCACCATCGGCTGGGGTGGGAAGACACCGGCTCCGGGCCACCCCGGCACCGCGCCCATCTGGCCGAGCGCACCGAAATCGAGCATTGAGAAGTCCGAGACGATCTGGTCGTCGCTGCCGCGCACCCACAGCACCGGCGGCTGCGGCGAAATGCCTGCGAATCCCGAGAGATCGCAGTAGCCGGGGGCCATGCAGTTGTTGATGCCGTCCTCCCCCGGTGCCACGCCCGGCCAGTTTGGAGACGGCGTAAGCCCTCCAGGATAAAACCCTTCGCCAACGCGCATCGCGAGCACCGCGGAGACGAGTTCCTCCTCCCTCTCGGGACGCACCCGGAAGGGCGGCTTGAAATAGAAGGAATTCATCACGCTCCGGGGCGAGAACGGACTCTCCTCGCTGCGGTCCCTTTCCGCCAGGCGCCGCACATACTCGGGGTTCGCGGCACCACCCCCGCTGCCGGCGCGATCCGGCCAGCAGTACGTGCCCTGCAGATCCTTCGTTCCACCGAAGCCGAAGGGGGGCAGCGGGCTCTCCAGCGTCACCGAAACCACCCGCTCCGGGTGGTCGATGGCGTACTGCATGACGACCCCTGCGCCCATGGACCAGCCCACGAGGTGCAGCTTGCCGGAGATGTCCATGCTGTCCACCAGGGCCGCGATATCATCGCTGAAATCCCGCATGCCCCGCCGCCCATCGATCGGCTTCGGCTCCGTCTCGCCGTAGCCGCGCAAATCCGGTGCGATGACCCGATAGTCGCCGGCTATGGCCAGGATGAGCTCGTCGAAGAACACCGACGAGGAGGCGTTTCCGTGCACCAGCAACAGGGCGTCTTTTCCCTCGCTGCCTGCGCAGCGCAGGTAGGTCTCGACCCTCTGCGTCCGCCGCTTCTGCGCTTTGATCTCCGTGGCCAGCCTCTCCTTGCAAACTGACATGAACGTCATGTTTGACGACACATGCCCCGGTCCCTGCCTTTGCAACCTTGACGCGAGGCAGGTGCTCTTGTACAAATGTTGAGTGCATAACTCATATTAGTTGCGGAGGGGGGCAGCGGTTGCTTCCGACCTTCATCATCTTTTTCCGTGAGACCCTGGAGGCCAGCCTCGTTGTGGGCATCATCCTGGCGTACCTGCACCGCATAGGGCGACAGGACCGCACGGCGAGCGTCTGGTTCGGCGTCGGCGTCGCCGTCGCCCTCGACCTCGCGGTCGCCATGATCAGCTATCATTTGATCCATCAGTACGACGGTTCACGCGTCCAGGCGATCCTCGAGGGCTGCACCTACGTCGTCGCCACCGCCATGTTGACGTACATGAGCTTCTGGATGAAAGGTCAGAGCAGCCAGATCCGCGGCGAGCTCGAGCGCAAGGTGGACATCGCCCTCTCGCGCGGGTCGCTCGGGGCGCTGGTCCTGCTCTCAGCGGTCACGGTCGGACGCGAAGGCCTGGAGACCGCGTTCTTCACGCTTGCGATCGCACTGAACCAGCAGGGACTGCCTATGCTGCTCGGCGCCTTTCTGGGCCTGCTCGCCGGTCTTGGTGTGAGCGCGTGGGTCTACAGCCTCGGGCGCAGGGCACCGCTCGGCCTGTTCTTCAATGTGCTCGGCGTTCTGCTGCTGCTGTTCGGAGCGGGCCTGCTGGCGGACGCCGTCGAGTCGTTCCAGTCCATCGGCTGGCTGCAGTTCCTGACGGGCATCGTCTGGCACAGCCAGGCGCTACTAAGCGAGGAGAGCCCCCTCGGGGACATCCTCCACAGCCTCTTCGGCTACGCGCAGGCCCCGACCGTGTTGCAACTCGGCGTCTACGTCGCCTTCCTGGCCGTCGCCGTCATCGCCTATCTCGGTCTCACGGGCACGCAGAAGCGGCCCCGCGCGGCCGAGGTCAGGGAATAGCACGAGAGACCGTCCCAAGACGGTCTCTCGTGCTCGGTCACAGGCGTCAGAGTCCGATCCGGCTCATCCAGTAGGAGAGCGTACGGCGCGCGTCCGCCTTCGGCAGGCCGGTGATCTCCTGCGCCACCTGGCAGGCCACAAGTTCGGCTCCCACACGACTGAGGGCGCCGCGCATGGCCGCGATCTGATGGAGTACGCGCTCGCAGGTATCGTCCTCGGTGATCATGCGCTCCACGGCACGGGCCTGCCCTTCGATGCGACGCATCCGGGCGATCAGCGCCTGGCGCTGCTCCGCATCGAGGTGCGGCCCGTCAGCGGGCGGCGTCGTCGACGATGGCACGAAGCTCAACCTCCACATCGCTCGCGAGCCTGGCCATACGCTCGGCGCCTTCAGCCCCATCCGCCAGGCCGATGAGTTTTTCCGGCCTGAGGATACCGATTTCGCTGCCCTCCGCCGTCTGCCGAACTAGCATGCGGCAGGGCAGGAAGTACGCGCTTTCAACGTCGATCCGCAGCAGTTCGTCCGCGCGAGCGGGATTGCAGATCTCGAGCACATGCATCGCGCCATGGCCCGGAAAGCCCTTCTCTGCAAGGGTGGCGCCCATGTCGGTCTGCCATAGGGCCTTGAAGCGGTGTGCGGCGAGCGCCTCCTGCACGGACGCCAGCGCGTCGTCCACGCTCTTGGCACTTTGCACGCTGTACGCAAACGACAAGGCGCATCCTCCTTCGTCGGAGCCCATCATACCCTACCGTGTATGCTACCCTGACCGGACGTCCTGCGCAACGTGGAGCAGGGATAGGCCACCGCGGGTGGAATCGCCCGATTGGGTGACAGACATGCCGATCGTGTTCAAAGCCATCATGCCCCATGGCGACGAGCTGCTTCCGTTTACAGGGGAGGACGCCGGTCTTCTCGTGCTGCGCCGCAGCATGGCGGCCATCGGCCAGGCCCTGCGCCTGAGCGCACCCGACCTTCTCCTCATCGCAAGCCCGCACCACCTGCGCATCCCGGGTCACCTCTGCATCGCGGACACGGCCTATGCCGAAGGTTCCGTGGCGGCCGGCGATGACGGCTACCGCCGCCAGGTGGAGCTCGACCGCGGCTTCAACCGCACCCTCGCCGAGGCGTCCGCCTCCGCCGGGCTGCCGCCGGCGCGCGTCAGCTTCCAGACATCCGAGGGACCGCTCTCGACCCTGCCCCTCGACTTCGGCTCACTCGTGCCGCTCTACTACCTGATCGGGGGCGCTGGCGGCCCCAGGGTTTGCCTCGTCGGCCCGCCGCGCGATCTCGGCCTGAGGCCCCTCGTGCGCCTCGGCGAGGAGATCGCCCGGCGCTCGGGCGAGCGGCGCGTCGCGTTCATCGCCAGTGCGGACCTCGCGCATGCGCATCAGGCAGCGGGTCCGTACGGATTCGATCCCGCCGCGGCAAGCTATGACGCACTCGTGCAACATGCCGCGCTGGCCGGCGACCTCACGCCGCTGGCGGCCCTATCGCCCGCGCTTCTGGATGCCGCCAAGCCCGACGCGCCATGGCAACTCGCCATTCTGCAAGGCATGATGGCCGGCCCCGAGCGCGTGGAGGATTTCGCCTACGCCCGGCCCAGCTACTTCGGCATGCTGACCGCGCGGTTCGACGCCCGCTGACAGATTGGTCCCAAGTACAATCACCCTTCTGTCCCAAGGTGCGCTGTGAGCGGTCCCAGTCCCGCCTATGCTGGTGACAGGTCGCGGTAACGAACTGGGAGTGGTCATGGTGCGCATTCGTCGACGCAGCTACCTGAGCGACTTCTGGCCGGTAAACGATGGCGGCCGTCTCCTCGGCGGCGCACTTCTCCTGGTCTGGGGCCTGTCGCTCGCCGTGCAGGGCCTCGGCATTCACGACGGCCCGATCGCCCAGGCTTTCCAGCTCTATTGGGCGGTGCCGTTCCTGGTCTGGGGTGCCCTCGGCTTCCTCTGGCACCTCGCGCGCGGCACCGGCGGAACCATGTTCTACCTCGTCGTCGCGGCGCTGGCGGCGCTGGTCGAGGTGGACGCCCTGCACATCGCGCACGTGGAGGTCTGGACGCTGTTCGTAGCGGTTCTGCTCGTAGGCTTCGGCCTGAGCTTCCTGCGTGACCTCGTCCGTCGGGGAGGCGGCCGGGCATGAGTGGCAAGAGCGACCGCACGAGCTGGTACGGCGGCTGGCACGAGTTCAGCTTCCGCGCCCTGATCGGCTACCTTCTCCTGGCCTGGGGCGTCATTCTCGCCCTGCGCGGCCTTGGTCTCGGGACCACGGAGATCGGCCAGATCGTGCAGCTCTACTGGCCCGTGCCGATCATCGCCTGGGCCGTCGTCGGTCTCGTCTACCGGCTGGCGCGAGGCGCGGGAGGCGTGCTCATCTACCTCCTCGTGCTGCTGATCGCCGCGCTGATCCAGCTCAGCGCACTGCACATCGGCCACTTCGACGCCGGAACGATCTTCTGGGCGATCCTGATCATCGCCTTCGCGTTCGAGGTGCTCCGTGGACCGGGCTGGCGCAGCGGCTGGAGCCGCGGCTGGCGGCGCGACTGGCGCCGCGAGTGGCGCCAAGGCTGGCGCTATGGCATCGGCGACGTCGACGTCGACGCGCCGGTGGGCCCGGGGCACAGCCGGCGCCTGCACCACGAAGGCCACCTGATCGGCGACCTTCGTCTCGACCTTTCGCAGGTGCACCTTGAGGACGGCGAGACGCCGTTCGAGCTCAATGCCATGATCGGCGACATCACCGTGCTCGTGCCGGCCGATCTCGCGGTCTCCGTGGTGGCGGAGGTCACGGTCGGCGACATCCGGATCTTCCGGCAGAGCGCCGACGGCATCGGGCGGCGCATGAGCTACGAGTCTCCAGACTACGACAGCGCAACGCGCAAGGTGCGCATCATGGCGCACCTCCTGATCGGTGACATCACCGTGCAGAAGTTCTGATGGCCAGCAAGGAAGGGCCTCCCGCAAGCGGCTCCCTCGGCATCGACTGGCAGATCGCCGGCTTTGGGCTCATCATCGGCGCCGCCGCGGCGCTCGCGGCACTGGCGCTCGGCCAGCACCCGCTGGGCGTGCTGCTCGGCGGCGCCGCGCTGGGGGCGGCCATCGGCGGGGCTCTCGGATTCCTGCTGGCGCGGCCGCTCAAGCGGGACCTGCGGGAACTGTCGCTCTACGCGGCCCTGCTCGCCCACGGTCAGCTAGACGCGAGACTGCCCGGCGAAGGCGCAGGCGAACTCCGCTACCTGATGCGCCAGCTGGACGCCATGGCCGTCTCGCTCGCGGACCAGGTGGCCGCGGTGCGGCGCCTGGCTGCCGAGCGGCAGGCCTTGGCCCAGCAGGCCGAGCAGGTGGCCGTGCTCGAGGAACGGCAGCGCCTGGCGCGTGAGCTGCATGACACGGTCAGCCAGGAACTGTTCGCCCTCGCGATGATGCTCGGAGCCATCCGCAACCTCTTGCCCACCGAGGACGGCACGGCGCGCGAACAGCTCAGCCGCGCGGAAGAGACCGCGAGGCGCGCCCAGGCCAGCATGCGCGGGCTCATTCGCGCGCTGCGGCCGGTGGAGCTCGGCAGCCGCAGTCTCGCCGCGGCGCTCGAGAGCCTTCTCGACGAGGTGGCCGAGCGCCAGGGCATCGAGGCGGATCTGCAGGTGCAGGGCAAGGGGCCGCTCCCCGCCGGCATCGAGGACAGGCTCTTCCGCATCGCCCAGGAAGCCGTGTCGAACGCGGTCCGCCACGGTCAGCCGACCCGCGTCGTCCTGACCTTGCGCCGCGGCGACGGCGACCTCGCGCTCAGCATCGCGGACGATGGCTGCGGCTTCGATCCAGCCACCGTCGCCGCGCACATCGGACTCGCCAGCATGCGCGAGCGGGCGGCGGAGATCGGCGGCCAGCTCGCGATCCAGAGCAGGCCTGGCGCGGGCTGCACCGTGCAGCTCCGCCTCACGGGACTCGGCGCTTACGAGGAGGAGGATGAAGTTTGAGCGTCCGCATCGTGCTCGTCGATGATCACGCGGTCGTCCGCCAGGGCCTGGCGGCGCTGATCGCGACCGATCCCAGGCTGGAGGTGGTGGGCGAGGCGGCAAGCGGCGAGGACGCGGTGCCGCTTTGCCGGCGCCTGCAGCCGGACGTGGTGCTGCTCGACATGATCATGCCAAAGATGAACGGTGTCGCCGCGGCTTCGGCCATCAAGGCCGCCGCGCCCGCGACCCGGGTGCTGCTGCTCACGAGTTACACCGAGGGCGACCTCGTCCAACCCGCCCTCGCCGCAGGTGCGGACGGCTACCTCTTGAAGACCGCGTCGGCGGACGGCGTGCTGCAGGCGGTGATGGCTGTCGCGCAGGGGCAGCAGGTGCTCGACGCCGTGGCCGTGGAGGCGTTGCGGCAGCCCAAGGTCTCGGATCTCAGCCTGCGCGAGCAGGAGGTGCTGCACCTCGTGGCGCAGGGGCTCAGCAACGCGGAGATCGCGGACCGCCTGACGATCACGGTGCGCACCGTCAAGGCGCACGTCTCGAGCCTGCTGCAGAAGCTGGACCTCCAGGATCGCACCCAACTGGCGATCTACGCCCTCAGGCGCCAGAGCGAGCGTTAGGCCCCGGCACGCAGGGCGGAACGCAGCCGGTCGGGCTCGAGTCCCTCCCGCTCGGCCGCGAAGACCACGGCACCTCGGCTGGCGTCGAGACGATCGCGCGGCGGCGGGCCGGCAGCGAAACGACGGCGCATCGCGCGCCTGAACGCGTCCCGGTATGGCCTCGGCCCGCCCTGCAGCAGGGCGCCGTAGAGCGCCACAGGCGTGCCGGGCTCAAGTCCCTGCGACGCGAAGTAGCGGCCGGCCGTCTGGCCGAGTGCGCTTCCCACCTGCCGCAAGACCGCCCTGCTCACCTCGTCGCCCTCCTCCGCCAGTTGCGCACAGAGCGGGGCGACCAGCATGGCGACCTGCCACGCCGGCAACTCGTTCCCCTCGGTCGCGCGCGCGAGGGCCACGTGATCGGGCAGGCCGAACATCGCAAGGATGCGCGGGAGCAGCCGCGTCGGCGGGGCTCCGCCCTGCGCGGAGAGAATGGCCTCGCGCAGGGCCATGACCGCGATGTCCGCGGCGCCGCCCTGCGGGCCCGTATAGTCGCTCAGCGCGAGGATGCGCCGTACCTCGCCGCCCTGGCGCAGGGCGACGGCCGCGCCCGTGCCGGCCGACACGACCCCGATCGAATCGCCAGGCGCGGCCCAGAGTGCCGCCACGATGTCGTTCTCGACGTGCACCCTGGCCGCGAGCGTCTCCTCGAGCGCCGTATGCAGGAGCTCCCCATGCTCCGGGAGGTCGATCCCCGCGAGACATGCTCCGACCGCGTCCGCCTGGCTTCCGCCCGTCGCGGCCAGCACCGCCTGACGCACGGCCGCCACCGCGCCGTCGACGCCCACGACCTGGTGGTTGGACGGTCCGGACCGTCCCTCGCCGACGACCGTACCGTCGAGGGCGACGGCCACGGCACGGGTGTGCGTGCCGCCGCCGTCGACGCCAACAAGAAGCTTCATCTCAGATCGGGCCAGAAGGCGGCGTTGGCCGCCTGCAGGTCGTCGAGCAGGCGGTCGGCCACGTCCGCGCCACCCACCAGCGGATGGCACATCAGGGCTTCGAGCGCCTTCCTGCGCGAGCCCTCTGTCACGGCGGCGACGGTCAGGCGCTCGTACTCCTTCACGGTCTGCGCGATGCTCCGGAGCAGCGGCGGCAGGGGCTCCTCCCGGGGAACCGGGCGGATGCCCGCGCGGCTGATCTCGGCGTTGCGCTCGACAACGTCACCGTCCGCGAATTCGCGCAGCGCGCCGCGATTCGGCAGGTTGAGCACGAGCCTGCGCGGCCTCTCGGCCTGCAGGGCCGTCATGACGTCCACCGCCACCTCCGAGTAGTAGGCTCCGCC
Organism: Bacillota bacterium; assembly: GCA_021799275.1. Classification (GTDB taxonomy): domain Bacteria; phylum Bacillota; class Sulfobacillia; order JAJZYS01; family JAJYTV01; genus JAJZQO01. Next base: position 38,725 of record JAJZAT010000007.1, read on the forward strand.
GCGCTGTTCGAGCTCGGGCGGCTTGCCTGCCAGTCCCGGGTCGCGGTAGCGTGCGAAGAGCTGCTGCTCGATGGCCTGCACCCGCTCGGCGCGCGTCCCTTCGGCGGATGCGGCTGCCTCCTCGGCGTGCCGCAGGGTGGCGCGCGGGAAGAAGAAATAGTTGAGATACGGGTTCGGGAAAAACCCGAGTTCACGGAAAAAGCCCGACGGCACCTCGGCGTCCGGGGCGACATGCCGCAGCTCCTCCTCGAGCGCACCGCTCGCGAGCACCATGGCCGTCGCGTCCTGGCCGCCGATGCGGATCCAGCTGCCTGTCAGATGGTTGAGACCCGCCGCCTCGAGCTCCACCGCCTCGACGGGTAGACCGCCGAATTGCGCGATGCGGCGTTCCATCGTGCGGGCGACGTTGCACAGGCCGATGGCCCTCTCGTGTCCGGCGCTGCAGACCGCCTGCGTCACGAGACCGGCGGGGTTCGTGAAGTTGAGCAGCCACGCCTTGGGCGCCAGCCTCGCCATGTCTTCGGCCACCTCGAGCGCGACCGGTATGGTCCGCATCGCATTGGCAAAGCCACCAGCCCCCGTCGTCTCCTGGCCGATCAGTCCATGCCTCAGCGGTATCCGCTCGTCCGCGGCACGCATCTTGAGCCCGCCGACACGCATCTGGCTGAGGACGAAGCTCGCGTCTTCGATGGCCGCGCGCCGGTCCTCCGTGACGGGAAAGCGGACCCGCCGTCCCATCGCCGTTGCCATGCGGCTTGCGAGACCCGCGATGACTTCGACTTTGTCGCGCCCTTCGGGCACGTCGACGAGCCATACCTCTTCGATGGACTCGAGCCTGGTGAGGAGCCCCTCCAGGAGTTCCGGCGTATACGAGCTGCCCCCGCCCAGCACCGCTACCTTCATGCCAGCACCGCCGCCGGGTTGAAGTGCAGGAAGAACGGATGCAGCACCTTGAAGGGCTCGAAGAAGCCCTCCTCGCCTTGAGACATGCTTTCGGCGAATGCTCTCAGCTGGATGAGCGCATCGGGCGGGAACTGCGTCTGGTGCCGCGCGACCGCTTCCCACTTGCGTTGCCAGTATGGGCCCGCGGGAATCCGGACGTTCGGCTGAGCGGTGCCGTAGAAGGCCACCACGGGTTGCGCCGGAGCATCCTTCGGCGCGCCTGGGACGTGCGGGAACTGGAGAAAACTCACCGCTTCGGCCACGGCCATGCCCACCGCGCGGTGATCGGGATGCGCTTCGTAGGGCAGCCAGGGATCGCAGGTGAGGACAAAATCCGGCCGGAACTCCCCGATCTCCTGCATCAATTCGGCTCGCAGGCCGGGCATGGGACTGTCGAGGAGATCCCGATGGCCAAGGTGCCGGTTCTCCGAAACGCCCAGCAGGCTCGCGGCGGCATCGGCCTCCCTGCGCCTCAGCCCTGCAAGCTCCGCCGGTGCCATGTCGGGGTCCATGGTTCCCATGCTGCCGTCGGTGACCGTGACGTAGCGCACATCGCACCCCTGGTCCCGCAGCCTGGCGATCAGGGCGCCGGCGCCGATCTCGTTGTCGTCGGGATGCGGCTGAACGGCAAGGACACGCCGCGCGGACAGGACGTCGGGCCTCAGGGACATCGCCGACAATCGCGCCATCTCCTTTGCGGCTCCCGGCTTCGGGAGGCGGATCCCCGTTTCCTGCGTCGCCAGGGAGATGCGGCCGTCGTGGCGAATGAACGTTTTATCCGTCGGCGCGAGGGGGAGCCCGCGTGTCTTATATTTTACGTTCTTCGACTCCGGCCGACGCCGAGGCGCTGGCTGCTCTTGGGTTCGATCCGCACGGGCAGCGCGGTCTGAACGAGGCCGATCTGTTTGTCTATCCAAGCCACGAAACCTGGGTTGCCGAGCACGGCAACGAGGTGGTGGCCACGGCCCGCCTGTGCATCGCCCCGCACTCCGGTCTCGCCCTCCTTACCGACCTGGCCGGCGAGTCGGGGGCCCTGCTCGCTCTCCTTGACGAACTTGGCCAGCACGCGCTTGGTCAAGGGGCCGAGATGATCCAGGTCGCGGCGCCGACTGGCTCGCCCATATGTGCGACGCTCGCGGGACGCGGCTTCACGGTGCAGCGGCGCGTCGTGCACATCCACTGGAACCTCCCGGCGCCTCCGCCTGGCGACCCGCCGAGCGGCGTCGCCTTCGCGGAAGAGATTCCCGATCCCGAGGAATACGCCCGGCTCGCGGTGGCTGCCTACCGTGGATCCTGGGACTGGCTCTTCGATCACTGGGGTGGCGACATCGCTGCGCGCCGCAATTTTGCGAGACTTTTCGAGTCGCCCCGCGACGAGCGCTTCATCGGCGCACGCCACGGCGGCGAGCTGATCGGCTTTGTCAGCACGGGGAGCGGCGAGGTTGTCCCGGGGGACTTCTCCACGTTCGGCGTGCTCGTCCGGCCCGCCATGCGGGGGCAAGGGATCGGCAACTATCTCCTGCTGCGCGCTTTGCAGACGCTGGCGAAGCGCGGCGTCAAGACTGCGGACATGCACACCACCGCGCCCGCCCAGGGCGATCCCGCCGCCGTGCGCCTCTACCTGCGCTACGGTGAGCGCCGTGGTGACATGGCGATTCTGCGCCGCCCGGCGCAATCCTAGGATCCTGCCCAAGGCTGCGGAACGGCCAGGCGCGGTCGTGGCCCGGCCGCTCCGCCTTCACGGCGGTGACCGTACCCTCCGAGAAGTGGTCCACATACGATGTCGCGACACGCCAAGGACGAGAGGGGCTGTCGCGATGAGAAAATTGGCCGTCAAAGTGCTGCAGAACATGCTTGCACGACTCGATCCTCAGGCTGCCCGGCCGGTGCCGGCAGCCCCTCCTGAAGGGTTGCTTGCGCCTGCCCTTGAAACGCAGACCGCTGAGGTTTCGGCACAGATGCCGATCTCCTCTGCCGCCGCGGATCCGCCTGTAGCGATGCCAAAGGCGTTTCTGCAAGACCCCATCCAGGCACTAAGCGTTGAGGCCTCACCCGTACCCGCTGCGGCTGGGGGACCAGAGTTTGCAGCCACCCCCGTACCTGCAGCGGCTGAGGAGCTTCCGCAAAGGGCGCCTTCGGAGCCTGCGCCGGCTGAGGAACCCGGGGTGGCGGCCCCGTCCGAGCCTGCGACGACTATGGAGCCCCGGTTGGAGACCCCGCCTGAGCATGTCACGGCCATGGAGCCCCAGGTAGAGACCCCACCCGAGCCCGCGGCGGCTGAGAAGCCAGAGGTAGCGGCCGCCCCAGTGCCTGCGGCGGCTGAGGAACCCGAGGTGGCGGCCCCGTCCGAGCCTGCGACGGCTATGGAGCCCCGGTTGGAGACCCCGCCTGAGCATGTCACGGTCGTGGAGCCCCAGGTAGCGACCCCACAAGAGCCAGCGGCGGCTGAGAAGCCAGAGGTAGCGGCCGCCCCAGTGCCCGCGGCGGCTGAGAATCCCACGTATCCGACTTCCATTACGATACGGGCTGGACGGCTGGGCTTGAGCCATCCCAATACAGTCGGCATGTTCTCGACGGCTTACGCTCCGCCGATCACCGTGCAGACGCCCCGCGTGCCGAGAGGCGGGCTTGTTTATAACCTGCCTACAGTGACCTTTCAGCAACCGCCAGTGCTCAGCGACCTGGCTCGAGGTGCCTCGACCGCCTGGGCTGCCAAGCAGCAACAACTTAGCGTGGCGCAATCCTCTGGAGCCGTCGTTTTCCACCCATGGAAGGTCGCGCTGGACAAAGTCGCCTTCCCCTGACAGAAGCGAAAGTTGCTTGCCGGTGCGGCGAGCAGATAACCGCATGTCGGAGCGGAGCGCCGCTCCACGCCGTCGCACGTTGTAGGTACGGCCGCCCTCTGGCGGCTGGCACGCACGAGCCAAGGTCAGGCACCGCTATGGCGCGCTTCTGCGGAGCAGGCTCGTCTCGCGCCAGAAGGTGCCTGACGTGGCTCGGGCGGCCCGGGTGCACGGAGTGCTCCGCGATAGCCAAGGAGCGCTAATCCTCGGCCAAGACGATCGTCGCGCTTCGGCGCGGATCGGCATGGGCTTCCAGACCAGCGTCTCGCTTGCGATGTTGCACGCCGCGAGGTCGCGGGGGGCCACCGCAGAGCCTCCCGTCTCCTCCCGCGGGCCAGTGCGTTCTCGTATTGTTCCGGCACGCGTGTGCGCTCGTACCGCCTCGCCTGCGGATGGTGCGCCCTGCCACCCTTCCGCCAACGCCGATGCGAAAAATCGAGGGAGCCTGGACAGTGCTGTCCAGGCTCCCTCGCGAGTAGATTTCTTAGGGGTCGCAAGGTAACGGCATGGGCCCGATCGGGCAGGGCAGGAGCCCTCCGGTCTGACATTCGGACGGGAAGAGTTCGCCGAACGTCTGCACGAGCAGTTTCGCATTCGCCAGCACTTCGAAGGTCAGGCAGATCTGGATCTGCACCAGGATCGTGTTGCCTACGACGGCCGGCGGATACTGCAGTACGGTGGCCTCGCAGACAGGGGTGGTGTTGGTCGGAGCGCAGAGCAGAACATTCTGCTTGAAAAACTCGAATGGGATCTCCTGGGACTTCGTTGAGCTGTCGCAAGTCCAGGTCAGGGTGACCGTGCCGGAGTAGACCCAGGTGGTGAGGACGTAGTTCGCGGTAGCCGCGGGAATGCTGCTTGCGAGAGAGCAGGTCACCGTGACGTCGCAGCTGGGGTTCGCAGGTACCTTCTTATCGGGGCAAGCTGACGTAACTGTGAGGGTGAACGCCTCCTCCTGGTAGCAGTAGTCGTACACAACCTGGGTGAGGATCGGCAAGCAAGTCGGAGTCCCCGTACAGGTAAAACTCATCTGGACTCCCCTCCCATGGGATTCCGGGTCACTCTGTACTATGTAAATCCGCCCGACCTGGTGCGTGATAGCATGCGGCAGATCCACCTTCCGGCAGCGAGATTATGGGTAGGCGTCGGCCCGCGTGGCGTACACGTGCTACGCCAAGGCAGGGAGTGGGTCACACCAATGGCCGCCCTGTCGGTTCTGCTCGGTCCGGGCCAACCTATGCCGCGGATACTGGCCCACGCCGCGGACGGGACGCTCTGGGACGTGACCGGGGTGCCCGCGCGGCGCTACCTTGATGCCGTCATCGCCTGCGACGGCGACCCGATCGTTCTCGCGGCCGCTCGGCCGGGGCCGATCCTGCACCTGGAGAGCGCCCGGTCCTGCACGACGCTGGCTCTCCCCGAAGAGCCCCGCATGATCCAGGCTCTTGGTGCGACGCAGACTACGCCCCACCTCGCGCTGGTGGTCCTGCAGGGCGCCGCCTGGCTGGTTGCGTGGGCTGAGAAGGCGGAAGAGGTTCAACTGCAGCAGATCGTGGCCGGGGCGGTCACGGACGCGCTGCTCCTGGCCGGAAATCCGGCGCTTGTCCTGGTGCGCATGTCGCGCGGAAGCCATGACCGCCTGTTGTCCTGGCAGGTCGTCGGAGCCGGCGGCGGCCTAGAGCTTTGCCCTCTGCCGCCCCTGCTGCTGGCCACGGACGTGCCAACCGCAGCACGCAACCCGGCTGCGGGTCCGTTCCTGCTTGCCGGTCAGGCTACGTGGATGGCCCTCCAGTCAGACCAATGGGCCGCGACGCAAGCGCCGCCACCGGATGGACCGCTCCCCACCCGCATCTTCGCAGGCATAGCCGCCATGGAACCACTCTGGTGGCAAGGTCAGAAGCAGCATACTCCATAAGCTCGTAAGTTGGCGGATTTGGAACAGGGCCATAGCGCCAGGGCACATATCGCAATGCTGTGGCGCACAGGGTCCGGTTTTGCCTTTGCCTGCCGCGTTGGGGTCCTATATCGTGGACGGCGCGGAGGTGGAATATCTTTGTTGCGGTTGCGTGTTCTGGCTCCGGTAGTCGTTGCGTCCTGCGTTGCCATACCCCCGCTGGCATCCGCAAATTTTGCCGTTCAGCCCAACTCCGGCCCAGCGCTTATGACCGTGGTGCAGTGGCCGACTCATGGCGGTGCGTACACTGCTCCGGCACCATCTGGGCAGGTCGGCGTCAGCCAGCCGAGCGGAAGCCCGAGTTCGATCCGCTTCGTGGCATGGCCCGGGCCTAATCCGTCGTCGCCTGCTACGGCACCCTCCAGCCAGGTAGGCATCCCCTCTGCGCCCAATGCAGGCCAGGTGCAGATCCAGGTTGTGCCGTGGCCGCAGAGTCCGTCGGCACCTAGCAGTCCGCCGGTCTCCTCTTCATCCGGCTCCGGCTCGGGCCAAGCCAGCACGGGAACGAACGGAGCCGGTTCGGCGGGTGGCAGCACGACGCCCACAGCTCCCCCTGTCACCACGTTTCCACAGGTGCCTGCATCCGGTTCCGCGACTTCGCCGATCTCCGGGGTGAGCGAGCCCCAGACGCTCCTGTACCCCGGTTCCGCGCCCACGACGCCGCCCACGAACCAGGCGGGGCTTGCGCAGCAGTTCCTGGCTCTCGTCAACCAGGCAAGGGCCCAGAACCATGAGGGGTCGCTGGCGGACAACCCGCTCCTGGACCAGCTAGCCTTGGCCAAGGCCCAGGACCTCGTCGCCTACAACTATTTCGATCACTACTCGCCCCGGCTGGGCTGGCCCATAGACCAGGAGGCGAAAGCCGGCTTCCAAGCCTACGACATGGGTGCTGAGAACATGGCGACGTCCGGCAGCGTCCAGCAGGCGTACCAGCAGTTCATGGCCAGCCCCGTGCACCGGGAGAACCTGCTCGACTCAGCCTTCACCCAGACCGGTATCGCAGTCGTACAACTCCCGAACACCAACAGCGTGCTGGTTGAACAGCTGTTCGCCGGGCCGAGCTACTAGCCGACGCGACTCCATGGCAAGGCGCCGTCCCCGCCAACGGGGGCGGCGCCTTCACCGTCGGCCTTGGCTCCCCATACGGTGGTGCGGGAGGCCGATTGCATGCTCCTTTCGCTGGCTATGATCGTCCGCGACGAGGAAGCGATGTTGGCTGGCTGCCTCGCATCCGTGAAAGACATCGTCGACGAGATGATCATCGTCGACACCGGCTCGACGGACAACACCGTCGCAATTGCCAGGTCCTACGGTGCGCAGGTTATCCAGATCGCTTGGCATGACGACTTCGCCGCAGCCCGAAACGTGGGGCTGGATGCGGCGAAGGGGAAATGGATCCTCGTGATGGACGCCGATGAGCGGTTCGTCGGCACGAGAAAGGCACTCAGGGGGGCGCTCGCCAAGCCGGGGGTGGCCGCCTTGGACGTGCCGATCCACAACGAGCTTGAGCACCGGGAGGACCGGCACAGCACCATCCGCGTCTTTCGGAACCTCCCTACCGTCCGCTTCGAGCGCCGGCTGCACGAGCAGGTCCTGCCGAGCCTCAAGCAGGCCATGCCTCAAGGGAGGTTCGACCCGGCGCCATTCTACCTGCGGCACCTGGGCTACTTGTCCAGCGAGGTACGGCGCAAGGACAAGCGCAAGCGCAACATGGGTCTCGCCAAGGCGGAGGCCGAAGCGCACCCGGATGAGCCGTTCTCCATCTACAACCTTGGTGTGGAGTACCTTGCGTCTGGAGAGATCGATGCCGCCATCGCGGAGTTCGGCCGGGCCCGCGCTCTCCTCAAGCAGCCGCATTCAACCCACGGCCGGCTGTACAAGCTGGAAGCCCAGGCCCTGAGCCGCCAGGGCAGGCTGGAAGAAGCACTCGACGTCATCGAACTCTTCCTGTCGAAGTGGCCCGGCTACACAGACCTCCACTTCCTCAAAGGCCTCATCCTACAGCAGCGCGGCGAATGGCAGGAGGCAGAGAAGGTGTTCAGGCACTGTCTGCGCCTCGGCCCCGCACCGACGCCGCCATACGACGGCGTGGACCCGATGGCCGGCGGTCTCGACGCGCAACAGGCCCTTGGCTCCGTGCTGGCGCTGCAGGGCCGCTACCAGGAAGCGATGCGGCAGCTCAGGGCCGTCGTAACGCAGCGCCCAGGCCACATGCCTTCCGTGCGGGCGCTCGTAGAATGCACCATTGCCGCGGGCGAAGACGTGGACGAACTGATGAAGGATCCTCCACCTACGCCTGCGGAGGTCGGGGCCGTGCTGTTCCGCATGGGACACTACGGCCTGGCTCTACGCGCGTTCAGGCAGGCGGAGACGCCCGAGGCCGACCTCCCAGTCGACCACTATCTCGTCAAGGCTCACGCCTACCTGCGTCTGCACGACGCCAGGTCTGCCCACGGCGAGCTACGAACGGCAGGTCCCGCCATCCGGAGTTCCGATCGCGCCTTTGTGGCCGACCTCGTATATTGGAGCCTTGGCAGACGGGCAGAGTCGGAACTGAAGGCCATCTATCCTGACGACCATCCGCTGTGGCACGAAATGAGGGCAGAGAGAGAACGCGACAAAGGCGCAAGTGTCCCGCTCCCGTGACCAAAGGACGCGTCGTCTGCCCCCGCTCCGCACCGGTCTTCGTCTCATGATCATTCCGTCAGTTGGCCGTGCCTCAGCCGAGCCTGGGCATCGTTGCGACATGCCTAGGGAGTCGTCCGGAGTGACAACGCTGGTAGATGAGGGCCGCCCACGGCAAGCCAGGCCCCGCCTTCGCCGTCGGCCCTCACCGGTCGGACTGGCAGCGGGGCGAAAAGATCCCAGGGCCAAACCAGGCGAGGTGGGCCTATCATCGGAGGGATCGGTCCGCAACGTGGCGAACTCGTTGATGAGTCATCGACAAGGAGGATCCTCTGTTGCGTCAGTTCCGTACCCTGGTTCTCGCATTGGCCGCGGCGCTTTTGATCGCCGGCTGCGGCAGCAGTCCGAACGGGCCGAGCACCGCTGAACAGAGCGCCATGGGCGACATCTCCGGAGCCATCAAAGTGCTGAGCTACCCCATCTCGACGACCGGCGTCCTCTCCTACCTGCCCGAGGGGGGCAGCGTCGGTTCGCCCGCCTACGTTTTTACCATGGAGCGCAAGGGCACGAAGCAGCCCGTCTGGGTGGTCTCCGGTCCGAAGGGCGCCGAGGTGCTGCGCGTCTACCCCGATCTAGCGGCTGCGGCGGCGCACGCAGGTCAGCTGCGCGTGCCTGCCGCCTCCCTGGCGATTGTCGGCAGGAGTGCCCTGGGCCACGTCAAGCTGCAGGTCGTCGGTGCGCATCTCGGTCGCGCCTCGGGCGCCTCCTTGCGCAAGCTCGGCCTGAAGCTCAACGCGCAGTCCTACCAGGATCTCGCGGTGGTCACCCTGCCGCCGCGCGCGAACGCCGCGCATCTCGGCGTCGCGCACTTCGTGCTCGCGCAGGGGAAGGTCGTGGGAGAATACGGCGGCAACCGCTGATCTCCCAGGCAAACATCACGCCGCTGCACCCAAGGTGCGGCGGCGGTTTCTTTCCTGCGGAGAACGGTCTTCGCGAACTGTCGTCCGCCGCATGGCGCAAGCGGCCGTCCTTCAAAGCCATCCGCGCAAACTCCCGAGAGGCCGGCGGGCGGAATCCCCGGTCCTCTTAAATTCATGTGTGCCGGCACCTTCCGCACGGCATTCCCAGGCGGTTCCCAGCCACCGCGCCGCGCACATCTTCCCCACTTGGCTAGGGGCGGTGGACCGCGGGGACATGATTTTCGGACCTGTCACGAGGTGAAAGGCAACGCCCGTGTCGCCAACCTGGGGATAGGGCGCCCGGAGCGCTTTCGCTCCTTGCCGCCGGGCATAGACCTTTTTGCGGGCCGCAATGAGGCCGGAGGCAGCGTCCTTTTGTGCGTTGGTTCACATAGTGCTCTGGCCCACACTGTATTCGGGCCGCGCGCAGTCGCGACGAGGCGCCCTTTTTAGCGGGTCCAGCCACCGCACGAGCAACCACTTGGGCACCTCGCGGGCGCGTCCCCTGGCGCGATCCCGCCCTGGACCGGCCTCCGCCGCAGCCGCCCGAGGGCATCGGCGGGTCAGGCGCAAGACCCGCCACAGGCACGGAACGTACTCATCGATTCCAGAGTGGGCAGGTGCGGGGTGAGGGCGGCCACCTCGCCACCGCTCAAGGAGGAGATTCCATGTCGACCGGAAGCGAGCGAAGCCTTTCAGAGACGCTTTGGTCCCCCGAGAAGCGCGTCGTCGTCGCCATGCTGATATGGCTGGCGCTGCTCGCGCTCGGCAGCGCCTTCGTCTCCACCCCTTTCATCGACCAGCACGCCGGCGCGCCGCCGACGTACGCGAACACGATGTACCTGCACGGGCTCCTGATCGGCATGGTGGGACTCCTCGGGCTCATCGCCATGGACGTCTTCGGCGCGGGTCACAAAAACCCGACCATGCACAAGCTCGTGCTGTGGGGCACCCTCGGCGCGGCGCTGTTCAGCGGCGTGGGTGGCATCTTCGACCGCGATATCGAGGACACGGTGTTCCTTTGGATGCAGATCGTGTCGTTCTTCTTCCTCGACGAGATCCTCATCAGCCTGACGCTCGCGCTTTTCTTCCGCGCGGTGGAGACGCGCTTCGTCGCCACATGGCTCGCGGCCATCGCGGCGTTCAGCGGCTTCATCTCCGCGGTGATGGGCCACATCGCAGGCTGGATCCTCGAGTTCGGCAACTACCCGGCCGCCATCGTCGGCGGGTACGCCTCGATGGCCGCGGAGACTTGGCAGAGCCTTCTCACCCATCTCATCTCGGCGCACGCCCACGAAATGGTGGTCGCGGTGATCGCCCTGCTGGTCGCGACGTTCTGCGCCTACTTCAGCATGGAGACGCGAGGCAACCGCCTGATGCGCTTCGGTCTCTGGTGGACGGCGATCGGGACCATCGCGATGACCCTCGTGTACCTAGTGGCGGGGTTCTCCCAGGCCCAGCCCCCCGTGCTCTTCGCCCACGGCCTGAACGGCATCGGCGGCGACGACTTCGTCACCGGACTCGGCGTCATGCTTCCCGGCCTCGTGGCGCTCGTCGGCCTGGGCATCGAAAAGCTCCCCGACCCGGTTACCCGTTGGGGGTCCGCACTGCTCAGCACCCTGCTCCTCGTGACCGTGCCGGTGTCGGGCTACTACATCTACATGCACGAGACGCTCTACAACCACGGCCTCATCTCCGCGCCGCGCGGCGTGAACGACGCCGTGTACGGCTGGTTCCACCAGGACTTCGCCCTGTTCCTGATCCCGGCCGTCATGACGCTCATCCTGGCGGTCATGCACTTCACGGTGGACGCCCGCCAGCGCCGCACGTCGGTCGGCACGCTCCTCGCCGGCAGCGCGCTCGCCTTCATCGGCGGCATGCTCTACGTCTTCGTCTCGCCTACTCTCTACGGTGTTTCCTTCATCGTGACGACGGTCGGCCTGGCCGGCATCGTCCTGGGCGTCGTGCTGGCCTTGCGGGCCATCATGGCCCAGGGCGTCCAAGCGGGAACGCCCGAGCGGGCGGTGCTGTCCGGGACGGACTGACCTCGAGCACACGTCCAGGCCATCGTGAGTTGTCCGCGGCCACAACCACTCCAGATGTCAAGGAGGAACGGGCCATGAAACGTACGCACGCCCTCGCGCTCATCACTGCCACCGCGTCACTGCCGCTGGCGGCTCTGGCGCCAAGCCTCGCCTCGGCGGCCGGTCCAGCCGTCCACAGCGCGCAGCCGGCTCCTGCCGATGCCCATCCGGCTACCCCCGCAATCCATCGGCTTGCCTCGAGCCGCGGCGCGGCCCACCTCTTCGCCGGTGCGAAGCCCGCGGCAGCGTCGCCGATCACCGCGAAGTGGCTGCCCAAGGGCTGCAAGCTGGTCGAGATCGGACCGGCCAATGCCGGCTACACCGCCGCGCAGATGTGCACCCTGCCGAAGGGATACCACCTGCGTCGGGGCTACATGCTGGTGCGCGGCTCCGTGAAGCCGAGCGTGCACACGAGTTCCGGCGCATCCGGCTGATTCGACAGGTCCCGGGTGCCCAAGAGCGCACCCCCTGCGAGCGCAGGGGGTGCGCTCCTTGTTGCAGTGGGCATCGCCCGAGCGACCGAACGGGCCCCGCACCCGTGTGCCACGACCGGTCGCACCAGCCGGGGCACTTCATGCGACATAGGACTTCGAGCCGCGAGCCAGCTGGGCACTCCTCCCTTCTTCCTACCACCGCGGAGGATAGTGCCAAGGCGCATGGGCCGGCCTGTTCCGCTCCAAGACTTCTGCTCCATGGGCACAGTGGCGGACCATGCGGCAAAGATATCGCCGATGGGTCAGGGCCGCCTGCGCGAATCCGGGCACGCAAGCCTGCCCGGCCAACCGTCCCTATGCACTTCCGGCATCCAACCGGAGCATGCGGCAAAGCGCTGCCAGCTTGCCAGACTAGTCCATTCGAGAAAGAGGACTGTGATCACAAGCAGCGTCCACAAGTGCATTGTTTCACATAGTGGCGTGTCGTGTGATGTTGTAGGACGGATGCCTCGGTATGGGGCGAGCTGTTACCGCAGAACGAGCCGACCCGCATCGCCTCCCCGGCGAGGAGGAGGGAGGCGGAGATGCGGGACGCGACCCGCGTCACGGGGCGCACGCGCTTCCCCCGTTGCGCCCGGCGGCGCCCGCGGTCCGGATGGATCAGCTCAAGTGGCCGTCTTCTGCGGCCGAGCCGTCCAGGCCGTTTCAAGTCTGGAGAGGATCGCCGCAGACGCCTCCTGCGCGAGGCAGCACAGCGAACATCCGCCCATGCGCAATCGTCAGAGATCCAAGGAGGAAACAAGATGCAGTTCCGCAAGAGCATCGGGACCCTGGCAGGTCTCGCAGCCGCAGCGACCATGGTGGTCGCGACCGCCGCACCGGCGTTCGCCGCCTCGACCGGCGGCCTTACCGTCTACGCCGACACCGTCACAGACCAGGGCTGCGTGCAGACCAACGTGTTCCACCGCGGTGTCGATGGCATCGTCTGGCGCATCAACGTGCTCCAGAACGGCCAGCAGGACAAGAACGCCACCGTGACCGTGCAGGTCAAGGGCGGCAAGACGTTCAAGGCGCCCTTCAACACCAAGGACGGCTTCTACACCGCGTTCTGGCCGCTCCCGGTCACCCAGCACACCGGCACCATCCAGTACACCGTCGCCGCCACGGACGGCTCGGCCACAGGCTCCTACCAGCCGCAGTTCATGGTCGCCCCGTCCGAGCTCATGATCGTCCCCGCGACCTACACCGTGAACGCCAAGGTCGGCGCGGGCGCCAAGGCGGTCACGCTGTTCGGCAAGGCCGTCAAGGCCATCCCGGTCTCCGCGGCCGTGGACCTCGTGACGTCGTCCCACGGCAAGACCTCGCTTGCCCCGATGACCTCCGGCACCGTCAAGGCCCAGATCGGGCTCGAGGGCAACATCAACGCCAAGGGCGAGCAGATCGTCAACAAGACGGTCGCGATGCGCTACAACGCTTCGAGCAAGACCTGGGTGGGCAGCATCCCGACCGCCGGCCTCAAGGCGGGCCTCTACGTCGTCGTCGTGAACGCGGCCGACCACGCCGCGCCGGCCAACACCGGCACGGGCACCTCGTTCGCTTTCACGGTACAGTAACATGGCACGGGCGTTAGTTCGGAACTCCCTGCGGTCCCTGGCCCTCGTCGCCCTCGCTGCGGTTACGGTGGCCGGCTTCAGTGCGCCCGCTTTCGCCGGCGGCTCTGGCGCGAGCGCTCCTGCCACCAGTGGGCAGATCAATGTACTCACCCCGAACGTCTACCCGGGCGACAAGATCCAGTGGACGGCAACGGGTCTCACACCGAACGCAACGCTCGACCTGGACTGGCAGACCGTCAGCGGTCACTGGGTAGTGAGCGGCGATGCTCTCGGTACGAGCACCGAGGCACCGGCGAGTTACACCTTCGGCAGCAAGCAGATCGGCACCGTGCAGACGTCCGCGACCGGCACGGCATCGGGTTCGTTCCCGGTGCCGGCCGGTTTCGGCGGCACGCACAACTTCCAGCTGACGGACGCCAACGGGACGGTGGAGGCGGTCGGCAGCGTCGCCGAGTGGCCGTCCGCTACCATCGCCCAAACCACGGAGCCGCAGGGCGGCTTCTTCCACATCCAGGTGCTCGGGCTTGCCTATACCCCCTACACGTCCGATTACGGCGTCCTCTACGACGACCAGTACATGGGGTTCATCTCCGCGGTGAGCACGAACGGCACCGCGAACTTCGAAGTGCGCGCCGAGGGCGTCGGCAACCATCAGATTTCCCTGCGCGGCGCAGGCGTCTGGGGGCCCTACCTCAACCAGGAGGAGAGCCCATACCCGCTCAACCCGCGCTACTACTGGAACGTCAAGGTCACGGCGGCGACGCCGAAGACAGTCAATGACCCCGAGCCCAAGGTCGTACTGCCCGCAGGCACCAACCTGACGGTCACCCCGACCTCCGGCGTCGTCGGCAGCACCATCACCCTGCACGGTCATGGCCTCCCGGCCAATGAGACCCTGCAGATCGTATGGAACACCGAGTCGGGCAACCGCGTCACGGCGTCCATGTACCAGACGGCCCAGATGCCTCTCGCGTCCGTCACCACCGACGCGAGCGGCGCCTTCACCTGGGCCGGCAAGGTGCCGAACGACCTCGGCGGCCCGCCGCACGAGATCGACCTCGTGGACCAGAGCCAGAGCGTTCTCGGATCGGCGCAGTACCGCATCCTGCCCCAGTTCATCAGCGTGTCGCCGAACCCGGCCAAGCAGGGCAGCCTGATGACCGTCCACCTGACCGGAGTCGGCTGGACCGACTACGACAACATCTACGCCGTGAACTACGACAACGCGTTTATGGGCTACGCCTGCGGCTTCAACAGCCACGGCGACGTCCACATCCAGATCCCGGCCGTGGGCGCTCCTGGCTACCACTTCATCGACATCTATCCCTCGCCGTACATGGGCTCCAAGACGTTCCCCAACTGGTGGGGCATGCCGCAGCTCACGTACGCGCAGGATCACCCCGGCGACTCCCTGCCCGCCTTCCACCTGGTCATCGAGGTGGTGCGGTAGGGACCGTCCCACAAGAGCCAGTCCTCGAGAAGCGGGAGTACGGCCACGGCCGGACTCCCGCTTCTCCTCTCTCCCGGGCAACCGTCCATCGACCTCCTGAAGGCGCATCCCGCCAGGGATGCGTTTGCCGTCTGGGCCGGTGGGCGGAGCCCAACCGGCCGCACGCCGGTAGTCCACCGCGGCGGCCGAACGAAAGTGCCCCTACGGCAAAGCCCCGGAGCACGTCCCGGTCGCACGGGTGGGCCGTCTGTTCCAGGCGTCTGGACGACCCGTTGCAAGGTCGCCGTAGCGCAGGTCCGCCCTGCCTGAAATGGGGCCTTGTGGGGCATGGCATCCGTTGCCATCGGCGGACCTTTCCCGTCCGCTTGAAACGCCGCACTGCGTCCACATGTGCGTTGTTTCACAATTCCCGCAGCGGTGAGATGTTCATGGGATGGTGCGGTGCTCCGAAGGGTGCAGCAGCACCTCGATGCGAGGCCAAGGCGGTTGCGGATCCCGTACATCGGCAATGCGGCGCGCTCCCCCGCCCAAAGCCGACGTCTGCCCCATTGCAAGCGGGCCACCGCGGGCATCGCGTTGCGCGCCGAAGCCTCAGCCAGGCACCGCCGTCCCGATCGTGCAAGGAGGGTTCGAAATGTCACTTCGCAGGAACCTTGCCGCTTTGGTGGGATTGGCAGGAGCGGCAACCATGCTGGCTGCGACGGCGGCCCCCGCGTTTGCCGCATCGACGGACAACGGACTCATGGTGTATGCAGACACCGTGACCAACGTCGGCTGCCTGCAGACCAACGTGTTCCACCGCGGGGTCGATGTCGTCGTCTGGCGCATCAACGTGATCAAGAACGGCCAGCAGGACAAGAGCGCGAAGGTCACCGTCTACGTCAAGGGTGGCAAGACCTACCCGGCGATCTACAACACGGAGGACGGGTTCTTCACAGCGGCCTGGCACGAGGGCCTCAACACCCCGACCGGCACCATCCAGTGGTCGGTCACCGCGACCGACGGCAGCCTGAACGGCAGCTATGAGCCGCAGTTCATGGTCGCGCCGTCCGAACTGATGATCGTCCCGGCCACCTACGCGGTGAACGTCAAGGTCGGCAATGCCGCGAAGTCCGCGACGGTCGTCGGCAAGGCCCTCAAGTCCCTGCCGATCACAGCTAACGTCGGCCTCGCCCAGGTGTCGCATGGCAAGACCACGATGGTCCCGATGACCGCCGGCAAGGTCACGGCCAGCGTCGGCCTCGAAGGCAACATCAACGCCAAGGGCCAGCAGATCGTCGCCCAAACCGTCACACTCCGCTACAACGCGGCCAAGAAGGTCTGGCTCGGCAACATGTCGATGGTCGGTCTCAAGACGGGCCTTTACGTCGTCCAGGTCAACGCGCAGGACAACGTGAAGCCGGCGAACACCGGAACCGGCACGTCGCTCGCCTTCCAGAAGCTGTAGCCCATGTCTAGGACAACGCGCGGCGGCCTCCTCCCGGCTCTGGCGGCGACACTTCTTGGCGCGGTCTCGCTCGCCGGATTCAGCCTTCCCGCCTTCGCGGCCGACTCCACCACGTCGGCGCCGCAGGGACAGCTGACCGTCCTTACCCCCTACGTCTACCCCGGCGACAAGATCCAGTGGACCGCAACCGGCCTGCCGGCAAGCACGACGCTCGAGCTCGATTGGCAGACGGTCTCCGGCCACTGGGTCATCGACGGCCCGAACCTCGGCACCAGCACGGAGAAACCGGTCGTCTACTCCTACGGCAGCGAGCAGATCGGCTCCGTGACGACATCGGCGACCGGGACCGCCTCGGGCTCTTTCCCGGTGCCCGCCGGATTCGGCGGCATGCACAACTTCGAACTGAACGAGGCCGACGGAACGACCGCCGCCGTCGGGTCCGTGATCGAGTCGATCGGCGCCACGATCTCGAGTACCTCGGTACCACAGGGCGACCTCTTCCACGTCACCGTGAAGGGCCTCGCCTACGGCGCTGAAGGAGCCGAGTACGGCGTGCTCTACGACAACCACTACATGGGCTTCATCTCGGGCGTCACGACGGACGGAACGGCGACCTTCTCGGTCCGGGCGGAAGGTGTGGGTACCCACCAGATCTCCCTGCGCGCCGGCGCCGTGGAGGGCCCGTACCTCAACGAGCAGGAAGGCCCCTACGCCTACCTCCCCCGCTATTACTGGACCGTGCAGGTCACCAAGGGCACGCCGGCGAACGTCGTGGACGCCGAACCTGCGACCGACGTGCCGGCGGGCAGCAACCTCACCGTATCCCCGACCTCCGGTGTCGTGGGCAGCACGTTCACCCTGCAGGGCCAGGGACTCCCGGCCAACACCCAGTTGCAGGTCGTCTGGAACACCATGTCCGGCAACCGCGTCACGAAGTCCATGTACCAGACGGCGCAGAGCCAGCTCGCCACCGTGACCACCGACGCGAGCGGCAGCTTCACCTGGAAGGGCACGGTCCCCGGCGACCTCGGCGGTCCGCCGCACGAGATCGACCTGATGCAGGGCAGCCAGAAGGTGGGCTACGCCTACTTCCGGATCATGCCGCAGTTCATCGATATGTCGCCGAACCCGGCGAAGGTCGGCAGCATGGTCATCGTTCACCTGACGGGCGTGGGCTGGACGCAGTACGACAACATCTACGCGGTCGACTACGACAACGCCTACATGGGCTACGCCTGCGGCTTCAACAGCCACGGCGACGTACACATCCACATCCCCGCCATCGGGGCGCCTGGCTACCACTTCATCGACATCTACCCGTCCCCGTACCAGGGAAGCACGGTCCTGCCGAACTGGTACGGCATGCCGCAGCTCACCTACGCGCAGGACCACCCGGGCGACACGTTGCCCGCGTTCCACCTCGTGCTCAAGGTGACCGAGTAGGCGGTGTACGCTCACATGGAAGCGGGAAGGGCCCTCGGCCCTTCCCGCTTCCGCTTTCCGGCGCAAGACGTCCCGTATCGACAGGTCCGATCGGGGCTGGGGCGCACGCGCGCATGCATGGCCCAACCTGCCCTTGTGCAAGGTGACGCGCCGCGGGATGCTTGACCCGGAAGACGAACCGCGCGACCAGGCAGCTGTGAGGCGACCTGAAGTTGGTGACCAGAGGACCGGACGGCTCCTACCGCTGGACGGCGATGCACTCTCCTGTCAGCCTGCACCTGCCTGCTGTCGACGACGCGCTTGCCCTGGCGATCGCGCGGGCGACGGAGGAAGACTTCGAGGTCAGCGAGCAGGCGATGTCCCGCTTCCGGCCCAGCGCAGATCTCTCCCGCCTGAACGAGCGCGTCGGGCTCTGGACGGCTGTCCCGCCGCGGCTCTATGATGCGCTCGCCAGCTCGCTGCGCGCCTACCGGCGCACAGGCGGGCTCTTCGACCCGCGCATCCTGGAGCGCCTGGAGGAGTACGGCTATGTTGGCGCGCAGCGCGGCGCGGCGCCTGCGGAGAGTCCCGGCCCAGGATGGCTCGAGCGCAGGCCGCGCCGTCGTGAGGTACGCACCTCGGCGCCGCTCGACCTCGGCGGCATCGGCAAGGGGCTGGGCGTGCGCTGGAGCGCCCGGATCGCTCGGCGCGTGACGGGCAACTTCCTGCTCAACGCCGGCGGCGACCTGCTCGCCTCGGGCAACGGCCCCGACGGACGAGGCTGGCAGGTCGGGATCGAGGACCCGCGCCGTCCAGAAGACATGATCGCGGCCCTGCACCTGCCGCGGGGCGGCGCCGTCTGCACCTCCTCGATCGCGAGGCATCGGTGGCAGCACGACGGGGAGACCGTCCATCACCTGATCGACCCGCGCACGGGACGTCCCGGCGGGCAGGGTCTCCTCGCCGTCACCGTCGTCGGCCAGGACCCGGCCTGGGCGGAGGTTTGGAGCAAGACGCTGTTCCTGTACGGGCCCGAAGGGATCCAGGCAGCCTGCGGCAGCCTCGCCGCCGTATGGGTGACGGACGACGGGCGGCTCGGCATCTCGCCCGCGGCCAGGCCCTTCGTCTTCTGGCGGGCGCGAGGCGAGACGGGCGCAGCCCCCTCGGGGCCAGAGCGACCACAAACCTGATGGGGAACTTGGTTGTCCGTTGGGCAAACTGGGGTTGCAGGGGCGGCGCCATATACCTATACTGGTATGTGTGTAGCGCCTACGCCCGTAGCGGCGTGGCCTGCGTAAACCCTGCGGAGCATGTCGCCCATGGCCGCAGCGAAAGGAAGGTGCAGCCATTGGCCATCCTGCCGACGAACGTCAAGCAGCAGGTCGAGGAGATGTTCTCCCAGATCAGCGATCCGATCAAGATGATCCTCGTGGACGAGGGAGGCAACTCCGAACTCGACCAGCTGCTCACGGAACTCGACGCGCTGAGCCCCAAGCTCAGCTACCACCGCGCCACGACCTCCGACATCGGACGGTACGGCCTCGAGGAGGAGTCGCTGCCGTCGATCCTGCTCGAGGGGCCGGAGGGCCTGTCCCGTGCGCGCTTCACCGGCGCACCGGCGGGACATGAGTTCGGTGTGCTGGTCCAGGACATCATCGATCTGTCGCAGGGCAAGATCGAGCTCTCGGAGGCGACCAAGCGTTACCTCGAGTCGCTGACGGAGGACGTCCACCTGCAGGTCTTCACCACCCCCACCTGACCGTACTGCCCCCGGGCGGTACGCCTGGCACACCAGATGGCGATGTACTCGCCGCACGTCGTGGCTGAAATGGTGGACGCGAACGAGTTCTGGGACTTGACGCGCAAGCACAACGTGCGCGGCGTCCCGAAGACCGTGATCAACGAGGGGCGGCACTACGTCGAGGGCGCGGTGCCCGAAGACCACCTCGTGAAGGCCATCAAGGCCGTCGTAGGCGCCTGAGCGGAGCCAAAAGCAGCGGGACCCCGAACAGGGGTCCCGCTGCTTTTGGCTGGACTGCAAGCCCTGCCGGGATTCAGTCCTTGCGGTTCGCGTCGATGTGGAACGCGGAGTAGAGGGGGCAAGTGCCCGAGATGCCGGTCACCAGTGCGATCAGAGCCAGGATGCCGAAGATGATGACGCCGACGGTACCACCGAGCCGGACGATCGCGAGGATGGCAAAGATGACTCCGAACGTCGTGCGGATCGCGCGCTCTGTTCCGCCGATGTTGACGTTCATCCGGACGCCTCCTTGGTGGCCGAAAGCGGCCGCCGATGCTGCCGACGATCGTAGTATAGCGCAGTGCCGGAGCCATCCCAAGTGCGCAGGGATGGCCCCCGCCCTCGCCGAAACACCACCACGTTCGTATGTGAAAGCGGGTGGGCGAAGGGAGGCGGTCCTCCAGGCAGCATCCGGCAGGTAGGCAATTCGAGAGGGAGGCATGCGCATTGTCCGTCTGGCAGGCAGAGACGCACGCGGTTGAGCCGATACCTTTGGGGGAGCGCCACGGCAAGGCACGCGACCTTTTCACCCTCTGGTTCTCGGCCAACATGCAGGTGACCACCATCGCGGTGGGGGCGGCCTACGTCTTCATCGGGCTGCCGCTGATCTGGTCCATCCTCGCCATCATCCTGGGCAATCTGGTCGGTGCCGTCTTCATGGCCTACCACAGCGCGCAGGGTCCGATCATTGGCGTACCGCAGATGATCCAGTCCCGGGCGCAGTTCGGCTTCTTCGGGGCGATTCTGCCGCTCGTCCTGGTCGTCGTGATGTATCTCGGCTTCTTCGCCCTCAGCGGAGCGCTCGGCGGCGAGGCCCTGCAGAGCCTGACGGGCCTGCCGGTGGCGGTGGGGACGATCATCCTCGGAGCCATCACCGCCGCCATGGCCATCTTCGGCTACGACCTGATCCACGCGTACCAGCGCTACCTGTCGCTCATCTTCCTCGTCGTCTTCATCATCTTCACGGTTGCGGTGGCAGTCGGCGGCCATGTTCCGAGCGCCGCCTGGGGCATGTCCGGCTTCAACTGGGGTACGTTCCTGCTCGGCGTGACCATCGCGGTCACGTGGCAGATCACCTATGCCCCGTACGTCTCGGACTACTCCCGCTACCTGCCCAAGGACATCGGCGTCGGCGCCACGTTCAACACCACCTTCTGGGGCACCGTGGTGGCCTCGGTGTGGATGATGATCCTGGGCGCCGTCCTGACCGAAGTCAACGAGAAGCTGTCTTCGGTCGGCGTCATCCAGCAGCTGTCCGGCGGATTCGGCTGGCTGATGATGATCATAATCCTGCTGGGCATCATCGCCGCAAACGTGCTGAACAACTACGGCGGCATGCTGACAATCGACACCATCGGCGGCACCTTCAGTACGCGCGAGCGTACGTCGCCGGGCGGCCGGCTGGGTCTCATCATCGGCTTCGCCGTGGTCGGCATCGTCTTCGGCATCATCGCCGCAGGCAACTTCAACACCGACCTGACGAACTTCATCACGTTCCTCACCTATTTGGTGGTGCCCTGGACCGCGATCAACCTGACCGACTTCTATCTGGTGCGCCATGGCCACTACGATCCGGAGGCGTTCTACAGGCCGCAGGGCTACGGCGGCACCAACTGGCTGGCGCTTGGCACGTTCGTGCTGTCGATCCTCGCGGAAATCCCCTTCATCAACTCCACGCTCTACGAAGGCCCCGTCGCCAAGGCGCTCGGCGGCGCGGACATCTCCTGGATCCTTGGGCTGATCGTGGCGGGAGGCCTGTACCTGGCCTTCTCGGGCAGCCGCAGGGTTGCGGCCTAGCCGAACGCGCGAGAGTCCCCGGCCACGTGCCGGGGACTCTCATCTTTAACGGTCTTCCGGGTCAGCTCCTGGCTGGGCGGGGCCCGCGGCCTTCGGCATCGGCAGCGAGGCGGGCCGCTCCTGCCAGCAGCCAAAGCGCCACTGCGGCCGGGTCTCCCAGCCGAGCCGCCGGCAGCGGAAAACGACAGCGCCGGATCGTGATTCGGCGACGATGTGTCGGCAGGTGGCGCAGCAGTGACGATCAGCCAACAATCCGCCCCCCGGACCGATAGTTCTCGTTTGGACCTGTCGATCCTGGGTCCCACGGACCATCGCAACGTGGAAGCCATGTGGTATAGTGCGATGGTTGCCCTCGCGTCGCATCGTGGCGCAGACGACCTGCCATCCGGCAAGTGTCCGCCAGATGTCGAGCCACGGCCCGGCTTCGCATGGTTGGCTGCCCATTCGGGCCCCGGCCGATTGGCACAATGCATCCGTTCATCCGACTTTTGCTGCGAGGTCCGTCCTGCCAAAACGTGCGCAGCCGCGAGGCGCAGATCGTGTCTGACCTGATGCGGGATAGACCGCTTGGATCCTCGGACGTTGGACCTTGTGCACAGTTTCACAGAATGTCGGCACTGCTATCCTGAGTCGGAGGGCGCGGCCCGGGCCGCACCCTGCACCGCTCCCAAGGCGGTAGGACACCCGAGATGGCGCCAACGCCAGCCACCTGGCACAATGGCGCCCCGGCCTCGCGCGGACTCTTTGGTCGAGGAGGCATCCCACAATGTCCAAGGACGGCAAGAGCAACCTGAGCGATATGCTCTGGTCGCCGGAAAAGCGTGTCGTCGTCGGCATGCTGGTCTGGCTGCTTCTCTTGGCGCTGGGCAGCGCATTCGTCAACACGCCGTTCCAGGCGCAATCGGCAGCCGGCGCGAACGCAGGCTTCGCCAATGTCATGTACCTGCATGGGCTCCTCATCGGTATGGTCGGCTTCGTCTCGCTGATCGCGATGGATGTCTTCGATGCGGCCCGCCAGCACCGGACACTCTGGAGCCTGGTGCTCTGGGGCACCATCTTCGCGGCGCTTCTGAGCGGCATCGGTGGCATCTTCGATCGCGCGATCACCGACACGTTCCCGCTCTGGATCCAGATCATATCCTTCTTCCTTCTTGACCTCATCCTCGTCGCCCTGAGCCTGGCGCTCTTCTTCCGGGCCGCCGACACCCGGCGCGTCTGGACCTGGACCGCGGCCATCGCGGCCATCAGCGCCCTGCTGGCGGCGATCATGGGGCACATCGCCGGCTGGATGCTGGAGTTCGGCGACTGGCCCAAGGGAATCATCGGCGGTTACGCCACGCTTGCGGGCATGCAGTGGCAGGTGTGGATGTCCAACCTCATCGCTTCACACTCGCATGAGATGGTCGTCGCGATCATCGCCCTCGTCGTCGCGACGACGTGCGCGGCCTTCGGGGTCGACCGCGCCGGCAGCAGACTCATGAAGTTCGGGCTCTGGATGGCAGCGGTCGGCACGGTCGCCATGTCCATCATCTACGTCGTAGGCGGCTTCTCCCTGGCGCAGCCGCCAATCCTGTTCTCGAGCGGCCCAGGCGGAATCAACGGTCTCGCCGGCGACGACCTCGTCACGGGCATCTTCGTGATGGGTGGAGGCCTTCTGGCCCTGATCGGCCTTGGCGCCGAGGCACTGCCCGACGCCGTGCACCGTTGGGGCGCGGCGCTCATCTCGGCCATCCTCTTCGTCACGGTGGTCGTCTTCGGTTACTACATCGAGTTCCACGAGAACGTCTTCGGCTCAGGCGCCGTGAACGCGCCGGGCGCAGCCGCGGACTCGGTGTTCACCTGGTTCCATCAGGACTTCGCCTTCTTCCTCCTGCCGGCGATCCTCACGGTTCTGCTGGCTCTCAAGTGGCTTGCCGTCGACGAAGCCCTGCGGCGCAGCGCCACCTGGACCTTGATCGCGGGGGCGGTCGTCTCCTTCGTCGGCGGCCTCCTCTACATCTTCGTCAACCAGACCAGCCACGGTGTCTCGTTCATCATCACGACCATCGGTTTCGCCGTGATCGTGGTCGGCGCGCTGCTCGCCATCTGGTCGGTCACG
Source organism: Bacillota bacterium (assembly GCA_021799275.1). GTDB lineage: Bacteria > Bacillota > Sulfobacillia > JAJZYS01 > JAJYTV01 > JAJZQO01. The sequence goes on from JAJZAT010000007.1 coordinate 62,410, forward strand.
GGGCGCGGGCAACCGCAGCCAGCCCGCACCGCCCGGCTGCAGCACTCGCACTAGCGGCGGAAGGGGGCGGCAATGCCGCCCCTTTACATGGTTCCGAATCCATGGAGGTGGCCATCGTGGGGGAGCTTGTCAGGTACCAGAATTCGTTGCAGCACACGACGTCGTGGGTCCGGCCGAAGAGCGCCAGGGCCCTCCTGGTGCGTACGCTGCGCAAGGAGTTTGACCAGAGCGCTTTCGCCGCCGAGGAGATCGCCGACGAGAGTCTCGCCTGGATGAGCCAGGTGCAGGGCCTGACACTGCCGGGCTCGGTGCGCCTGTCGGTCCCCGAGACGGCATCGCGCCGTTACGCGCCTACGCGGCGCCGGACCGCCACCGTCACCGCCGTGGACGTCGACGAGGACGCGGAGATCTGGCAGATCTACGGCCTTGCGGTGCTGCAGCGCCGCCGCCTGATCCGCTGGATCTACGAGATCTACCGCCAGGGCGGCTACGCCTCGCTGACGGAATTGGCGGCCTGGGCCAACCTCACGCCGACCGCGCTCGAACATCGCCTCGAGCCCGTCCGCGAACTCGGCATCTGGCTGCCGCACGTTGGCGGTCCCAAGCCGGGCGAAGACCGCCAGGCCCTCGACGCATGGCTCGTCCGCCGCTACCTCGAGTTCGGGGACGTTTCGCTGGAACGCAGCGTGCTCGGCATCAGCGAAGGCTCCTTCCGACGCATGATGCGTCGCCTGGGCCAGCTCATGTCGGACAGCCAGAGCCGCATCCCCGGCTACTCGGACGTCGAGCACGAGCACCTTGCGGCCGTGGCGCGCTGGGCGACGCTCCACCCGCGCCTCCACCACCAGGCGGCGACGCTCGTGGACGAGTGGCTGCAGCCGATCGGCAAGAGCCCTGTGGAGTCGAACGCCTTTACGGCGTTCGAGGGCCAGCGCTACTTGCAGTGGCTTGGCGAGACGGTCGAAGAACTCGGGCTCCGCACCTTGTGCGACGACGAGATGGTCTTCTTCGCCCTCGCGGCCGATCAGGGCGCGGGCGCTCGTCTGGAATCGGCGCGGGTGCTGCCTGTGCACCTCAGCTACTTCACCGAGCAGGATATCGCCGCAGGGTACCGCAGCGCCTCACGCAGGCGCGTGTTCGAACTCAAGTTCGGGCGGATCGAACGCTACGCCAACGAAGCGTGGGAGCAGGGCGCCCTGCTCTCGCTGCCCGACCTCTCCCTCCTGATGGGCATGCACACGGCAGCGATCCGGCGCAAGATCCTGGCGCACGAGGGTCGCTTCGTCCCGACGCGCGGCCGCATCTGGCACATCGGCGCGAGGCCCCGGCCCGTGCGCCGCGACCTGCATCCGAGGACCGCCGCGAACTCATGACCGCCGCCATGCAAGGCCGCCCCCGTCAAACAGGGGCGGCCTTCTTCCGTACTCAGCGAGGCGCGACCTAGCCTTCCAAGGCGCCGATCCGGCTTGCCGCCCGCAGCAGGGCCGGCACCACATCCGTGGCGAACGTCGCCGGCGCCATGCGATGTCCCGAGGAAGAGGCGTTCAGTGCCCAGCGCAGCGTGCCTCCCCTGTCGTACACAGGCACGGCGGCCGCCGTCAGGCCCTCCTCGAGTTCGCCGTCCGAGAGCGCCCAGCCCTGGCGCCGGATTTCCTGCAAAGCTCCCTGCAGCAGAGCCACGCTTGAGATGGTCCGCGCCGTGAGGGCCCGCGGCGCCTGCCCCTGGTAGAGCTCCTCGACGGCATCCTGACCGATCTGCGACAGCAGCATCTTGCCGATGGCCGTGGCGTGGGCGGGTAGGCGCGCGCCCTCGCCCAAGGCAACGCCGGCGACCGACCCCGGCGGGTCTCGCCAGACGTAGAGCACCTCGCGTCCCCGGAGCACGCCAAGGCTGATCGCCGTATGCGTTTCCGCGGCGAGGTCGCGCAAGGCGGCGGCTACTGCCGGACCTACGCCTGTCGCGGGCCTCTGGGCGAGCCGCTCCAGCCGCGCCGATGCCGCGTAGCTGCCCTTGGCGTCCCGCTCGACATAGCCGAGCTCCTCAAGACTGAGAAGGAAGCGCCGGACGGTCGCCTTGCCGAGCCCAAGCCGCCTGCTCAGCTCCGCGAGCGTCAAGGGCTCCGCGCTCTGGCCGATCTGCCAAAGCAGGTTCATCGTGCGCTCCACCGTGCGCAAGGGCCCGTCCACGCCATCACCTTCCGTTTCATTCTGCGATACGATCATGACAAAGGCAAGGCATTGAGGCCTCGCCCTGGACGCTCCATATCTCCAAGTGGTACGATGCGGCTAGATCTTTCTTGGAATGGATGTGGTCTTGGTGGCCCTCACGGCGATTGGACCGGACTACTTCGACGTCGACAGCCTACTGACCGAGGAGGAGCGCGCGGTTCGCCAGATGGTGCACGACTTCGTCGCGGCGGAAGTCATGCCGAACGTCGGCGAGGACTGGCTCGCGGGTCGCTTCCCCTTGCATCTCGTGCGCAAGATGGGAGAGCTCGGCCTGTTCGGACCGACCTTGCCCGAGGAGTACGGCGGCGCGGGCATCTCGCAGGTCGCGTACGGCATGATCATGCAGGAACTCGAGCGCGGCGACTCCGGACTGCGCTCGTTCGCCTCGGTGCAGAGCGGTCTCGCCATGCACGCCATCTACCGCTACGGCACGGAGGAGCAGCGCCGGACCTACCTGCCGCGCATGGCGAAGGGCGAACTGATCGGCTGCTTCGGCCTCACAGAGCCGGACGCCGGTTCGGATCCCGGCACCATGCGCACGAGGTGCCGTCGCGTAGGCGACCACTGGGTCCTGAACGGCGAGAAGCGCTGGATCACCTCGTCGCCGATCGCGGACGTACTCGTGATCTGGGCCATGGACGAGGAAGACAAGATCCGGGGCTTCATCGCGCCCAAGGGCACGAAGGGCCTCTCGGCTCCCGCGATCGAGACCAAGATCTCGATGCGGTACTCCGCCACCGGCGACATCGTCCTGGAGGACGTCGAGCTGCCGGAGGAACTGCGCCTGCCCGACGCCAAGAGCCTTGCCGCACCGCTTTCCTGCCTGACACAAGCACGCTACGGCATCGCCTTCGGCGCCGTGGGCGCCGCCATGGACTGCTTCAACGAGGCGCTCGACTACGCTCAGAACCGCATCGCCTTCCACCGCCCGATCGCCCAGACCCAGCTGATGCAGCAGGCGCTCGTCGACATGCTCTCGCTGACGACCCGCAGCCAACTCATGGCGCTCCGGCTCGGTCAGCTCAAGCAGGACGACCGCTATACCTACACGCAGGTCTCGCTCGCCAAGCGCGACAACGTCCGCGCCGCTCTGCAGACCGCGCGCATGGCAAGGGAGCTCCTCGGTGGCAACGGCATCACGAGCGAGTACCGGGCGATGCGCCACATGGCGAACCTCGAGTCGGTCGACACCTACGAGGGAACCTACGAGATCCACACCCTGATCGTCGGCCGCGACATCACCGGTCTGAACGCCCTGGGCTAGCTCCTTGACCGGGCCCTGCCGCAAGCATAGAATGGCGGCAACGCCCGAAGGTGCCGCACATGAAGGCCCCTGCCGAGGAGTCCATCTCCCGGCAGGGATCTTCACATCGCCGCCCCGCCGACCCGGAAGGTGCCGCGGGGCGGCGCCGCGAACCGATTGCGACAGCGCAATGGGCGCCTTTCGTCTCGATTGGAGGCGGAAGGCGTCGATTCCCTGGCAGGAGGCCGGTCATGAACACGACCTACGACCCGAAGTCGATTGAACGCAAGTGGCAGCAGCGCTGGCAGGAGACCGGCGTGTACGAGGTCGATCTCGAGCACGCGAAGGACCCCTACTACAACCTGATGATGTTCCCCTACCCGTCGGCCGAGGGCCTGCACGTCGGCAACGTGTACGCCTTCACGGGAGCGGACATCCATGGCCGCTACCAGGCCATGCGAGGCAAGAACGTCTTCGAGCCGATGGGCTTCGACGCCTTCGGCATCCATTCCGAGAACTTCGCGATCAAGCGGGGTATCCACCCGAAGACCCTGATCGCCGGGAATGTGGCCCACTTCCGCGAGCAGCTGACGCGGCTCGGCGGACGCTTTGCCTGGTCGCACGCCGTCGAGACGACCGATCCGGACTACTACCGCTGGACGCAGTGGATCTTCCTGCAGTTCTTCAGGGCCGGACTGGCGCAGCGGCGCAAGGCGCCGGTGAACTGGTGCCCGTCGTGCAAGACGGTCCTCGCCAACGAGCAGGTCATCAGCGGCCACTGCGAGCGCTGCGACACGGAGGTCACGCAGCGCGAGCTGGAGCAGTGGTTCTTCGATATCACGCGCTATGCCGACCGCCTCTTGGACAACCTCGACGATCTCGACTGGTCCGAAGTGATCAAGACCGCGCAGCGCAACTGGATCGGGCGCAGCGATGGCGCACAGCTGCGGTTCCCTCTGGCCAGGGATGCGACGAAGACCATCTCCGTCTTCACGACGCGCCCCGACACCGTCTACGGCGCCACCTTCCTGGTGCTGGCCCCGGAACACCCGCTGGTCGCGGAACTGACGACAGCCGAAAGGAAAGCTGAAGTCGACGCCTACGTGCGAGCGGCTGCCGAACGCAGCCAGGAGGACCGCATGGGCGGGCAGGACAAGACGGGCGTCTTCACCGGCGGCTACGCGGTCAATCCGTTCACCGGCAAAGAGGTCCCCGTCTACATCGCCGACTACGTGCTGTACGGCTACGGCACCGGCGCCATCATGGCCGTTCCGGGCCACGACGCGCGCGACTTCGACTTCGCCACCAAGTACGGTCTGCCGATCCTGCGCGTTGTGGCGGGACCCGGCGACGACCGCACAACGCTCACCGCCGCCTATACGGAACCCGGAGTCGCGATGGCGTCGGGCCCGTTCGACGGCCTGCCGACGCCCGAGGCGAAGGAGGCGGCGATCCGTCTTGCGGAGGAGCGTCAGATCGGCGAGCGCCACCGCACCTATCACCTGCGCAATTGGCTGATCTCGCGCCAGCGCTACTGGGGGCCGCCGATCCCAGTCGTGTACTGCGAAAAGTGCGGCATCGTCGGCGTGCCGGAGGAGGATCTCCCCGTCCTTTTGCCGGACGTCCAGGATTTCGTGCCGAAGGGCACGGGAGAGAGCCCCCTGGCGGCCATCCCCTCCTTCGTCGAGACGACATGCCCCAACTGCCACGGGCCGGCGAGGCGCGAGACGGACGTGTCGGACAACTTCCTCGACTCCGCCTGGTACTTCCTGCGCTATCCGTCGAGCGGCGACGCCCGAAAAGCCTTCGATCCCGACCTCACGCGTAAGTGGTTGCCGGTCGACAGCTACATCGGCGGCAAGGAGCATGCGGTCCTGCATCTCCTCTACACCCGGTTCGTCTGCATGGCCCTGCACGACCTCGGCTACCTCGACTTCGAGGAGCCCTTCAAGCGCTTCCGCGCGCACGGCATGATCGTGCGCAACGGGGCCAAGATGTCCAAGTCGAGGGGCAATGTCGTGAACCCGGACGAGTTCTTCGAACGCTACGGCGCCGACACGCTCCGCGCCTACCTCATGTTCACGGGCCCGTACGAGGAAGGCGGCGACTTCTCGGACCAGGGCATCGAGGGGATCTATCGCTTCCTGAACCGCGTCTACCACCTGGTGCGCAAGAACCTTGGCCTAAGTGGCGCCGAAGCCTCCCCGGACCTCCTGCGCCTCCGCCACCAAACCATCCGGCGGGTCACCGAGGACATCGAAGCACTCAAGTACAACACGGCCCTCGCGGCCATGATGGAGTACCTGAACGGGCTGCAGCGCGAGAATGCCGTGCCCCGGGACGATCTCAAAGCCCTGACGCTGCTGTTGGCGCCGTTCGCCCCCCACCTGACCGAAGAGCTCTGGCAGGCCCTCGATCAGCCCTACTCGGTGCACCAGACCCCTTGGCCCACGTTCGACGCGGACGTCCTGGTTGCGAAGACCGTCACCGTGGTGGTCCAGGTGGACGGCAAGCTGCGCGATCGCCTGCAGCTCCCTGCCGGCCTGGACGAGGCCGCGGTACGCGAGGCCGCCCTCGGGAGCGATGCCGTCCAGCGGTTCCTGCCCGAAGGTGCCGCGCTACGCTTCGTCCACGTCCCCGACCGGCTGCTCAGCATCGTCACGCGCTGAAGCGCCTGAAGGGCGGCCCGGCGATCGGCCGGGCCGCCCTTCGCTTTTAAGGACGGTGCCCACCCGGGCGGGACCGCTGGGCAATGCCGGGGTCGGGTAGGCCGGCTCCGCGGCACAGCTCCGCCAATCGCCGGCCCCCCATGATAGGGCACGGGCCGGCGAAGTCGAGGCGGACCTAGCGCCTGCGCGCTCACCATCCCGCTGACCGTCCATCCACGCACCTCGTGCCGCAGGGCGCGCAGGGGCATGGGTGGACCGTGCGGGTCGCCGGATTAAGCGACAAAAGGGGCCCTGGGTTGGCCCAGGGCCCCTTGAGCGTTTACACTCAGCTGGGCTGGTGCACGAACTCGGCGTCGATCTCGATCTTCACCTGCTCGCCCACCAGAACGCCGCCGGCCTCGAGGGCCACGTTCCAGTTGAGGTTGAAGTCGCGGCGGTTCAGCGTCGCCGTGGCCGAGATGCCCAGGCGATCGTTGCCCCACGGGTCCTTGACGACCGGCGTGATCGTGGCGTCCAGGGTGATCGGACGTGTGACGCCGCGGATCGTGAGGTTACCTGCAACGCGGTAATTGTCGCCACCGACATGCTCCAACTGGCTGGTCTCAAAATGCAGGTGCGGATGGTTCTCGACGTCGAAGAAATCAGCGGACTTCAGGTGGTTGTCGCGACCCTCATCCCTCGTCCCGACTGACGCCGCCGCGATGTCCACCTTGGCGGAACGGACCTTGCCGTCCTCGACGTCCGCGGACCCGCTTGCCTGGTCGAAGTGCCCCCGCACCGTCGCGATCATCATGTGACGCACCGAAAAACTTGCGCTGGTGTGGGACCCGTCAAGCTGCCACTCCATAACCTGTTCCCCCTCCTGCCGGATCTTTCCGTAAACACATCGTATCTTGAATCGCTTTAGATTGTCAAGTATAGTTGAACTGGAGATGATCTCGGTGGAACACGAATTCTGTCCTGTGCACGAGGCCATTCAAGTCCTGCAGGAAAAGTGGGTTTTGCACATCGTACGCAGCCTCCTCGAAGGACCGCGCGGCTTCAACGACCTGGCGCGTTCCGTCGGGGGATGCAATCCAGCCACTCTGGCGCAGCGCCTCGACCGCCTGTGCGACATCGGCGTGGTGCACAAGGAAGTGCAGTCGGTCATGCCGCCGCGTACCCTCTACGACCTGACACCGGCAGGCCATGAACTGCAGGACGTCATCACCGCCATCGACCACTGGGCCACGGCGTATCTGCGGCCCGGCCGGGAGCCTTCGCACCCCGTATGCCAGGGCGCCCACCAGGACGGCGCCGTCCGCCTGACCTAGACCCCGTTCGCCTTCGCCATCAGGAGCAAAAACGCAAGAGCGTCCCAGCCGGCATGTGCCACGATCGCCGGCCAGACGCTCTTTGATCTTATGGTGCCGATCGCAAGCAAGACGCCGAGCGCGATATAGAACACGAACTGCAGCGGCTGCAGGCCCCACGCGACATGCGCCAGGGCGAAGCCCACGCTCGAGAGCAGAACCGCGAGCCACGTGGCGCCGGGCCACATGCGCCGAAGCCCCGTCAGAAGATAGCCGCGGAAGGTCACCTCTTCCGCGAAGCCGGCCGAGACCGCGATCAGCGGTCCCTCCCACCAGCCGTGCAGATCCTGCGCCACGGCCAGCTGGCTGCGCACGTCACCCGTGTGCAGAAGAAGCCCGAACACGATCGACGCGAGCAGGACGAACAGGAACAGCACCACGCCGTCCCCGAGGTAGCGGATGTGCGGGCGATCGAGTCCCGCGTCCCGCACGGTCATGCGCCGGTGCATGAAGAGCCAGGCGATGGCGAAGATGGCGAGCTCGCCGACGCTCGACGTGATCGCGACCTGGCGACCCGACTGGGCGAGTCCCGCGACCGACCGGATCTCCGCGAGCGAGGTCGGGAAGCCGACCAGCAGCATCAGGGCGATCGCCGCGACGATCTGGGCGCCCAGGTAGGAGCAGATCAGCATGAAGAGCAGGCGCCAGCCGCTGGGACGCAGGGCGATCCTCGGCTCGGTGACCTCCGTCATGATTCCGCGCCTTGCGCGAACCCTGTCGAAGTGTGCATGTCGGTATCATACCGCAGAGCTTCGGGCTCCGGGAGCACAGCGAGTCCGCCGCGCCAGGCGCGGCGGACTCGGGCGTTCGTCGGTCGTTCAGGCGGACTGCGCGATCAGGTTGAGCGCGGAGCCTGCGTGGAACCACTCGATCTGCTCCTGGCTGAGGCTGTGCCGCAGCTCGGCCTCGTCGCGGCTGCCGTCCTCGTGGGTGAAGACGGCCTTCACCGGGCGGCCGGGCGCGAGGTCCTTGAGCCCGACGATGCTCACCCGGTCGCCCTGGCGAACCAGGTCGTAGGCCTCCGGGTGCACGAACGTGAAGGGCAGGATGCCCTGCTTCTTCAGGTTGGACTCGTGGATGCGGGCGAAGCTGCGCGCGATCACCGCGGCCGCGCCAAGGTAGCGCGGCGACATGGCGGCGTGCTCGCGGGACGAACCCTCGCCGTAGTTCTCGTCCGCCACCACGACCCAGCGCAGGCCGTGCTTCTTGTAGTCGCGAGCGATGCTGCTGAGCGGCTCTTCCTTGCCGGTCAGCTGCGAGACGCCTGACCCGTTCTGGCCCGTGAAGGCGTTCAAGGCGCCGAGGAACATGTTGTCGCTGATGTGGTCGAGGTGGCCGCGGAATCTGAGCCACGGTCCGGCCGGCGAGATGTGGTCGGTGGTGCACTTGCCCTTGGCCTTGAAGAGCAGCGGCAGGTCGAGGAAGTCCTTGCCGTCCCAAGGAGCGAAGGGCTCCAGGAGCTGCAGGCGCTCGGACGCGGGATCCACGGCCAGGGAGACCCGGCTAGAGTCGTCGGCCGGGGCGACGAATCCCTTGCGCGAACGCACGAAGCCTTCCTGCGGTACGTCCGGAGCCTGGGCCGGCGCCTCGAGGCGGAACGTCTCGCCGTTCGGCCCCTCCAGACTGTCGGTCAGGGGGTTGAAGTCCATCCGGCCGGCGAGGCCGTAGGCCACGACCACCTCTGGGCTGGCGATGAACGAGAACGTATTGGGGTTGCCGTCGTTGCGGGCCGGGAAGTTCCGGTTGTACGAGGTGATGATCGAGTTCCTGGGCTTCTCGCTGCCCGCCACCTTGCCTTCGCTGCCCTCGGCGTTCTCCACCTCGTCGCGCTGCCATTGCCCGATGCACGGCCCGCAGGCGTTGGCGAGCACCTTGCCGCCGACCGCCGCGAACACGTCCAGCAGCCCGTCGCGCTCCACGGTGCGGCGCACCTGCTCGGAACCCGGGGTGACAAGGAACGGGATCGGCATCTTCATGCCGTGCGCGAGCGCCTGGCGCGCCACGTCGGCGGCTCGGGTGAGGTCCTCGTAGGACGAGTTGGTGCAGCTGCCGATCAGCGCGGCGGACAGGCGGCGCGGGAAGGCGCGGGCCTCCGCTTCCTGCTTGAGGGCGCCGGTCGGTCGGACGAGATCCGGCGTGTGCGGTCCCGTGACGTTGGGCTGCAAGGTCGTGAGGTCGATCTCCACGAGCTCGTCGAAGTACTTGGTCGGCTCGTCGAGGACCTCCGGGTCGGCCTGCAGGAGTTCCCTGTTCTGCTCGGCGAGCTGCGCGAGTTCCTCGCGGCCGGTCGCCCGCAGATAGGCGGCCATGCGGTCGTCGAACGGGAAGACGGAGGTCGTGGCACCGAGCTCCGCGCCCATGTTGGTGATCGTCGCCTTGCCGGTGCAGCTGATCGTGGCGGCTCCCTCGCCGAAGTACTCGACGATCTTGTTCGTGCCACCCTTGACGGTCAGCTTGCCGAGTACCGCCAGGATGACGTCCTTCGGCGCGGTCCAGCCGTTCATGCGCCCCTTGAGGTGGACGCCGACCCGGCGCGGGTAGAGAACTTCCCAGGGCAGGCCGGCCATGACGTCCACGGCGTCCGCGCCGCCGACGCCGCTGGCGAGCATGCCGAGGCCGCCCGCGTTTGGCGTGTGCGAGTCGGTGCCGATCATGAGGCCGCCCGGGAAGGCGTAGTTCTCGAGCACGACCTGATGGATGATGCCGGAGCCCGGTTCCCAGAAGCCGAGGCCGTAACGCTGCGCCGCCGAGCGCAGGAATTCGTAGACCTCGCGGTTCGAAACGACAGCCGCCTCCGTGTCGGGCTCGGCGCCCACGCGGGCGGTGATGAGATGGTCGCAATGGACCGTCGTCGGTACGGCCGCCTGAGCGCGGCCGGCGTGGGCGAACTGCAGGAGCGCCATCTGCGCCGTCGCGTCCTGCATGGCGATGCGGTCCGGGCGCAGGGCGAGATAGCTCTTGCCAGGTTCAAGCTCCTGGCCGGCCGGGTCCGCAAGATGCCCGAGAAGCACTTTCTCCGCAAGGCTGAGCGGCCTGCCGCCCAGGCGGCGTCGCACCACGGCAAGGTTTTGTGCCGTGCGCTGGTAGACGCCGCGAACGAGTTCGGGTGTCGACTCGATCGTCGTCATTAGGAATCCCTCCTGAAAGAAGGCGTGCGTACTTCGCACCACGCACTATTGTACATTCTTCAATGTGCGATATCGCAGCGATGTCATGCGGAAACGCGATAGCCGCCCAAGGATTGTATACGGTCGCCAGACCACCGTCGCCAGGATTCGCACCTGTGATCCGCGAAAGCACTTGCGCTGCACGGGAGGCATCCCATCTTGAACGACACGCAAGCGGGCGGGCGCGGCGGCAGGCGTCCAACGGACTGGCGTCTCATGACGGCCCTCTTCCTGTTCACCGGCCTCGCGGAATCGCTCGCATTCGGCCACTTTCAGGCGTTCACCCCACTCTACCTGCGCGAGCTCCACGTGCCGGCGGCCCAGATTCCGGCCTGGACCGGCTTCCTCGGCATGATCGGCTTCATTCTCGGCCTACCCCTGCTGCCGCTCTGGGGACCGCTGGCCGAACGCATCGGGCGCAAGCCGATCATCGTGCGGAGCGCCGTGATCGAGGCGTTCATGTTCGTGATCGCGAGCCGCGCCGGGTCACCGTACGCACTCGCCTTGGCCCGCTTCCTCTCTGGCTTCGTCCTCGGCAACACCGGCGTGATGCTGGCCCTGCAGGCGGAGGTGTCGCCACCGAAGCGGGTTGGCCTGGCCATCGCGCTGGTGAGCTCGGGGCCGTCGGTCGCGATCGCCGCGGGACCTCTCCTCGGCGGAGTCATCGCGTCCGCCCTGGGGTTGCGCGCGCTCTTCCTGGTCGACGCAGGCCTGACGGCCCTGAGCGCCGTCCTATTGATGCTGCTTCTGCACGAACCACCGCGCGAGCGCAGCCAGGCCTCGACAGGCCGCCTCGCCGTGGGAGCTCTCCGCGACGTGCTGCAGATCGCGCCGGTGCGCAACCTCTTTCTCATCTACCTGCTGTTCTCGCTCGGGCTGAGCGCCGTCCAGCCCTTCCTGCCGCTCTGGATCCACGCGCTGCAGGGCCTGCCCGCACCAAGGCTGCTCGAGGGCTCGAGCGCCTACGTCGTCGGCCTCCTGCTCACCATCGGAGGCGTGGCCATGGCGCTCGGCACGCCACTTCTCGGCTGGCTCGGCGACCGGCTGGGCGTCCGCCGCGCGCTTCTTGCGAGTCTCTTCGTGAACGGCGTCGGCCTGATCGGCCAAGGTGCCATGGCGAGTCTTCCCGCGCTCGCCATCTGGCGCATCGTCCAGGGCTTCGGACAGGGCGGCGTCAGCGCCACGCTGATGACCACGCTGGCGCGCATAGCGCCTTCCGACCGCCGCGCCTCGCTGATGAACCTCGGACTCCTGCCGCAGCAGCTTTCCTGGTTCGTCGGGCCGCTCCTCGGCGCGGCCGGGACTGAGCTCCTCGGGCTGCAGCCGATGCTGATCGCTGCGGGCATCCTCGCTTTCCTCAGCTGGCCGCTCGGGCTTGGCTGGCTGCCCAGGTTGCCGCAGGCTAGGCAAGCGCCCGAGGGCGTCGAAATATAGAGGGCCGGGCGCACAAGTCGCCCGGCCCTCTTCGCACCCCACGCCTTCAGACGATAAGCAGAGGCACCGTGAGGTAGTGGGCAAGCTGCTGGCTCACCGACCCGAGCACCAGCTTGGCCAGGCTCGGCTTGCGGCGCTTGCCCACGACCACGAGATCGTAGTTCTTGGCGACCTCGGTCAGGACCGAGTGCGGCACGCCCTCCCGGAAGATCTCGTTCGCGACCTCGCGGTCGCCCAGGGCCCGCCGCGTGGCCGTGAAGACCTCATGGGCATACTTCGCGGACTCATCGCGCCAGACCGGTTCGTTGTAGGCGATCGCCGCATCCGGGAAATACTCCGTCGGGTTGCGCAGCACCGTGATCAGCGTAATCTCCACATCCGTAGCGAAGTTGGCCGCAACAAAGCGAGCCGCCGCGAGGGCGCCGTCCGAGCCGTCGGTCGCAAGCAGGATGCGCATAGTCCACGCCTCCTCACGCGAGGATTGCCAGATTTCGTCTCGATCGTAGCAGACACGGCGTGTTACGGACACGGTCCCATGACCGCCTCAGGCACCCGATCGGCGCAAAGCTGGCTCGATCACCTCGCCCGTCTTGGCATCGACCTCCCCGCGCGCCGTGAGCCGCGGCCCCGGCAGGAAGTCGCCCACGAGGAAGTGCAGGCTGTAGGCCGGATCGGCAAAGCGGTAGCCGTGGGCCCTTGTGAAGCGCTCGAGCTCCCTCGAGCCCTCGACGGCGTCCTCGAACGACCCGCCGCGCATAATGCCGAAGAGCGGCAGCGGCAGGTACCACGCCACCTGTCCCTCGGCGACGTGGAGGAAGCCGCCGTCCCGCTCCGAGATCTCGGCGAGGGCTTGCGCCATCGCTTCGGGGCTGCGGCCAAGCAGCAGCAGGTGGCCGTTCAGGAGGTACGACGTCGCGAAGCCCTCGAGATCGCGCATCAGGCCCGCCACCACGGCCCGGCTGATGAAGCGGCCGTCCCGGGCGACGAGCGCCGCGTGCAGGAGGTCCGGTCGCGACGAGAGGTCGTACGTGCCGTCGCGCTCCGGCAGGTCCAGGGTTTCCTTGCGGGTCAGCACACTGTCGAAGAACGAGATGGCCACGGTCGGTCCGGTGTAAGGAAGGACCAGATCCGACGCCGCGACGGGGCCTGGATGGTAGCGATGGGCATTCGCCCCCGCCGGCCACGGAATCTGCGGCAGCTCGACCGTGAGCGCTCCTGCCCTCGCCACCAGGTGACCTGCGGCGAACACCAGGTCCGGATCGAAGCCGGCGAGGTCCGGGTAGACGAGCACGTCCGCGAGCCGGCCGGGCGCGAGACCGCCGATCTCGCCCTGCAGGCCCAGGTACGTCGCCGGGTAGATGGTTGCGAGCTGCAGCGCCAGCAGGGGATCGACGCCGGTCGCCACGAGCTGTCGCAGCATGCCGTCGAGGTGCCCCTCCCGCGCGATGTGCGCGGGGGAACTGCCGTCGGTCGTCAGCATGACCCTGCTGAGGTCGATTTGCTCCATCAGGAGGCCCTGCAGCGCCGGCAGGTCGGCACGCAGGGAACTGTGGCGCAGCATCGTGTAGAGCCCGAGGCGCAGCCGCGTGCGCGCCTCGTCGACCGTGATCGCCTCGTGGCATGAATCGATGCCCGCGAGCGAGAGGATGTTGAGGTCGCGGGGGCGCGCCCCGGACGTGTGCCCCTGCACGATCTTGCCGCGACTGCGGGCGAGGCTGAAGGCTTCGAGGATGTTCTCGGGGCCCTCCAGCACGCTGAGCCAGCGGTTGAGCTCTGCGATACCCAGCATGCCGGGAGTCTCGAGCGTCGAAGCGATCTCCGCCTGCGGCAGGATCGCCTCGCCCGGCCCCTGCGGTTCGGCGTCCGGCCCATAGAAGCCGACGCGCGCCAGCCAGTAGTAGTGGAGCGGCAGGTGGCTAGCCGCGGCCAGGGCCTCCCCAAGGCGCCGCCCGAACGCCGCCCGCAGCGGCAGGTCGTCACACGCTGCGGCCGTGACGCCGCGCGCAAGCAGAGCCTGGGCGTAGCTGCGGGGGTTATAAAGGATCCAGGGATGTCCGTGCGGTTCGATCAAGCCAGGTGCGAGGTATTTGCCGGCGACATCCACTTCTTCCGTGGCCGAGAGCCCCGCCGCGTCGCCGACGAACGCGATGCGGCCGCCCGCGATCACGAGGTCCGCCGGGTAGACCTCCCGCGAGTAGACATTGCACAGCTTCCCGCCGCGCAGGATGAGATCCGCCGCGCGCTCTCCCCGCGCCACCGCCATCAACGCCTTGCGCTCCGCTGCCTCCAATGGCTTGGTTCACGCTCCTCCGCTTTCGGTTCCGTGTCCAGGCGCGCCTCTGCTGTCGACCAGTTCTCGAAGCACCGCGCGATTCCCTGGCCGCGCCCCAGCCGCAGGACTGGCGGCGCACCGCCTTGAAGCTAGCATCGTCCAGCAAGGAGGCGCTCGCACCGTGCAGGATTGGCGCGAGATCTTCGTGGCACGCATCGAGGTGCCGCAGTCGGCCGAGGGAAGCTATCTCGAAGTGCCGTTCGAGTGTCCCGGCGGCGTGGCAGAACTCGAGATCGCGATCGACGTGCAAGGGCCCGAGGGTACGGTGATCGACTTCGGCGTGCTCGATCCCGATGGTGTGCGCGGCTGGAGCGGCGGGGCCAGGCGCGAGGCGGTCGTCGGCGCCGCACGCGCGACTCCGGGGTACCGCCCTGGCGCACCCCAGGTCGGGCGGTGGTCGGTGCTGCTGGGCGCCTACCACATCCCGGCGCCGGGATGCGCGGTCGTCGCGCGGGTCCGTTCGCTACCCGCCACGGGCAGGTGGCTACGCGGCGAGCTGCACGTGCACACCAGCCACAGCGACGGAGCCGACAGCCCCTGGCAGGTCGCCGACGCGATTGCGGGGCTCGGCCTCGATTTCGTCGCCCTGACGGACCACAACAACGCGACGGCCGCACGGGCGTTCCCGGTGCGGCCGGACGTATTCGCGATCCCCGGGCTTGAATGGACCACTCTCGAAGGGCATTGCAACCTCCTGGGCAGCGACCGCCCTCTGCGGGACTTCCGCGTGGCGAATCCCCGCGATGCGCTACGGGGCATCGAGGAGGCCAAGGCGCAAGGCGCCTTCGTCTCGGTGAGCCATCCCTTCGACGACAGCTGCAAGGGTTGCGCCTGGGGCTGGGGTCTCGATCTGCCGATCGACGCCGTCGAGATCTGGAACGGCCCCTGGCGACCGTGCAACCAGACGGCGCTCGCATGGTGGCAGCAGGAGCTCGCGGGCGGTCGACGGCTCGCGGCGATTGGCGGCAGCGATCGTCACGCGCCGCATCCCTTTGTGCGCTACGGGATGCCGACGAACTGGGTGCAGAGCGCTACGCCGACGCCCGAAGGCGTGCTCGCCGCCCTGCGCGCTGGCCATGTTGCCCTCAGCGTTGCACCGGAAGGCCCTCTCCTCGATCTGCGCTGCGGACCCTTCATGCAGGGAGACATCGTCCCCTGGGCCGACGGCAGGACACTGGATCTCACGGCGAAGGCCCGACCCGGCGATCGTCTGAGACTCTACAGCGAGCGGGGACTCGAGCAGGAGACGGTGCTCGAGAGCCCGGGCCTGGAACTCGTCTTTCCCCAAGCTGGACGCCGCTTCTGGCGGGCCGAACTCTGGCGCTGGTTCGAAGAGGTACGCTACGAACTGCCGGCGGCCATATCGAACCCGGTCTACTTCGCGGCCAAAGCCTGAGGCGACCGCGTGCCGAAGAGCAGCACGAGCGCCACGAGGCACGCCAGACCCGAGAGGTAGAACAGCGTCTGGTAACCCAGATGATCCATCGCGAGGCCGATCAGGGGCTGCGCTGCCACGGTGGCGAGCCCGGTGGAGAGGATATAGAGACCGGTATACGCCCCCATCTTGGTCTTGGTGAGGTCCGTGACCCAAGGGTAGCCGTTGATGTTGACGAGAGCCCAACCGAGGCCGCCGACGAACGCGACGGCGCGCAGGAGAAGCAGGCTCGGCACGAACGGGATGGCGAGGAACACGATCCCGAGCACGAAGGCGCCGATCTGCAGCGTGAGGCGCCGTCCGATCTTGCCGGACAGGATGCCGCTCGGATACGCGCCAAGCAGGTAGGCGACGGCGAAGATGCCGATCGTGATCACGGCCGTGCCGGACGTCAGGTGCAGATGGTAGACGCCGTACGTGACGAAGAACGTGTCGACCGAACTTTCCCCCGCCGTCCAGAAGAAGATGGCCAGCAAGAGGTAGACACCGGTGCGATCGGCGTTCCGCCAGACCTCGACGGCGGCCCGCCAGAGGTGGACAAGACCGACCGACTCCGAGCGAGGGATGTCGGCCGGTTCACGGATCCCCCAGCGCATGAGTGCCGGGATGACGAAGAACAGGAGGCCGACCACCAGGAAGGGCAGGTCGCGCGATACGCCGTAGAGGATCGGCCCGCCAAAGAACGCCAGCAAGGCGCCGACGCCTGCGAGTAGGTTGATGATGCCGTTCGCCTGGCTGCGCAGGGGGGCGGGCGTAACGTCCGGCATCAGGGCGATCGTGGGGGCGTAGAAGATGTTCGACGAAAAGGCGTAGACGATGTCGATCACCACCAGGAAGATGGCTCCGAACTGCCAGGGGAACATCAGGAACAAAAGGCCCGCGATCGGCATGCCGATCACGATGTACGGCATGCGCCGGCCAAGGCGCGTCCAGGTGCGATCGGAGCGGGCGGCGAAATAGAGATTCAGGATGAGGCCCGAGAGCGAGCGAAACGCCACGATCGCGCCGATGAGGGCGACGCTTGGCAGGTAATGGCGCAGGAACAGCGGCACGTACGCGTTGTAGAGCGCACTGGCGATGGAGATCGAGAACATGCCGAATCCCAGGAGGAACGTGCGGCGGAAGTTGAGCCGTTCTTTGGGCAGCACCGCCGTCGCCTGACTCAAGACGCTGGGCTTGTCCCCACAGCCGAACCCCTCTTTCCAGAGATCTACCGGGAGGCTTGAGATGGACCTCAAGACCGAGTTCCGCTTTTGGCAGACCGCGCTGCAGCGTTTCAGCATCCTCGAGGAGCGCCCGATCGCGTTGCCGCGCGTCGTCTGCCTCAAGGATGGCAAGGCGTCGCCGCCCCAGCAGCTTGGCCCGCGCGGCCTTTGGCCCGACCCGAGCGCGGACGAACTCCGTCTGCAGCTGGAGACCGATGTGCCCTGGCCCGACGCGCGTCTGCGCCTCGATGTCGACGGCGAAGGGCTTTTGCAGGTGGACGGCCGGAGCCGTGCGGCGAGCAACGCGTTTCACCGTTACGCGGATCTTCACCTGCCGCCGGGTCGTCATCTTCTGACACTCGAGGTCCTGCGCACGGGGCTCATGGGGGTCGAGGTGGCGTCACCCCGCGTGCGCCTGGTCTGGCAGCGCATCGACCGCGAGGCGGCCGCGGCCGTCCTCGATCTCGAGGTGCTCTCCGAGTGGGCCCTCGACGAACGCACACCCGTCGCGGCCGCCAAGGCTGCGACGGACGGCCTGCTGGCCGCTCTGCGTCCCCTGCGCGGGCTCGCACCCGACCGCGCCGTCCTTCAGGACTGGCTTGCGCGACACGGTGCCTCCGCAGAGGAAGAGGGACTGCGGCGCTCCTTGCGCGGTGCAGGCGTCGCCTGGCCCGGACCGGCGCGCGAGCAGGTGACCGCCGCGCTCAGCGATACCGCGGCCGCCCTGCGCGGCCTGTTCCAAAGGCTCAGGGCGGACCTTCCCGACGGTATGGGCACCGTCGTCCCCCTCGGTCACGCCCACATCGACCTCGCCTGGCTCTGGCGGATGGAGACCGCCCGCAAGAAGGCCAGGCGCAACTACGCGACCCAGGCCGAACTCCTCGCAAACCATCCCGAATGGCGCCTCGGCATCTCCCAGCCGGAACTCTGGCAGTGGCTCAAGGAGGATGACCCGGACCTCTTCCAGCGCCTGCAGGCGGAGACCCTGACGGGACGGATCGAGCCGCTCGGCGCGACCTGGGTGGAGATTGACGGCCAGCTACCCGACGCCAGCGCGGTCTTGCGGCACCTGCTCTACGGCCTTCGCTACGAGGAAGCCCTGCTCGGCGAGCGACCGCGTACCGCGTTTCTCCCGGACAGCTTCGGTTTTGCGGCGGGCCTGCCCACATTGCTCGCCGCCGCGGGCGTGCGCCATTTCTGCACCACCAAGCTGCGCTGGAACGACACGACCCGCTTCCCTTACACCGACTTCACCTGGGTCGGGCCGGACGGCGCCACGGTCCAGGGGCATCTTTTCTCCGCATCCGAAGGCGGCTACAACGCGCCGGCGACCCTTGCCGACCTGCGCCGCACCGCCGAGCGGCACGCCCAGGACGGCGGGCGCGGACCCCTGCTCTACGCCTTCGGGTATGGTGACGGCGGTGGTGGACCGACGCCGGAGATGATCGAGCGCCTGCGGCGCTACGGCGAACTCCCGCTGATGCCCCGCCTGCGTTGGCAGCCCTTGGGCGAGGTCCTGCCGGACGGTGGCACGCCCAGACTGCGCGGACCGCTTTATCTCGAATACCACAGGGGCACCTACACGTCGCAGAGCTGGGCGAAGTACCTCCTGCGCCAGGCGGAGGTCCTCCTGACCGCCGCGGAGGCGCGCGCCACCTGGGCGAAGGCCGGACGCGTCAAGCCCTTGGCCGACTGGCGCAGCCTGATGCGGCTGCAGTTCCACGACATCCTGCCAGGGTCCTCGATCGGTCCCGTCTACGATGATCTGCGCAAGGAGCTCGAGCCGCTTCTGGCCCGCAACCGCCAAGTCGACGCGGCGGCGGTGGACGCCCTCATGGCCGAGGGAGCCAGAAGACCCTGTCTTGTGCTCGCGAACCGCGCCGGGTTCGCGTCGGGCGACCGGCTGGTCGAGGTGTCGAGACCGTTTGCGCCGCTGGCTTTGGACGGGCGCCCGCTGCCGATCCAGCGCACCGCCACCGGCTACCTCGTGCCTGCGCCCGCCCTGCCGGCCATGGGCATCGCCGCCCTGCCGGTGACGCGCGTCGATGTCGATCAGGCCGAGTCGCCACGCGCCTGCGACGAGGTCTGGCTCGCGGGCGGCGACGTCAAGGTGAAGATGGGCCGCGCAGGCATCGAGAGCCTCCTCTATCAAGGCGAGGAACTGCTCGCGGGCATCGCGGGCGTCGAGATCTACCGCCAGCATCCGGAACAGTTCGACGCATGGGAACTCGTGCCGCCGGAGCTGCGCGTCCCGCTCGACCTGCAGCACCTGGAGCCCGTGCAGGTGGAGTTCGGACCGCTTCGCGACGCGGTGATGCTGCGCCATCAGGGTCCGGAAGGCCTCGAAGTGCATGAGCTCATTGCCCTGGAGCGGCACAGCGGCCGCCTGACCGTCTCGATCACCGCCAGGCAGCCGGGGCGGCACGTCGTGCTGCGCTACGCCCTGCCCTCGAACCTCAAGGCCCATGACGTGTCGGCGGAAGGCATGTGGGGCTGCGACCGACACCCGGTCGTGGGATCCGGACCTGCCGATGACGCACAGTGGGAGTGGGCCGCGCAGCGTTTCGCGGACATCGCCGAACCGCATCTCGGCCTCGCCCTCCTGAACGATGCGCGTTACGGCCACGCGGTCGAGGGAGGAACGCTCTACCTGACCATCGCCACCTCACCGCTCTATCCGGACCCTCGGGCCGACGAGGACCCAGCCCCCGTGCTGCTTGAACTGCTGCCGCATCGCGGCAGCTGGCGCGACGCGGATGTCATGGCGCAGGCCCACGTGCACGCGGCCGGCATCGCGGCCGACCTGCGCGAGGCGGTTCCGACCGCGCCCGTGGGACCGTGCCAGGGCCTGCCGCGCAACCTGCGCCTCCTCGGCCTGAAGCCGGCGGAGGACGCCTCCGGCGACGTCATCGTCTATCTTGGCGAACTCTTCGGCGATCGGGGCGCCTGCGACCTCACCTTCACCTGGCCGCTCGCGGCGGCCGTGCACTGCGACCTCGTGGGCGAGAACCCTCAGGCTGACCATGGCACACTTCGACTGAGCGAGGACGGGCGCAGCCTGCATCTCCACTATCAGCCCTACCAGCCGCTCGCCCTCCGCATCAGGCCGAAAGACGCCGAGAGCCGCGCACGGCAATAGCCGGTGCACGGCTCCTCCTAACGATGTTCAGCGTTTCAGCAGCGTGATCTCGTCCCAGCCGCCCTGTTCCACGATGGAGACCAGTTCGTCGCCGGTCTTGTGCGCCCAGAGGGCGATATCCGTGCGCGCACCGGGATCGTCGCTCAGGATGACGAGCACCTGACCCGCATCGACGTAGCGCATGGCGCGGATGGCTTCCATGAGGGGTCCTGGACAGAGCAGACCTCTGGTGTCCAGGAGTGCCGTCGAGGCTACCGGCATCGGCTCCACCTCCACGCCGCCCAGAGATCCGGGCCGGCTTCTAATGCCATTGGCGCACCTGCGCGCCACGGTCACAAGGCCCGAACGGACAGCGCCACACGGCCCTCGAACTGGTGCAGATGGCGCATATCCGAGCTGACCGCGGCATATCTAGCGGTGACGAGTGGCGGAAGGAGGTGTCGCCATGAACGAGGAGACGCGTGCCACCCCGGAACCTCACGAGCCCTGCCCTTGCGGTTCGGGGCTGAGCTACGGCGAGTGCTGCGGCAGGCAGGAGGCCACGGAAAGCCTCCCGGAGGGCGGGTCCGAGTAGGTCGCGACCTTGCAAACGCGCGTCCGCGGCGCTATATTGTTGGTGTCGCTTTGGGCAGCTTGTCTGGGTCCAGTGGCTCGAGTTTTGGCCAATGTCTCCTGGCACTTCCAAGCGAACGAAAAGAATGAAGGGAGTGCAGAATAAGACTTGGTCAAGACTCTGTATTTCGGCAATCTGCCGTGGTCTGTCACCAGCGAGGACCTGACCCGGGCGGTTTCGCAGTACGCCGAGGTCATCGCGGCGCGCATCGCAACCGACCGTGAGACGGGCCGCTCGCGCGGCTTCGGGTTCGTCGAGGTCCCGGCCGACAAGGCCCAGGAAGTCATCGACGCCCTGAACGGCGCGGACTGGGAAGGCCGCGAGCTGACGGTCAACGAGGCGAAGCCCCGTGAGAACCGGGCCCCGTCTCCTCGCCGTTACTAAACCGTAAATCGACTGACGGGCTCGGCTACGGCCGGGCCCGTCAGATGTTTTGCTGCCTTGGCGTCTGCGTAGGGCCCACGCGGCGCGGGCAGACTGGAGCCATGCGAACTCATCTTCTTGGCATGTTGACATGCCTCACGCTCGTCGGATTTGGGGGCCCGGCCCAGGCCGCCTGGCACAAGGGTCCTCTGCAGGGACAGGTGATCGTCATCGACGCTGGCCACGGCGGGCGCGACAACGGCGCCAGCGCCGCCGGCCTGGACGAGAAGGACCTCGTTCTCCATATCAGCCGCGCGACGGCTGCGGCGCTTCGCGAGGCGGGAGCCAAAGTGCTCGAGACCAGGCAGGCGGACGACAACCTGATCCCCCGCGGTATCAAGCCGTGCAACCTCCAGCGCAAGAATCTCGAGGCCAGGGTGGAGCTCGCCACCCGCCATGACGCGGGCATCTTCCTCAGCATCCACGCCAACAAGTATGCCGATCCCTCGGTGCACGGCGCGCAGGTGTTCATCGGCGAGAACCCGGACGCCGAGCGACAGCTGCTCGGCTCGTGCCTGCACGCCGAGATGAGCGCCCTCAGTGGCAGCCGCCGCCAACTCGACATGGCGCGGGATCTCTACCTGATGCGCCACCTGAAGATCCCGGCGGCGCTGATCGAGGTGGGCTTCATCTCGAACCCCGCGGAGCGCGGCCGGATGCTCCAGCCTGGCTACCAAAAGCAGGTCGCCGACGCGATCACCCGCGGCGTCACGTGCTTCGTGCGCGGCCGGTCTGCGCTCAATCTGTCTCCGTCGCCGCACGCGGCGCAAGCGCAGCCGGTGCCGAGCGTTCCGGCGTCCTGACAACGGTAGGTCTCTATCCTTCGGCGACCGTCCGCAGGACGCCCATCGGCGTGCGCTGGGCGCCCTGCCCCATGGGATTGTCCCGCAAGGCTTCCCTGACGAGCTCGCGGTCCACGCCATCGCTCGCGCCGAGCACTTCCGAGCCGAGGTCGTTGCAGTCCACGATCGCCACCCCGACCCCCAGCAGGCGGCCAAGGTCCGCGGCGACCCGGTCCGGCTTCTCGGGAGCCAGAACGACGTAGTAGCCGAAGGGCTTTACGGTGTAACGGTTGGGGCCGTCGATCGCCGCCACCCGGCGGCCCGCGATGCGGTAGAAGTCGCCGCTGCGGCCGAAGGTTCGGGTGAGACCGCCGATCAGAGCCGCCAGCACGATGCGCGGCACGCCAACCTCGCGCATGGCCATTTCCATCACGACTGGTTGTCCGATGCCGCGCCCGTGGATCGTCGTGTGGACGAAACGGGAGATCAGCCGCGCCAAGGTACGCGGCCTGACCTGCCACATGCCGACGGCCCGGCCCTGTGTGATGGAGACCACCTTTTCGGAGATGAAGGCGATGTCGCCCTGCCGCACGCCCGGCAGGAGATGTTGCCCCACCAGGGACCTCAGATCCTCGCCTGGGCGTACCAAGGGAACCTGCACGAGCAGCCGCT
Organism: Bacillota bacterium; assembly: GCA_021799275.1. GTDB lineage: Bacteria > Bacillota > Sulfobacillia > JAJZYS01 > JAJYTV01 > JAJZQO01. Next base: position 85,105 of record JAJZAT010000007.1, read on the forward strand.
CAACGGTGCTCTGGGCAACCTCCCGCGTGCCGCGGCGAATCCACGCAAACTCCACGCCGGCGTTCGTCAACGCGCCACCTCCTCGCAACCCCCACCTTATGGCGGTACGAGGCGGGTGGTTACCGGGCGACGGCCCTCAGCGCCCGAACGGCCTTCGGCTGCGGCGCCAGAGATACGGCAGGAACTCGCGCAGGGCGACATCCGCGAGGATGGCTCTCGAAGCGGCCCTGCGGCCATGCTGCAGGGCCGCCTGCAAATCCTCCTTGCGGCCCTGACGCCAGAACGCGTAGGCGAAACGCACATCGTGCCAGGCCACCAACCGGCGAAATTCCCGCAGGTGGATGGGACCGTCCGGCGGGCCGAGCTCCAGGAACATGCGGTGCATGGCCTCGTAGACGCGCCGCGAGTTCTTGCTGTAGCTGGTACCCTCGTCGCGGTAGACCACCAGCGGCCAGGCCAGGTGGAGGTCGTCGGTGAGGCGGGAGACCCGCATCCAGAAATCCCAGTCCTCCGTGCCGTCGATGGCCGAGCGGAACCCCCCGACCGCCTGCCAGAGCTCCTTGCGCACCAGCACCGTCGAGGTCTGGAAGCGGTTGAGCCGCACGATGTCGGCAAAGGTGATATGGCGCCGGGGCAGTTCCCCGAGCGGCGGCGGCGGTGGTGCCGTGCTCCTGTTCCGCATCCAGTCGCTCGAGCACATACCGATCTCGGTCTCCTGTTCAAGCGCGGCGAGTTGGAGCTCAAGCTTTTGCGGCAGCCAGAGGTCATCGGCGTCAAGAAAGGCGAGCCAATCGCCCTTGGCGGCCTCGGCCGCGGTGTTGCGTGCGGCGCTGGGGCCCGCATTCGCCTGGCGGATAACCTTCACGTCCGGCAGTTCCCGCTCCACCAGTTCGGCGGTGCCATCCTGCGAGCCATCGTCCACGACGACGATCTCGTCGACCGGGCGCGTCTGCTCCATGGCGCTGCGGAGCGCCACCAGGATCGTATCCTTGGCATGGTAGGCAGGAACGATCACGCTGACCCGCTGCATTCGGCGGAATCCTCCTCACATGGGCCAGTTTCGCCTGCGGCAGGAGGCCGCCATGCGGTCCCAGAAGGAAATCGGAGCTAAGGCCGCAAGGAAGGACATCGATCTATGCCCGCTTCCCAATCCCTGCAGCTTATTCTCGGGCTTGGCGCCATGCTGCTCGCCGGCGCAGGGTTGGCCATACTGGCCGAACGCTGGCACGTTCCCGACATCGTCCTCTTCCTCCTGCTCGGCATCGTGCTCGGCCCTACCATTCTGAACATCGTGCGGCCGGCGGTCTTGCCCGCGCTCGCCGAGGGAGCGGTCCTGCTGGGCGCCGCCTACCTGCTCTTCGAGGGCGGTCGCAGCCTGGACGCCAAGGAACTGCGCGCCGGTTGGCGCGGCACCGTGATTCTGGCCACCCTGGGGGTGCTCGTGACCACAGGGGTGGTGGGCGCCATGGCGCATCTGGCCTTCGGCCTCGACCTCGGCCAGTCGCTCCTGATCGGTGCCGTGCTGGCGCCGACGGATCCCGCCGCGATTGTGCCGATCCTGGCCGCGCTGCCGGTCGCGCAGCGGTTGAAGGCCCTGCTCGTCTCGGAATCGGCCGCCAACGACGCGACCGGCGCAGCCCTGGCGGTCGTCCTGGCGGGAGGTCTGAGCATCGGCTCCGGACTGCTCACTCTGGCCTGGAACCTGATCCTCGGGCTGGCCATCGGCGGCGTCGTCGGCCTGCTCCTGCACGAGCTCGAAGGCAGGCTCAAGGCCCCCCACCAGAGCCTGCGCACGATGCTCGCGCTGGCCGCGCTGATCACGGCGTACGCCGCGGCCACGCTGATCTCCGCCTCGGGGTTCCTGGCCGCGTTCATCGCCGGCCTGCTCGCCGGTCGCAGCCACCGTCGCCTGCGCAGGCAGGATCCTGTCGCCGCCAGTTTCTACGAATACTCGGCCGGCATCTTCGGCCGTCTCGTTCGCCTCACCGTCTTCACGGTGCTGGGGGCCAGCCTCGTACCTAGCGTGCTTTGGCGGCTCGGGCTGCCAGCCCTGCTGGTGACGCTGGCTCTCGTGGTCGTGGCGCGGCCGTTGACCGTCCTGCTTCTGCCGCTCGATCGCAAGGGCCGTTACCGCTGGCCGGAACTCGCGCTCGCCGCCTGGGTGCGGGAAACCGGAGTGGTGCCGGGAGCCCTCGCCGCGCTGCTGCTCGCCCAGCATGCCCCACTGGCGCCAGAGGTGGCAGCGTGCGTGTTTGCGGCCGTCCTCGTCACGCTGCTCGTGCAGGCACCGACCACGCAGTACCTGGCTCGACGCCTCGGGCTCCTGCACTGATCCTCCCCGACCCGCCAGGAAGCCGCAGGCTTTTCCCGGACCTCCTCGAATCGACCATGCAAATCCGCGAAGAGAGGGGTGCGCATCGTAAGGCCCAGCGTGTCCAGCGGCTCGTCGTGTTCTCCGGCGTCCTGCAGGGGATTTGCGCCCTGCTCTTCGTCTTCACGCACAGCCTGACCGCCGTCTATATCGCGGCCGCAGTCTTCGGCGTGGGCTATGGCGCATACCAGGCCACCGACTGGGCCCTGGTGGTCGATGTCCTGCCCGGACGCACCGCGGCGCGCGACATGGGCATCTGGAGCATCTCCACCAATGGCCCGCAGATGACCGGACTCCTGTTCGGCTGGCTTCTCTCGGTACTGGTCATCCCGCATCTGAGCGTGTCACTGGGGTACTGTGCCCTGTTCGCGCTGACCGCCGTCTTCTTCATCGTCGGCTCCGTGCTCGTCTGGCAGGTGCGCAGATCGGCCTAGTGGCGCAACTATCGCGGCCAAATGGCCATATATGATACCCTGATACCAGAAATGCTCCGCATCTGCGGTCGTGTCCGGCGGTTTCTGGACGAGGTGGAATTCATGCTGCGTCTTTTCCCCGACCTCAGCGACGATCTGTTGAAGCGCCTCTATCACAAGGGTGCGCACGCGCACTGGACGTCCGAGGACATCGACTGGGACGCCCCGGTGTCCCTCGACGACCGCGGCGGCCTGGCGCTGGCCCGCGTCCTGAGCCCTGTCTATCTCGGTGAGCAGTCCGCCATGATCGGCGCCGCGAACGTCCTGCCGCAACTCGCCATGGCTGGCGAATCCACGGCCCAACTCTACCTGACCACGTTCATCGGCGACGAGGCCCGCCACTTCGAGGTGCTCACCCGCCTCTACCATCGCCTTGGCCATGAACCGGTCTCGATCCGGGCCTTGCCCGCGATGCTGCGCTACCACCATCGCCTGCGCCAGGGCGACCGCATCGACTGGGTCTGGGGCATCCTCATCTCCGATCTCTTCGCCAAGAACTTCTATCAGATGTTCGCCCACGAGCAGCAGAACCAGCTCTTCGGGACGATGTCGCAGCGCATCCTGGTGGACGAGTCCCGGCACCAGGCCTTCTGCGACCACTACCTGACCCAGGCGATGCCGCACCTTGGACCCGAGCGCCGCAAGGCCCTGCGCACCATGCGCGACGAGCTCCTCGACATCATGGAGGACATGCAGACGGTGCTGGGCGAGGACGCGGAAGTGCTGGGCTTCCACGGTCAGGACATGCTCGACCGCGTCATGGCCGACGTGGCCGCGCATGCGCACCGCATCGGTCTTGACGACGACCCGCCTCCGAGCGGTGGACGGCGCCGCCCCCCGAGGGAGGCCGTCGACCTCGCCGCGCGGCGCAGGCTGAAGGCGCAGGAGGGCGCCCAGGGGCCCCTCCAGAGCCTCGAGACGCAGGAGTGCGACTGCGGGGTCTGCCCGATCGCCGCGATCTGCCAGAGCCGCATCGTGCGACGGGCCGTCGCCCGCTGAACCAAGGTCTCTTCCCGACGCCACTGCCGCCACCCGGCAGTGGCGTTTTTCCCTCTGTCACGCCGAAGGGACAACCTGACCGAAGCGCGAACCGTCCCGTGAATCCTGAGCGGCAAGGAGGGACATAGGGTCCGATTCCCTGGAACCCAAGAGGGGAGCAATGTTCTTGTCCATGTCCTGGCTGCGCCGAGTCATGTCGGGGGCGGCCGCCCTGCCCCTGGCCGCACTGCCGTTCGCGTTCCAGCAGGCGGCCGGAGCCGCCGCTCCGGTGGCCCAGGGGATCGCCCAGTCCGTGGTCCAGCAGGCGACCGTCTTCGGATCGACGCCAGCGTCCACCCCCGTCCAAGTGAGCATCATCCTGAACGCCCGCAACCAGGGTCAGCTGGCCGAGTTCATCCAGAAGTCCGCGGGAAGCCACCGCTACCTGAGCGTCCCGCAGTTCGCCCAGAAGTACGGCCAGTCGCCGCTTGTCGTGGCGGCGATCCAAGGCTACCTGAAGGCCTTCGGCATCACGTCGCAGGCGATGGCGGACAACCTCGACATCCAGGCCCAGGGCACCGCGGGCCAGTTCGACGCCGCGTTCAGCGTGCAGCTCGAAAACATGGGCTACAAGGGCCAGCACTTCCACGGCATCCGCAAGAACCCGACCGTGCCCGCAAACCTCGCGTCGCCAATCCTGGCGGTGCTCGGGCTCTCGAACTACCAGGGCATGTTCGTCTCGCACGCCGTCAAGGCGATCGGCCACCCGACGCTGTCGAACGCGAGCAACACCGGCACGCCCGCGGGCCTCTCCGCGACGTTCGTCGCGCAGCACTACGACGCGACGCCCCTTTTGAGCCGTGGGGACCTCGGGCAGGGGCAGACGGTCGGTATCGTCACGCTCGCCAGCCTCAATCCAAGCGACGCCTTCACATACTGGCAGGACATCGGCCTCTCGGTGAACCCGGGCCGCCTGCAGCTCATGAACGTCGACGGCGGCGCGGGGGCACCGTCGCTCGTGACAGGGTCGGACGAGACGTCGCTCGACGTGGAGCAGTCCGGGGCGCTCGCACCGATGGCTAACATCGACGTCTACCAGGCCCCGAACACGGACTACGGCTACGCCGACGCCTTCTACCAGGCCATCTCGCAAAACCAGGTGGACTCCCTCTCGACCAGTTGGGGCGAGAGCGAGGATGCCATCAACTACTTCGTCTCGCAGGGTGAGGAGGCACCGGCCTACGCCCAGGCGTTCAACCAGGCGTTCATGGAGGCCGCCGCCCAGGGTATCTCGGTCTTCGCCGCCTCAGGTGACGCCGGCGCGTACGACGCCGCCCGCGACCTCGGCACGACCGACCTCTCGATCGACAACCCGGCGGACTCGCCCTACGTCACCGCCGCCGGCGGCACGACCCTCAGCGGCACGCAGAACTACGGCCCCGGAGCGGTCGTCACGATTCCCCAGGAGCGCACCTGGGGCTGGGACTACCTCTGGCCGCTCTGGCAGGCGTTCGGTGCCCCGAGCGAAGCCCAGTGGGCCTACTCGGCGTTCGGCGGCAGCGGTGGCGGCTACTCCGCCGTCTTCCCGACACCCTGGTACCAGCAGGGCGTCCCGGGTTACCGCAGGTTCTCGGCCATCCCGTACCTGACGCCGATCGACCAGAACACGAACTGGACGTTCAACCCCTCGCCCTCCGTCGTCCGGGGCTCGGGGCAAGGGCGCGCCACCCCGGATCTCGCGATGAACGCAGACCCGCAGACCGGCTACGGCGTCTACACGACGCTCTTTGCGCCCGCCTACGGCTCGAACTGGGAACAGTACGGCGGCACCAGCTTCGTCGCCCCGCAGCTCGCCGGTCTGACCGCCCTGGTCGACCAGTACGCCGGCACGCGAGTGGGCCTCTGGAACGCGCAGATCTACGCGTTCGCAAGGCAGCCCGGGTCGCCGTTCACACCGCTCGACGCGCAGGGCACGTCGAACGACAACCTCTACTACACCGGCACGCCCGGCGCCATCTACAATCCCGGCAGCGGCCTCGGCCTGCCCGACATCGCAAAGCTCGCGCAAGACTTCGCCAAAGGGCAGGTCAGCCCGGCAGGCATGCACAACGGGCACTAGGCCCGGCAAAGCCAGGGGGGGCGGCCGCTTCGGCGACCGCCCTCCCCTGCTGCGTATCACTCGCCGGAATCGAGATCCCGCGGCGAAAAGGCGTGGGGCAGCAGTTCCGCGAGGCTCGTGCGCAGCGTGCCGTCACGCCCCACGAGCCAGACCGGCGCCGCCGGGTCGGTGAACTCAAGCAGCACCTGCCGGCAGGCGCCGCACGGCGCGATTGGCCCGGCCGTCTCACCCACCACGAGCACCTCGCGAAAGGATGTGGCGCCCGAGGTCACCGCGGCGAAGGACGCGTTGCGCTCCGCGCACATGCTGAGGCCGTACGACGCGTTCTCCACGTTGCAGCCCTGGACGATGCGGCCGTCCGCCAGGCGCAGCGCGGCGCCGACCGGAAAGTGCGAATACGGGACGTAGGCCTTCGCCTGCGCCTCTCTCGCGGCATGCAGAAGATCCTGCGGCGGCGTCTCGGCCATCACAATTCCTCCCGGCGACCATTCTTGTCGAAGGCGCAGACCACCGCACTCTCGACCTGGGGGGGCTCCTCCGCGATCTCCACCGCCCGCTCGAGCCGCTCGAGGGCCGCGGCGAGCTGCTCGGCGCCCGACGCATGCACCCTTAGGACTTCCTGACCCGCCCGGACTTCGCTGCCGAGGGGCGCAAGAATCTCGATGCCCGCCGCGGCATCGACTCCGTCCTCCTTGCGCAGACGTCCCGCGCCCGCGAGCCGCGCCGCCTCGCCCACGGCCCGCGCGCCGATCGCGTGGACGTAGCCGTCCTTCGCGGCCCTGCACACCCCGACCGCTGCCGCCTTGGGCCAGCGGTCCGGCTGCTCGACAAACGTGACATCGCCACCCTGCGACGGAATCCAGCGCCGGAAGATCTGGTACCCTTCGCCACTCTCGAGGGCCTGCCGCGCGCGCCGGCCGCCGTCGTCGCGCTCCAGGCCGTAGACGGCGTGCAAGGCCTCCGCCGCCAGCGTCACCGCCACGTCGCGCAAGTCCTCTGGCCCCTTGCCCTGCAGGCAGGCGACCGCCTCGCGCACCTCGAGCGCATTACCCACGGCGAGACCGAGCGGCGCGTCCATACGCGTCAGTAGCGCGCGCGTGTCGCGGCCGAAGCTCCTGCCGATGGCGATCGCGAGCTGCGCGAACGCCGCGGCCGTCGCCTCGTCCGGGAAGAAAGCGCCATCCCCGACCTTGACGTCCAGGAGGATCAGCCGGGAGGAGACCGCCAGCTTCTTCGACATGATCGACGCGGCGATCAGCGGCAGCGACGGCACGGTGCCCGTGACATCGCGCAGGGCGTAGAGCAGGCGGTCGGCGGGGACGATGTCCTCGCTCTGGGCCGCGATCGCCAATCCGTAACGGCTCACCAGAGTGGCGAACTCCGCCGGGTCGAGGGAGGTGCGCAGCCCCGGAATGGACTCCAGCTTGTCGAGTGTGCCGCCCGTGTGGCCGAGGCCGCGGCCCGAGAGCTTCGGCACGCAGAAGCCGAGGGCCGCCAGCAGCGGCACCGCAACGAGGCTCGTCTTGTCGCCGACGCCACCGGTGGAGTGCTTGTCGACCAGGGGCCGCCGCGCCGAGACCTCGACCGTCCGGCCGGAGCACAGCATGGCTTCTGTCAGGGCCGCCGTCTCGTCGAAGCTCATGCCGCGGATGGTCACCGCCATCAGGAAGGCGGCCATCTGGTAGTCCGGGACATCGCCGCCCACGTAGGCCGCGACGAGACCGGCGATCTCCTCAGGTGCGAGCGCCTGACCGTCACGTTTGCGTTCCACGAGCGGAAGGGCCTGAAACTTCATTGCGGTTCACCCCAGGCCGCGAGCACTTCGGAGGTACGGCTCATACCAAGTCTGGTCGCGCCCGCCGCAAGCATCGCCTTCGCCTCGTCGAGGGTGCGGATCCCGCCGGACGCCTTGATGCCGGCCAGGCCCCCAACGGTCTGCCGCAGCAGGGCCACCGCCTCGGGCGTGGCGCCGCCACCCTGGAATCCGGTCGAGGTCTTGACGAAGTCGGCGCCCGACGCCACGGCGATGAGCGCCGCACGCACGATCTCGCGCGGGCTGAGAACGCCGGTCTCGAGGATGACCTTGAGCGTCCGGTTCGGCGTGGCGGCACGCACGAAGCGGATCTCACCGGCGACCGCCTGGTCGTCCTCGGCCCTCACGGCGCCCAGCGAGACCACCATGTCGATCTCGTCCGCGCCCTGGGCCACGGCCTGCGCCGCGGCGAACGCCTTCACGGCCGCGGCGTCCGTGCCGTGCGGAAACCCGATCACCGTGCAGACCTTGACGCCACTGTCCTGAAGTTCTTCCGCCGCCTGCGCCACGTAGCGCGGCGAAAGGCAGACGGCGGCGCAATGTTCGGCCGCCGCGAGGTGGCAGGCGTCCCGCGCCTCGGACCAGGTGGCGTCCGGACGCAGCAGGGTATGATCGATCAGTGCGGCAAGCTCGCGCCGGCTCGCCGGCGCCAAAACGGGCCGGCTCCCGGCAGGCGGTAGACCGGGTATGCGAGACTTGAGGGCGGAGCGAACCTCCTCGATCACGTCGTCCGTGGCGACTCCTCCTCCGCATCCGTTTGTGAGAGTGTGGCGGCGACCGCCTCCGCCGCCTGGTTCGCCTGGCGCACGACATCAGGCATGCCCACGCCGCGATAGGCCGCTCCGGCCAAAGCCAGGCCCGGCAGTTCCTTCAAGAGACCGAACGTCTCCTCCGTGCGCGCGACGTGTCCGACCGTATACTGCGGCATGCCCGCAGGCCAGCGGTAGACGCGCTCAAGCCAGGGCTCGCCGCGGATGCCGAGCACCGTCCGCAGGTCGGCCCGCACCGCGGCCAGGATGCCCTCGTCGTCGGTGCCCAGGGGGTCGTCGCCGGCCCGGCCGAGGTAGCAGCGCAGGAGCACGCTGCCGGGGCTTTCGTGCGGCCACTTGTTCACGACATACGTACAGGCGGTGATGGTCAGTCCAGCGGCGCGGTCGACGAGGAAGCCGGATCCCTTGAGCTCCGGCACGTCGCCCTGCCGGTAGGCCATCTGGGTCACGGCCAGCGAGGCGTAGGGCACGGCGAACAGGTTGGCCGCGACCTGGGGCGCCAGGTCCCGCAGCAGGTGGCCCGCGGCGGGCGCGGGCAGGGTCAGGATGACGCCCTCCGCGTCGATCTGAGCGCCGTCGCCGAGCGTCAGGCGGTAGCCCCCACGCGTTAGCGCGAGGTCCGTCACGGGACTCGCGGGCCTAAGGGACCCTTGGGGCAGCGCTGCGACCAGGGCGTCGACGATCTGCGCAAGGCCGCGGCGCATCGTCATGAACATGGGACCAGGCGGCCCCGATGGCTTCGGCGCCTTGCGCCGCAGGCGGCGCGCGCCCAGCACGAGGCTGCCGTCGGTCCGGGCCAGTTCGAGCAGCTGCGGGAAGGTCGCCTGGGTGCTCATGGACCAGGGATCGCCCGCGTAGATGCCCGTCAGCAGAGGCGCCACCAGGCGGTCGAGCACCTCGCCGCCAAGTCGCCGCGCCACCAGCTGGCCGAGCGGCTGGTCGCCCTCGCCCTGGTCGCGCGGCAAAACAAAGTCGCCGGCCGCCCGCAGCTTGCCGGTCGGTGACAGCAGGCCGGAGCGGACGATCGGCCAGACCTCCGTCGGCAGACCCAGCATCAGGCCCGGTGGGATCGGGTGCAACCGGCCGCGGGCGTAAATGGCGCTGCCCGATCCACCGGGCTTCAGAGGCACGAGCTCCGCTTCGAGACCGAGTTCGCGCACCAGCTGGACGACCTCGGGCTTGCGCACGAGGAAGGAGTCCGGCCCCTCCTCGAGCACGAGGCCGTCCGTGCACTCGGTCTGCACCTTGCCGCCGAACGCGGAGCCGGCCTCGAGCACCAGCGGCTCGAGGCCCAGGCCTTGCAGCCGATAGGCGGCGGCGAGACCCGTCAGGCCTCCGCCGACGACCGCTACCCGACTCACGACGGCTCGCCGAACCGCCTGCGCACGACGTCCGCGAGCAGGGCGGTGAAACGCTCGTCATCATTCGGAGACTCCGTCCGCTGCAAGCGCACGTCCAGGTCGCGCGCCAGGGCCTGCGCCTCGATGTCCAAGTCGTAGAGCACCTCCAGGTGGTCGGCGACGAAGCCGACCGGGCAAACGAGGATGTTCTCGTGTCCCTCCCGCCGCAGGTCCTTGATCACGTCGCGGACGTCGGGGCCGATCCACTCCGCGTCGGTGCGGCCCGCGCTCTGCCACGCGAAGAGCCAGTGGCGCAGCCCCGCTTCCTTGGCGATCAGGTCGCCGGAGTGGTGAAGCTGGTCGGGGTAGGGATCGCCCTGCAATGCCTTGACGGGCAGACTGTGCGCCGAGAAGACGACGCGCACGTCATCCCTCTGCTCCGCGGGGAAGGACGACATGGCTCGCTTGACGCGGTCCGCCACGAAGCGTACGAAGTCGGGCTCCTGGTACCAGCTCTCGACGAACCGCACGACCGGGCCACCCTCACCGAGACGCTCGCGCACGCGCGCGAAGTAGTCCCCGACCGACATGCGCGAGTAGTGCGGCGCAAGCACCAGGGCCACCGCCTCTTCAACACCCTCGTCCTGCATGCGGGCCACGGCGTCCTCGATGAAGGGAGCCACGTGCTTGTGGCCGAGGTAGACCTTGACCGGTCCTTCGACACCACCGTTGATCGCACGGCCGATGCCCTCCGCCTGCCTCGTGCTGATGTCGCCAAGGGGCGAACGGCCACCGATCGCCTGGTAGCGCCCGACAAGTTCGTCGAGCTGCTCCCGGCTCGGCGCATGGCCGTGCCGGATGTGCGTGTAGTAGTCGGGAACCTCGTCGAGCGTCCTTGGCGTGCCGTAGTCCATCACCAGCACACCCTGCTTCCTCGCGGCCATCGGGCAGGACCTCCTTAGGCGTGCAGCGACTCCTGCCGCACGATCTCGACGAGCCTGCGCAGCGCATCCGGCGAGGTCTCGGGCAGGACGCCGTGTCCGAGGTTGAAGATGTGTCCCCGGCGGCCGTCCATCGCCCGCACGATCGCCTTGGCAGCCTGTGCAATCTCGCCCTCCGGCGCCAAGAGAAGCGCCGGATCTAGGTTGCCCTGGATGGCGAGCTCGGGACCGATGCGGTCCGCGGCGGCACGGAGGTCGACGCGCCAGTCGACGCCGATCACGTCCGCGCCGGATTCGGCCATCGCGTCGAGCAGGCCGGCGGTTTCGACGCCGAAATAGATCTTGGGCACTTCGAGGTCCCCAAGGCGGCGGAACAGCCGCTGCATGACGGGCAGCACGTGGCGGCGGTAGTCGTCCGGCGATAGGCAGCCGATCCAGCTGTCGAAGATCTGCAGCGCCGCGGCGCCAGCCTTGGCCTGCGCCTCAAGATGACGTTCCGTCATGTCCGCAAGGCGCTCCAGGAGGGCCCCGAACAGCTGCGGATCCTGCCACATCAGTCCCTTGAGCCGCCGGTAGCTGCGCGATGGCCCCCCTTCGACCAGGTAGCTCGCCAGTGTGAACGGACCACCAGCGAAGCCGATCAGGGGAACGTCACGAAGTTCCGCGACGATCTGGCGAACCGCCTCCGCCACATAGGGCTCGTCCTCTTCGGGCACGAGCGTGCGCAACCGGCCGAGATCGTCCGCGGTCCGCAGGGGCTCCGAGACGACGGGGCCGACACCTTCCACGATGTCGAGTCCGATGCCCACGGCGCGCAACGGCACCGTGATGTCCGAGAAGAGAATCGCGGCGTCCACCCCGAGCTCCTGGACGGGCAGCAGGGTGACTTCGGTACAGACGTCAGGCCGTTCGCAGATGTCGAGCAGGCGCAGTCGCTCGCGCAAGCGGCGGTATTGCGGCTGGTAGCGTCCCGCCTGGCGCATGAACCAGACCGGCGTGCGCTCGACGTCCTGCAGCCTGCAGGCACGGAGAAAGGGCGAGGTCAATGGACGGCACCTCTTTGCGCGATCACCCTCGCATTATATAGCATCGCAGCCGCTCGTCCCCAGCACCCCGCATCGCTCACCAGCGAAGGCCCAAAGCTCCGTCGGCGCGCGCGCGACGGCGTCCGGAGCACCACTCCCCCCTTGCCGCGAGACACCCGTCCACTTGCCGGCACGCACACCTTGATCTTCTGGATGGCCTCCGCCGGCCGTTGTCCTGTGGTGGCTGGCAGCGAGTTGCGGCCAAAAGCCCTTTCCCGCTTCTGACCAACCGTGAGCGTGCCGTGGGCACCGAATCGCGCCCGGGCCGGGATTGTGGGAAACTTGTGACAACCGAGGACGGGAGGCAGCGCGAACGATGCTCGACTATCCCTCGCCGGTGCGCGCGCCCGACTTCCCCCAGGATCTCGACTGGCCGGGCGGGCAGCCCGTTCGTCTCGCCGATCTGCGCGGCAAAGCGGTTCTCCTCGACTTCTGGACGTACGGCTGAATCAACTGCCACCACATCCTGCCGCAGTTGCGGCGGGCCGAGGCAGAGTTCGCAGAAGCGCTCGCCGTGATCGGCGTCCACGCCGGCAAGTTCACGCGCGAGCGGCAGAGCGCCGCGATCCTCGACGCCATGCGGCGCGAGGACATCCGGCATCCCGTCGTCAACGACGGCGACTATCGTGTCTGGGACAGCTACGGCGTCCGGGCGTGGCCGACGCTGATCCTGATCGACGCCTCGGGGCGGATCGTCGCCCGCCAGGAGGGCGAAGGACCGTACGCCGAACTGCGGCTGAGGATCGAGCGCGAAATCGCCGGCGCCACGCAAAAGGGCGGCTTTGCGCCCACTCCCGTCCCAACCGTGGTCCCGCAGGAGGCACCGGGTCTGCTCAGGTACCCGGGCGGGCTCAGCGCGGCTCCAGATGGGACGCTTTACATCGCGGACAGCGGCCACCACCGCGTCCTCCGCTGGCGACAGGGCACGGGTGTGACCGGCGTCTGGGGCGACGGCTCGCCGGGCCTCAGGGACGGCCGGGCCGAGGAGGCGCGTCTTCGGGATCCGCACGGGCTCGCACTGGTCGGGGATACGCTCTGGATCGCGGACAGCGGCAACCACGCGTTGCGGCAGGTGGATCTGCGCAGCGGCCGCATGCGCACGGCCTGGCGTCCCGCGCAGGTCGAAGAGGCGCCGCTCGGCCCGGGCGCCCTGCGATCGCCCTGGGCCCTCGCGACGGACGGCGACCGTCTCTTCATCGCGGTGGCCGGAAGCCACCAGATCTGGCTTCTCGACCTCCCCAGGGGCAGTTTGGCACCGTTCGCGGGCAGCGGCTACGAGGCCCTCTACGATGCGGATCTGTCGCGCGCCCGTCTGGCACAGCCGATGGCGCTCGCCGTGGGGCAGGGGCGCCTCCTGGTCGCCGACGCCGAATCGAGCGCCGTGCGGACCCTGCCGCTCGAAGCGCCAGGGCGCGTCGCGACGCTCGTAGGAAAAGGTCTGTTCGACTTCGGCGACCGCCAGGGCAGCTTCGCCGAGACCCTGCTGCAGCACCCCCAAGGCATCGCCTGCATCGGCGGTGCCCTCTACGTGGCCGACACCTACAACGACCAGATCGTGCGCCTTGACCTCACGCGCGGCGAAAGCTCCGCAGTCCTTGGTGGCCTGCGCGAGCCTTCTGCCATCGCCAGTCTCGGCGGCGAACTCTTCATTGCGGATACCGGCCATCACCAAGTCCTGCGCTGGGTCCCGGGAAGCCCTCGGGCCGCCATGGTCCTCGGGTGAAGAACGAGGGGCGCCGCTTTCGGCGCCCCTCGTTCAGACCCGTTCGATCGTCTCGTTCTGATGATGCCGTGCCCACCAGGCCGCCGCGGCGACCCGGTTCTTCGCATTGATCTTCTTGAGGATGTTGGAGACGCGGTGTTTGACCACCTTGTCGTCCAGATGCAGGGCATTGCCGATCTGACGGTTCGTCTCGCCACGGACGATGCGCTCCAGCACTTCGAACTCGTCGACCGAAAGCGGCGCGAACGGGCTCTTGTCGCCGAGCGAGCGTGCCCTGAGCCGACCCGCGATGACGGCGGCCATGTGGGGATCGACGGGCGATCCGCCTTCATGGACCGTGTGGATGGCCTCGTGCAGCTCCGAGGGCGAGACGTCCTCGAACAGGTAGCCGGCAGCGCCGTCCATGATCAGATCGAGAATGGTCTCCTCGTCCGAGCGCGCGGTCAGGATGATGACCTGACAGCCATATCCTTGCGCGTGCAGTTCCTGGCAGGTGCGCAGATCGATGCGACTGGGGTCGCGCACATCCACGATGGCCACGTCGGGTCTCACGTCGCGCGCCATGTTCGTGGCCTCGGCCACGTTCGACGCCTCCGCGACGATCGAGACTCCCGGGTCTGCGTCCAGCATGGCCCGCAACCCCGACCGCAGCACGGTCGAGTCGGCGACAGTGAGTACCCGAATGGGTCCTAGTGCAGTCGGCACGGTGTTCGACCTCCCACTGGCGCGGTTCACCAGCCGCGCCAAGCTCCAAGGCCGCACTGAAGGGAACCCTCGGTGGTCCTCCACGTCGGAGCCTTCCGGGCGCATAAGACCTTGCGCGTCCTCAGCCGCGTGTCCCCGCTGAGATCCGGGTCGGTCGGAAGGCCTTCGCCATCCCACCGTCCCACCGCTCCTGTGCCTGCACTGCGGGGCGGAACCACCGCGCCTGTCTTCGTCGGAGGAGCTTGCGCTCCGCTTCACGAGCGAAGGCCCAGTCGTCGTGTCTGCCGCCCGAAGCGCACGCCGCTTGGTCTCCCACCCTGCGGCCACTATCGGAGACGGATCGCCATGCTGAGGCGACCTTCTCCGCATACTCATTGACGCGCCGAACGCGCCAGCCGCGCAATCACCGAGCCTTTTTCGCTGAGGCAGTTTGGCGGCCCGAACGAGTGGTCGCGGACGGGCCAGGGAGGCGCCCGGCCGCGTTTGCGACGGACGGGAAGAGGGTTTTCGGGCGGAGGTGCTACGA
>JAJZAT010000055.1 GCA_021799275.1 Bacillota bacterium
GAAGCGAAAGGCCACCGAATCGTACGTCGCCCGCTCGAGCGCGCGGCTGGAGAACACCCGCGTCGCATACCCGTACACCAGCAGCCCCAGCAGCATCGCCGGGTGGTAGGAGGCCGAGCCCGAGCCCCGGTAGGTCTTCTCCAGCTCCGAGAGGTCCAGTCCCTCAACCACCTCGACGACAAAGCGCGCCAAGTGTCGCTGCGGCAGCCACTCGTCCACCGAGGGCGGCAGCAGAAAGCCGGTGTCACGGTTGATCGGGCGGAAATTGCTCATACTCACCCTGTTCTGCCGAGGAGGCCTGCTGTGATTATCGCCTATCTACCCTCGTCAAGTCCGACAGGCTGCTAGGAAACCACCTATGCTCAATGAACGATTGCGTAAGCGCCTGAAGAAGGATCGGCCAAGCACCACGATCACGATGCGAATTCCTGTAGACGTCGTGGAATCGTTGAAAGCCATTGCTCCCGCCAAAGGATTTTCGGGCTATCAGACCCTTCTGAAGAGCTACATCAGTGAGGGTCTCCGGCGCGATGAGGCGGAGTACGATCAATACAGCGCTCGAAAACTGGTGGACGCGCTCAAACGACGTGGCGTTGCTGAAGAACTACTTCGGGATGCGCTCGGCGAGGTCGAGCATAGCGACCCGTAACAGACATGTCTGGTTGTTCAGACATGCTTTTGCTGCGTGTGTCGCAGGGTTGAATGTGCGTAAGGGTGGGCCTGAAGATCGCCCATCTGGAGGCTTAGGGTCGGAATCGAACCGGCGTAGACGGCTTTGCAGGCCGCTCGGGTCTCATGGACTCAATTGCTTGCGTACCTTTTGCCACACTTTGACACCCCGAGGGCTGCGGCTGTCAGCGGCAGGTCTCGAAGCCTGCACGGCGGAATGGATGGATAGCCCGCAAGTGTTCTATTTCGACAGCACGACGTGCATCGCGTGACGCGAGGTGACGTGCTCGGTGCACTTGAAGCCGAGCGCCGTCAGGTCGATGCCAGCGAGCAAGGCTTCGCCCTGCCCGAGCAAAGTGGGCGATAGCGCCAAGTGCACCTCGTCCACCAGCCCCGCCTGCAAGTACTGGCGAACAGTGCCCGCACCGCCGCCGATGCGCACATCGCGATTGCCAGCGGCCTTCTTCGCCGCGTCCAAGGCGTCATGGATGCCATCGGTGACGAAGCGGAATGTCGTGTCGCCCTGCATCACGAGGGGTTCGCGTCTGTGGTGCGTCAGCACAAACACGGGCACGTGATACGGCGGTTCCTCGCCCCACCAGCCTTTCCAGGAGTCATCAGGCCATGGCCCGCGGACGGGGCCGAACATGTTGCGCCCCAGGATCCACGCACCGACATTGGCAAAGCCTCGCGCCGCGAAGTCGTCATCGATGCCTGACTCGCCTCCGCCATCGCCATGCGCCTGCTGGAACGTCTGGGTCGGGAAGAGCCACGCCATCAACGACGTGCCGCCGACGCCCAACGGGTCCTCGAGGCTCTGCCGTGGACCGGCGCTGAAGCCGTCGATGGACATTCCGAAACTGGCCACCTTGACCCTGCACATTAAGCGCCTCTCTATCGATGTGGTCGCCAGGGCCTGGCGATGCGTCGTGAAGAGGGCATCGCCGGCCTAGCCGCCGACGCTATTGTAGCCTCAGGTCGCCCGAAAACCGTCCTCCGTGACCGACCGCTCCTGTGATCGGGTTGCAAGGGCGCGGAATATAAACCATGCTATATTATCTACTATACCAGCTTAGTAAGCTTAACCTTTGGTATGAAAGAGATTCCAGAAGCAAGAGCGTCCCTTCGGTCGCTCGGCGAACGGCTGCGTCGCGCACGTCTCGCGCGCAACGACACCATGGCGATTTTCGCCGAGCGTCTCGGCGTATCCGAACAGACGGTGCGGGCGATGGAGCACGGACAGCCCACTGTTCAGGTGGGTATCTGGCTCGATGCCCTGTGGGTGCTTGACGATCTGCAGGCCGTGGAGAAACTCCTCGAGTCTCGCGAGAGCTTGATCGAGCTGGCACGTCGCGAGGGCACTTCCACGCCACGCCAACGGGCATCGAGGCGTCGCGGATGAAGCGTCTGTACGTCTGGGTGCGGACCATGGACGGCAGCCTCTCACTCGCCGGAGAAATCGCAACAACCGATCCTGTTAGCGGCGGTCGATTCGAGTCGGAGTTCGAGTACGCGGCCCAATGGGTTCGTGATCCTGCGGCCTTCCCTCTCGATCCGGTTTCCCTACCTCTGCAACCCCTGGGACAACGATTTCGGGCCGAACAGCTCCACCCACCGCTCGCTGTGATCGACGATGCGCTACCGGACGATTGGGGACGACGTCTTCTTGCCAAGGCCCTCACCATGGAGGGCCGCTCCACGTCTCCGCCTGATATGCTGCTGGCACTGCGCGGGGAAGGAACTGGTGCGCTGTTGTTCACGAGGACGCCTCAGGTGCCCGTACTCTCGAGCACCCTCCACGCGCGATCGCTCACTACGCTGCTCACTGCGGCCGCCCAGTTCGAAACCGGAGTCCTTCCTGCAGATCCCATGTTCCGCGAACTGCTCGAGGGCAGCAGCCGCGCCGGCGGAGCACGGCCCAAAGCGCTTGTCCATGATGCCCATGGCGAGTGGATCGCCAAGTTCCCGAGCCGCACTCGCGACGGCCACCACGACGTCGTCGGCCTCGAGGCGACCTGTCTCAGGCTCGCAAGGCTTGCTGGACTGACCGTACCGGACTCGCAACTGCAAAGGGTGGGTCGAAGGCGCGTGCTGCTCGTCCGGCGCTTCGACGTCACGCCGCACGGCGGGCGGTTGCATATGGTGAGCATGCGCACGTTGTGTCGTGAGCGTCCGGGTCTCTACGTGACACGCTATACGGACATCGCCCTTTTGTTGAGCAAACACTCCGTGTCCCCGGCAGAGGATGTTTCCGCGCTCTTTCGCCACATGGTATTCAATGCCGCCATCGGAAATGTCGATGACCATCTGAAGAACTTCTGGATGCTGAGAACACCCGCCGGCTATCGTCTTGCGCCGGCATTCGATCTCGTGCCCGATACCAGTGGCCGCGGAGACCATACCCTCGCATTCCAGCGCAGCTTCTCTCCACCTACACGACGGATTCTGCTGGATCTCGCTCAGGACTGGCACGTCACACAGGCCGGGGAAACCATAGACCAAGCGGTGGAAGCTGTATCCGCGTTCCGCAAGACTGCAATCGACCTAGGTGTCCGGCCAGGGGCGGCTCTGAAAGCGATCTGCGCCGACGTGACGCGACGAGTCGCAGCTCTGACTCAAAGAGACGCAGCTACTCCGGCTCCTGGAAAATTTCGTGGAGGCTAGGGTCGGGTAAATATTCGGTGAACCCGCTGGGGTATTCCCGCTATTTGCAGAGTACGGCGCGGAAGTTTCGGGACAGCGGGTAGAGCCAGATGTCCTTCAGCGGCAATGCGTGCTGGTGAGTGACGTCGAGCTTGCCGCGACCGGTGGTCTGGCCGACATGGGTCCAGTTGGCAGCCTTGTAGCAGGTGCCGCGATGACGGGGAGTTTCGACGAAGGTCTCGAGTAGGACGGGGCGGTAGCCGTAGCGTTGCTGCCAGTCATGCGGGAGTTGTCGGGCGAGAAGGGAGAGGATTTTGGAGGCGAGGCCCTTGGACTGGATCCAGGGGAGCACGAGGAAGCGTGCGTTGTTGATCACGAGCTGCAGATTGCGTCGTCGCTGAGCCTCATCCCAACCGATGAAGCGCTCGCGCGCGGCGAGCTTCCAGGCGCCGGCCCCGAAGCTGATCAAGGCCACACGAAGGTCGCCTGAGAAGATCTCGTAGCGCATCTGGCTGCCGCAGAGCGGGGTGTAGCCGAGGTAGTGGTAACGGGCGATGTACTCGTTCCACAGCCGCGCTGCGGCGGGGGTGTTGATCGGACGCACCGTCAGCGCGGGCAGTTCGTGCACCGGGGCACTGAGCAGCGGTTGCGGGTCGCTGGCGGCGGTGAGCGGCACGGGCGGACGCCGTCCGTTCTTCGGATTCTGCGAGGGCGGCAAGCAGATCAGGCCGTCGGCCTGCATGCGCAGCAGCGCCACGCGAGCACTCATCGCCTTGAGCGCCCCGTTCGGCTGCCGCCATTCGAACCGCTCACAGATCCGGCGCGAGAGCGCAGTACGCTTGAGCGTGGGATTTCGCTCGATCAGCTCGCGGATCACCTCGATGTCCTCGGCACTGAAGTGCCGTCCGCAATACACCCTCACGAGCTGTCCACCGGGGGATGGGTGTTCTGACAGGCAGCCCGGCGCATCTGCGCCAAGCGCGCAGCCTCCATGCTCCAGGGCAGATACGGCTTCAAGTTCCTCGGGGCGCGGTTGCCGGCGGCCGCACAGGCAGTCAGATAGTCGCTCAGCCAGGTGCGCGGATTGATCTGCCAGCTCCTCAGGGTCGCAAGCAGACTGAACATCATCGCCGCGAGCTGTCCGGACCACTCGCTCCCGGAGCCGTAGAAATTCTTCCTGCCGACGACCGGCCCGCGCAGCGCCCGCTCGGCGCTATTGTTGTCCGGGGGCACAGCGTTGTGCCGGCTGAACTCCCTGAGGCCTCCCCAGTGCCGCTGCATGCTCTGCATGAGTTTGCGCGCCGGCTCGGGCAGCTTCGGATCGGCGAGCGCGCGGTGCCGCTCGCGCGCCATCATACGTAGGCGGCTGCAAAGTCTCCCGTGCAGCTCTCGGTACGCAAGGCTCCTCGGGGCCGCCTCGGCGCGCTCATCGTACAGCTTGAACAACTCCCCGACCCGCTCGACCCAGCCCATCGCCCACTCTGCCAGGGGTGGGTAATCGTTGGCCAGGGTGAGAAAGTCCCGTCTCTGATGCGCCCAGCAAAACGACAGCACGAACCCCGGGTGCAGCCGGGCGAACTTCTTGTACGCCCCGTGCCGATCACAGCTGATGACCCCGCTGTCCACCCCCGCGAGCACCGTCTCGGGCACGCTCGCCGAGCGCGACGGATCGATCAGGTAGTAAACGACCGAGCGGGACTGAAAGACCCACAGCCACCAGCGATGCCCGGCCTTGCCCTCGCGCTCGACGAACACCTCCCAGCGGGTCTCATCCGCATGCCAGTGCCCCTCGGCACGCAGCCGCGGCAGCAGCGCCTGATATAGCGGCATGAACAACGGGGCAATTGTCCGCAGACCGCCGCAGAGTGTGCCGGCCGAGAGCTCAACGCCCAGATCCCCGAGCTGCTCGATCCAGCGGCCGCTCGCATGGCCGTACAGGAACTTCTCAAGCAGCGCCTCCACCCACAGCGACACGCCCCACTTGCCGCGCTCGATCAGACGCCCCGGGGCAGGCGCTGCCACGATCCCCGGTAGCACCGCGCACTCACAGCTCGGTCGATATCGTCGCCGGTGGATCCGCCGACGATACGCTTTGACTTCGATCTCCAGCACCTCTGAGTCCTCGGTGCCAGGGAATTCCCTGAGGCGCTTGCCGCACTTCGGGCAGTGCGGCGAGGCAAGCGCCACGATCTCCTCGCGAACCGCCAGCTCGCTGAAGCGGCGTCGGCCGTGACCTCGCCCGCCGGGTTGCTGGCCGCGCTTGCGCACACCCGTTGCACTGCGCGGCTGTTGGCTATCGATTGCCCAGTGCCGCTCAGTCTTGCGACCGAACAGGCGCTTCTCCAAGTCTCGGATGCGTCCCCGAGCGTACTCCAACTCCCGCTGCAAGACTTCCTCGCGCTCAGTGGCGCTAGCAATCTCAACTCGCCGCCGCTCCCGGTACTCACTCTCCAGACGTGTGAGCCGTTCCGCGGCTTGCTGATGCAAGCTCTTCCAATACCGCCCCTCCCATACCAGCTGAATATGTTCTTGCCGTGAGAGAGTGACAAACTCCCGGCCAAAAGGCGTTTCCGCCGATGCCGCGTCCTGATTAAAATCCCTCGCAGTCAGCCCGTCCACGCCGGCTACCGTACCGCAAATGAAAACTGGTGTCCAGCGCCACCCGCTCACTGACCAGCGAACGCGAACGGGTTCACCGAATATTTACACAACGTTGGGAAAGTATTGAGGCGCATCTGTCACCAGACCGTCTGGCCACGGCGGTGGAGAAGGTCGCCCGATAGCGCTCATCGTCGGGAGGAGCACTTGAATTGCGGCCCGTAACGCGTTACAGTAACGCGTTACGAACGAGGACGAGAAGATGGTGCAAGCGGCAGAGCGGATGAGAGCAATGCGCGAGCGGCGCCGTACACAAGGGCTGCGGGAATTGCGCTTGGTCGTACCCGATCCCCATGCACGGACTGTTCAGCGCCGGGTCGCCAAGGAGGTTGCGGGATTGGACAGAGCCGCAGAGCGCGAAGCGATGCGGTGGATCGAAGCAGTCTCGGAATTTGACGCTCCGTGAAGCGTGGCGACGTCGTGACCGTCGCCGCTTCCGGCGACTACGGGAAACCGCGCCCGGCGGTAGTCG
>JAJZAT010000008.1 GCA_021799275.1 Bacillota bacterium
CTCGCTACTGCGAGGGATAGTCGATCTTGCGCAGATACTTCTTGATCAGGGCCGGGTAGAGCGGCAAGGACACCTCGGCTCGGATCACGCCCTGACGGTCGATGAAGAAGCTCGTGGGAATGGCCTGCACGCCGTAACGGTTGGCCACGCTGCCGCTCTGGTCCAGCAGCACGGGATACGCGATGCCGTACTGCTGGACGAAGGCGTCCACCTTGGCGATCGACGATTCCGACGCGGTCAGGTCGACGCCGATGAGGTCGAGGCCAGGGCTCT
Source organism: Bacillota bacterium (assembly GCA_021799275.1). Classification (GTDB taxonomy): domain Bacteria; phylum Bacillota; class Sulfobacillia; order JAJZYS01; family JAJYTV01; genus JAJZQO01. The sequence continues at coordinate 274 of JAJZAT010000008.1, forward strand.
TCTTCGCCGTCTGGGCAAGATCATACGCCTCAGCGTTGCATGGCGGGCACCACGAGGCGAAGAAATTGAGCCATACGGGCTTGCCGCGCAGCGACCAAAGGCGAATCGGCCCCTTGCCGTTCAGACGTGGCAGCGTGAAGTCCGGGGCGATCTGCCCGACCTGCGTCCCGACGGTCAGGGGCGCCTTCGGCACGGGTCTCAGGCCCCAGTAGAGAAGACCGATGACGACGATGATGGCGAAGAACGCGACGACGGCCGTACCGTAGCGGATGCGACGCATGACGAGTGCCTCCTATCCCACCCAGCCTGCCGCCAGGGCCACGGCGACCAGCAGCATCGCCAGCCCGGCGGCGCGTCGAAGCCAGGGACTGGGCGCAACCCGACCGAGGATGAGATTCGCGACATGGCCCACCACGAGCAGGACGACGACCACACCAAACCCGACCAATGCCGTAAGGACGAAGCCTCCCGCAACATCGCCCGCCTCGCCGAGCGACGCCGCGCGGGCGAGCGCCGTGGATCCGCCCAGCGTAGGCAAAGCGAACGCGGAGCCGAGACCAAGCAGCAGCCCGGCCAGCCAGTCGGTGGCCGGCTGCTCCAGGGTGGCGCGCCTGCGCAGCCTGCTCCAAAGGCTTTCCACGCCGGCGAGGTAGATGCCCTCGAACGCCAGGATCAGGGCCAGGGCCAGCGTGGCGACCCCGGCGTGCCGCACCAGGATGACGGACAGGTTCGTGCCAGAGAGATGCAAGAGGAGAAAAGCGACGAGGAAGGCGAAGATGTAGCTCAGGGCAGGGACGCGGCCGCCCTGCGGCGCGGCCCCGGCGATGAGCGCCAGCAGCATCAGCCACAGGGGCCAGGCGAACGGAGACAGGATGGCGACAACTCCGGCGAGAAGAACGGCATCGTAGCTCAGACGCCACCAACCCCCGTGCACGCGTGCCCTCATTGTAGCATCCCGCTCCGCCGCCCTGCGGCGGTGCATGAAAGAAGCTGCAGGATTGTCCAACGTCATCGAACGCCGCCGCGAGTTCTACCTGCTGATGCTCTCCCGAGCGGTGCGCAGCTTCGGCATGGCCGTCATCTCGATCGTGCTGCCGCTGATCGTCGCGCATCAGGGTTACGGCGCGGGAGCGGCCGGTCTGATCTTCACGGCGGCGTCCGTCGGAGCCGCCGTGCTGCTCTTCGGCGCAGGCTTCGTGGGGGACCGCATCGGACGCAAGCCGGTGCTGGTCGCTCTGGCCGTGCTGGCCGCGATCACTACGGCCGGATTCGGCCTCGCGCAGAGCTATGCGCTGCTGATCGCCTTCGCCTTCTTCGGCGCCTTGGCGCGGGGCGGCGGCGCGGGCTCGGGCGGGGCCTGGGGGCCCTTCGCCCCCGTCGAGCAGCCGCTCATCGCGGAGGTGGTGCCCAGGTCCGCGAGAGCCGCGGTCCTGGGCCAGCTCAGCTTCGTCGGCGTGCTGGCGGGAGCTGTCGGCTCCCTTGCGGCCGCCCTGCCCGACGTGCTCCGCTCGTCGATGCCGCTCCACGCCGCCGAAGCCCTGACCATGGTCCTGGCCGCCATCATGCAGCTGGCGGCGGGCGTGCTGGTCCTTGGCGTACGCGAGGCTCCCCTGCCGCCGCGCCTGCCGCACGAGACGCACCGGCTCTCCGACCGCGCAAAGTCCGCGATCTGGCGGCTCTCCCTGACGAACACGCTCAACGGTCTCGGCGTCGGGTTCCTCGGACCGTTCCTGACCTACTGGCTCGAGGTGCGCTACCACGTGGGCGCCGCCGCCCTGGCGGGCCTTTACACCCTCGCGAACCTCGTCACCGCCCTGCCCTACCTGGGCGCCGCGCGGCTGGCCCAGCGTCTCGGCAGCGTGCCCGCGATCCTCTGGACGAGGCTCGTCGGAGCCTTCTTCACCGTCTGCCTGCCGCTCATGCCCACGTTCACCCTGGCGGGTCTCGCCTACATCCTGCGCATGATGTTCCAGACGGTCGCGAACCCCATCCGCCAGTCCTTCGTACTGGAGCTGGTGCCGCCCGAGGAGCGCGGCCGGCTCAACGCGGCCTCGGCCGTGCCGTCCCAGATCGCGACCGCCGTCAGCCCGACGGTCGGCGGCTACCTGATGCAGGCGCTCGGCCTGATCGGACTGCCGCTCGAGCTGGCGGCGCTCTTCCAGGCCGCCAATGCGGTGCTGTTCAACTTCTTCTTCAGGCGGGCGCGCGATCCCGCGACCATGGACCGCTCGCCGGCTCCGGGCGGCCATCAGGCGGACTAGCCCAGGTCGTCGAGATAGGTCGCCTCCGCGGTGGCGAGCACGCTTCCGTCCTCGCCCACCGCCGAGGCGGACGCGAAGTGGATGCGACGGCCGCGGCGTTCGACGCGCGGGAGGGTCCGCAGCGCTCCGGGCCTGCCGGGCAGGAGATAGCGGATCGAGAAGCTGCCGAGACGTCCGGGCCCGGCGCCATCCTTGCGCAGTCCGGCCCGCATCGCCTCGTCGAGGAACGCTGCCATCGCGCCGCCGTGCATGACGCCGTCGGGATTCAGGTGCCGGTGCTCGATCGCCAGGACAACGGAGCCCTCGGCGTCACGGGCGCCCAGGAGCTCCCGAAAGCTCCCGTACCTGTCCGCATCCTGCACCGGTGGCAGGTGCCTGCCGGCGCCCGCTCCGCGCGCGAAGAAACCCTGCGCCGTTGCGACCGGGGTTCCGCCGGACGAATAAACCGTGCCCTGGGCGGAAGCCTCGCGCCAGTCCGAGGCGAGCGGCTCCGCGCCGGCCACCGCCGAAAGCGCGCCTTGAGGCCACGCGCTCCGTACCAGGATCTGCAGGCTGACGGTGGCGAACGACGAGGGCTCCGGCAGCCGCGAGGCAACAGCGTGGCCGAGCGCGATGTCTAGGAGCGTCAGAAGCACACCTGGCGCGATGCGCCCATCGTCGCCGAGGCTGGCGGACCCAGGTTCGGCGTCGACCCGCGCCTCCCCGGGGCCGGGGAACGACACCCGCAGGCCGAGGGCTGAGCGGAAGGGGTTGAGGCGCGCCATGATCGCGGGCTCAGGGCTCTCTGCCAACGCAAAACCACTCCTTGGGCGGGTCATGGGAAGGTTCGGCCATAGGCGTTATGTCCCGCTTGCATTATCCTAGCGCAACCTCCACGCAGCTCCTAAGGCGGATCTTTCCGCCACGCCTTGCGGCCGCTTGTCGGCAAACCTTACAAATCCTATTGACCTTGGCGAAGGACGTGGTACGTTTTCGCAAAAGGGGGAGTACCAGATGCGAGTGTTGCGCCCGCGCACCCTGATTGCGCTTGCCGGGGTCAGCCTGCTCCTGGCAGGGTGCGGGTCCGCCGCCAGTACGGGCGCGCCTGCCCACCACGCGAGCCATGCCAAGAAGACGGCGGCCAAGAAGACCAAGGCTCCAAGCACCAAGACGGCCGCCGCCACGGGCGCATCGGCCCCCTTCATCACGAGCCAGGATCCGACCGCGAAGACTGTGACACTATCCATCGTCTCGGGGGCGACCATCGACAACTTCTACTACAACTTTGACGGCTACGACCAGGGCAATGCCACGATCACGGTGCCCCAGGGCTGGACGGTCAAGGTCGACTTCACGAACCAGAACGGCTCGAACAGTAGCGTCGTAATCGCCCCGAGCGTGTCGAACCTGACCCCCGCCTTCACCGGCGCGGCCTCCACCGACGCTTCGGTCGGGATGCAGGCCGGTCAGTCGCAGACGTTCCAGTTTGTCGCCAGCACCGCGGGCAACTACGTTCTCGCCTGCGGCGTGCCCGGGCAGGCGAGCCAGGACGGCATGTGGATCAAGTTCGTGGTATCGGCCAGCGCCACGCAGGCCAGCAGTCAGCACTAGGGGTGACGTCGGCGCCGCCGCGAGGCGCATGGTAGAATGCCAGGGACAGGGGGGCGCGCATGGCAGGCAAGGCCGTCGCGATCGTCGGTCCCGGGCGGGTCGGTACAGCCATGGCCCTGGCCCTGCGTGACCAGATGTCGGTGCTTGGCGCCGCGGGCGGCTCGCAGGCCGCGCAGGACCTCTTCCGGCGGCGCACCGGCCTCACGATCCATCCCTCGGCCCCGAAGCTCTGCCAGGCGGCCGACTGGGTCTTCCTGACGGTCCCCGACCGCGCCGTGCGGCCCCTTGCGGCTGAACTTGGCGCGGCCGGGGCCTTCCGTGCCGGACAGGTCGTCGTGCACACGGCGGGCGCCCTCCCGAGCGAGGCGCTCGCGGCGGCGCGCGCACACGGTGCCGACATCCTCGCGCTGCACCCCATGCAATCCTTCGCAGACCCCGAACTTGGCCCCAGGCTCTTTGACGGCATCACCTGCAGCCTCGAAGGGACGCCCGCCGCGCGCTCGGCCGGCGAGTGGCTGGCCCACGCGCTCGGCATGCGGCCGTGGCAGGTCGCGGCGGAGGACAAGCCCCGCCTGCACGCGGCGTGCTCGCTCGCCAGCAACGCCCTCGTTGCCCTCCTGAGCGTCGCCGCCAGCACCGCTGCGGGATCGGACGATCGGGCCCGACGCGAGGAAGCCCTGCAGGCGCTATTGCCGCTCAGCCGCGGCAGCGTCGAGAACCTGTTGCGGCTCGGCCTGCCGCAGGCCCTCACAGGGCCGGTCGAGCGCGGTGACCTCGGCACCGTCGAGGCGCACCTCGACCTGCTTCAAGGTCCCGCGGAGGAGATCTACCGCACGCTGGGCCTCGTGGCGGTCGCCCTGGCCCGCGAGAAGGGGAGTCTTCCGCCGCCCGAGGCGGACCATCTGAGCGCGATGTTGCGGAGGTGAACGAGATGGCCGCAAGAGTGACCACGCGCACGTTCCTCGACATGAAGTCCCGCGGTGAGCGGATCACCATGCTGACCGCGTACGACTACCCCACGGCCCGGCTCTGCGACCTCGCCGGCGTCGACGCGCTCCTGATCGGCGACAGCCTTGGCATGGTCGTGCAGGGACAGGGCAACACGCTGGGCGTCACCATGGCGGACGCGGTCTACCATACGCGCATGGTGGCGCGGGCGGCGGAGCACGCTCTCGTCATCGCGGACATGCCCTTTCTCAGCTTTCAGCTGTCCCAGGACGACGCGGTCGCAAACGCCGGCAGGCTCCTCGCCGAGGGCGGCGCCCAGGCGGTGAAGCTCGAGGGCGGCGTGGAGATGCGGGAGACGGTGCGCCGCATGTGCCGCGTCGGCATCCCGGTTCTGGGCCACATCGGACTCACGCCGCAATCGGTACACGCGCTGGGTGGCTGGCGCGTCCAAGGGCGTACGGCCGACGCTGCCCGCCGGCTGCTCGACGACGCGCTGGCCCTTGAAGACGCCGGCGCGTTCGGTGTCGTGCTTGAGCTGGTGCCGGTGGAGGTGGCGGAGGCGATCTCGCGCCGGCTACGCATTCCCACGATCGGGATCGGTTCCGGCCCCGGCTGCGACGGGCAGGTGCTGGTGCTCCACGACCTCGTCGGGCTCGCCGAGGGGCAGGGGCCGCGCCACGCGCGGCGCTACGCCGAGGTCGGGACGGCGATCCGCGAAGCGGCGGCCGCCTACTGCCGCGACGTGCGCCAGGGCGAGTATCCCGGACCCGAGCACGCGACAAGCCTAGGCGCGGAGGCGGCAGCCGTCGTCGCCGCCCTGGGCACCGGCGATCCCGCCCCGGGATGCGCTCCCGAAGGCGGCGATCCGGAACACGGATTGTACGGAGGAAGAGCCTGAGTGCAGGTCGTCACCCGCATCGCCGAGTTGCGGGCCGGGCTGGAACCACTCCGCCGGGCCTCTCGCAGCATCGGCTTCGTGCCTACCATGGGGTATCTGCACCGGGGTCATGAGGCCCTGGTGCGCGCCGCGCGCGAGGAGTGCGACGTGGTCGTCGTGAGCGTCTTCGTGAACCCTTTGCAGTTCGCGCCGAACGAGGACTTCGAAAGCTACCCACGCGACAGCGAGCGCGACCGGGCGATCCTGAGCGCTGCCGGCACGGACTTCCTCTTCCAGCCCGACGTGGCGGAGATCTACCCGCGGCAGCTCCTCACGGAAGTCGCCGTGCCGGAACTCTCGCACACGCTCGAAGGCGGCACGCGACCGACCCACTTCCAAGGTGTGGCAACGGTGGTGCTGAAGCTCTTCCACATCGTCTGGCCGGACAAGGCCTATTTCGGCCAGAAGGACGGGCAGCAGGTGGCGGTGGTGCGCCGGCTCTGCCAGGATCTCGACCTGCCGCTCGAACTGCGGGTCGTGCCGACCGTCCGCGAGCCGGACGGGCTGGCCCTCTCGTCCCGCAACGTCTACCTCTCGCCCGAGCAGCGTGAGGCGGCGCCCAGCCTGTACCTGGCGCTCGAGAAGGGTCGCGAGGCGGCGCTCGCGGGCATGGAAGGCTCCGCCGTCCAGGCGGAGATCGAGCGGCGCATCGCGGAGGAGCCGCTCGCGCGCCTGGACTACGCCGCCGTCGTGGATCCGGACACCATGCAGCCGAAGGCGGATCTCACGGGCCGGGTGATGCTCGCCGCCGCCGCCTACTTCGGCAAGACCCGCCTGATCGACAACCTGATCGTCGACCTCTAGCCCTGACGCGCGTCGCCAGCGAGGAGCGAGGCCAGAAGGTTTCTCAGCTCCGCCCGCGGGACGATGCGCGTCTCTCCGTCCCTGCGCCGGCGCAGCTCGACACCGCCCTGGGCCAGGGAGCGACGGCCCACGGTCAGCCGCCAGGGCAGGCCGAGCAGATCCGCGTCCTGGAACTTGACGCCCGCCGTCACGGAGCGGTCGTCCCAGAGCATGCGCCCATCGCTGCCCTTCTCGAGCTCCTTTGCGATCTCGAGCGCCTCGGCCTCCTCGCCGAGCGTCAGCAGATGCGCCGTATAAGGGGCCGCCGCCCCTGGCCAGACCAGGCCGCGTTCGTCGTGGTGGGCCTCGATCACGGCGGCCAGCAGCCGCGTGATGCCGATGCCGTACGATCCCATCCAGAGCGGCCGCGCGACGTTGTCCGAACCCTGCACGACCAGGCCCAGCCGCTCCGCGTAGCGCGTACCCAGGCGGAAGATGTGGCCGAGTTCGAGGGAGCGCTCCACCGCGAGCGCAGCGCCGCAGCGCGGGCAGGCATCCCCCGCCTCCACCCTGGCGATGTCCGCCACGACCTGCCAGGTGAAGTCCCGGCCCGGCCGGACGCCCGCGAGATGCCAGCCCTCGCGGTTGGCTCCGCAGACCAGCGTCTCTGCCCCACGAGCCTCTTCGTCCAGCACGATGACGAGCGGGCCCGGCAGCGCGAGTCCCACAGGCCCCGCATAGCCGACCACGAGGCCCCGGGCGGCGGCCTCCTCAGCCGCGAGTGGCCGCAGCGGGCCACCCAGGGCGGCTTCCAGTTTGGCCTCCTCGACTTGGCGGTCCCCCGTTACGAGGGCCATCACCGTGGTGCCGGCGCGGTCGTAGAAGACACCCTTCAAGGTATCCCGAGCCGTGCAGCCGAGTGCGGCCGCGAGGGCACCGATGCTCGTGGCACCGGGTGTCTCGACCTGACGCAGTTCCTGCTCCGCCTGACCCACATTGACGCGTGGCCGCCTTCGCGCCGCCTCCCGATTCGCGAGATAGCCGCAGGACGCGCAGGCGACGATCTCGTCCTCACCGGCCGCTAGGGGCAGCTGGAACTCGATCGCGCCGCTTCCGCCCATCATGCCGCTCGTCGCCGCCACCTCGCGGACATCGAGTTCGAGACGCCGGAAAATGCGTCGATAGGCGGCGGCCACCCGCGCGAAGCTCTCATCCATGCCGTCCCGGTCGAGGTCGAAACTGTAGGCGTCCTGCATCGAGAACTCCCGCAAGCGCAGCAGCCCCCCACGCGGACGCAGCTCGTCGCGGAACTTCGGGCCGGTCTGCGTCAGCAGCAGCGGCAGCTGGGAAGCCTGGACGCCCTGGCGCCGCACGAGCTCCGTCATCGCCTCCTCGGCGGTGAGGGCGAGCGCGAGTTCCTCACCGCGGCGGTCCCTGAACCGCGCGAGTTCAGGCAGGTCCTGGTCGACCCGCCCGCTGCGCTGCCAGATCTCGAGCGGCTGCACGAACGGCAGGCGCACTTCCTGCGCCCCGGCCCGCCCGAGTTCCTCGCGGACCAGTTCCTCGATGCGCCGCTCCGCCATCAACCCCAGCGGTGTCAGGGCATAGATGCCGCTCGCGAACCGCTGGGCAAGACCGGCACGCAGGAGAAGCTTGTGGCTCGGCAGGTCGGCGTCGGCCGGATCCTCGCGCAAGGTTCGCCAAAAGAGTGCCGTCTGTCGCATGCTGCCCACCTCCAAAGAAAAACCCCGCCCTGCAAAAGGGCGGGGGGAAACCCGCGGTACCACCTTTTTCGGCCTTGCGGCCACTCACGCGTCCCCATGGGACGCACCCGGGTCACGGCGGGCTGCCGGGCGGCTCATCGCCGCCGCTCCAGGCTGGGAAGGACGCCATTCCGTCCGGCTTGCACCTGTCGCCGGCTCTCTGGGCGGTGCTGGCTGTCCCGGGTGCCTGTCATCGCATGTCTTTGGCCGAGTATAGGCTCCACGGATGGACCCCGTCAACGCGGTCGGGTCGAAGGAAACCGCATCTTGCCAAGGAAATCTCTTGACACCCGAGATGGACGCGACCGCGTCCTCGCCCCCCGGACGCGCGACAGCTGAAAGGAGGGTCATCCAGTGTCTTACGCCGACTTCGACTGTCCGAATCTCGACACGATCATCGCCGATCTCAGGCGGTTCGGCGACGGTCGTCAGCGCCGGCAGGCCCTATACCTTCATCTCGCGCTCGCGACCCTTTGCGTGCCCGTGGCCTTTGTCTCGGACGCGATGCCGAGCGAAGCCCGAGCCTATACCTCCCGTAGCGCCTACGAAAACAGCCCGGACTGCGACACCCCCCTGCTCGAGATGCCGGCGAAGGATCTGCTGTTGCTCCTGGCGAGGGCAGGCTGCCAGATGCTGCAGGTCGGGGCCGTGCCCCTGCCATCGCCGCCGGATGAGGCGTTTTCGGAGCATCTGCACTGGGCATACGTGCCGGGTGACGACATCGCGGCCCTGGCGGAGGGCAGACTGCCGGAGCCGGCGAGTTCCTGGCAGGTGCCGCTCGACCTCCTGGAGGAGTGTCAGCGCACGGCGATCCGCCTGCCTGGCCTCGCGGCGCTCTGCCTCTACCGCATCGGCGGCCACGCGGCGCGGGAGCTTCGCCTCGCGGCCTTCTTCCACTCGTCGTTCGGGTTCGCGCAACGCGACGACGCGCTGCATGCCTTGGCGCTCTACGCGCGCAACGTCATCGACGGCGCGCAGGCGGTGACGGTCGCGCAGCGGCCCGCGGAGCAGTTCTACGACGACCCTGACGCCTTCCGCCGCGTCCTTTATTGCAGCGCCGAATACCTCAGTTCCTAAGCTCCTCCGCAGCCTCGGCCTCGAGCGTCTCCTGCGCGGCCTGCCAGGCCGCGTAGAGGCGCTCGATCTCCTGTGTCAGCTCGTAGAGGCGCGTAGCAAGCTCGGCGGCGCCGGCACCGGAGGCGGTCTGCAACGCCACCTCCACCGCCTTGCGGTCCGCCTCGGCTGCCGAGATCAGGCGTTCCTGCTCCGCCACCTCGGCGCGCAGCTGCGAACGCCTGGCGCGGCGGTGCCTGGCGGGAGCCGGTCTCATGTCGCGGGCGGCGGCGGGACGCTCGGCCTCGGTCTCCGAGAGTCCGAGAAGTTCCTCGAAGTCCGCCGTGATCTGCCAGCGGCCGTCTCCATGCAGCCAGAGCCAGCGATCCGTCACGCGCCGCAGCAGGGCACGGTCGTGGGAGATCAGCACGAGCGTGCCGTGAAACGCCAGCAGGGCCTCCTCCAGTGCCTCCTGCGCGGGCAGGTCCAGGTGGTTCGTCGGCTCGTCCAAGAGCAGCACGTTGGCGCCCTCCGCCACCAACACGGCGAGCGCGAGGCGGCTGCGCTCGCCCCCCGAAAGCTTCTCGAGCGGCGTCTCGATCTGATGCGGCTGGAAAAGGTATCTTGCCAGCAGCCTGCGCGCTGCGAAGACCGTCATGCCGGGGAGGCGCAGGAGCGCGTCGAGCGGTGTCTCCCCCTGCACCGACACCTCCTGCGACAAATAGCCGAGGCGCGTGCCCGGCGCCCAGACGACTTCCCCGCCATCCGGCTTGAAGCTGCCGCGCATGGCCTCGAGCAGCGTCGTCTTGCCGCTGCCGTTGCGGCCGACGATGCCGAGCCGGCCGCCTTCCGCGAGGCTGAAGTCGAGGTCCTGCCAGAGCTTTTGCCCGGGATAGGCATGCGTCAGGCCCCGTACCTGCAGGAAGAGCGTGCGCTCTCCGAGAGGCCTGCCGTCGAAACTGAACTTCAGCTGGCTGGCGCGGCGCAGGGACGCGGCCGGCCCCAGGCGCTCCAGCTTGCGCTCGCGATCATGGGCCTGTGTCGAGCGGTTGCCCGCCTTGTAGCGGCGGATGTAGGCCTGCAGTCGCTCGCGCTCCTGCTCAACCCTGCGGCTCTCCTCTTCCTGGCGCACAAGCTGTCCCTTCAGGTGCAGCCGGTAGGCGTCGTAGCCGCCGCCAAAGGCCTGGAAGCCGAGCGGGCTGAAATCCCAGATGGCGGTGGCGACATTGCGCAGAAACGCCCTGTCGTGCGAGGCGGCGATGATGCCGCCTGGATACTGGCGCAAGGTCTCCTCGAGCCAGGCCATCGCCGGCAGGTCCAGGTGGTTCGTCGGCTCGTCCAGCAGCAGAATGTCCGGTGCATCGAGCAGGAGCCGGGCCAGGACCAGGCGCACCTGCTGGCCGCCCGAGAGGTCCACGGCAAGCATCGATTCCTGCTCGGGAGTGATGCCGAGACCGCGCAGGGTGCTGCGCACCCGGTTCTCCCAGAGATAGCCGCCAAGCTGTTCGTAGGTCGTGAGCGCCTGCCCGTACGCCGAGAGCCTGCTCTGGTCCTCCGCAAGCTCGGCCTCGAGGCGCCTCAGGCGCCTCTCGAGCTTTGCGATTTCGCCGTCGCCTGCGCCGAGGGCGTACTGCCAGAGGGTCACCGTGCCTTCGACGTCGAGCTCCTGCCGGAGGTAGCCGACACGCAGGCCGCGCGACACGAACACATCGCCTGCCGCGGGCTCGATCACACCTGCAATGATGTTCAGCAAGGTCGTCTTGCCAATCCCGTTCGGTCCGGTCAGGGCGATGCGCTGCCCGGAATCGAGCCGTCCCGTGACGCCGGCGAAGAGGTCGCGTCCGGAAACCTCCGCCGCCACATCCCGCAGCTCCAGCAGCATCGCCTGTCCCTCCCTCGCACGCGCAACCATACCACAGAGTGGGCCCAGGACACACCTCCAGCATCGCTAGGTCCGGGCGGGGACCATCGTGGATGCCTGGACGGCGCGGCGTCGCGCAAGGGATCTATCCCGCGTCCGGAGCCAACCGGCAGCGCCCGTCCATAGGCAAAACATCCCGTTGCAATGCGCCCGGCATCCTGTTATGGTAAGTGCCAATACACGCAAGCGTTGAAGGGGCAAAGTAGCCCGGTCGTCGCCGCAGCAGAGAAGGGAGCCCCGGCTGCAAGCTCCCGCGGTGGAACCGAAGCGAAGTTCGCCCCGGAGCTGCCCGCTGAAGCCTTCGGGTTGTAGGCGCGGCCGGTCGCCCTCCGTGACAGGGGCTGGGTGTCGGACCTTTCGGTCCCGCACCGACGAGAGGGTCGCCCAAGGCGGCCAATGAGGGTGGTAACGCGGGTCAGGGACCCGTCCCGGCAAGGGACGGGTCCCTTTGCATACCCGGAGATCCTAAAGGGAGGCGTGCGCGATGGCGGAGGAGCTCCTCGTCACGGCAGGGGCAGGGCAGACGCGGCAGGTGGTCGTGGGCTCGTTTGCGCGCTTCGGCGCCGCGACGCCGGTCATGATCGCGGGGCCATGCTCTGTGGAGTCGGAGCGGCAGATCCATGAGACGGCCGACGCGGTGGCGGCGGCAGGCGCACACGTGTTGCGGGGCGGCGCCTTCAAGCCGCGCACGTCGCCCTACGCGTTCCAGGGGCTCGGGGCCGAAGGGCTTCGCTACCTGCGGTCCGCCGGCAGGGCCGCCGGGCTCCCTGTGGTCACCGAGGTGCTCGACGCCCAGGATGTCGCGCTCGTCGCCGAACACGCAGACATGTTGCAGATCGGCGCGCGCAGCATGCAGAACTTCGCCCTGTTACGCGCGGCCGGGCGAAGTGGCCGTCCGGTCCTCCTGAAGCGCGCGGCCGGCGCGACGGTCGAGGAGTGGATCCATGCGGCCGAATACATCCTGGCCGAAGGCAACGACCAGGTCGTGCTTTGCGAGCGGGGCATCCGCAGCTTCGAGCCGTGCACCCGCGCCACGCTCGACCTGGCTGGCGCGGCCGCCGCGCGCCAACGCACCTCCTTGCCGGTGATCGCGGACCCCTCCCATGCCACTGGACGGCGCGACCTCGTCGCGCCGATGGCCCGCGCCGCCATCGGGGCCGGACTCGACGGCGTCATCGTCGAGGTGCACCCGGATCCCGACCGCTCGGTGAGCGACGCCGCCCAGACCATTTCCACCGAGGACTTTGCGCGGCTGATGCTGAGCCTCCACCTGCCGCCCCGCAGTTCGGATCTCGTCCATCTGCGCGACGCCGTGGACTCCCTCGATGAAGCGATCTTCGGACTGATCGCGCAGCGCATGGCGCTCTCGTCCCATATCGGCGACCTGAAGCGCAGGCACGGTATGCCGGTGCACCAACCCGCACGCGAAGAGGACATTCTGCGCCGCCTGGCCGGGCGCGGGCAGGATCACCTGACACCAGCCGCCGTGACCGCCATCTGGACCGCAATCCTGGCCGCGTCCAGGGCGCGGCAGGGGCACGCGGCACGGGAGTCGAGGTGACGTTTCCCGCCCGCGTGGCGATTCAGGGCGAACGCGGCGCCTACAGCGAGCAGGCGGCGCTCGCGCTCTACGGGCCAGAACCGGGCATCGTCCCCTGCCGCACCCTCCAGGACGTCTTCGCGGCCCTCACGACCGGCGAGGCGGACGCCGCGGCCGTCCCCGTGGAGAACTCCCGGGCCGGCACGATCGTCGAAACGTACGATCTTCTCCTGGCCCACCGCCTTGCGGTGACCGGCGAGTACCGTCTGCGTGTCCGCCACTGTCTCCTCGGCCTTCAGGGCTCGCGGCTCGACGAGATCCGCAGGGCCTACTCCCACCCGCAGGCGCTCGCCCAGTGCCGGACCTTCCTGGACCGTCATGCCATAACGGCCGAGAGCGCCTACGACACGGCCGGCAGCGCACAGAACCTCGCGCGCCTTGGCGACCCCCGCGTCGCCGCCATCGCCTCGCGACGAGCGGCCGAGCTCTTCGGCCTCGCCGTTCTGGCGGAGGGCATCGAGGATCGCGACGACAACGTGACGCGCTTTCTCGCCGTCGGCCTGCCGCCCACCCTGGCCCAGGGCCCGGGACGATCCCTCGTGGCGTTCACCGTGCCGAACGAGCCCGGTTCCCTCCACCGCTGCCTGGAGCCGTTCGCGCGGCACGGCTGCAACCTCTCCAAGCTGGAGTCGCGTCCGGACCAGGAGAGCCCGTTCGCGTACGTCTTCTATCTTGATGTCGATCGCCACGCGGAAGACCCCGCGCTGGCGGACGCCCTCAGGGAACTCTCCGCCGTGGCGAGCTCCGTCCGGATCCTAGGCAGCTTCGGGCGCTAGGTCGCCCCACCTTGCCAAATTCCTACCCGCACGGTATATTGAGCCTGTCGCTTTAGGAGTTGGTATGGATCCACGGCCGTACACGATGCCATGTCTCCGTGCACTTCCTGGCGAATACGGTTTCGAAAGGAGTGCAGAGACGTGCAGAAGACGATCTACGTCGGCAACCTGCCCTGGTCCGTCACCAGTGAGGACCTGCAGCAGGCGGTGTCACAGTATGCCGAAGTCCTGGCAGCGCGCATCGCGACTGACCGGGAGACCGGCCGTTCGCGTGGGTTCGGCTTCGTGGAGGTTCCCGCCGACAAGGCGGAAGCCGTCATCGAGGCGCTGAACGGCGCAGACTGGCAGGGTCGGCAGCTTACCGTGAACGAGGCGCGCCCCCGCGAGGAGCGGCCCCGCCGGTACTAGCCGCTGTTCGCGAGGGGCCCGGCATAAGCCGGGCCCTTCCTCTTTGCTGCGCGGCGGTGCCGCGCTCGCCGCGGGGCGCTACAATTTAGATGCGGAGCCTGAACCTGAGGGGGTGCGCCTGTGCCGGAGTGCCTGCTCGCGATCGACCAGGGCACGCACGCCTCACGCGCCGTGATCTTCACCCTGCAGGGCAAGACCTTGGCCAGTCGGGTCGTGGCGATCGGGACGAACTGCCCGCAACCAGGCTGGGTGGAACAGGACCCCGAGGAGATCTTCCAGAGTTCGCTGCGGGCCGCGCGCGAGGCCATGCGGGCAGCCAGGCTGGACGCACGCGACATCGGCGCGGTCGGCATCACCAATCAACGCGAGACGCTCGTCGTCTGGGACCGCGAGACCGGGCAGGCCGTGGCTCCCGCCATCGTCTGGCAGGATCGGCGCGGGCAGGCGATCTGTCAGGAACTCGCAGACGCCGCCGGTGAGCTCGGCGAGCGCACCGGGTTGCGCCTCGACCCGTACTTCACCGCGAGCAAGCTCGGCTGGCTTTTGCGTGCGCGGACTGAGCTGCGCGACGCGGCTGCCCGCGGCAGGCTGCAGGCGGGCACCGTCGACAGCTGGCTGATCTACCGCCTGTCGGGCGGCAAGGTGTGGGCGACCGAACCGAGCAATGCGAGTCGCACGCTGCTCTATGACCTCAGTCTGGGCGCGTTCAGCGAGGACCTCGCGCAGGTCTTCTCGCTGCCAGGTCGTCTCATGCCGCCGGTGCTGCCCTCGGCCCACCGCTTCGGCGAAACCGAACCGGCCCTGTTCGGACGTCCACTCCCCTTGACGGGCGCCCTCGGAGACCAGCAGGCGGCCTTGCTCGGGCAAGGCTGTCTCGCGGCAGGAGACGCCAAGGATACGTTCGGCACGGGTGCCTTCTTGCTGGCATGCACGGGAGAGCGCCCGCGCCGCTCCGCTCACGGCCTGCTCACGACGGTCGCCTGGGACTTCGGCCGAGGCCCGACCTATGCGCTCGAGGGCAGCGTCTTCATGGCCGGCGCCCTGATCGATTGGCTCATAGACCTCGGGGTCGCCGCCTCTCCCGCCGAGCTCGACCGCCTGGCCCTGGCCGCGGATCCATCGCACGGCACCCTGATCATGCCCGCCCATCAGGGCTTGGGCGCGCCCTGGTGGGAGCCCGAAATGCGCGGTGCCATCTGGGGCCTTACGCGCTCGAGCGGGCGCGCAGCCCTGGCCCGGGCCGCCTTCGAGGCGATCGCGCAGCAGGCGGCGGATCTCACGGACGCCATGCGGGATGACCTTGGTGCGCCGCTCAGGGAACTGCGCATCGACGGCGGGGTTGCACGCAGCGCCCTGTTGCCGCAACTGCTCGCCGACCTTTGCGGCCTGCCGGTGCTGCGCAGTCTGGACCACGAGGCCACGGCGCGGGGCGCCGCCATGGTGGCGGGCCTGGGCGCCGGCCTCCTCGGCAGGGACGACCTGCCGGGCTTCGCCGGCGAACGCGAGCGGTTTGCGCCCGGCGCCCCGGCCGACCGTCGGGAACGTGACCGCCAGCGCTGGCGGCAGGCCGTCGCCGAGGCACGAGGGCTGCGCTCGTGACGGCGCCGCTGCGCGAGCACGCTCTGCGGCGAGCCCAGAGCGAGATCTTCGACCTCGCCATCGTCGGCGGCGGCATCACCGGCGCTGGCGTGGCACGCGAGGCCAGCCTGCGCGGGCTCACGGCCTTTCTCTGCGAAGCGAGGGACTTCGCCTCGGGGACGTCGAGCCGCTCGACCCGCCTGATCCACGGCGGGCTGCGCTACTTGCGACTCGGCGACGTGCGTCTGGTGCGCGAATCCCTCCAGGAACGCGAACTCTTGCGCCACGTCATGGCGCCACACCTCGTCCAGGGCCTCCCCTTCTACTTCCCGATCTACCGAGGCGACCCCGACCCCTTGTGGCTCGTGCGCACCGGTGTCGCCCTCTACGGCCGTCTGAGCGGAGCCGCCCGGGAGGACCTCGAGCTGCGTCTTGCGCCGCACGATCTCCTTGAGGCCATGCCGCTCCTGCGCCGTGACGGCCTTCGGGGCGGCGCCCGCTACCTCGATGCGCGCACCGACGACGCGAGGCTCACCCTGAGCGTGCTGCGCGACGCGTCCGCCCGGGGCGCCGTGCTGCTGAACTACGCCCCTGTGCGCGCCTTCGCGAGGGAGGGCGACCTCCACTGCCTGACCTGCCGCGACGAGGAGAGCGGTGAGACGTTCGCCGTGCGCGCCAGAAGGCTGCTGCTCGCCGCGGGGCCATGGACGGACGAGGTGCTCGGGCTGCTCGAGGACGGCCAGGTGCCGCTCGTCCGGTGCAGCGCGGGCACGCACCTGGCTCTGCGCAGCGGGCGCCTGCCCCTTGACGCGGCGTGGGTCATGCGGGGACCCGACGGCCGCATGATGTTCGCGGTGCCGTACGGAACCGAGTCCTACATCGGCACGACCGACGTCCTCACGGAGGAACCGGACGGCTCGACCGTACCCGCCGTGGAGGCCGAGTACATCCTTGCGGCCGCCGACCGCACCTTCCCGGAGGCGCATCTCGCTGAGCACGACGTGATCGGCGCCTGGCGCGGCGTACGCCCGCTGGCGCGGCCTGGCCGCAGCCGCAGCGCGAGCCGGGTGTCGCGCGAGGACCGCCTTGTGGAGGTGCGCGAAGGCATGCACGTCGTGGTCGGCGGGAAGCTCACCGCCTTCCGCGCGATGGCCGAACGCATCCTGGATCGCATCTACCCAGGGTCGCAGAGCGCCGGCGCCGCCGCGGCGAGCAGGTCGCCGCTGCCGGGAGCGCAGGGAGAGGCGATAACCGAGGACAGCTGGCGCCAGGCCGCGCGCCGCGCGGGTGTCCGCGCGGCGGACCTGCGAGCACGCCTCGGCCCCTATGGCGACGAAGCGGCCACGGTCCTGCAGATGGGCGTCGGCCCCGGCAACCTTCGCTTCAGCCTCGATCGCGCCATCCTGCGCTTTGCCGTGGCGGAAGAGTTCGCCCTGCACCTCGTGGACGTCTATCGCCGCCGCACCGATCGCCTGCTCTTCGGCGGCGACTTCGCCCTGCAGCATCTCAAGGCCGATGCCGACGAGATGGGGCGCCTGCTCGGGTGGTCCGAGGTCCGGCGCGAGGCGGAGGTCCAGGCGGTGCGCCGGCTCGAGGCCGAGATGCTCTCATGGCGCGCCCCGCACTCTGATGAGATTCTCAGATGAGCTTCAGACTGCCTTTAAGTTGAGGGCCTATGCTTGGCTCAGTTCGAGGGCAACTGAGCTACCGAGGTGAGTGAACTTGCGAGCGATCCGGCGATCGTATGTCCTGCAAAATGCCTTGCTGCTGACGTTTCTCTTGGTGCTCGGCGTCTCCGGCGTCCTCCTGATGCTGGGTCGACCGCTGCACCTCAGTTAAGAGACGCCTCTGCGTATACGCCCGTCATGACGAAGGCCGCCGATCCCCTCGGGGACGGCGGCCGTGCTTCCATGTGCCTTCAGGGGCCAACGCGGCGCGGATCGTACGGCACGATGACCGGCTCTGGCTGCAGCTGCACCCCGAATCGCTCCCAGACACCGCGGCGGATCTCCCCGGCGAGGGCGAGCAGGGCCCTGGTGCTGCCGTCCCGGTTCACAAGGGCCAGCGCATGGCGCTGCGAAATGCCGACACCGCCCTGGCGCTGGCCGCGGTGGAACCCGGCGGCGCCGATCAGCCAGGCCGCCGACACCTTGACGCCGTCCGGCGCCGGATAGACCGGGGCCGCGTCGGCCATGGGGCCCAGTCGCTCGCGCAAGGCGGCGAAGGCCTGCAAAGACAGCACAGGGTTGAGGAAGAACGATCCCACCGAGCGGGCGTTCTCGTCCTCCGGGTCACGCAGCATCGACTTGCCCCGGCGGAGCTCGAGCACGATGCGCCGCACCGCCGTCAGGGCCTCGACCGGCGCCAGCCTGTCGATCCCGAGGTTCGCCGCGCGCTCCGCAACCTCCCTGTAGCCGAGGTGCGGGGACGCGTCCGGCGACAGGCGAAGGGCGACGCTGAGAATCACGAAGCGGTCGCGGTCCGCACCCTTGAAGCGGCTCTGGCGATAGCCGAAGCCGCACTCCTCACCTTTGAGCTGGCGCACCTTTCCGGTCTCCCGCTCGAAAGCGCGCACCCAGAGCAGGCGCTCCGCGACTTCCTGGCCATAGGCGCCGACATTCTGGACCGGTGTCGCCCCGACGCTGCCGGGGATGCCGGAGAGGCACTCGATGCCGCCAAGCCCTCGCGCTGTGGCCGCCGCCACCAGGTCGTCCCACTCCGTGCCTGCCCTGGCCACGCAGACGACGTCGCCGCTTCTCTCCCTGAAGGTGAAGCCGCGCGCGGCCACCTGAAGCACGACCCCCGCGAACCCTTCGTCCGCGAAGACCGTGTTGCTGCCTCCACCCAGCAGCTGCACCGGCAGACCCTGGCCGTCCGACCAGACCAAGGCCTCGGCAAGCTCCGCCACGGTACGGACGGCGGCAAAGTAACGGGCGGGACCCCCGAGATGGATCGTCGTCAGAGGCGCGAGCGGTACCTGCTCGCGCAGCGTCTGCAATGCTTTCATGTCCTGTCCCCCATCGCCGAACAGCCCAAACGCCTTCCCCTACAGGGTACGGCCAATGTCGTCGGTGGCATCCAGCAGGTATTCCCCCGTGGCCGGCTGCAGCGCGTAGCGGCCCTTGAACTCGCCCAGACGGATCGCACGGATGGCTTCATGCAACCGGTCGATCTCCTGCTCCACATTATAGAGGCCAAGGCTCACGCGCACCGCGGCCGGCAGCTCGTCGAGCGCCCCGTCCAGCATGCGGTCCCGCAGACGCTCGACTTCCTGACGGCTCAGGCCGAGGAGCCGCATCACGTAGGGACTCGCGCAGAAGCACCCGGCGCGCGCGCCGATGCCCCACTCCCAGCCGAGAGCCGCCGCGACGAGCCGCGCCGGCACGCCGTGGATCTGGAACGCGACGACGCCAAGCCGCTCTTCGCGGCTTGCGCTGCCCAGCACCTCCACGCCCGGGACCTCCTCTATCCTGTCCAGGGCATAGGCGAGAAGCTGTTCCTCCCGGGCGGCGACGCGGTCCATGCCGATGGCCTGCAAGGTGCGCAGGGCCGCGGCCAGCGCCACGGCGCCGAAGACGTTCTGCGAACCCGCCTCCTCGCGCGCCGGGGGGTCGTTCCAGAGCACGTCCTCGAGACTGACGAATCGGATCGCCCCGCCCCCTTTGAGATCGGGAGCGCCGCCACGGAAGAACTCCTTCGGTCCGATCAAGGCACCGATGCCGTACGGAGCGTACAGCTTGTAGCCGCTGAGAGACAGAAAGTCGATCGATCGCGGGTCGCCTGCGTCGCCCATGTCGATCGTCCGGTGACCCGCAAGCTGCGCCGCGTCGACGAAGATCCTGGCGCCGTAGCGGTGCGCGATCTCGGCGGCCAGGTACACGTCGCTCACATAGCCCGTGACGTTCGAAGCCCCCGCGAGCGCCACCAGCCGCACATGTCCGCGGTGGCGCTCCAGGAGCTTCGGCAGGGCGTCCACTTCCAACCGGCCCTCGACGTCCACCGGCAGGTACACGATCTTCGCCCGGCCGCGCCATGGCAAAAGGTTCGCATGATGTTCCATCTCGCTGAGCACGACGACATCGCCCACCGCGAAGGGAAACTCGGCCGCAAGCTTGTTCACCGCTTCGGTGGCGCTCTTCGTGAACAGGGCGACGCGCGTCCCGTCCCAGGCGCCGACGAACCGCAGCACCTCGGCGCGCGCCTGCTCGTAGAGCTCCAAGGAGCGTCTGGCGCGATATCCCGCGCTGGGATGCGGGCTCCCATACGTCTCCTCCGCCTGCCGCAGAGCCTCCCGCACACTGTGGAGCATGGGCGTCGTCCCGGCGTTGTCGAGGTTCACGTAGGTGCTGCGATGTCCACCGAGCAGGTCCACCGGCTGCTCGACGCCGACCACCTGTCGGCGCCACCAGTAGGCTTCCTGGCGAAGCTCCACCTGCCATGTCATCAGGCTCACCGCCTTCGCCGATCCCCACCGTGCGGGTGTTCGCCCCCAAGCACCGCGATCCTGCCGCCTAGCCAGATTCTGGTGATTCGAGGGGGCCGCGCCACATCTCAGACCTCACGGGATGCGCCCGGAGGCAGGGCGGACGTCTGCAGGCCAAGGCGAGCCGCCGCGAGCGCCACGCCTGCCGCCAGCAGAGAGGTGACCGCCATCGCCAATTCCGGCACCTGCGCGAAGATCTGTCCCTCCGCCCATGGCACAAAAAGCGCCGCGACGGCCAGCGACGTGAAGATGAAGAAGAAGGCCTGGCCCTCGCGGCGCGGTGCCTCGCGTCCCGCCACGGTGAGCACGATGGGGAACGCCGGTCCCAGGCAGGCACCGGTCAGGGCGGCGCCGACCAGCACGACGAGCGGCAGGTGGCCGAAGGCGACGACAATGCCGCTCGCGCCCACCGCTGCCGCTCCGCCCACCAACAGGACGCGCTCGAGGCGCAGGAAGGGAAGCCGGGGGCCGATCAGGATCCGAACCACCGTCAGACCGAACTGATAGGCCGCAGGATAGAGCGAGGCGAGCGCGTCCGGCAGTCCCGAGCGAACGTGGACGAACGCGGCGACCCAGGCCGAGAAGCCGCTCTCGGCCGCGACATAGAGAAAGACGAGCCATGTCAGGGTGCGGAGCCAGCCAGCCTCGCGCCAGAGTTCGAAGTTGCCGCGCAGTCCCTCCCCGGGCTGCGCCGGCTCGCCCGGCAGTTCGCCCAGTGCCAGCATGCCGATGGCGCCGACCAGCGCCAGTCCCGCGGCCAGGCCGAAGACCAGCGCCACCGGCATGCCGGTGGCGTTGAGCAGCCCTACCGTCAGCGGGGCGGAGATGGCACCGACACCGAACCACAGGTTCAGGCGGTTGAACGCCTGCGCCTGCTGACCGCGGTAGAGATCCGAAACGAGGCGCGAGCCGCCGACGTCCACGAGCGCAAAGGCCACGCCGGCCACGAACGCCAGCAGGACCCAGGTCGCAAAGCTCGGCACGAGCGGCAGAAGTCCTGTGGAAACGACGAAGAGCCAGAAACCGAGGAGGAGCACCTTGCGGGTGCCATGGCGGTCGACCAGATGGTTCGCGTAGAAGTAGGTCACCGTGTTCCCGAGCGACTGCAACGCAAAGAGCAGCGACAACTCGCCGTAGCTCGCCCGCAGCTGGTGGACGAGCTCAGGCAGGGCGGATCCGTATGCGGTTGCCATCAGGCCGATCACGGCGTAGCCGAGCCAGCTCAGCCGCTCGGCCGTACGCCCCGTCCCATCGCCCAGACTATGCCCTGCCGTATCGCACAGCCCCCTACGCACGACTGCGGCGGCCTGCCGTCGCAGGCCGCCGCAGTCGCGTCGCCTCGCTCAGCCCTCGAGCAGCAGCTGCGTCGGATCCTCCAGAAGCTCCTTGATATGCCGCAGGAAGCGGACCGAGACCGATCCGTCGACGATGCGGTGGTCATAGGAAAGAGCGATGTACATCATCGGCCGGATCTGCACCTCGCCGCGCACGGCGATCGGGCGCTCCTGGATGCCGTGCATGCCCAGGATCCCGACCTGCGGCGCGTTGAGGATCGGCGTCGAGAGGAGGGAGCCGAAGACGCCTCCGTTGGTGATGGTGAAGGTGCCGCCACGCAGGTCCTCGAGCGTCAGGGCACCGCTTCTCGCCTTCGCGGCGAGCTCGGCGATCGCCTGCTCGATGCCGGCGAAGTTCAGGCGGTCGGCGTCCCGCACCACGGGCACGACCAGCCCCTCATCGGTGGAGACTGCGATGCCGATGTCGTAGTAGTGCTTGAGGACGATCTCGTCGCCCTGGATCTCGGCGTTGAGATGCGGATAGGCCTTGAGGGCGCTCAAGGTCGCCTTGGTGAAGAAGGACATCAGGCCGAGCGACACGCCGTGCCTCTCCTTGAAGGCGTCGCGCCGCTCGTGGCGCACCGCCATCACCGCGGAGAGGTCCACCTCGTTGAAGGTGGTGAGCATCGCGGCCCCGTGCTGCGCCTCGACCAGCCGGCGCGCGATGGTGAGACGCCGGCGTGACATGCGCTGGCGCTCCTCGCGGCCGCTCGCGGCTGCGAACACGTCCGCGGACGCGGGAGCCGGAGCGGGCGGTGCCGGCGTCTTGGGCGCGGGAGCCGGCGCGGCGGCGGCGGGCGCCGCCGGGATCACCGTCTCGGGCGCGGTGGCGAGCCTCGCCGCCGTGCGCTCGACGTCCTCCCGCGTCACGCGGCCGCGCGGTCCGCTGCCCGTCACCTGACGCAGATCGACCTGCAGATCCTGCGCCGCCCTACGCACCTCGGGCGATGTGGGACCGGCTGCGGCGGCGGGTTCTTCCGCCGCTGGAGCAGGAGCGGCTGCGGCGGGCGCCTCGGTCGCGGCGGCCACGCCTTCGGCGATGGTGCCCAGCACCTCGCCGATGCCGACGGTCGCACCCTCCTCCTTGCGGATCTCCTGGAGGGTGCCGGCCGTCTGGGCCTGCACCTCCAGATTGACCTTGTCGGTCTCGAGCTCCACCAGCGCGTCGCCCGCGGCCACCGCGTCGCCGGGATGCTTCAGCCAGTGGCCGACGGTCGCCTCGACGATCGACTCGCCAAGCTGCGGTACGGTGATCTCAGTTGGCACGTCTCTTCACACCCCGCGTTTGCAGTTTCTTCTCCGGCAGCGAAAGAGCTTCCCCGGTGATGCGCTCGTGCTCGGCCTTGTGGACGTCCGGCATTCCCTCCGCGGTGGACGCCCGTTCCGGCCGGCCGACGTAGCGGAGCTCCACCCCGTCCGGCAGGAGCTTCGCGAGCCGCGGCGCGATGAACGTCCAGGGACCCATGTTGGTGGGCTCCTCCTGAAGCCAGATCGCTTCGCGCACCCCCGGATAGGCTGCGATGACGGCACGGATCTCTTCCTCCGGGAAGGGATAGAGCAGTTCCAGGCGGATCAGCGCGGCACGCTCGGCGTCGTGGTGTTCCTTTGCCGCAAGGCGGTACTCGACCGAAATCTTGCCGCTGCAGAAGACGAGCCGCTCCACCCGATCGCGCCGGTTGATCGCCGTGTCGTCGTCCAGCACCGGCTGGAAGCTGCCCGTCGCGAGTTCCGCGAGGTCGGACTGCGCCATCGGGTGGCGCAACAGGCTCTTCGGCGTCATCACGACCAGTGGTCGTGGCTGAAGGCCCAGGGCAGCCGCCTGGAGCCGGAGCACATGGAAGTACTGCGCGGATGTCGTGCAGTTGGCGATGCGCAGGTTGCCCTCGGCGGCGAGTTGCAGGTAGCGCTCCACGCGGCCGCTCGAGTGCTCCGGACCCTGGCCCTCGTAGCCATGCGGCAGCAGCAGGACGAGATTCGAGCGCTCGCGCCACTTCGCCCTCGCCGCGGTCAGGAACTGGTCGACGATCACCTGCGCCGCGTTGGCGAAGTCGCCGAACTGGGCCTCCCAGATGACGAGCGTCTCCGGGGCCCGGAGGCCGTAGCCGTACTCGAACCCGAGCACGCCGGACTCCGACAGGGGGCTGTTGTAGACGGCGAACGACGCCTTGGCGGTGGGCAGGTGCTGCAGAGGCGTGTAACGGTGGCCGTCGTGCACGTCGTGCAGCACGAGGTGGCGCTGGCTGAAGGTGCCGCGCTCCGTGTCCTGCCCGCTCATGCGGATGGGGATGCCGTCTTCGAGGATGGTGGCGAAGGCCAGGCTCTCGGCGTGCGCCCAGTCGACGCCCTGCGGCTTGTCGAGCAGTTCGCGTCGCCTCTGGAGGAGCCGTTCGAGCTTCGCGCTGCCGGTGAAACCCTCCGGACGCGCCAGCAGGGCGTCGTTCGCGGCGCGCAGCCGCTCCTCGCCAGGTGGCGTGGCGATCCCTTGCAGGGTGCGCTCCTCCGGCATCGTCTGGGGGAACTTGACCCGTCCCTCGACCACCTCGTCGAACGCGGCGCGCAGCCTCTCGCGCGCCTTCTCCTGCATGGCCGCCGCCGCGCCCTGGTCCACGATGCCCTCCGCGACCAGCCGGTCCTCGTAGACCTTGCGCACCGTGGGGTGGTTGCCGATCAGCTCGTAAAGCCTGGGCTGGGTGAAGCTCGGCTCGTCACCCTCGTTGTGCCCGTAGCGCCGGTAGCCGACGAGATCGATGAGGAAGTCCTTGTGGAAGAGCTGCCGGTAGGCGATCGCGATGCGCGCCGCCGTCATGCAGGCGTCCGGGTCGTCCGCGTTCACGTGCAGGATGGGAAT
Organism: Bacillota bacterium; assembly: GCA_021799275.1. Lineage (GTDB taxonomy): Bacteria > Bacillota > Sulfobacillia > JAJZYS01 > JAJYTV01 > JAJZQO01. The sequence goes on from JAJZAT010000008.1 coordinate 24,557, forward strand.
CTCGAAACCCTTGGCAAGGTCCGACGAGTAGCGTGTGGAACGGTCCTCGCCGGGGTCCGTCGTAAAGCCGACCTGGTTGTTCGCGATGATGTGCACGGAGCCGCCCGTGGTGTAGCCGAAAAGCTGCGAGAGGTTCAAGGTCTCCGCGACGATGCCCTCGCCGGGGAACGCCGCATCGCCGTGCACCGAAACGTTGATGGCTTGGGAGAAGTCCGGCCTGGGGCGTCCGGGCCCGGTGCGGTCGTCCTGCGCCCCGCGGGTCATGCCCTGAACCACCGGGTTGACGAACTCGAGGTGGCTCGGGTTGTTCGCGAGCGTGATCTGAACCGGCTGCTCGCCCTCGTTCTGGATGGTTCGGCGCGACCCGAGGTGATACTTGACGTCGCCGCTCCAGCCGACGTAGAGGTCCGGCTGTTCGTCGGGCCCGACGTGGAACTCGGTGAAGATCTGGCCGAACGGCTTGCCGATGACATGCGTCAGCACCGAGAGGCGCCCACGGTGCGCCATGCCGATCGTCACCTCGCGCGTGCCGCTCTCGACGGCCGCGTCGATGATCTCGTCCAGCATGGGCACCAGCACGTCGTTGCCCTCGATCGAGAACCGCTTCTGCCCCTGGAACGTGCGGTGCAGGAACTGCTCGAACTCCTCGACGTCGGTGAGGCGCTCGAGGATCTCGAGCCGCCGCGCCGCAGCCATGTGGCGATAGCTGCCGTCCTCCGCGGCGTGCTGCAGCCATTGACGCTCCTCGGCCTCGTGCACGTGGCTGAAGTCGAAGCCGATGGTACCCATGTAGATCTCTTCAAGGCGGGCGATCGCCTGCCTCAGGCTGCCGACGGCCGGGCCCGCCGCCGGGAACACGATCGCCCCCGGCAGCCGGTCCATCTGCTCGTCCGTCAGGCCGTAGCCCTGCGCGTCGAGCGCGTGCTGCGTCGGCGGATCCTGACCCAGGGGGTCAAGGCGCGCCTTGAGGTGCCCGTATTCCCTGATGTTGCGCGCGAGACGCGCCGCGAGCACGATCTCCTGCACGTCCGCCGGCGCGGCGGTCGCCGTGCTCGGAGCATCCTTGAGGCTTACGCCACCCTCGAGCTCCATGCGTCGGAACATGGCAGCCGTCGCGGCGTCGACCGACTGAGGATCCTGCCGGTAACGCTCGTAGAGCTCAAGGGCCCAACCAGCGTTCGGACCATGAAACAGCTCCCCCAGGTCCATGCTGATCTTCCTCGCGGGGCCGATTTCTTGGTCATCCGGGACGTCCTGCCAAGTAGGTTTCATTATAACCAACGGCCGAATGCCTGTGTGACGTGGCAAACACTGTAGGCAAGCGCGGGGGGGCCGTCAAGGGCATAGGCCACACGTTCGGGGTCCTACCGCGCCTTACGCGCCTTTTGGCCACCGGACCCTCGCGCGTCCCGGTGGCAGCTTCCGGGAGGACACGCACGGCAGGTGACGAAGGCTTGCATGGCAAGGAGGCGCTCCACTTTGGATGCTTTGCGCGTAGGAATCGCCGGCACGGGCTTCGGTGCCCGTGTCCACGCGCCCATGCTGTCGGCCCATCCGGGCTTCGAACCCGTAGCGATTGCGAGCCTGCACCGCGGCGACCCGGACCGCGCACGGGCCGAGAGCGGAATCGCGAACGTCCTCGGCGACTGGCACGACCTGATCGATCTGCCGCTCGATCTCCTGGTGGTCGCCGCGAACCCGGAACTCCATCGCGAGATCACGGAAGCTGCGCTTCAGGCGGGACTCCATGTCCTCTGTGAAAAGCCCATGGCGCTGGACCTCGCGGAGGCGGAGTCCATGGAATCGCTGCGCCGCTCGCAGGACCGCATCGGCGCGATCACGTTCGAGTTCCGTTTCCGCCCCGCCCGCGCCGCAGTGCGGAGCCTGATCGCGGACGGCGCGATCGGGCGGATCCTGCATGTCGCCTACGTGGGTCAGGACCGTCGCCTGCCGCAACTGCACAGCGCGCCGCTCGGCTGGCTCGGCCGCAGTAGCCAGGGTGGCGGCAGGCTGGGTGCTCTCGGCAGCCACATGTTCGATAGTCTGCGCTACTGGACCGGCGATGAAGTCGCCGAGCTGTCGGCGCAGCTGACGACGCATGTGGCCGAAGGACCCGGCGACGAGCGGCGCGACGCGGACGACGCCTTCCAGGTGTTCGGCCGCCTCGTGTCAGGGGCCACCTTCCTGCTCGACTACCGCTCCGCCACGACGCGTCCGTCGGGATGGCAGCTCGAGGTGCATGGCAGCGAGGGCACCGTCGCCCTCTCGGACGATCGCACGGTGCGGCTGCAGCGGGGCGACGCCGACTGGCGGGAGGTCGAGCTTCCCGAGGCGCAGGAGGCACCTCGGCTTCCAGAGACCGCGAGAGGCTACGCCAGCGCGATGCTCCCCTTCCTCGACCGGCTGCACCGGTCCGTGGTAGCGGGCCGTCCGAGCGGGGATCTTCCGACCTTCCAGGATGGCGTCGCAAGCCAGCGGCTTCTCGACGCCGCGCGCCGCGCGTCGGACACCGGACAGCGCCAAGTGCTGCGCGGACCCACAGGACAGGTCGTTCGTCCCTAGGAACGCCGGCAAAGGACGCGAATACCCCCATACTTCGAGACAAGCGAGGAGGCGCATCATGCAGCTCTTCCCAGGCGCAGAAGTGCTTGAGTTGCCGATGCAGGGGTTCGGCGGAACGAGCGTCGTGTACCCGGTCCTGCTCATGGGCGAGGAAGGCGCCACGCTGGTCGACACGGGCTTCCCCGGCCAGGGCGACGCGCTCGAGGCGGCCCTCAGGGCCATTGGGCACTCCGTCTCGGACCTGGACCGCGTCATCCTGACCCACCAGGACATCGACCACATCGGGAATCTGCCGGCGATCGCGGCCGGGCGCACCACCGTGCTCGCCCATCGGCTCGAGGCGCCCTACATCGAGGGGCGCGAAAGGCTTCTTAAGTTCAACCCCGAGCGCATGCAGCGGATGCTCGAGCACATGCCCGAAGCGGCGCAGGCCCAGTTCAAGGCGCTCATGTCGAACCTGCCCAAGGCGCAGGTGGACGTGCTGCTGGAGGACGGCGAGGAGCTGCCGCTCTACGGCGGCATCCGGGTCATCCACACGCCCGGCCACACACCCGGCCACATCAGCCTCTACTTCCCGCGACACCGCACCCTCATCTCAGGCGACGCCATGCGCGTCGTGAACGGCCAACTCGAGGGTCCCGGGCCGGAAGTGACGCCGGACATGCCGACCGCCATGGCGTCGCTCGCGAAGCTGCCGCAGGACGTCGACTACGTCCTGAGCTACCATGGCGGCCTGTTCGGGCCGGGAGCCGCAAAGCGTATCCAGGAGATCATCGGCTGACGACTGTGCATGGCGTGGGGGCTGTCCGACGCGGGCCTTGGGCCTTGCGGGACAGCCCCCTTTCGTCGGACCGACCACGGTGCCAAAGGACTCTTAACCTGACCGCAACCGAACACTAACAGGCCAGCGGGAACCTTCTGCTGAGACCCGTGTGCGCAGTCCAGAGCAGGAGGGGATCGCGTGGCCCAGCGGACAGGCTCCCTCGTAGGCGCGCTCAATGACGCGCCGCTCAGCCTCTTCCACCTTCGCACCGTGCTCACGGCGGGCATGGGCTTCTTCACGGACGCGTACGATCTTTTCATCATCAGCGCGGCCGTTACCCTGATCAAAGTGCAGTGGGACCCGAGCGCCACGGAGCTCGGGCTGCTGTCGAGCACCGCTCTGATCGCCGCGTTTGTTGGCGCCTTCCTGTTCGGCCGCGTGGCCGACGTATTCGGCAGGAAATCCATCTACGGACTCGAGGCGGCGATCATGGCCGCGGCGGCCATCGCCTCCGCCTTTGCACCGAACATCATCTGGCTCATCGTCTTCCGCTTCGTCCTTGGTGTCGGCATTGGCGGCGACTATCCCGTCTCGGCGGTGCTGATGAGCGAATATGCCAATCGCCAGGACCGCGGCAAGCTGGTGGGGCTCGTCTTCTCCATGCAGGCGCTCGGTCTCGTCGCCGGTCCGATCGTCGCGATGACCCTCCTTGCCTCAGGCGTCTCTGGTGACCTCGCCTGGCGGCTCATGCTCGGGCTCGGTGCCCTGCCTGCACTCGCCGTGATCTACCTGCGGCGCACGCTTCCGGAGTCTCCGCGCTACGTCGCACGCGTGCGGGGCAATGCGCCCGAGGCCACCCGCTCGGTGCGGGAATTTACGCGCGGCCAGGTCGACGCGGCGGCGGACGCCGAGCCGAAGGTGCGGCTCTCCTTCTGGCAGTTCCTGCACGACCGGCGCTACCTGCGCCTGCTGCTCGGCACCGCGGGCACATGGTTCGTGTTCGACTACGCCTACTACGGAAACTCCATTTCGACGCCCCTGATCATCAAATCGGTCGCACCAGCCGCGACGACCATCGAGACGATGGCGTGGACGCTGATCATCTTCGTTGTGGCGGCTGTGCCCGGTTACCTTCTAGCCATCCTGAAGCTCGACGACATCGGCCACCGGCGGCTGCAGTGGATCGGCTTCACGGTGATGGGACTGGCGTTCCTTGCCCTGGGCGTCATCCCCGGCATCACTTCGCTGCTCGTGCCATTCCTCGTCATCTACGGAATCAGCTACTTCTTCGCCGAGTTCGGCCCCAACACCACCACGTTCGTACTGAGTGCCGAGGTCTACCCCGTCAGCATGCGGACGACCGGTCACGGGCTCTCAGCTGGCATCGCCAAAGTCGGCGCGTTCATCGGCGTGTTCGTCTTCCCCATCCTCAGCTCGGCGCTCGGCATCGCAGGAACCTTGCGCATCACGTTCCTCTTCGCGATGGTCGGCGTACTGCTGACCATGCTGCTGCCGGAGCCGGCCAAACAGGACCTCGAGGCCGTGTCCTACGAGGACGAACTCATCTCGCAGCAGGCCTGACGTCCCTTGGCAAGCCGCAGTAAGAGCATAACGTGACCTGACCCACGAGCGATCGGAGGCGTCGCCTACGGGCGGCGCCTCCGATCGCTCTCACCCTGAAAACCTCACTCGGGCGTGCCTGCCTCCACCTGCGGTCCATTCGCGACGCCGTCGGTAAAGGCCGCCTCCACCTCCTGTTCGGTGAGCCCCACCTCGCGCAGGATGCGCCTGGTGTGCTGCCCGTGCAGAGGCGGAGGTGTCCGCGGCTCGGCGGGCGTACCCGTGAAGCGCCACGGCAACCGCACCTGCCTGAGGTTCGGGATGAGGGGGTGGTCCATCTCGACCACCGTTCCGGCCTTCGCCACCTCCGGGCTCGCGAAGACTTCGGCCACTGTCCTGATCGGGCCGCAGGGAATGCCGGCGGCGGTGAGAGCCGTGAGCCACTCCGCTCGGCCGCGCGACGCGAGAGCACCGTCGATCGCCTGCTTGAGGGCCTGCCTGTGGAGCACGCGCTGCGGATTCGTCGCAAAGCGCTCGTCTTGGACCCACTCCGGATGACCGAGCGCGTCCGCGAGGCTCTTGAACTGCCGATCGTTGCCGACGCCCAAGGTGAGCGGCCCGTCCTTCGCTGCGAACGTCTCGTAGGGAGCCATCGACGGGTGGGCGTTGCCGTAGCGCCGTGCGGGCCCACCCGTCAGCAGGTGGCTCGAGGCCACGTTCGCCAGCATCGCCACCTCGCACTCGAAGAGGGACACCGAGACGTGCTGGCCTCTGCCGGTCTGGCTCCGGGCGTACAGCGCCGCCAAGATGCCGCTGAGCAGGAATGAGCTCGTGAAGAGGTCGGCCGCCGCGACGCCGACCTTGTATGGTGGTCCCTCCTCGGGCCCGGTGATGGACATCAGCCCGCCGGCCCCCTGGATGACGAAGTCGTAGCCGGCCCGGTCGTCGCCGAGCGGGTAGCCGCGGACGCTCGCGGTGATCAGCGCGGCATTGTCCCGGCGCATCTGCTCGAGCGACAGGTTGAACCGCTCGAGGTTGCCCGGGCGGAAGTTCTCGACGACCACGTCCGCCCAGCCGAGGGCCAGACGACGCACGACGTCCTGGGCGAGCGGCCGCGTCAGGTCGAGCGCGATGCTCTCCTTGTTCCGGTTCACACCGAGGTAGTAGGCCGACTCGCCCTGGATGAAGGGTGGCCCCCAGCTGCGCGTTTCGTCCCCTTCCTGCACGTGCTCCACCTTGATGACGCGCGCACCCAGTTCGCCGAGCGCCATGGTGGCATAGGGTCCGGCGAGCACGCGCGAGAGGTCGAGCACCTTCACTCCGGCGAGCGGGCCCTGTCCGCCGCTAGACATGGGCCGTCAGAGCGGCGATGGCCCGGTGGGCCGCCGCAACGTCGTCGAGGTTGTTGTACGGGCCAAAGGAGAAGCGCGCAGCGCCAGGGCCGAACTCGCCGACGGCACGCGCGATCACGCCGCCCTCGGCCAGCCGCCCGACCACATCCCCGAGCTCCTCGGGGAAGCGCAACGTGCACATGGCGGCACGCTGCTGCACCTGCACGAGTTCGCTGCCTTGGGGCAGTCCGTCGACGAACGCGTCGGCGAGAAGGCTCTGGTGCTGCTCGATCGTCATGGAGCCGATCTCCGCCCTCAGGGCCAGCGCGGCTTCAAGCCCCTCGAAAAGCGGCCAGTTCGCGGTGCCCACCTCGAACCGGCGCGCCTCCTGGCGCCACGCCACATCCTCTTCCTCGCGCCCTGCGAGGTCCTGCTCGGCGGAGCCGCTGCCAGCCGGCAACAGGCCCAGCTTCTCGAGGTTGTCCGGCCGGACGTAGATGCCGGAGGTGCCGACGGGACCAAGCAGCCACTTGTGGCCGGAGAACGGGTAGAAGTCCGGATCGATCGCGCCGAGATCGACCTGCAACTGGCCGAGCGCCTGCGCGCCGTCGATCAGCGACAACACCCCGCGGCCGCGGCACAGCCTGGCGATGGCTGCCGCCGGCAGCACGCGGCCGCTGGTCTGGAGCACATGGCTGACCGCCACGAGCCGCGTCCTGGGACCGATCAGCCTGGAAAGCTCGTCGAGCAGCTCCTCGTCCGTAGGGGCCATCCGCCAAGGAATCACCCGGATCCGGCCCATCGTCTCAAGGGCCCGCCAGGGGAAGCGGTTCGCCGGATGCTCCTCGGCCCCGACGATGACTTCGTCGCCAGCGGCGAAGCGCAGCCCCTGGGCCACCCAGTTGATTGCTTGCGTCACGTTGCCGGCGAACGCCACACTGGCCTGCGGCACGCCGAGCAGGAGAGCCATCGCCCCGCGCACGGCCGCCATGCCCTCGCGCCTGCGCTCATAGGCCTGCGGCCAGCCGGCACCTTCCACCTGCCACTGCTCGTACGCCTTGAAGAAGCGCACCGTCACCGTCTGCGGCGCGGCGCCCATGGTACCGGTGTTCAGGTAAACCTTGCGCCGTACGACCGGTACGTCGGCGCGCAGGTCCTCGAGCGTGTAACCCATGGCCTGGCCTCCTCGCTCGTCCTCTTACGCCGGATCGCGATCGGTCACCTGCCGTTCCGTCTGCTATCATCCTAGAGGCGATATTGCGCATCGGTTCGGAAGGCGGCGAATCTTACGTCGGACCTCATACGGGACGGGAAGACGGCCAGGCTGCAGCGGTTCTACGGCATGGCGCATCGGCTCTACGACATGTTCATGTTCGAGGCGTCGCAGGAAACCTGGGAGGCGGCATTGGCCCTTTTGCACCCCTCGCCGGGAGAACAGGTGCTGGACGCAGGCACCGGCACCGGCAGACTCGCCATCGCTCTCGGGGACCAGGTCGGCGACGCAGGCAAGGTCTTCGGCGTCGACATCTCTCCCGCCATGCTGCGCCAGGCGCGGCGCCAGGTCGCCCGAACGCCGATCTCGGACAGGATCGAGCTGCGTCTCGGCGACGTCCGCGCCCTGCCCTTCGCGGACGGCAGCCTCGACGGGGCGGTTGTCAGCCTCGTCCTCGAACTTCTGCCGCCCGAGGGGACATCCGCCGCCCTCGCGGAACTGCGGCGCGTCGTTCGTCCCGGCGGGCGCATCGTCCTTGCCGCCTTGGCCGAGGAGATGCCTTACGGGCGGACGCTTTCCTTCTATCTTGTGCTCCGCAGCATCTTCCGGCTCGCCGCGCTCGGACGGCCGCTTGCCCTGCGCAAGCTCGCGACGCAGGCGGGGCTCCTGGCGCGCATCTCCATGCGTCGCGACCTGCTGCGCCTGCCGATCGACATCCTGCTCTGCGAAGTGCCGAAGACGGCTGACTGACCTCCCGCGCCACGCGTGCCGCCGGAGGCCTTGGCTTGCGGCGGCATTTTCATGCCCTTCCCGGCGCAGACTGAGGGCATCCCTGCCAGTGCGCCGCCGTGCCGGCAGAGCGGGTCCATCGGACCCTCGCGGGCGGTCTTGTGACCCTTGACGCCTTCACGCAGAACTTTGACCCTTTGTTAGGTAGGCCTAATTTCTACACCAGATCTCGAGGAGGTGCGCCGTGCGGCGAGAAGGCGCTGGCTACGCCGTCTCTGAACAGCTGCAGCGCGGCCGCACCCGGCGCGCCACCGCAGCCGCCGCCGAGCCACCCAAGGCCGGGTCCCGGCGGGCGGGAGTCGGGCGGCTCTTCCTGCTCGGCGCCGTGCTCGGCCCCGGCCTCATGGTGATGCTCGCCGACACCGATGCCGGCAGCGTCGTGACCGCGGCGCAATCCGGGGCCCTCTGGGGCTACGGCATGTTGCTGCCGCAGCTCCTGCTCATTCCGGTGCTCTACGTCGTGCAGGAGATGACCGTGCGCCTCGGCGTGCTCACACGCAAGGGCCACGGCGAACTGATCCGCGACACCTTCGGCCGGCCCTGGGCCTTCCTGTCGGTCCTCACCCTGTTCGTTGCGGCGGTCGGGGCGCTGGTCACCGAATTCGCCGGAATCGCGGGCGTCGGGCAGCTGTTCGGCGTCCCGAAGGTCTACAGCGTCGGCGCAGCCGCTCTGCTCCTGATCGGCCTGGGTGTCACCGGCAGCTACCGCCGCGTCGAGCGCGTGGGCATCGCCCTTGGGCTCTTCGAGCTGCTCTTCCTGCCTGCCGCCCTCATGTCCCATCCCGATCCCGTCTCGCTCGTCCATGGACTGGGCCAGCTGCCGCTCGGCAACCACGGCTATCTCATGCTTCTCGCCGCCAATGTCGGCGCCGTCATCATGCCGTGGATGGTCTTCTACCAGCAGGGGGCCGTGATCGACAAGGGCCTCAGGCCGCGCCAGTTGCGCGGTGCCCGCGTCGACACCCTGGTGGGCGCGGTGGTGACGCAGCTTGTCATGATCTTCGTGGTCGTCGCCGTCGCCGCGACCATCGGCCGCTCGGGCCACGCGACGGCGCTCCAGAGCATTCCGGAGATCTCCCGGGCGCTCGAACCCTTCCTCGGATTCGCCGGCGCGAAGCTGGCGTTCGGCCTCGGCATCCTGGGCGCGTCCCTGGTGGCAGCCATCGTCGTCTCGGTGGCGGCCGCCTTCGGTATTGGAGAGGCCTTCGGCTGCCCGCACAGTCTCAACAGCCAGGTCGGCGAGGCGTCGCACTTCTATCTCGCGTACGTCCTCGCGCTGGTGCTTGGGGCGGCGGTGGTGCTAAAAGGCCTCCCGCTCATCCACCTGACCATCGACATCGAAGTGATGAACGCGATCCTGCTGCCCGTGGTTCTGGGCTTCCTGCTCGCTCTGGAGGCGAAGGCGCTGCCTGCCCAGGCGCGCATGCGCGGCCCGTACCGCTGGTTCGTCTACCTCGCCACCGGGTCGGTCATCCTGGTCGGGCTGGTGACAACGTTCCATGCAGTTGCCGGGTAACGCCGGCAGGACATGCTGGAGCCCGCCGCGTCCGCGCGGCGGGCTCCAGTGTCTTCCCGGACCTTTACCGGGCCGCTACTCGCCGACGACGCCCCTGTACGCAAGGTACGAATAGACCGTCGTGAGCAGGACGGCGGCCACGACGCAGACCAGCAGGGCGACCCTGGCCCCTTGAGGCCAGAAGAACAGCAGGACGACAGGAACGAGGCCGGCCAGCATGAACACCGGCCCCGCGAAGCGGTGCGTGCGCCGCCAGACCTCTTCATTGGAGAGCGTCCACGCCGTGCGTACGCCGACGAAGTAGTTGAAGCGCACCCGGCCGAGCGAATTGCCGATGAACATGAACAGCAGCCCTACGACCACCACCGCCATGTCCCCGGGATTGGCGGCGCTATAACCGAGATTGCGCCACATCGACCAGAAGAACATGAAGGCGATCACGAGGACGATCAGGAGACGCAAGGACCGGTAGAACGGCAGGAAGTCCGGGTAGTTGCGCCGCCGCGGGTCGATCACGGGCACCACGAGCAGGAAGAGCCACACCAGCACCGCAACGCCGATCGGCAGCAAGACCGCCCAGGGCGCGGGCATCCAGCCGTTCGGCTGACCGTTCAGGCCGAAGTGCGTCGCCACCCGCGCCGGCAGGTGCGGCAGGGCCCAGATCCCCACAGCCAGCATGACCAGCCACACGAGGTACACCGGCCAGTCGTGCCGCGCCTCGCTGCCCAGCCGGTACTCCTTCGCCTTATCCGCCATGACTTCCATCCTCTCCCCCGATCGCATCTCCGCGGCGGAGAACCTCGAGGCCCCAGCCGAGCGCTTCCTGCAGCACCGTGGTGTGCAGCGAATAGATGATCATTTGACCCTGCCGCCGCGACACCACGAGGTCGGCCTGGCGCAGGGTGTTGAGATGGTGCGAGATGCTCGGTTTCGACAGGGTGAAGGCCGCGGCGATCTCGCCCGCGCTGAGATCTCCCTGGCTGAGCATGCGCAGGATCTGCCGCCGCGTCGGGTCCGACAGCGCCTGAAAGACATCGCCCAGCGACATCGCGCCGCACCTTCTTTCGTGTTTTTATAATCATCTAAATATCGTGTTGCGTCAAGCACGGTCCGCCCCTCCCATCAGCCGCGCTACCTTGTACGATGGTTCTTAGGTGCAACCCGCAAGGGTCGACCATCCTGGTACCGGAAAATCGGCGTGCGGACGCGGTGCTCTGGTCCACTGGTCTTGGTACCTTCGCCCGGCCAGACGGCGGCGCAGGTACGGCTCGGAGGTATGCCCCAAGATACGCCCAGGATCAGGATTTTCAGCGTCCGCAGTGCGCTGCGACCCGCAAAGTGACGGGCGGACCCTGGCGAGTGGACCTGGTCCATGCGACTTTTTTCACGTGCCCCTAGGGCCACTTTGTCAGATCGCGTGCCATCCCGCTCTGGCAGATGGCCGTGGTGTGGGCAAATTGCCCGGCCAACCAACCTACCGGCCGCACCAGCACGAAACGGACTAGATGTTCATATGGCCTAATCGGCACAAGCGCGATAGTAGCTCCAGGCAGACAGCCCGCGTTGGGCAGCGCCGACGGCCGCGAGGCGCACTGCCAAGGGGAGGCAAAGTTCCATGATCGACTATCTTGCAGTTATGCTGGTCGCCGTTGGTGCCGGTCTTGCGCTTCTGGCCTTGTACCTCTACTTCAACCCCGCTCCTGAGCACCGTCCGACCTGGGGCTTCGGCTTCGGCGCCACCGCCCTCATCCTTGCCGCGACCTCGATCCCCATGGTGGTCACCTGGCCGCTGCCCGGCTCCTACAACGTCGCGTACGGTGAGCCCGCCCTTATGTTCGGCGCCCTCTTCACCGTCGCAGGCCTCGCGCTCGTCTTCCGCCTCGAGCTCCTCGGTCCCGCGATCTGGGGCTTCTTCGCAGGCATCGCCGCCGTCGTGGTCGGCGACCACATGATCGCCCTGCACATGTCGAACTCCCCGACCATCGCCGGCCTCGGCTTCATCTTCGCCGGTGTCGGCGGCATCCTGACCCTGCCGGCCATCGCCATGAAGAACATGCGCTGGATCGCGATCATCGCGGCCATCGTGCTCGCCGTCGCAGCCGTCATCTGGCTCTACACCGGATTCATGAGCTACCCCGGCCACATGGCGGACTTCGCCAAGTACGTCCCCGCCTACATGAAGGGCAGCAAGTAAGTAAGGTTTCCTCCGGAGACCATCGCGGCGGCTCTCCACAGCAAGGCACCGAACCTTGGGGGTTCGGTGCCTTCCCGTTGTCGAATCCGGACGACTGGCGTCGACCGCACGGGCGCCGCGGGTCGCATGGCGGCCTTCAGCCGACTTCCTCCCGGCCTTCCGGGTAGCGCAGATGCTCGCCCGTCCGCGCGATGTCGCGGAGAACCGTGAGCGCCTGAGCGATCTCCCTGAACGTGGTGTAGAGCGGGTGCGGGCCCAGCCGCACGACGTCCGGAGGCCGGAAGTCCGGCACGACGCCGCGGTCCTTGAGCGCGCGGCTCAGGCGCGCGGCCTCGGGGTGCGCCAAGGCGACGTGTCCGCCACGCGCCTCGGGCGATCTCGGCGTCACCACTTGGAAGCCCTGTTCCCGCAGCACGTCGTCCGCCATCGCGGCGAGCAGTTCCGTCTGGCGCAGCGAGCGCCGCCGGACGGCCTCCATGCCCACCTCCCGGTAGATCTCGAGGCTACCGAGCAGCGGCACCGAGGAGAGGACCGGCGGCGTCCCCACCTGCAGGGCGCCGGCATCGTCGGCGGGCCCAAGCTCCATCGGCATGTCGAACTGCCTCGCCTTGTCGCTGCCGAACCAGCCCGCCATGCCGGGCCGCACGGGCAGGTGGCGCCGATGGACAAAGAGGCCGCCGATCGCGCCGGGCCCGCCGCAGAGGTACTTGTACGTGCAGAAGAAGGCAAAATCCGCCTCGTCCCGGTGCAGCGCGAGCGGGATCGCGCCCACGGCGTGCGAGAGATCCCACGCGACCGGCACTCCGCGCGCGTGGGCCGCGGCCGTGATCTCCCCGATCGCCAGCGCCTGCCCGGAGCGGTAGAGGACGCCGGGCAGCACGGCGAGCGCCACGTCGTCGTCGAGTGCGGCAAGAATGTCGTCCGCCGCGAGCGTATGCCCGTCGCGGCTGGGAATCAGGCGCAGGCTGCGGCGGACGTCGAGGCCGCGTCGCTCGAGATGGCCGGCGATGGCATAGAGATCGCTCGGGAAGGCGAGAGCTTCGGTGACGACGACACGACGGTCGCCGCTCGGGCGGTAGAAGGTCTGCAGGACCTGGTGCAGGTTCAAGGTGGTCTGCGCGGTCGCGATGACCTCCCCCGGCAACGCACCGACGACATCCGACAGCATCGCGCCGATCGTCTCGGCGAGGTGGAACCATGGCACCTCGGCGCCCTGCCACCCGCCGACACCAAGTCGGCGCCAGTCCAGCGCGGCCCGCTCGAGGTGTTCCTGGCCTCGCTTCGTCAAGGGGCCGAGCGAGTTGCCGTCGAGGTAGATGACGTCCTCCGGCAGCAGAAATTCCTGGCGCAGGTCGCGCAAGGCGTCGTCGCGGTCCATGCCTCCCGCCTTCTCTAGCCATTCCTCGCAGCGCACAGATCCCCAACTCCCAGCGGTCGTATCGAGGGCGGCTTCGCGCAGGGCCCTGCCGGCACCTGCATGCCGCCCGGTCGGTCACGCGCCTGGGAGCACCGCCGGGGTGCGGCCAGTTTGTGCCGCAGGAACGGCGCGAAGCGGCCCCGAATCGCGTTAGGACCCACCCGCAGGAGGAGTCGCCTTTGCTTCGCCGCATTTCCGCGTGGCTCGCCGGCCTCGCGCTAATCCTGGCGGCAGCCACGCTCGCGCTGTCCGCTTTGTCCGCCCCAGCTGCCTCGCCGCCCATGCCGGTCGGTGGCAGCTGGCGGTCCATCGGCCCTGCGCCGGTGCTGCACGACCCCTACGCAGGCAACGAGAGCGGCCGCGTCGATGCGCTAGCCGCGGCGGACGGCAGCCTCTTCGCGGGTTCAGCGGGCGGCGGCGTCTGGGTGACCTCCGACGAGGGCAAGACCTGGCGTCCGCTGTCCGATCGCACGCCGGACATGGCGATCGGCGCTCTCGCCGTGCAGGCGAAACCGGAGGTGATCTACGCCGGAACCGGCGAGAACGACGATTGCGGCGACTGCTTCTTCTCCGATGGCATCCTGCGCAGCGCGAACGGTGGCCGAACCTGGCAACTGCTCGGCGAGAAGGTCTTCTACGGCCATTACCTCTCCTCGATCCTGCTCGACCCGACCGATCCGCAGCGCCTCTTCGCCGCCGGCGACTTTGGCGTCGAACGTTCTGGCGACGGCGGCCGGACCTGGCATCTCGTGCTCGGCGATCCCACGACCGACCTCAGCTGGCTGCCGGGCAATCCGCGGCGCCTCCTCGCGGGCGTCGAAGGAGTCGGTGTCGAGGTTTCAAGCGACCTCGGCCGGACGTGGCGCGTGCTCGCAGGCGGCCTGCCGCACAAGGAGTCTCGGATCGGCAGGGTGGCGCTGGCCGTCGCGCCCAGCGACCCGAGCACCATGTACGTCAGCATGGCGACCTTGAACCGCCGCTGCACCGACTGCCTGCTTGGGCTCTACGTCAGCCGCGACGGGGGTGCGACGTTCCAGAAGCTCACCCACACCCCGGACTTCCTGCGTGAACCGAACACGAGCCCGCCGCAGGCACAGGGCGATTACGACCAGGTCCTGGCCGTATCCCCGCAGAACCCGCAGGAAGTCTTCGCGGGGGGCGTCGAGCTCCTCGCGTCGACCGACGGGGGCGCCCGTTGGACCGACCTGACGCAGACCTTCTACCTGCACACGGACCAGCACGCGCTGCTTTTCGGCGCACAGGGTCTCTACATCGGCAACGACGGCGGCGTCTACCGGCTGACGCCGCAGCACACCATGCAGGATCTCAACACGAACCTCTCGATCACCCAGGTGTACCCGGCGATGGCGGTGTCCCCGGGCGGCCACCGCGTGCTGGCGGGATTCCAGGACAACGGCACGGCGGTCTACAACCTCCATACCGGCCGCTGGACCTCCCTGATCGGCGGCGATGGCGGCTGGAACGCCTTCGGCGCGGGCAAGCCGCCACGCATGCTCGGCGAGGTCGACGGGGCTCTGCAGCGCTCGGGCACCAGCGGGCGACGCTGGGGCTCGCCGCAGCCGCCTGTCGGCCCGCTGGGTGTGGGCGCCTTCGCGGTCGACCCCCGGCACCGCAACGTCCTCCTGGCCGGCGGCCAACAGATCTGGCGCTCGACGGCCGACGGCGGCCGGTGGCGCCGGGTGACGCACGTGCGCGGCGGTGGGCCGGTCACCGTGATCGCGTTCGCGCCGGGCAGTGGCAGGATTGTCTACGCGGGCTGGCAGAACGGGCAGGTGGCGCTCTCCGAAAATACCGGACGCACCTGGCGGCTCATCTCGCCCACCAGCTGGACAACGCCCTGCGCCTTCGCGGGGCCGGGCGACGCGGATGCCTACGTCACGGACATCGCGGCAGAGCCGGGCGACCCCTACCGCGCCTTCGTCAGCGTCGCCTTTGGCATGCCGCAGTCCTTGCCGGACTGCCCGTTCGTGTTCGAGACGCCCGCGGCCAATGCGTCGTGGCCTTCCTGGACCGACATCTCGGGCACCCTGCCGAGCTTCTCCGCGCTCGGCCTCTTTGTGGCGTCGAACGGCCTTGTGGCCGCCACTGGTGGCGGCGTCTTCTGGAGTCCCTTGGCGGACGCCGGCTGGCGCCCACTCGGCACGGCGCTGCCCAACGTGCAGACGACCACCGTCGCGCAGTTGCCCTCAGGCACCCTGCTGCTCGGCACCTACGGTCGCGGCGTCTGGGAGTTGCCCGCGGCCAGGAAGCCCGCCAGCCAGCGCCCCGGGGGCTTGCGACAGGTCCCGTCAGGGCGATAATCCCGGTGGGCCGGTGCGCCGCGCCCCACCTCCATACGGCCTCTAAAAGGAGCCATCCGCATTGGACGTCATCCTCTATACCGACGGCGCATGCTCAGGAAACCCCGGCCCTGGCGGCTGGGCCGCCGTCCTCATCTGGGGCGACCGCCGCAAGGAGATCTCGGGCTACGCCCCAAGCACGACCAACAACCGCATGGAACTCATGGCCTTGCTGGAGGGTCTTAGGGCCCTCAAGACGCCCTGCGGCGTGCAGGTGCACTCGGACTCGACCTATGTCGTCAACGCCTTCCGCCAAGGTTGGCTGACGCGCTGGCAGAAGAACGGCTGGCGCACGTCGCAGGGCGGAAGCGTGGAGAACCAGGATCTCTGGCAGGCCATCCTGCAGGCGACGCAAGCCCACGACGTCCAGTTCCATTGGGTCAAGGGACATGCCCGGAGTCAGGAGAACAACCGTTGCGACGAACTGGCCCGCGAGGCGATCCAGCACAAGGGCGCCGCCGGGTCCTGAACATTCCCCGTCCGTCCATACGGCACCCAGAGCGAGCGAAGGGCGGTCCTGCCGGCAAGGTGGGACCGCCCTTCGCCCGCTTGCCGGCGCGAGACAAAACTGGCCAGGTCGACCGGTCTACGCACCGGGACAAGCTCATATATTTGACCAAGTCATCCCGTCGGCTCCCGGTGGCTTCGTTCCACGGACGCCCGACGGTTTACCGCTGTGGCCGGCCCACCCTCGCCGCATGTCCTCCGCTCGGCCCGCAAGCCCATCTGCAGCCTGGCCCGCATCGCGTCCGGACCGCACCACCGATGCCGTCTCGTGCCGACGCAATCCTCGGCGCCCGCGAGGAGGTACCCTGATGGGAGTCTTCGTCGTACGCCGGCTCGCTCAGGCCGTCCCGGTGATCTTCCTGATCTCCCTCCTGCTCTTCTTCATGATGCACGCGATGCCCGGCGGGCCCCTCGCGATGTACGTGCACCAGCCCGGCATCACGAAGGCGATGCTCGAGCAGATCCGCATCGACTACGGCCTGAACCAGGGACTCTGGACGCAATACGTGGACTGGCTCGGCAAAGCCGTGCGCGGCGATTTCGGCTACTCGTACGTGTACGCTCAGCCGGCTGCCGGCATGATGCTGCAGCGTCTGCCTGCGACGCTCGAGCTCATGCTCTCGTCCTTTCTCATCACCGTCCTGTGCTCGTTCCTGCTCGGCGTCTACAGCGCCGTGCGGCAGTACTCTTTCGGGGACTACCTGATCACGGTCGTCAGCTACTTCGGCTTCTCCATGCCCACCTTCTGGCTTGGCCTCATGGTGCTGATCCTCTTCTCCGTACACCTGCACTGGTTCCCGGCCGGCGGTATGGCGACGGCGGGTGCCGCGTTCAGCCTGGGCGACCGCTTATGGCACCTCATCCTGCCGATGCTGGTCCTGGCCTTTTACACGCTGGCGTCCGAAAGCCGTTATGTCCGCTCGTCGATGCTCGACGTCATCCACCAGGACTACATCCGGACCGCTCGCGCCAAGGGAGTCGGAGAAGGCCGGGTGATCTGGCGCCACGCCCTGCGCAACGCTCTGCTCCCCGTGGTGACGGTGATGGTCATGGATGCCGCCTACCTGTTCGGTGGCGCTTTGATCACGGAGACCATCTTCTCCTGGCCGGGTATGGGACGCCTGTTCATCCAGGCCATCCTGCAGAGCGACTACCCGGTGCTGATGGCCGTCGTCTCCTTCCTCTCGGTCGTCATCGTGCTCGCGAACATCCTCGCGGATGTGCTCTACGGGCTGCTCGACCCCCGCATCCAGTACAGCTGAGGGGGCGCCGGGATGTCGCTCATGCCACGCCGAGAAGCACCGCTGCACAGGCCGCAGGCCGAGCCGCGGTTCGAGAGCTACGCGCATCTCGTGTGGCGCCGTTTCCTGCGCCACAGGGTGGCCGTCGCCGCCGCGGTGGTACTGCTCCTCATCATGCTGGCCGCCATCCTCGCGCCATGGGTCTCGCCTTACCAGCTCGGCCAGCCGGACCTCGCCGCCATGCTCGCCCCGCCGAGCCTGCATCATCCCATGGGCACCGACGACCTCGGCATCGACCTCTTCACGGAGGTGCTGTTCGGCGGGCGCGTCTCGCTGAGCATCGGTGTCTTCGCCGCGCTCGTGGCCGTCGTCGTCGGAGGCGCGATCGGCTCGATTTCCGGATACTTCGGCAGCCTCGTCGACGCGCTCTTGATGCGCATCACCGACGTCGGCCTCTCGGTGCCGCTGCTCTTCGTCGTGCTGCTCCTCTCGCTGCTCATCGGGCCCACGCCGGTGAGCATCGTCACGATCATCGGACTGACGTCCTGGATGTACCCGGCACGCATCGTGCGCAGCCAGTTCCTCACGCTGAAGAAGCGGGACTTCGTCGAGGCGGCGCGGGCCGTCGGGATGCCGAGCACCCGCATCATCCTGCGCGAGATCTTTCCGAACGCCATGGCGCCCTTGATCGTCAACGCGACCCTGCTGGTGGGCCAGGCGATCATCCTCGAGTCCGTGATGAGCTTTCTCGGCGCCGGTCTCACCCCGCCGAACATCTCCTGGGGCTACCTGCTGAACCAGGCGCAGTCCTTCACCACGAGCGCCCCCTGGCTCGCGATCTTCCCGGGCCTGATGATCTTCCTCGTCGTCCTGGCGGTGAACCTGGTCGGAGACGGGCTTAGGGACGCCCTGGACCCGACTTCGAGCCAACGCTCGCACTGAAGGGGGGTGTCCAGGACCAGGCGGCCGAGAACCGCGGAACTTGAGTCATTGGAGGGCACGTCATGCGCGACAAGTGGTGGAAGTCTCTGCTCAGCCCCCTGGCGGCAGCCGGTCTGCTTCTTGCCGTCGCCGCCCCCGCGATGGGGCCCGCCGCACAGGCGGCCGCGGCAGGCGGAAGCGGGACGATCGTGGACGGGCTCTACGAGGAGCCAGGCAACCTGAACCCCATCCTCGGCCCGGACATGACCTATTCCCAGATCGTCGACACCGCGATCTTCCGCAACCTCTTCATGATCACGCCGAAGGGCGTCATGGAGCCCGATCTGGCGTCCGTGGTCCCGACGGTGCAGAACGGTGGCATCTCCAAGAACGGCCTCGTCTACACCTTCCACATCAAGCCGAACGCGAACTGGACGGACGGGCAGCCCGTGAGCTGCCAGGACATCTACGAAACGTGGAAGGTCGTGACGAACCCGGCCGTGCTCGCCGTGACCCGCCTCGGCTGGGACGACGTCCAAAACGTCAAGACGATCAGCCCGAAGGTCTGCCAGGTAGACCTCAAGAAGCCGTTCCCCGCCATCCTGATCGACGACTTTTCCGAAAATCTGCCGGGCCTCATCCCCTACTCGGTCTTCCACGGCATGACGGCGCCGGAGATCAACACGGCCTCCTTCAACCACGACCCGACGGTGACGGACGGCCCCTACATGTTCCAGTCCTGGGCCCCTGGGGCTTCGATCACCGTCGTGGCCAACCCGAACTGGTACGGGCCGAAGCCGAAGGAAAGCACCATCGTCTTCAAGATCATCCCCGACGAGAACTCGCTGCTCGCCAACGCCCAGGCGCACCAGATCAACACCTACTACTTCGCTCCGATCGAGCAGGCGAAGCAGCTCAAGGCGATCTCCGGCGCGCACGTCTTCTTCACGCCGATGGCCGCCTGGGAATCCGCCGACATCAACTTCCGCAACCCGGCCCTCAGGGACCGCAACGTACGCGTCGCGCTCGAGATGGCAATCGACCGCGAGGCCATCCTGAAGAAGATCTGGCTGGGCTACGGCGTGCTCTCGGCCGCCGACCAGCCGCCGATCATCTGGGCCAACAACCCGAAGCTGAAGCCTTACTCCTACGATCCCAAGGAGTCGAAGATCCTGCTCGACAAGGCAGGCTGGAAGATGGGCCCGGACGGCTACCGGCACAAGAACGGCAAGACGCTGCAGCTCGTCTACGCCACGACGTCCGGGAACCCATGGCGCGAGGCCACGGAGCGGCTCGTCCAGTACTGGTTCAAAGAGATCGGCGTGAAGATGGTCATCCACGACTATCCCGCCAACGTGTACTTCGGCACGGTGCTGCCCTCCGGCAAGGGCTGGGACCTCGGCGAGTTCGAATGGACGGAGGGATACGACCCCGCCGCGTCGGAGGAGCAGCTCTACGAGAGCGGTGGCGCGCAGAACTACGGCAACTACTCGAACGCCAAGGTCGACAGGCTCCTGCATGAGCAGGACACGATGCTGAGCCAGTCGTCGCGCCAGACGGTGCTCCGCCAGGAGCAGGCCATCCTGCACCAGGACCTGCCGGCGCTCTGGTACTACACCCCGGACGAGATCGACGCAGCCATCAACCTCAAGGGCTACCAGCCCGACCCCTGGTACGTCGAGACCTGGAACTGCTACGACTGGCAACTGACGCAGTGACCCCTGTCCCGTCTCCCCAGGAAGGCGCCCGCCGCTTGCGCGGGCGCCTTCCCCATTGCCCCGGCCGACCTGTCACGCCATGCTGACCCAACCCTGCCGCTCGGCTACAATATGTCCCAGACAGAGGGCGGAGGGGGCCGTTGCGATGCGTGTCCTGGTGGTGGAGGACGATCCTTCCCTGGGCGCCACCTTGCGCCTTGGGCTGACGTCCGAAGGCTTCGAGCCCACGATCACCGGCTCGGTCGCCGACACGCTGGCGCTACTCGAGCGCAGCACCTTCCAGCTGGCCCTGGTCGACGTCAACCTGCCGGATGGATCCGGCTTCGCCCTGGTGCCCCGCCTCAAGGACCGCGGCATCATGGTGATCATGCTGACCGCCCGCGGCAGCGTTCCCGACCGCGTGCACGGCTTCGAGCTGGGCGCGGACGACTACGTCGCGAAGCCCTTTGCGTTCGAGGAACTCGTGATGCGCATGCGCGCCGTCGCTCGCAGGCCCGTCCCGGAGGACAAGCTGCCGGTGCTGAGCTTCGCCGACGTCGAGGTGCACCTCGAGCGCCAGCAGGCGCTGCGCGCCGGGCAACCGCTCGATCTCACCCGGCGCGAATACGACCTGCTCTGCTTCTTCCTGCGCAACCAGCGCCGTGTCCTGACCCGCGAGCAGATCCTCGAGCGCGTCTGGGGCTTCGACGCGGAGGTCGGCGAAGGTGTGCTCGACGTGTACATCAGCTACCTCCGGCGTAAACTCGAAGCTCTCGGGCCGCGTCTAATCCACACGGTGCGCGGCTTCGGCTACCGCCTGGACGAGCATGGCGAAGGCTGAACGCCGCCTGCACAGCCTGAGCCGCCGCCTGCTGGTGGCCATGGTGGCGCTGGTTGGCGCATCCCTCCTGCTGGCAGACTTCGGCGCCGTCTATTTCCTGCGCAGCGTGCTCGTGCGCAACCTGCAGACCCAGCTCGTGGCCTCGGCCCACTCCACGGTGGGCTTCTACCTGCATACGGGTGCGGTGCCGGCCCGCCTGCCGCTCGGCGAGTCGATCGCCATCTACGGCCCGGGCGGCCACAGGGCTTTCTCGGTCGGGGACGTGCCGGGGACACCGCCGCCGCTCGGCGTGAGCCAGCAGTCGCGCAGTCTCCGCTACACGTTCCCGGTGCCGGGCGGCCTGTTCCTCGAGCAGATCAACATGACGAGCGTCGATCGGCCGGTGCACATCCTCGAGGGCGTCCTCGCGCTCGTGACGCTCGCCGCCGTGCTGCTGGCGGCCCTCGTCGCCGAGGGCGTGGCACGGGGCCTGACGGCGCCACTCTCCTCGCTCTCGGCGGAAGCCACGCGCATCAGCGAAACGGGGGACCTCGAGACCAGCCTGCCGACGAGCCATGGCGTGCGCGAGATCCGAGATCTCGCCGAAGCCCTGCAGCATATGCTCAGCCGCCTTGGCCAGATGTTCGGGGCCCTCGAAGCCTCCGAGCAGCGCGAGCGGGCTCTGCGCGAGATGACCCTGCACGACCTCAGGACACCCCTATCGACGGTGCTGGGCACCCTCGAGCTTCTCGCCGGCGGCCGTCTCAAGGGCAACGCCGCGGTGGAGGCCGCGGCGCTCGCGCAGCGCGAGGCCGCGCGGCTCGCGGCCCGCATCCGCGATCTCGACGCGAAGGAGGCCGAGGCCCTCTCGGACCTCGCCCAGGCGGTGCGCCGCGCCGCACGCGGCCACCACCTCTCGGAGGGAGCGCAAGAAACCTGGATCGGCGCGCCCGCCGCGGAGGTCGGGCAGGTCCTCGACCTCCTCGTCGACAACGCGGTGCGTCACAATCCGGAGGGCACCGAGATCGAGCTCGGCTGGCGGCAGGACGAGGACATGGCCGTGGCATGGGTCCGAGACCACGGCGTGGGCATGAGCGTGGAGACGGCCGAGCACGCGTTCGAGCGCTTCTACCGCGGCGACAGGGCGGGCGGGCTCGGGCTCGGGCTCTCGCTCGCCCGCGTACTCGTAGAGTCCAGGGGCGGCACGGTTACGCTTGAGACGAGCCAGGGGCACGGCACGACCGTGGAAGTGCGCTGGCCCATCGCGCCGCCAGCCGAGACCGAGGCCTAGGCAAGGGGCCCGGAGGTTCCTTCCAGCGCAGCGAACGGCGGATGCGGGCATGCTTTGCACGTATCCCAGTTCCAAGCCAAGGGAGGAGACGAATTGAAGCACGGCACGCGCTGGCTCGGCCTGCTGCTCGCCCTGCCGCTCGCCCTGAGCAGCGTGGCGATGGCGGCCGCTGCCCCCGCGCAGGGCAACCACGCCCGCAAGAGTTTCATCTCGGATGTCGCGCGGCACCTGGGCGTTTCCGAGCGCAAGCTGAAGGACGCCGTCACGCAGGCGCGCCTCGACAGGGTCCGCGGTCTCTTGCAGGAAGGAAAGATCACCCAAAGCCAGGCCTCCGAGCTCGAACGGCAGATCAAGATCGGCCGGAGCGGCATGCGCGGCATGCACCACCATGGCCGGACGCTCGGTCAGACCATGATGGTGGTGGACGCCGCAACCTATCTCGGGCTCACGCCGGACGCCCTCGTCACGCGCCTGAGCCAGGGCGAGACGCCCGCGGCCGTCGCGACCGCCCAGGGCAAGACGGCCGCGGGGCTCGAAGCGGCGCTCTTGGCGGGAGCCAGGCAGCGTGCCGACCTGGCGGTCAAGTCGGGTCATCTGACGCAGCAGCAGGCGCAGGCGCTAGAGTCCCGCCTCGCGCAGCACGTCCACAGCTTCGTCAGCGGCGAGTGGCAGAAGGCCAGAGGACCAAAGCCTGTGGCGCCCCCGACAAGCCCCGCGTAAGGCGCATCCACGTGAGACGGCGGCAGGTCTTCGGACCAGCCGCCGTCGCGCTGCCTGCAGGACGCGGCCCGAGGCTGAAGAACTTGGGGCCACAAGCAGTCCCGGGGGAGTAGGGGCATGGCCGAGCAGGCACTCGAGGGTCGGCGCGCGCTCGTAAGCGGCGCCGCGAGCGGCATCGGCTACGCGGTGGCGGAGACCCTGGCACGGCAGGGGGCCCGGGTGATGGTCGCCGATCTGCGGGGCGATGCCGCACACGAGGCGGCCAAGGCGATTCAGGTGGCCAGCGGCGCCGAGACGCGGGCGATCCAGGCGGACGCCGCGCGGGAAGAGGACGTGCGCAAAGCCATCGATCAGATGCAGGAGCGTTTCGGCGGCATCGACATCCTGGTCTCCAACGCGGGCCGGCAGCATGTCGCCATGATCGAGGACTTCCCGGTCGACACCTTCCGGGCCATCGTCGACCTGATGCTGATCGGGCCCTTTCTGGCGCTCAAGTACGCCCTGCCGCTGATGCGCGCGCAGCGCTCCGGCCGCATCCTGCACATGGCCTCGATCAACGGCCTTGTCGGCTTCGCCGGCAAGGCCGCCTACAATTCGGCGAAACACGGTCTCCTCGGGCTCACCAAGGTGGCCGCCCTCGAGTGCGCCGCAGACGGCGTCACCGTCAATGCGATCTGCCCCGGCTACGTCGACACGCCGCTCGTGCGCGGCCAGCTCGAGGATCTGGCGGCGACGCGCGGCGTGCCGGTGGAACGGGTCCTGGAGGAGGTCATCTACCCGCTCGTGCCCCAGCGGCGCCTGCTGCAGCCCGCCGAGGTGGCGGCCTATGCCGCCTTCCTCTGCTCCGACGCCGCGGCGGGCGTTACTGGCCAGGCGGTCGTGATCGACGGAGGCTACCTGGCGCAGTAGCGCTCGAGGTAGCCTTCAGGACCGGTCGCTCCAGGCCGGCTGGCGCTTTTCGAGGAACGCGGCGATGCCTTCCTTGGCGTCCGGCAGCCCGGCCTCCCCCACCATGACCTGCGTCGCGAAGGCCAGCGCCGCGGCGTCGTCCATGCTCAGTTGGCGGTAGAAGGCGGCCTTGCCCTGGCCGAGCGTCGCGAGGCTGTAGGCCGCCACCTGGCGCGCCAGCCGCAGGGTTTCCTCGACCAGCGCGTCGGGTGGCACCACCCGGTTGACGAGGCCGAAGCGCTCCGCGTCCTCGGCCGACATGTAGTCGCCCGTGAAGAGCATCTCGGCGGCCTTCTTGCGCGGCACGGCGCGTCCCAGGAACACGGATGGCGTCGTGCAGAAGAAGCCGATCTTCACCCCTGGCGTCGCGAACTTCGCCGCCGTCGCCGCCACCGCCAGATCGGCTGCCGCGACGAGCTGGCAGCCGGCGGCGGTGGC
Organism: Bacillota bacterium; assembly: GCA_021799275.1. Classification (GTDB taxonomy): domain Bacteria; phylum Bacillota; class Sulfobacillia; order JAJZYS01; family JAJYTV01; genus JAJZQO01. Next base: position 48,845 of record JAJZAT010000008.1, read on the forward strand.
GATGCCGTGCACCTCCGCGATCACCACCTGCGGCATGCGGCGGATGGTCCCGAACGCGTCCTCGCAGACGCGGAACAGCTTGAGGATCTCTGGTGTGCCGCCCTCCCTGACCTCCTTGAGGTCATGGCCGGAACTGAACACCGTGCCAGCGCCGCGCAGTACGACGACGTTCACCTTGCCCTCGGCCGCGATCGTCTTCAGCACCTCGTCCAGGTCCCGCAGCATCTCGGTCGAGAGGGCGTTGCGCTTTTCCGGATGGTTCAGGGTGACGATGCCGATCCGCTCATGTTCCCGCTGTGCGTCATACGTGACCTTCTCCACGAGCGACCCTCCCGCTGCATGCCTGTCACCTTGACGCTACGCCATCGCGACAGGATGCGGAAGTGTCTTCACGTCTCGTTCGCGATCTCCTCGAGCGTCAGCCCTCGCGTCTCCCTGCCCACCAGCGCCGAGGCGACGAGCGCGACGAGCTGCGCCGCCGCGAAGATCGTGAAGATGCCGACGGTGCCGAGATGGTCCGTGAGGAGGTAACCGACCAGAAGCGGTCCGGCGACGCCGCCGATCCGGCCGACGCCCATGGCGAAGCCGTTGCCGCGCGCGCGAATCAGCGTCGGATACTGCTCACTCGTGTAGGCGTAGGTGGCTCCCCAGGCACCGAGGTTCATGAAACCCAGGATGCACCCGAACAGCAACACCTGGCCGGAGTTGGCCGCGAAGCCGAAGGCGGTCGCCGCGCCGGCCGCGAGCAGCAGGTACGTCAGGAGCACGGGGCGCCGGCCCCACCGCTCGACGAGCCACGCGGCGGAGAGGTAGCCGGGGATCTCGCAGAGGGTGACGAGCAGCACGTAGAGGAAGCTGTGCACGAGGGTCATGCCGCGCAGGGCGAGCACGGACGGCAGCCAGAGGAACATGCCGTAGTAGGCGAAGTTCATCATCAGCCAGAGAATCCAGAGTGAAATGGTGGTCCGGCGGTGCTCAGGCCCGAGGAGCCTCTTGAGCGGCACCTTCTCGGAAAGCGGGGAGCGGCTCGCCGACGCCGGACGTTCTCCGCTCGCCATCCGTGTCACGAGGGCCGCCTCGTCACGGGCGCCGACCTGCCAGAGATACCGCGGCGACTCCGGGATGCCACGGCGCAGATAGATGGTGTAGAGCGCCGGGAGGGCGCCGATGAAAAAGCCGATCCGCCAGCCGAACTCCGGGATGAGGAAGTAGGCGAGCACCGCCGCCACGAGCGAGCCGAGGGCCCAGAAACTCTCGAGCCAGACGACGCCCCTGCCGCGCACGCCGGACGGCAGGAACTCCGCGACGAGGGTGGTCGTGACCGGCAGTTCCCCACCGAGCCCGAGGCCGACGACGAAGCGCATGACGATCAGGAACAGGGCGGAGGTGGCGAGACCGGCGACACCTGTGGCGATGCTGTAGAGCACCAACGTCCAGAGGAAGACCGTCCTGCGCCCGTACCGGTCCGCAAAGCTGCCGGCCAGGGCCGCCCCCACCGCCATGCCGACCAGGTTGATGCTGCCCATGACCCCGATCGTCAGCGGTCCGAGCTTCCAGGCCAGGATCAGGGCGGCCATAACGAACGAGAGAATGCCCACGTCCATGGCATCGAACAGAATCCCGAGTCCCCCTACGACGATCAGCCGACGATGAAACGGGCCGAGCCGCATCGCATCGAGACGTCTGCGCACGTCAACGCTCATAGCCTCTCTCCTTTCCAGAGCCATGGCTATGCAGGGCGGCGAAAACGGCCACCGTGGGCGCCCCAAGGACCGCGCCGCACGGCTTTCGCAGGACCCGTGCGGCGCGGTCCGGCCCCAAGGCCACCGGGCTTTGGGCATGAGCTGTCATGGAATGCCGCCAAGCTGTCGTGCGGCTGCGAATGCCACGGCTCAGGTAGGATCACCGTGCGCGCTATAGAATCCCATCTCCCAGATTCCGGCCGGCGAACCGGCCAGAAGGAGAGAAGGCCTATCTTCGATCTGGTGCTGAGAAACGCCAATCTGGACGGACAAGCTGTCGACCTCGCGGTGCAGGACGGACGCATCGCGGCCATCGGCCAGGGCATCGGCGAGGGAGCAAGGGAGATCGACGCCCAAGGGCGGATGGTCTCGCCACCGCTGATCGAGTCCCATGTGCACCTCGACACGACGCTGACGGCGGGCGAGCCCAAGTGGAACGAGAGCGGCACGCTGTTCGAGGGCATCGCCACATGGGCCCTGCGCAAGGAATCCCTCACGGAGGAGGACGTCATCCGCCGCGCCACGGAGCTCCTGCGCTGGCAGGCGGCGCAGGGCGTTCTCTACGTGCGCTCGCACGTCGACACCACGGATCCGGATCTCACGGCCGTCAAGGCTTTGCTCGCGGTCAAGCAGAAGGTGAAGGATCTCGTCGAGCTCCAGCTCGTCGCCTTCCCGCAGGAGGGCATCCTCTCCTACCCGCAGGGCGCGGAGCTGCTCGAGGAGGCCTTGAGGCTCGGTGTCGACGTGGTCGGGGGCATCCCCCACTACGAGCTGACGCGCGACATGGGCCTGGAGTCGGTCAAGATCACCTTCCAGCTCGCCGAGAAGTACGACCGCCGGATCGACATCCACTGCGACGAGACGGACGACCCGCAGTCCCGCTTCCTCGAGGTGGTCGCCGCGGAGACGATCCGCAGAGGCATGGGCAGCCGCGTCACGGCCAGCCACACCACCGCCTTCGGCAGCTACGACGACGCCTACGCCTTCAAGCTGATGGGCTTCCTGCGCCGCGCGGACCTGAACTTCGTCGCCAACCCGCTCGTCAATATCACCCTGCAGGGGCGCATGGACACCTACCCCAAGCGCCGGGGCATGACCCGCGTCAAGGAGCTCTGGCAGAACGGCCTCAACGTCAGCCTGGGGTACGACGACGTCATGGACCCCTGGTACTCCCTCGGCACGGGCAACATGCTCCAGCCCGCGCACATGGCCGTCCATGTCGGACAGATGACCGGCCGCAAGGAGGTCATGGCCTGCTACGACATGGTGACCCGCAACGCGGCCCGCACCCTTGGGGTGGAGGAGCGCTACGGACTCGAAGTCGGCAGACCGGCGGACTTCATCGTGCTCGACGCGCCCGACGCCTGGGACGTCCTGCGCCGGCTGGCCACCGTGACCGCCGTCGTCAAGGGCGGGCGCCTGATCGCGGAGGCGAGGCCCCCCGAGGTGCGCCTGCTTGGCGAGACCGTCACCTTCCAGCGCTGAGCCGCGCCGGTCCCCCGGGCCGGGAAAGATGAGGCGGCCCGAGACCCATAGGGTCCCGGGCCGCCTCGCTTGCCTTTCAGGCGAGCGGCAGGCCGAACTCCGTCTGGATCTTCTTGCGCAGGTCCTGCGGCAGGTCGCCGTCCGCGGCCTCGAGGTTCTCCTCGAGTTGCTCGAGGTTCGAAGCCCCGACCAGGGCCGAGGAGACCTCCGGCAGGCGCAGCACCCAGCGGATCGCGAGCTGCGCCAGACTCAGGCCGGCCTGGCGCGCCACGCCGGCGAGCCACTCCACCTTGCCGTCGCTGCCGTCGAGGTAGCGCTGGACCATCGAGGCGGTCCGCGGGTCGGCGCCGCGGCTCCCTTCCGGAACCTTGCCGCCCAGGTACTTCCCTGTCAGCACGCCCTGGGCGAGCGGCGAGAAGGCGACGATGCCCATGCCGGCCGCCTTGGCCCGGGGCAGGACGTCGACCTCGATCTTCGGATCGAGCAGGTTGTACTGCACCTGGTCCGCGATCATGCGGCGCAGGCCGAGCCTTGTCGTCTCCTTGGCCGCGTGGCTGACTTCTTCCGCGGGCCACTCCGAGATCGCGCCATAGAGCACCTTGCCCTGCGCGACGAGGTCGTCGATAGCGCGCAAGGTTTCGTCGAGCGGCGTCTCGGGATCGGCGCGGTGGCAGTAGAAAATGTCGACGTAGTCGGTGCCGAGGCGCTCGAGCGAGCGCTCGACCGACTCGAGGACGTGCTTGCGGGAGAGCCCGCGGTCGTTCGGATCGTCGCTCTGCGGCCAGAAGGCCTTCGTCGCGATGACGAGATGGTGACGCGGGAACGGCTCGAGCGCTCTGCGCAGAACCTTCTCCGCCTCGCCGCGCGCGTAGGCGTCCGCTGTGTCGAAGTAGTTGACACCGAGTTCGAAGGCTCGCCTGACGCAGGTGATGGCCGACTCCTCCGCGACGCTGCCGCCGTAGGTGAGCCAGCTGCCGAGCGCGACCTCGGAAACCTTGAGGCCGCTCTTGCCCACATTCCTGTACCGCATAGGACCAGCTTCCCTTCCCGTAGCCTCCGCGTCCAAGGATGCCACGGAAGGGCGGCGGATGGCAAAGCAGGCGGGGCGTCACCAAGAGACGGTCGCACCCACATCCAGCAGGAAGCCGGTGGCCTCGTTCGAATGAGTCAGAAACCGTCCGCAGTTCGGGAGATCCGCCTCGCAGCGGGGACAAGCCTTCAGACGCGCAGCAAAGATGACCGAGCCGAGGGGGAAGGCGACGTGTCCACCGAAGGGCAGCACAAATTTCGCAGGGAGCTCGGGCTCACCGATCTGACCATGGCGACGCTCGGCGGCATCATCGGCTCGGGCTGGCTCTTCGCGGCGCAAGGGGCGTCAACCTACGCCGGGCCCGCGGCCATCGTCTCCTGGCTGATCGGGGCTGTCGCCGTCGTCATCCTGGGTCTGACGTTCGCGGAGCTGGCCGGCATGTTGCCAGAGGCCGGCGGCGTCATCCGGTACCCCCACTACTCCCACGGCAGCTTTGTCAGCTTCATGATCGGCTGGGCCGCCCTCATCTCCTGGGCCGGACTCCCCTCGATCGAGGCCGAGGCGGTCATCCAGTACGCCTCGAGTTACATTCCTGGCATCTACAGCATCGGCCAGGGTGCCCTCACAGCCATCGGCCTTCTCGTGGCCCTCCTCCTGGTCACACTCTTCTTCCTGATCAACTCAGTTGGCATCAAGGTGTACGCCAGGGTCAACACTCCGCTCACGTTTCTCAAGATCGCCGCTCCGGTGACGACGGCGATCGCACTCCTGGCGACGAGCTTCCACCCCGCCAACTTCAGTCTGGCCGGCGGCTTCATGCCATTCGGTTGGGCCGGGGTCTTCTCCGCCGTGTCCACCGGCGGCATCATCTTCACCTTCACGGGCTTTCGGCCGATGTTCGATCTCGCGGGCGAAGCCAAGCGTCCGCAGCACGACATCCCGCGCGCCTTCATGCTGGCCATGCTCGCCGCTGGTGTCCTCTATCTCGCGCTGCAGCTCGCGTTCACCGGGGCGATCCCCGCCGCCGACCTCGGGCACGGCTGGGCCAAGCTCGCCTTCTCCTCACCGTTCGCGAACCTGGCAGTGGCGCTCAACCTGCCCTGGCTGGCCATCGTCCTGTACGGCGACGCCATCATCTCGCCGAGCGGCACTTCCCTCACCTATGCGGCCGCGGTACCGCGCGCCTTCTATGCCTACAGCGGCAACCGCCACTTCCCCTCCATCTTCCGACGGCTGAGCGCACGCGGTCTGCCGACGCCGGCGATGATCCTCAGCTACGTGGTGGCACTCGTGTTCCTGCTGCCCTTCCCTTCCTGGCAGAGAATGGTCGGCATCCTCTCGGGCGCCACCATCCTGACCTACATGATCGCCCCTGTCACGTTGGCCGTGCTGCGCCGCTCGGCACCTCAGTTCCGCCGGCCGTTCCGCCTACCTGGTGCGTCGTGGCTCGGACCGATCGCCTTCGTAATCGGCAGCATGATCTTCTACTGGACAGGCTGGCCCACCGACGGCATTCTGCTCGTCGCCACGCTGATCGGGCTCATCCTGTACTTCCACTACTTCACCCGCCAGAGGACGCCCGCGACGGACCTGCGCCGCGGGATCTGGCTCGTCGTCTACTTCCTCTTCGGCCTTGCCATGTCGTATGCCGGCAGTTTTGGCGGCCGAGCCTGGGTGCCGGCGCCGTGGGACACCGTCCTCGTCGCCGTAGCGAGCGTCGGCTTCTACTACTGGGCCGTGGCAGCAGGTGGAGGTTCCGAGCTGCTGGCGGAGGCGGGCCAGGTGGCGGCGGAGGCGGCCGCCGTCGAGGACGCGGCGGCAGGTTCCGTAGGGGACTGAGCCGCAGCTTGTCGATCTGAGGCTACTCCGGTGTCCCCTCGAGCCCCGCGATGAACTCCTCCAGGTGTTCTGCGGTCTCGAGCTGCGGCCTCAGTACGCCGAGCACCTGCCGCTTCACCTCGACGAACTCGGGGGAGAGGACGAGATCCCACTCGCGCGGCCGCTGGAAAGGGACCGCAAGATCGAGCGCCACGCTGCCAGGCCTGGCCGTCATGACCACGACGCGGTCGCCGAGCAGGATCGCCTCCTCGACGTCATGGGTGACGAAGAGCACCGTCGGGCGCAGGGTGCGCCAAAGTCGCAGCAGGAAGCGCTGCATCTCATTCCGGGTCTGGGCGTCGAGCGCACCGAACGGCTCATCCATCAGCATCGTCTCGGGCTGCGTAATGAGCGCCCGCGCGATCGCGACTCGCTGGCGCATGCCGCCCGAAAGCTCGTAGGGAGCGTGCCTCGAGAACGCGTCGAGTCCCATGATGCCGATGTAGTCCCGGACCCTGCGCTCGTACTCGGCGCCCCGCATGCCATGGATCCTGAGCCCGAAGCCGATGTTCTCCCTGACGTTCAGCCAGGGGTAGAGGGCGGCCTGCTGGAACACCACGGCACGATCGGCTCCGGGCCCCGCCACGCGTTGGCCGTTGATCTCGATGCTGCCCTTGGACGGGAACTCGAATCCCGCCACCAGGTGCAGGAGCGTGGACTTGCCGCAGCCGCTCGGCCCCACGACCGAGACGAACTCGCCCTCGGCCACGTCCAGATCCACGCCGCGCAGCGCGGGGACGGCGTGCCGTCCCCTGCCGCCCGGATAGACCATGTGCACGTCATGGATCGCGATCATAGGCCCGTCGCCCCGCTCACTGCCCCGCCGCCACGGCCTGCGCGTAGGAGGGGTCCACGACGCCGCTCATGTCCTTCGGAGGCGTCGAGATCTGGCGGATGCGGTAGAGATACTTGGCGGCTGCATTGAGCGACACGGTGACGAGCGCGCTCTTCACGCCCCCGCCCTTGCCGAGTCCCTCGGGGCCGATCTGATCCTGCACGTTGTAGAGCTTGTAGCCCTTCAGTTCCGTCTTGGCCAAGGCGACGGTGATGCCGGCCTGCTTCGCCATGTCCCGCACTGCCTGCGCCGGGTGGCTCTGGTAGAACGCGAAGCCAGCCTGCTCCGCCTTGATGAAGCCGAGCACGAGCTGGCGGTGGGACTTCGCCCAGCCGGTCTGGACGACGGCCAGGTTGAAGATCGGCGCCTGCTGCGCGACGTCCTGGTCGTACATGATCGCGATGCCGCCGTGGCGCAGCATCGTGTCGAACGCGGGATCCCAGACGTAGGCGGCGTCGATTTGACCGCGCTCCCAGGCCGACACCATGTCGGGCGGGCTCATGTTGGCGAACTTGATCGCGGAGGCGGGAATGCCCCTTTGCGCCATGGCCGTCGCCACCTCGAACGGCGATGTGGAGCCGACCACCATGGCGATGCTCTTGCCCTCGAGATCCTTGAGCGAACGAACGCCGGAAGCCTGACGCACCACGAGGCCCTCGTCGGTGGTGTAGCGCTCCTGCGCCCAGATCACCTTGAGCGGCACCCCCTGCCCGATGGCCGCGGCCGCGGGCGGGTTGCCGAGCCCCGTCATGAACTGCAGGCTGCCCGACGCCAGGGCGGCCAGCGACGCCGGGCCGGAGCTGAAGTACCTGAGCTCGACATGGGCTCCCTTCATGTACTTCTGGAAGAACCCTTCGGCCATCGCCGCCATCTCGGGATCCGCGCCGTTGTTCTCGTAGCCGATCACCACGGTCGGCAGATGCTTCGCCGACGTGGGCGCTGTCTTGCCGCCGCAACCGGCGAGCAGCAGGCTGGCGGCGACGCCCATCGCGATGGCCGCCATGCTCGCGCGAAAACCTCTTCGCATCGTCCCGATCCCCCAATTCCTTGCCACCCTCGCGAACCCTCACGCCTTGCCCTTCCAGGGGACCAAGGCGTGTTCCAGGAGCCGGATGAGAAGGTCCATCGCGTAGCCGATGAGTCCGATCGCCAGGATCGCGATGAAGATGATCCCGACCTGCAGTTGCTGGCCGGCCTCCTGCACGAGCCAGCCGAGGCCCGCCGTGGCGGCGATGATCTCGGCCGCGACGAGGCAGGTCCAGCCGACGCCGATACCTACGCGCATGCCGGTGAACACCTCGGGCAACGCCGAGGGCAGCGTCACATGACGCAGGATCTGCCAGCGCGTGGCCCCGAGACACTGCGCAACTCGGATCCGCTGCCGCGGCGTGGAACGGACGCCGGAGATGGTGTTGAGGATAATGACGGGAATCGTGCCCAGCATGATGACGAGACCCTTCGAGGTTTCCCCGATGCCGAACCAGAGGACGAGGAGCGGCACGAGCGCCAGGGGTGGCACCGGCCGCACGAACTGCAGCAGAGGGTCGATCGCCTGGAAGGCGACCTCGCTCGATGCCATCAGGATGCCGATGGGCACGCCGACCACCACGGCGATCAGGAACCCGGCCACAATGCGGGCCGACGAGACCCAGATGTCGGTGAGCAGTGTCTGGCCGCCGTACCCGACCGTGAAGATTCTCGGGATCTCCTGGAGCACCGAGAGCGGTGACGGCAGCAGCAAGGCGGGGAACAGGTGGACGAGCGTCAGGGCTTGCCAGAGCGCGATGAGCGCCAAGGCGACCAGGAAGGGGATGCCGCGTTTGAGCCCCGTTGGGCGCACCTCCTCCGTGCCGGTCGCATCACGGCGGGCGACCTTTTGGCACGCGGCGGGGACCAGGCCCCGCAACCCGCGCGCGCCTTGCTACATGGATACGCGCGAGCCTTGCCCTGGGGAACCATCGGAGCCCCGATCAGCGTGAAAGATGGCAGACCGTGTCGCCGGCTGCGCCCTCGGAGCCAGACGTCCGACCGCAGCCGTCATTGACGGGGGCGGCCGGCGATGCTAACCTGCTGCACACGACCCGCGTAGTCGGCGACCACCGCATGACGGCCACGAGGCCCCCGGGGAGGCCGGGACGGCGTCCTCCAGCCTCGCCGCCAAGCGGGCTGAGCGAGCCACGCGCGGCATGTGCGCATAGGCAGTGACATATCGCCCCCCCCGCGCTGCGGGGGCGCTTGAGCAAGAGGTCCTGGCACGGCGGCGGCCCCGAGTCGCCGCTTGTGGTATGTCCCGCGTGCCGAACCGTCCGAAGGAGGAACCCCGTGTCCAGAGACGAAGCGATCCAGCCCATCGCGGGGGAGCAGCGCCTCAGCCTGATCGGCGTCATGCTCGCCATCTTCCTCGCGGCCCTCGACCAGACGATCGTCGCGACCGCCCTGCCGAAGATCGTCGTCGACCTGCACGGCACCAACCTCTACGCCTGGGTGGCGACGGCCTATCTTCTGGCCTCCACGGTTGCCCTGCCCATCTTCGGCCGGCTCGCGGAACTCGTCGCGCGCAAGTGGGTACTGCTCGTGGCGGTGGCGATCTTCCTCGCGGGATCCGCCCTCTCAGGGGCCTCCAACACGATGATGGCCCTGATCGCCTTCCGCTCGATCCAGGGCGTCGGATCGGGCGGCATCTTCGCGGTGGGCATGACGGTGCTCGGCCTCCTCTTCCCGCCCCGCCAGCGCGGGCGGATCCAGGGGCTTTTCGGGGCCGTCTTCGGCATCGCCAACGTGCTGGGTCCCTGGCTCGGCGGCCTCCTTACGGACCAGCTCTCCTGGCACTGGATCTTCTACGTCAACATGCCGTTCGGTCTTGTGGCGCTCTACTTCCTCGCGGTGCATATGCCGCATCTGGAGCCGTCCGCGAGGCACCGCTTCGACTATGTGGGCGCACTCGCCGTCGCGGTGATGACGGTCCCGCTGCTGCTCGCCCTCTCCTGGGGCGGCAGCACCTACGCCTGGGACTCACCGACGATCCTCGGCCTCTTCGCCCTGACGCTGATCGGCATCGTCGGCTTCATCCTCGCCGAGTCGCGGAACCCGGAGCCCCTCTTCGTGCTCAATCTTTTCCGTGGCACGACGTTCCGATGGGCCATGGTCGGCAGTTTCTTCTACGGGGCCGCCTTCCTCGGAGCCCTGCTCTTCCTGCCCTTCTACCTGGTGCAGGTCAAGGGCATATCCGCGACCAATTCGGGGCTGTCGCTGACGCCCCTGACCCTTGGCGTCGTGGTCGGCAGTTTTGTCACGGGTCAGCTCGCATCCAAGCTAGGTCGCTACAAGGGCCTGCTGATCCTTGGCCTCGCGTGGCTCACCGCCATGCTCTTCCTCTTCCACGCCGTCCTGACCCAGACCACGCCGCTGTGGCAGATCTGGCTTGTCATGGTGCTGGTCGGTGTCGGCATGGGACCAGGCATGCCCACCTACACCCTGGCGGTGCAGAACGCCGTGCCCGTGAACCGCCTCGGCCAGGCGTCGAGCGGCGCGCAGTTCTTCCGGCAGATCGGCTCGTCGCTCGGCGCGGCGCTGATGGGCGCCGTACTCGTGGCGGCGCTGCAGTCCGACGTGCCGAGGTACCTGCCACCCACCGTGCGCTCCGCGCAGCAACAGTTCTCAGGCAGCCAGGTCGGCGCGTCGGGCAACCAGTCCATCGCCACCACCGTGCGTAGCAAATTCGGCAAGGCGAAGCGCGAGATCGACGCGGCGCTCGCCGGCCGGCCCGGCGCCTATGCGGCCGTGCAGCGCGATCCGGATATCCCCAAGTCCTACAAGGCCTCGATCGCCCGGGGCGGCGTGCCGGCAGAGGTGCGCCAGGGCTTCACAAGGACGCTTACACTGATCAAGTCCGCGCTCGCCGGCAGTCCCGCGGCTGAGGTGGCCGTCCGCCGGGATCCTCAGCTGCCCGCGGCGCTCAAGACGGCCCTTGGTCACCCGCCGACGAATGCCGCCGCGCGCGCGGCGATCCTTGCCTCTGTACGGGCCGAGATGGCGGCGGCCGAGCCGAAGGCGGCCGCCGCCGCCCTGCACCAGGCGCAGGCAGGGGTGAACGGGGCCTTCTCGAAGCTCGAACGGCAGATCACCCGTGATCTCGAGCGCGGGTTCAACTTCGGCATCACCGACGCGGTGCGCCAGATCTTCCTTTACGCGTCCCTGCTGGCCCTGCTCGCGCTGATCTTTGCCTTCCTGCTCCCCAACACGGAGCTCAGCCACGAGCATCAGCCCGCGGACCACGGGGCGACCGCCAGGCCGCAGCCGGAGAACTGAGGCACCTTCCGTACAAGTCGAGACCTGGCGCCCGCCTGGCGCCAGGTCTCGTAGGCCCACCCCTCATCACCGTCGTCAGCAAGGACGTGCCGATGAACTCGGCAACATGCGTCTTCACGTGCTCCGGATCTAGTGTGGGCCTGCGGGCCTCGACGCTTCCCGGACATGGAATGGAGCCGCCGTCCAAGTGCAATTGTTCCGCGTGTCCGAGTCAGTTCAAGACGCGCAGCGCACGGAGTTCCGACATGAGCCGGCGGACGTCGCGGGACGTCCTCGGGATCAGCCAGACCTGCCCCGTTGGCGCCGCATCGCAGGCCGCCATGAGCTTGCCTCTCGACCTGCGCGGAAAGTCCCAGATCCAGCGCAGGAACTCGAAATCGAAGTGTTCCGGACAGCCCGCGCCAAGGTCGGGACGCACCCGCCCGTAGAGGCGCACGCTACGCCAGAATACGCGCCAGAGGGCGACACGGCGTGGCAGGTCGAGGAAGAGAACCGCGTCGGCGCGCTTCAGCCTGATCTCAAGCGTCTGGCTGTAATTTCCATCCATGATCCAGCGGTCCTTGGCCGCCAGTTCCAGCTGCAGCCCCGCCCACTCCGCCTCCGGGCGCGCCTGCCAACCGGGCAGCCAGTGGAGCGCGTCGAGGTGAACGAGCGGCAGGCCGAGGATGCGCGCGATGCCCCTGGCGGCGGTCGACTTGCCCGAGCCGCCGCAGCCGAGCACGGCGATGCGGTGGCTTGACGCGAGTCGCCGCGCGGCGGCGCCGGCATCGAAGCGGGGCGGTCTCATCGCTCCGGGTCCAAGGCTGCCAGGACAGTCCTAGCGATGCGCGTCTCAAGCTGCCCTTTCGTCAGGACGGCATCGAGGCCGGCTCCCCTCGCCCAGGCGAAGGCATCGCGGTCGACATGCGCGCCAAAGGCGACCACGGGCATCCTGCCCCTGGCCCATGCTGCGACGCGCTCGCGTACCTCGGCACCAAGGCCGAGGTCCAGGACGAGCGCGGCTGGCCCATCGAGCGACGCGAGCGCGTCGGGTCCGACGCGACCCGACTCGAGACTCTCCCGCCCAAGCAAGGCCTGCACCTTGGCCGCCAGAAAGAGATCGCTGGTCACAATGGCAATAAAGTCCATGGCAGCACCTTACCACGCCCGGCGGGTGTACGCTACAACATGAGCCGTTCCGCTGGACCTCCCCAAAGCTATGCAAAGATAGATTTGGCGCCGACTTCCTGCTTCAACGGGGCCGGTTGCACAGCAGCGGGATGCCTGCTGTCAGAGCCTTCCCCTCCACAGGCAGACGCCGTGGAACTCACGGCGTATTGGGCCAGATTGATGGCTGCGTTCAGGTCACGATCGTGCATGGTTCGTGAGGATTCAAGCAAACTGCTTGAGCCCCCGCCGCTCAGAGCGGGCCGAACTGGCTGAAGGGCCAATACGCCCAGAACGCGACGCCCTTCACCTCCGACAGCGCGACCGGCCCGAACATCCGGCTGTCGTCGCTGTCGTCGCGGTGGTCGCCAAGCACGAAGATGTCCCCGGCCGGCACCTTGACCGGGGCGATGGAGTCTTTGTCCTCCGTGCTCTCGCCGTGGTGGACCAGGTAGGGCTGCGGCATCTTCCTGCCGTCGACGTAGACCTGGCCGTCCACCATGGATACCGTCTGCCCCCCCGTGGCGATCACGCGCTTGATGTAGTCGCCCTGGTAGCCGGGGATCGGCGGCTGGAAAACCACGAGTTCGCCGTAGTGCAGAGGAACGTACCGGGGCGGGAGCTTCGCCACCAGCAGGCGTTCATCGTTCTGCACGGTGTTCTGCATCGAGACGCCGTCGATGATAAATGGCTGCAGGAAGTACGCGCGCACCAGGATGGCGGCCGCCAGGGATACGCCGACCACCCGCAGGTTCTCGCGCAGGGATCTGCGCGCTGGCTGAAGCATGTCGAACCCCACCTTGCCGCGCGGTCGCGACAGGTGCTTCGTCTTCCCCCGCAGGGCACACCGTTCCTGCCATCTGCGGCGGCTGCGGCGCAAGAGGGTCCGGCCGGCCCCGCTTGGGCCATACGGCCCGCGCCATGGGTACCGGCGAAGCGGCTCAGGTCAGCGGGCGCCCGCCAGGACGAGCGCGACGCCCTGTCCGACGCCGACGCAGAGCGTCGCCGCGGCGTACGCGACGGGCCGCTCGGCCAGCTCATGCAGGATCGTCGCCGCGAGCCGCGCGCCGGACATGCCCAAGGGGTGACCCATGGCGATGGCGCCGCCGTTCGGATTGACGATGCCGGGGTCGAGTCCCAGCTCGTCGATGCACGCGAGACTCTGGGCCGCGAACGCCTCGTTCAGCTCCACGAGGCCAAGGTCACCGATGCCGAGCCCGGCGCGGCGCAAAGCCTTGCGCAGGGCCGGCACGGGTCCCATGCCCATGTAGCGCGGGTCCACCCCGACTTCCGCCGCGGCCACGACCCGGGCCAACGGTCTCAGTTCGTAGCGCCGGACCGCCTCGTCCGACGCCACGAGCAGCATGGCCGCACCGTCGTTGACGCCCGACGCGTTGCCGGCCGTGACCGTGCCGCCAGGCCGGACGATCGGCCTCAGGGCCGCGAGCGCCTCCATCGTGGTCTCCGGGCGCGGATGCTCGTCCACCGCAACCTGCTCGCGGTCCCCCCGCCGGCCCCGGACCTCCACCGGCACCACCTCGGGCTGAAACCGCCCGCGGCCCTGGGCCCGCTGCCAGCGCCGCTGGCTCTCGAGCGCGAAGGCGTCCTGCCGCTCGCGCGCAATGGCGTAGCGCTCGGCCACGTTCTCCGCGGTCTCGGCCATGGACTCGAGGGGAAACCTGCTCGCCAGGACAGGATTCGGGAAGCGCCAGCCGAGCGTCGTGTCGTAGAGCGTCTGGTCGCCGCGCGGGTACGGACTCTCCCGCTTGCCCACCACATAGGGGGCACGCGACATGGACTCGACGCCGCCCGCGAGGAAGAGATCGCCCTCTCCGGCGCGGATCGCGCGCGCGGCGGCGATCACGGCCGAGAGCCCGCTCGCGCAGAGCCGGTTCAGGGTCATGCCGGGGACACTGTCCGGCAGGCCCGCGAGCAGAAGCCCCATGCGCGCCACGTTGCGGTTGTCCTCGCCCGCCTGGTTCGTCGCCCCCACGAGCACGTCGTCGATCTCGCCGGTCGGAATCGCATCATGCCGGCCGAGGAGCTCCTTGATGACCAAGGCCAGGAGGTCGTCCGGTCGGACCGATGCGAGTTTGCCGGCATAGCGGCCGATCGGGGTGCGGATGCCATCCACGAGAAAGGCGTCGGCCACCGGGATCCCTCCTTCCGAAGCGGGCATCGAGCGCTGTCCCATGCAAACCGCAGGGCCGTGCGTCGGGTCGGACCAGACCTCCCGCTGCGGAGCGGGCGCGCTCATCTGCCATATGGAATCGATTCTACCGTGCCGGGATCTTGTCCGGGCTGTCAAGGAGCAGGAGAGACCGAGGTGCCCGCCGTACGGGACAGTTGTCCGACCAGGTGCCGGGTGGCGACCCGGCGGGCTCCGAGCCTGGCGGCGAAAGGACGGACAGCCGATGCCAACCGATCACTTCCACGACCGGGTACGGGACCTGACCGTGCTACTCGCCCAGACACCGTCGGTGAACGGCACCGACGGCGAGGGACAGATCCTCGAGGAAACGTATGGACTCCTGGCGCAGCATCCTCTGGCCGGCAAGCGTCTGCGCCTCTTCCGGGGCGAGGACCCGAGCGGCCGGCCGGCGTTCGTGCTCGCGCACCTGGTTGGCACAGGTCCGCGGGCGGTCCTGCAGTTCGGCCATATCGACACCGTCGGCATCGACGACTACGGCCCTCTGCGTCATCTGGCCTTCCGGCCGCTCGAGCTCACCCAGCACATCGGCGACGGACTGCTCGGAGCGGATCTTGCCCACCTCGCCCAAAGCGGGGAATGGCTCTTCGGGCGCGGCGTGCTCGACATGAAGGCCGGCGTGGCCGCCACCCTCGGGGTGCTCGAGCACTTCGCGCAGGAGCCCGCCGCGGGTCATCTCCTCGTCGCGCTGACCGCGGACGAAGAGGCGGGCTCTGCGGGGATCCGCGCCCTGACGCGCTTTCTCGCCCCTTACCTCGAGCAGGAGGGTCTCCATCTCGCGGGCATCGTCAACACCGACGCCACCGGACCACGGCCCGGTCTCGCGGGTCCCCAGGACCGCCTCGCCTACTCCGGCAGCATCGGCAAGCTCCTGACCTGCGCCTATGTGCGCGGCGTTCCGAGCCACGTGGGCGAGCCCGAGACGGGCCTCGATCCGGATTACGTGCTCGCCGAGATCACCCGCCGCGCCGTGTACGCCGAGGGGCTGCGCGACGGCGAGGGACCGGAGCGCGCGGCCTTGCCCGTATCGCTGCAGGCTCGCGACGACAAGGCTTCCTACGACGTGCAGACGCCGCTCTCTGCCGTCGGCTGCTACAACGTCCTCTACGTGGAGCGCAGCCCGGGCGACATCCTGGGGGCCTTCAGGGCGATCGCCGAGGAGGCGGCCACCGCGGTCCGCGAGCGGCTCGAGGATGCGTTCGGCCAAGGGCCAGACCTCAAGGTGTACACGTTCGAAGAGCTTGTGCGATTGGCCAGGCAGCAGGGCATCTGGGACGAGCTCGCCGAAAGGCTGGCCCAAAACCTCTCCACCACATCCGGCCCCGCATGGCGCTCCCATGCGGTGCACGAGCTCGCGGGCGCCGTGCTCGGACGAGAGCCCGCCATCGTCGTCTTCTTCGGTCACGGTCTGATTCCCAAGGTGTCCACCGGCGACGCGGGACGGCGCATCCTCGCGAGAACCCTTTCGAGCCACAGCCAGCAGTCGGGGAACCGCTACCACCAGCGACGCTTTTTCCCGCTGATCAGCGACCTCAGTTTCGTCGCCGCCTCGGAAGACTGGCAGGACGCCTCGTTCTGGGCGAACGACCCCGTCGCGGCGCTGACCGGCAGGGGGTACCCCCCTGCGCTCGTCGCCGACGCCGTCTTCATGATCGGTCCCCACGGCGAGGGGGCGCACCGGGTGGACGAGCGGCTGCACATGCCGTACAGCTTCGAGCACGTGCCGCAACTCCTCGTCCGCCTGACGAACGACCTCTGGACGCCACCCGCAGTCTGACCCAGCGAGGAGGAATGGCGTGACATCCCCGAGGAGCCTCGGTCCGACGCCTTGGCAACTCCGGCCCGGCAGCCTGAACACGATCTGCGACGTGCCAGGCGTGCTGGTCGGCCACAGCACGATCCGCGAGGACGCCCCCGTCGTCGCCCGCACCGGCGTGACGGTCATCCTGCCGCCCGCCGACCTGCCACTCGAGCGTCTGCCTGCGGCCGGCGTCGTCTTCAACGGCACGGGCGAGATGACCGGCCTCCACCAGGTGAACGAGTGGGGCCAGCTCGAGACGCCGATCGCGCTCACGGGCACCGCCGCGCTGCCGCTCGTCCTGCAGGGCCTGGCCGAGCACATGTTCGAGCGCTGCGCGGCGCTCGGACGCACCATGGCGCCGTGCCTGCCCATCGTTGCCGAGTGCAACGACATGTGGCTCTCCGACGCTCGCCAAAGCCCCGTCCGCCCCCATCACGTGCGGGAGGCGATCGTCGCGGCGCGTGGCGACCAGACGGAATGGGGCTCGGTCGGGGCCGGGACCGGCATGGTCTCGTTCGGCTTTCGCGGCGGCATCGGCAGCGCCTCGCGCCGCATCGTCATCGGCGACGAGACGTTCCACCTGGGGACCGTCTGCCTTGTCAACTTCGGCCAGAGCGGCGATCTCATCGTCCTCGGCCGGCCGATGGGCCACCTGCCCGGGGAGGTGGTGCGCCGCCCGCAGGCGCCACCTCCGCCCGACGGCTCCCTGATCGCGGTGCTCGCCACCGACGCGCCGCTCGACCACCTGCAGCTGCGCCGCGTCGCCGCGCGGGCATCGCTCGGCATGGCACGCGTCGGCAGCTACGGCAGGCACGGCAGCGGCGACATCTTCATCGCCTTCTCCACCGTCGGCCAGCGGGACGAGCCCGACCGGCCCTTCACCTTGCGGCGCTCGCTGCGCGCGGACCTCCTTGCGGACTTCTTCCGCGTCGCCGTCGAGACGACGGAGGAAGGCATCCTGCACGCGCTCTTCACCGCAAGTGACGAGACCGGCTTCCTCGGACGGCATGTAGACGCCGTGCCCGAGGCAGAGGTGCGGACCCGACTGGGTGGGCAGGCGAGCGGCAGCTTCTAGTCCAGGGTGAATCCTGGCCTGATCTCGAACGGCTCCCCGCCGAAGCGGTCCGGCCGCAGATGCGGCGCCTCGGCGAGGCCGAGCGCCACCTTCGCCGCCAGCTCACCGATCGCCGGGCCGCGCATTACACCGATGCCCTGGTCGCCGCAGGCGACATAGAGACCGTCCGCAAGGCGTCCGACGAGCGGGCGGCGATCCGGCGTCGCCCCGACGAGTCCGGCCCAGCTCGAGCGCAGGCCGGCCCGCTCGCCGAGGCTCGACACCATGAGCAGACGCTCGGCGATCTCCTCCTCGAACTGGTCGTCGCCGGACGTCTGGTAGTCATCAGGGTCGAATTCGGAAAGGCGGGTGCCGTCTCCCGCAAGCACGTCCCTCTCACCGTCCGGCACCATGTAGACGTCGGTCGAGAGGTGCCAGACCATCGGCAGCCGGTGCGGCTCGGAAAGTTCCAGCGAGGACAGCTGCACGCGGTATGGGAGAAGGGCGAGATCGAGACCGGCGGTGCGCACCAGCTTGCGCGTCCAGGTGCCCGCCGCGATCAGGACGCGGTGCCCCTCGTACGTCTCGTCGCCCGCGAGGACAGACACCTTGCCGCCCTCGACCCTTATGGCGTCGGCGTGGCTCTCGGTCCTGAGCGTCAGGCCGAGGTCTCGCGCCGAGGCGGTCGCCTGCTGGGCGTAGGCGGTCGGGTTGAGGTGCCAGTCGTTCGGCGTCCAGAGCGCGACCGTATCCTCCCGCAGGCGATCGAGCCGCGGGAAGCGGCGCACGATCTCCGGACGGTCGAGAAGCTCGTGCGGGACGCCCCGCTCGCGCAGGTCCTTGATCCGGCCGTACAGGGAAGCCACGTGCTCGCCCTCGGCGAGGGTCAACATGCCGACCTTGCGCGCGACCGAGACGTCGCCACTCTGCTCCCGCGCCTCGCCGTACAGCTCGCGGCTGCGGGAGACGAAGGCCTGGTCCTCGAGGTGCCAGAGGAGATCGGTCAGGATGCCGCCAGACTTCGCGGAACTTTCCTGCGCGAGCCCGATGTTGGACTCCAGCAGGAGCATGGAATGCACACCGGCCCGCGCGGCCGCCTGCGCCGCAGCGCTTCCCCACACGCCTCCACCCACGATGACCAGGTCGTACGTCACGAGAGCCCCTCCATTCGGCTGCCGCCAAGGTGCGGCCCAAGGGGCTTCGCAGGCAGCATGGCCGCTTCCTTCCTCCCGCGCCATGGAGGAGCGCTTTCGTCGCGACGCGAAGACGTGCGCGCAGGGCAGCGGCATAAGCGCCCGGGCAACGGCGTATCCTGGGGCGCGATCCAACGGCCCCGGGGCACCTGGGCTGGGACGAGCCCACGGAGGCCCCTCCAATGTGCTCAACCGGCACGACAGCCGTTCCGCGGCGGATCCGCGCGAAGATACTAGCAGGTCTTTCCCCCGGGACCTCGGCGGCGGCCTGGCCGTCGCCACGGCGGGGATGGCCGCGACGCCCTGTCGCCGCCCACCGCAAGGTCGCGTCCGCCGCCGCACGGCGGCTTGCCAAAGGCGTTCATCCGGCCCTCACAGCTCTGCGTCACCGTTCACCGCGGAAGGGATGATCGCTTGCGCCCCAGGTTGCTCGTGACCGCATTGGTTCTGCTTGGCCTCCTGTCGCTCGTCTGGCCGCAGACGACGCGTGACGGCAGCCGCGAGGTGCAGACACCGAGACCACGGCGGCCCGTCGCCACAGAGGCTGCGCCGCAGCCGCGCACAGCCCTGCAAGCGGCATGGCAGGCGGCGATCGCCAGCAGGTCGGTGACGCGCAGCGCGCACATCTCCGCCTATGCCTACGACCTCACAAGCCACCAGGTGCTCGCCGCGATCAACCCGCAAAACCGCCAGATTCCCGCCTCCGTCATGAAGATGTTCACCACCGCCGCAGCTCTGCAGGAGCTCGGTCCGGGCTTCACCTACGAGACGCGCGTGGAGGCCTCCCCCCTGGCCGTGGCCGGACAGGGCGGCCCGCTCTATCTGGTCGGGGGCGGCAACGCCTGGCTGGAGGCTCAGGGCAACCAAGGGCTCGAGCAGCTCGCGGCGCAGGTGGCCAAGAAGGTGCGCCACGCGACGCGGGTGATCGGCGTCGGCACGCTGTTCCCCGGGCCTGGAGCCGGCCCCGGCTGGTCGGCGGGCGAACTCGCGGCCGACTACGGCACCGGCGCGCAGGCGCTCGAGGCGGAACTCTCCTCCGTGGAGGTCTACGTGCAGGCGGGCGCCCGCCCTGGTCAGCCTGTCACGGCGTCGCTGCACTTCACCGGCCGGATCGCCTTGCCCGGCTACTTCACGCTTCACGTCACGGCCCGCACCGTCGCGGGCGCGAGCCCGGCGCCGAACGTGACAAGACTCATGGGCAGCGAGACGATCGTCGTCTCCGGCACGATGCGGGCGGGTACCAGCCTTGCGGTCAACATCTCGCCCGCGGACCCCGCGCACTTCGCCGCGGCCCTGTTCCAGGCGGCCCTCCAGCAGCAGGGCGTCCGCTTCACGGCTCCCGCGACGTCCGGCAGCCTGCCGGGAGGCCAGAACCTTATCGCCTCGCTCCTGTCGCCGCCCTTGCGTCTCCTCCTTCCGCTGCAGAACCGCTATTCGATCAACCAGATGGCCGACAACCTCTTTCGCGCCGTCGGTCTCAAGATGGAGGGCAGCGGCTCCGCCGCCGCCGCGCAACAGGCGATGGACGCCTTCCTCGCGCAGGCAGGCCTTGGCGGCCTGCCGCAGCAGTACGACGGTTCCGGTCTCTCGCCCCTCGACCTCGAGAGCGCCCAGGACGTCGTTTCGCTGCTGAGCTATGCGGCCTCGCGGCCCTGGTTCTCCTATTTCCGCAGTTCCATGATGGAGGCCGGCAACCCGACCCCAGAGATCTGCGGCATCCTCTGCGGCCATTTCGTCGGCACCCCGGCACAGGACAAGGTCTGGCTGAAGACGGGCAACCTCGACAACCAATGGAACTACGCCGGCTACGCCACCGCGAGAAACGGCGACCTGATCGCCTTCGCCGTTCTCGAGGAGGGCCCGGGCGCCGCCTCCCTGGCGAGCTCCTACGGCCGGCCGAGCGCCATCGACCAGATGGTGATCGACCTGGCGACCTGGCCCGCCGAGCCGGCCGGGACCGCGGCCGCCCAGCCGCCCGCGACCTCGCCGCCGGCCTTCGTGCAGAAGGCGCTGCAAGGTCTGCCCGCTGAGGCCGGTGCTGTCGAGGGCGTCGCGGTGCTCGATCTCAAGACGGGACGCATGGTCTACAGCTCGGGCGCGTATCAGCTCGTCCGGACGAACTGGCTGCCCCGCCTCGGGCTGCTCGCGGCCGCCCTGCAGGGCGGATCGCGCGGCTTCGCGGCCCCGACGGTATCCGCCCAGACCACGCCGCATGGCGGCATTCTCACGGGCCCGCTCGTGCTGCAGGGCGCCATGGATCCGGCCCTCAGCGCGCAGAACCTCGCCACTCTGGCCGCCGAGGTGCAGGCGAAAGGCATCCGGGAGGTCACGGGACCGCTGCTATACCTCACGGTCGGGCCTTCGTCCGGCAACCCTTCCCGGTGGCCGGAGGGCACCACCTGGGAGGAGATCGGCCAGAGCTACCAGCCACCCGCCGGCCGGCTGCTCGCAGGCGCTGACCTCGTGCGGATCGAGGCCAGCAGCGTGGGCAACGCGATCAAGGTCAGCCTGGAACCGCAGGATGCCCCGATCCGTGTGACCGTCCAGGCGTCGGTCGGCCAGGGCGGCCAGCTGACGGCCGCGTGGTCGCCGAACCGGAACGCCGTCGTGCTCGCCGGCAGCCTCGCGCCGGGCGCGACGCAGACTCTCGAAGTGACCGCGCCGGACGCGGGCCTCCTCGCCGCGACCGAGTTCAGGGACGCGCTGTCCGCGGTGGGCGTGAATGTGGTGGGCGGTATCCGCCCGACCGACAGCCCCGGCGCCGCCCGGCCCATCGCCTCGCTCCCCGCGCCCGCTCTCGCGTCGCTCGCGAGCCCTCTCCTGACGAGCTCGTCGACGCTCGACGCGGCGCAGCTCGACCTGCTGCTCGGCGGCAACGCCAGCGGAGCCATACGCCAGGTTCTCGGGGCGCCGGACATGATCCCCGACCCCACCGGCAGTTCCTTCGACGACTACATGACGCCCGCGAGCGCCGTGGAGCTGCTCCGCGGCATCTGGCACAGCCCGCGCGACCTCTCCCTGCGCACGGCGCTCGGCACAGGCGGCCTCTGGCAGGTGTCGGCGCCCGGCACGGCGCTCGAGAGCGGCTACATCAAGGGACCGGGCGGGGCGGTCTACGCGGTCGCGGCGCTCGAGAGCGGCCTCCTCTGGCAGGGCGGCTTCGGCGAGGCGATCAACCCGCCGACCCCTTGACCCAACCGGCGTAACGCGGCGACCCAAAACGGCCCGCTCGGGCACCATACTCCCGAAATCGGGAGGTGGTGGCATGCAAGCGAACGGGCGTCGCGGGCGGCTCTTGCTCGCGCTGCTGGCCTTGACGCTGCCCGCGTGCGGCGGTGTGGGCCTGCAGGCGGCCGACCCGGATCCTCCCCTGCCGCCGATGTCCGCCATGATGCGAGGCATGACCGAAGCGGGCTACAAACCGAACGTCCTCACGTCGCCGCAGGTCACCCGGGAACTCCCACGCATGAAGCGGGACGGCATCACGTGGCTCGCCATCCAGGTCGCGTGGTTCCAGGACACGAACCAGTCCGTGACGATCCGGCCGAGTTCCCGCTTCACCCCGAGCGACGCGAGCGTGCGGTCCCTTGTGGCCCTGGCGCATCGCCAGGGCATGCGCGTCTTCCTGAATCCCTTCGTGAACTCGCTGCAGGGCAACGGCTGGCAGGCCAAGTTCGCTCCGACCTCGCCGGCGAGATGGTTCAAGAGCTTCGACGCCTATCTGGCCCATTACGCCAGCCTCGCGCAGCAGACGCGGGCCGACCTCTTCGCGATCGGCGACGAGTTCGACAGCCTGGACGCGGTCCCGGCCTACCGCCCGTACTGGCTGCAGGCGATCGCCGTCGCCCGCAGGTACTACCATGGCCCCATCGTCTACGGCGCCGACTACCCGCACTACCAGCAGGTGACGTTCTGGCAGGCCCTCGACGACGTCGGCATCGACGCCTACTTTCCCCTGTCCGAGCGGCCGAATCCGTCCGCCGCGACGCTCGCGGCGAGCTGGCGACGGTACGCGGCCGAGATCGAGGCCTGGCGCAAGTCCACCGGCCTCGACCGCAAGGGCTTCATCATCACGGAACTCGGCTACCCCTCCGAGGACGGAGCGGCGGCCCAGCCGGGCTCCTGGTTCCCCCGCCAGCCGGTGAACCTCGCCCTGCAGCAGCACCTCTACGAGGCGACGCTGTCCACGATCGCGCAGGAGCCTTGGCTGCGCGGGCTCTTCTGGTTCTGGTGGGCGAATCCGTCCAACCCGAACTGGCAGGGCGGCACCCGCGACAACGGCTACACGCCCCGGGGCAAGCCGGCGGAGGCCACCTTGCGCCAGTACTTCTCCCATCCGGCCGGATCCGCCTGAAGGGGCCGGGGGCTCCGCAGCATGGCCGGGCGGCGACGTCGCCCGGCTGGCTTTTTTCGCGGCATAGGGTCTCCAGTTTGGGTATTTGGCCAGGAACTTCATGAGCGTCTCCTAGGTGAGCGGAAAGAATGGGCCACACCGGCAGGTGCTAGGCAGGGCATCGCGAATGATGCGAGCGATCATCTTGCGACAGCTTCCGCCAAACTGCTGCCGGAGATGACACAGATGACCAAAGGAGGTTCGTGCATGGGTCGCCTCCGCAATTTCTGCGGCCCACGGTTCCTGGCTGGTATCGCGCTACTCTCTTCGCTTTCGCTTGCGACCGCCTTTCTCGGCGGTCCGGTAGCATCCGCAGCCAGCGCAAGCAGCTTCAAGGTGGGACTGGTGACCGACACCGGTGGCCTCAACGACCACGGCTTCAACCACCTGTCCTATGTCGGGCTCGAAGAAGCTCACCAGAAGCTCGGCGTTACCGTATCCGTCGTGCAATCCCAGAGCCAGAACGACTACGTACCGAACCTCTCCACCTACGCGCGTGAGGGCTACAACGTCGTCATCGCCGTCGGCTTCCTGATGCAGCAGGCGGTGCAGCAGGTCGCGAAGCAGTACCCGAAGACGAAGTTCCTCATCATCGACGACTCCGTGCCGGGCAAGAACATCGCCTCCGCCCTGTTCAACACCCAGCAGTGCGGCTACCTGGTCGGCATGCTGGCGGGCCTCGTGCAGAAGCAGCACGCCCTGCCGCACATCAACAAGTACAACACCCTCGGCGTCGTCGGCGGCCAGGCCATCCCGCCGGTCACCACCTACATCGCCGGTTTCTACGCCGGCGTGCACGCGGTCGACCCGTCCGCCCACATCCTCCTGAGCTACACCAACGACTTCAACAACCCGAACAACGGCCAGAGCTACGCCCAGGCCGAGATTGCCAAGCACGCCGATATCATCTTCCAGGTGGCCGGCGGCACGGGCCTCGGCGTCATCACCGCGGCGAAGCAGGCGCACGTCTACGCGATCGGCGTGGACGCCAACCAGGGTTACCTCGCGCCCGGAACCGTGATCACGAGCGCCCTCAAGGGAGTCAACGTCGCCACCTTCGACGTGATCAACGCGGCCTTCCACAACCGCTTCCGCGCCGGCACCATCTACTTCAACCTGAGCGGCGGCGGCGTGGGCATGGCCCCGCCGATCAAGGGCATCCCGGCGTCCATCCTGAAGCAGGTCAACCTGGCCAAGGCGAAGATCATGGCCGGCAAGCTCAAGCCACCGACGACGATTCCCAAGAACTAAGTCTCCATCCGCATGGGGGAGGTGGCCTCGGGCCGCCTCCCCCAGCTCGCTCCAAGCACGCAAGGGGAGCCGAGACATGCCGCAGCTTTCTGTGCAGCACATCACGAAGCGGTTCGGCCAGCTGGTCGCCAACGACGACATCACGCTCGATGTTCCGGGCGGCAAGGTGCTGGCCATCCTGGGTGAGAACGGCGCGGGCAAGTCGACGCTGATGAAGGTCATCGCGGGACTGCTGACGCCGGATGCGGGCGATGTCCTGGTCGACGGGCGACCGATCCCGCATGGGCGCCCGGACCTGGCGATCCAGGCGGGCGTCGGCATGATCCATCAGCATTTCATGCTCGTACCGCGCCTCACCGTCTGGGAAAACATCGTCCTCGGGCGGGAGCCACGCACGCGCTTGGGCGCCGTGGATCGCCGCACCGCGGTCCGGACGATCCGGGAACTCTCCCAGCGCTACGGTCTCGCGGTGGATCCCGAGTCCCCCGTCCACGCCCTCACGGTCGGGCAGCGCCAGCGGGTGGAGATCCTGAAGGCGTTCTACCGGGGCGCCCAGGTGCTCATCCTGGACGAGCCGACGGCCCTCCTGACACCGCAGGAGACCGAGGAGCTTTTCGCATCCATCAAGCATTTCGCCCGGGACGGATTCCCCGTCGTCTTCATCAGCCACAAGCTGGACGAGGTCATGGAGGTCGCCGACCGCATCGTCGTGATCCGGCAGGGTAAGGTCACAGGAGAACTGCCCGCGGACGACGCGACGCCGCAAAAGCTCGCCGAGCTGATGGTCGGGCGGGCAGTCGTTTTGCGCGTCGAGCGCGAAGCGGTGGAACCGGGACCCGCCGCCCTCGAGGTGGAGCGGCTGGAGGTCGCGGCGACACGCCACCGCCCGACCGTCGGGCCAATCAGCCTCACGGTGCGGCGTGGCGAGATCCTCGGCATCGCCGGCGTCGACGGCAATGGCCAGCTCGAGCTGGCGGAGGCGTTGGTCGGCCTCGTGCCCACAAGGCACGGCTCGATCCACCTGGCAGGCAAGGACATCGCCGACCTGCCCGTGCGGGAGCGCACAAGTCACGGTCTCGGCTACGTCCCGGCCGATCGCCAGACGGACGGCCTCGTCCTCGATTTTCCGCTCTGGCAGAACTTCATCCTGCGCGACTATGCCAGTTCTCCCTACCGGCGAGGGGTCGGCATCGACCGGCCGGCTGCCCGCAAGGCGGCGCTCCAGGCCGTGGAGAAGTTCGACATCCGTCCGGCGTCGATCGATGTGTTCGCCCGCCAGCTTTCGGGCGGCAACCAGCAGAAGCTGATCCTGGCGCGCGAGATCCTGCGGCGGCCCGACGTCCTGGTGGTCTCCCAGCCGACCCGCGGGCTCGACGTCGGGGCGGTCGAGTTCGTCCACCGCCAATTGCTCGAACTGCGCCGGCAGGGAGCGGCCATCGTGCTGATCTCGCTCGAACTCGACGAAATCCTGACGCTTTCCGACCAGGTCGCGGTCCTGTTCCGCGGCCGCCTGAGCGACCCCGTGCCGGCCGCCGACGCGACCCGAGACGGGATCGGCCTGATGATGGCCGGTCAGGGGTTCGAGGCAAAGGCGGTGTCCGGCCAGTGAGAACGAGATCTTCCATTGAAGGCGTCCTGCGCCCCCTGGTCTCCGTCGTGCTCGCCCTCGTCGTCAGCTCGGTCATCATGATGCTGACCCACTACTCGCCCCTGATCGTGTTCAGCTCCCTCGTCACGGGAGCCTTCGGCAACATGCCGAACTTCGGCAGCACCCTCGTCGACTTCATCCCGCTCGCAGTCATGGGGGTAGGGCTGGCGTTCTGCTTCCAGTCCGGGCTCTTCAATATCGGCGCCGAGGGCCAGTACTGGGTCGGCGCGTTCGCGGCCACCGTCATCGGCGTCCACTTCGCGTCGCTGCCTCTCGTCATCCACGTCGGCTTCGCGCTCCTCGCGGGCACGGTGGCGGGCGCGGCCGTGGCCGCGGTGCCGGGCGTCCTCAAGGCCTACCGCGGGGCGCATGAGGTCATCACGACCATGATGCTGAGCTACGCTGCGATCGAGTTCGGCCACTATCTCGTGGAGAGCGGCCCCCTGTCGCAGCCGGGCTCCATCCCGCAGTCCTACCCCTTCGCGAACTCGGCGTCGCTCCAGCCGATCATCCCGACGACGCAGCTCTCGGCCGCGATCTTCATCGCGCTCGCGGTGATCGTCTTCGGGGCGTGGCTCCTCTATCGCACGCGACTCGGCCTCGGCATCCAGATCCTCGGCAAGAACGCCAAGGCGGCTCGCGTCGCGGGACTCTCCGTACCGGTGCTGACCATCCTCGGTCTCAGCATCTCGGGGGCCTTTGCCGGTCTCGCCGGCGGACTGCAGATGGTCGGAGTGACGCATCAGCTGTTCGACGGCTTCAGCGACCAGTTCGGGTTCACGGCGATCGTCGTCGCCCTCCTGGCGCGAAACAATCCCTGGGCGGTCGTGCCGTCGGCCATGCTGTTCGCGGCGCTCTACAGCGGCGCCCAGGCCATGCAGATCACGGCCGGCATCCCTGTGGAGCTCTCCTTTGTCATCCAGGGACTGATCGTGTTCTTCGTCGCCGCCGACCGCCTCCTCGACGCCGCCATCCGCGGGAAGTGGCTGCAGCGCCTGCAAGGGCCCAAGCCCGTCAAGCCCACGCTGGAAGCCAAGGAGGTGGGCTAGATGGCGATCCTCGCAAATCCGGAACTCTGGGTCCTGACCGTCGCGATGAGTGTTCCGATCGCCTACGGGGCGCTCGGTGGCATGTTCTCCGAGCGCGGCGGCACGGTCAACATCGCGATCGAAGGCATGATGCTGACGTCCGCCTTCTTCGCCGTCGTTTTCGCCCACTCGACGATGAACCCGTGGCTGGGGCTGCTCGGCGGCATCGTGTCGTCGGTGCTTATGGCCGTCCTGCTCTACTGGGCGGCCGTGCCGCTGGTCGCCGACCACGTGGTGGTCGGCATGGCGGTGGACCTGCTGGCCCTGGGGCTGACGGGGTATCTCCTCGTCACCCTGTACGGCTACAACGGCACGCCGATCAACACGCCGTCCCTCCCGACCTGGCACTTCCCCTGGCTGAGCGGCATCCCCGTGATCGGCCCGGCGCTCGCCGAACAGAGTGTCCTCGCCTACCTCCTGATCCCGGTGCTGCTCGTGAGCTGGTACATCCTGTTCCGCACGCCGTGGGGGCTCAGGCTGCGGTCGGTCGGGGAGAACCCGCACATCGCCCGCAGCGCCGGCCTTTCGGTGCGCGGGCTCAAGCTCTCCGGCGTACTCATCTCAGGCGTGCTCGCCGGCGTCGCGGGCGCCTACCTCTCGATCGGCGTCCTCAACAGCTTCACGGCCGACATGTCGGACGGTCGCGGCTACATCGCCCTCGCGGCGCTGATCTTCGGCAACTGGCGGCCTGGCGGCGCCACGCTCGCGGCGCTGCTCTTCGGCTTCGCCACCGCCCTCAGCATCCAGCTGCAGGGCACGGCGATCTCGCACAACCTCGTGCTGATGCTGCCGTACCTGCTCACCGTCGTGGCGGTGGCCGGCATCATCGGCCGCACGACGCCACCCGCGGCGGACGGGCTGCCCTATCGCGAGGAAGAGGACTTCTGAGTGCCGTGTGACACGACCATGCACAGGAGGCCTGGCCAGCGCCGGGCCTCCGCCGTTTGTGCCGCGCCTTCTCCATGGCCTGTTCGCGGCCGGGAATGCACGACGCCCCACCTTGGACACTCCAATGGCCCGTGGCCGGATCGTCCCCCGCCCTTGCCCTGGTCCCGCTCATGCGCTAGTGTGGCGGCGAACCGGATGATGGGAGGTATGGTGCAACATGCGCGTGCTGCTGGTAGATGATGACGAGGACGTGCAGCAGATCCTCGGCCGCTATCTGCAGCAGGACGGCCACGAGGTCGTCTTCGCGCGCAGCGGCGCCCAGGCACTCGCGGCCGTCGCCGGGACGGGCGTCGACGTCGCCGTCCTCGACCTCACCCTGCCGGACCTCGACGGCTTCGAGGTGCTGCGCCGGGTGCGATCCGGACCGCAAAGGGACCTCCCGATCCTCCTCCTCACGGCGCGGGGCGAGGAGGCCGACCGGCTCCTCGGCCTCGGCCTCGGCGCCGACGATTACGTCGTGAAGCCGTTCTCCCCGCGCGAGATCTGCCTGCGCGTCGGCCGGCTGGGGCTCCGCCGCCGCAACCCCGCCGACGAGCCTGCCGACGACACCCTGCACTGGGGCCGCATCGCGATGAACACCGTCGAGCACCGCGTGCTGGTAGGTGACTTGGAGCTGCAACTCACGCCCCGCGAGTATGACCTCCTGCAGATGTTCCTGCGCCATCCGCGCCACGTACTGTCGCGGGCCGCGATCATCGAGGCCTTGTGGCAGAGCGAGTACGTCTCGGATCACGTGGTGGACGTCCACCTGGCGTCCCTGCGCCGCAAGTTCGGGGACGACCTGCAGATCGAGAACGTGCGCGGCGTCGGCTACCGCCTGGAAGGCCCACGACCGTGAAGCCGCTCATGGATCCGCAGCGCCTCGGCACACGCCTCCTGCTCTCGTACCTGGCCGCCAGCCTGGCGGCGGCGCTCACGGGTGTGCTGGCCCTCTTCCTCACGCCTGCCATCCGCTACGACCGCCTGATGCAGGAGATCATGCATCCGCCCGCGGGCAGCACGGCGGCGGAGATGGACGCCGTCCTGGCGTCCGCCGTCTCGTCCGCCGTGCTTTGGCATGTCCTGATCTCCCTGGCGGTCGTCCTCCTGGTCGGGCTCGCCCTCTCGCTGTTCCTGAGTTCCACCATCGCTCAGGCCATGGACCGCATCGTCGCCGCCACCGGCCGCCTCGCCGCCGGACAGTACGACCAGCGGGTCTTTGAGTCGGGCGCGCGCGAGTTTTCGGAACTCGCGCACAACATCAACCTGCTCGCGGCGTCACTCGAGGACTCGAGGCGCGCCCGCACCCTGGCGACGGCGAGCGTCAGCCACGAACTGCGCACGCCGGTGACCGCGCTGCGCGGCTACTGCGACGCGCTGCGCGACGGCGTGATGCCCTGGTCCGACGAGGTGCTCGTGCGCATGGACCGCGCCGTCGGACGCCTTGAACGCATGGCCGCCGATCTGAGCGCCCTGTCGCGGGCCGAGGGCAACGCCTACGCCGACCTGGAGGTCCGGCGGATCGCCGCGCGGGACGTCGTGCTGGCCGCCGCCGAGACGGCCCGCCACGCGTTCACCGAGTCGGGCGTGTCGCTCACCCTGGACGATGTCCCTGGCGACCTCGACGTCCTTGCCGACCCCGTCCGACTCGGGGAGGTTCTGGAGAACCTTCTCCTCAACAGCGCTCGCCACACGCCCAGGGGCCGGTCGGTGACCATGTCCGCGAGGGCCGCAGGCCAGCGGGTCGAGTTCCAGGTGCGGGACGAGGGCAACGGCATCCGGCCTGAAGACCTGCCGCACGTCACGGAGCCGTTCTTCCGCGGCGAGGGCCAGTCCGCCGGCCATGGCAGCCGGCCCGGCATGGGCCTTGGTCTTGCGATCGCGAGACGCCTCGCGGAGGCCATGGACGGAAGCCTCTCGCTGTCGAGCCCGGGGCCGGGGCTTGGCACCGAGGCCAGGGTGATCCTGCCGAGGGCCTGACCTTGACGAATTCTTGACGCACTCGTGCGAGCGCCTTGCGGATGCCCGATACGTTCTTCGCATCGTCGAAGCCCACCATGGTGCAAGAAAGGTGGGACTGCAGCGATGATGTGGGGATATTGGGGCGGCGGTCCGGGAGGGTGGTTCGGCCCTCTCCTGATGCTTGTCTTCTGGGTGCTCGTCATCGGCGGCATCGTGCTGGCCCTGCGCAGTTGGTGGCATCAGCCTTCACACCGCGGCCAATACGGCGATAACGCTCTCGACATCCTGCGCGAGCGTTACGCCCGCGGCGAGCTGAGCCGCGAGCAGTTCGAGGAGATGCGCCGCGACCTCACCTCGAAGTAGAGAGGGGGCGAAGCAGGATGCGTCGCGGCAAAGGGACACTCGCCGTCGGCACCATCGCCGTCGGTGTCGCGGGACTTCTCTTCGGATCGGGCGTCGGAAGCCGGGCCGCTGGCCTTCGTCCGTACCGCATGATGTCGAACGTCCTCGGCAACACCCAGCGCAGCGCCACTCCGTTGGGCGGATGGGGGATGATGGGCAGCGCCGCAGGACCAACCGCGCCTGGAAGCGGCACGTCCCCGTCCGACATGATCGGCGGCGGCTACGGCATGATGGGCGACTACTTCGAGAGCGGATCGCCGCCTTCGCCGTCGGGCTCTCGGGACCTGTCGCCGAGCACAGGAACGGGTGCCGCGACACAGATTCCCGCCGGAGCGACGGTCGACCGCAAGAACCGGGTCATCACCTTCACGGGGGCCAACGTACGCCTTTCGGCCGTGGCTGGGCCGCGCGGCGGTCCTGAGCTCAGCTTCGAGATCGCCGGCCTGATCAACCCCGAGGTCGTGGTGCCGCGCGGCGCGCGGGTCACCGTGGATGTCGTCAACAACGGAGACGCCCCGCACGACTTCGCCGTCGCCTCGGCCGTCGGCGCCGCTCCCGCCTTCAAGGGCGCAAAGAGCGCCATGCTGGATCTCACCGCTGGCGCAGCGCCGCCAGTGACCAGCGCCACCTTCGTAGCGGCCTCCACGGGAACCTATGTCTACGAATGCACCGTACCCGGCCATGCGCAGGGTGGCATGCAGGGCGTCTTCAAGGTCCGGCCCTAAGTCCATGGAACCGACGCTTCGCGTTCCGGTTCCATCATGCTACGGACGCGGGCATGCCCAACTGGAACGGACCGTCGCCCGCATCGGCGGCAAGGCGAACGTGGTAGACAGGAACCGGGGACACCAGACGGACCGCGCACTGTTCGCTGGTTTCCACGTCGGTGTGAGCCGACTGCTCGTGCCTATGCGCAGGCGCATGGCCGGCGTCTTCGTCCCGGGCTTAGGCACGCTGACTGCTGCGCGTCGAGCGCTGGCACGCCTGCGGCAGGGCGAACGACCGGCAAATCAGCAGCCGCAGGGCCTGCGCCCTGCGGCTGCTGTACGTTCCAGGTCCAATGGATGCCGCGGTTCGGGCGGACCCGCCCGCCGAGTTCCCAGCGCGTGAGCCAGTGAGGCAGCCCGGTCAAGGTCCCACCGACCATGCCCGCCATGGTGTAGGTCATGACCAGTATGGTTTCCGCGACACCCACGCCGTGCACGAACACGATCAGGCCAAGCGAGGCGCCGACAAGCGCGCCGGCTGTTCCGCCGACCATCGCTCCCATCACCATGTCGGCGAGTTCCGCGCGGTTGGCTCGCTGGTAGCGGGGCCAGAGCATGAACGCTCCAAGCATGATGACGACGACGAGAAGAAAGCCCCAGACGCTGCCTCCGACGATGGCCAGCGTCACGACTGCACCTGCGAGCGAAGTCCAGAACGCGCGAAGGATGCCCAGTTTCACGTGTGCACCTTCCTCCAGCGATCCATCCGTCCCCGGGCAATCCTATGTGCCACTTGCGTCCCATCGGACTTGGTCCAGCCGGATGGTTTTGTCTGCCACAAGGTGGACACATCATCGATCCTGCCCGCCCACATCACAACACAAGGCGCATGCCTCCCCGGCTACCAGACGAGAAGGCGAACGCCATAAGCGAGCCGGTCCAGGGTCGCCGGGATGACGATCATCAGGAGTGCCGAGCCTTGCAAGGAGACGGCGACCCAGTAGACCGAGATCTCGGCTCGGCTCGGCACGGCGAACGCCGCTGCCGTTCTCGGCCCTGCGCGCACCGTACCGGTCGGACCGCAGGGCCAGTCTGTGGCCGCGCGTCGAGGAGCATTTGAAGGCCCTCTCAGATCTCCTCCGGGCTGGCGGCACCCTGTATCTGACGCTGGAAGGCAGGTTCACCGAGAGCATGTCGCGGCCGCACCCCGCCTACGCATCCTGAGACCGGCGGCGGAAGGCGTCTACATCGCCGCCGCGGGCTACGATCCCTTCCAGCGCGGCCCGCTCCGCATCACGCTCCCATCGAGGCGCTCGCCGAGGGGCTCGATGTGCGCGCGCTACTGCCGGCGAAGCAGCCCATCGCCGCAAGCCATCTCCTGGCGCCGGCGCTGCTCTATGCCAGATCGTCGGAGACGCGCAAGGACACCAAGCAGAGCCAGGGGAACTCCTCGTGGAGTTCCCCTGGCTCTGCGGGGCGCTACGGCGGGAGGGGAAGGCGGCCTACACCTCACCACCCCACGCCTCGACGCCTGGAATTGCGGGATTACAGGATACCGGCCAGCTTCAGAGCGACGAGGCCTCCCATCAGCACGAGCGTGATGTAGCCGAGATAGTGGCTGAGGTGCCCTGTCTGCAGGCTCTGGACGAGCCCGACGGCCCGCCGCGCGGCTTGTAGCAACGGGTGGAACAGGTTGACGAGCAACCGGTCCACGGCGTCGATCTCGACCTCCACGCTCGCCTCCCCAACCGTCCTCCTTACGCTCCTGTGCCGGATCGCCGGGGCGAACGCGAGGCGCAGCGGTAGGGCCGTGCCGTCGGCCGTCCAGCCGTAGGCGGCGCGATACGGCTCGCCGCCGTTCCACGGGGCGGGCGGCTGCGGGCGGCGCTGGAACCGCCGCAGCCACAGCCCGCGCAGCACCGCGACCAGCACGACGATGCCGCCGCCGAACCAGAGGAGGTCCCAGGGCGATGTCGCCGTGAACCCGCCGGCAGGGAACAGGACGACACCCGCGGTGCCCGGGAGACCAGTGAACACCCGGCCGCCGAGGGAATTGAGCAGGGCGGTCGTCCCCGGATGCGTGAAGGTGGGCGCCACGAGACCGAGGTTCCGGATGCCACGCGGCGCGACCGCGGCGACCCAGGGCACGATCCAGGTGGCGCCGACTCCCGCCACCCATGCCAGAGCGGCGCCGAAGGCCAGGCCGAGCGTCTCCCCCTTGCGAGGGCGAGCCAGGGCCACCGTGCGCCGTGGCCCGAGGAAGACCGACGCAAACCAGCGCAGGATCGCGGTCGCGCCACCCGCGGTGACGAGGGCCACGACCACCGCCACCGCCAGGAGTGCCGGTCTCAGGCTGCTCGCCGCGCCCATGAAGACGCTCTCGGCAGCCATCCATTCCGCGAGGTAGCCACCGGTGGGCGGGATGGCCATAAGGGCGACCGCCGCGAGCAGGGTCAATCCCCCGGCCAAGGGTGCGGTACGCCAGAGCCCCCCGAGGCGGTTCATCTCCCTGGTGCCCGTCGTTCGCTCGATCCATCCCGATGCCAGGAAGGCCGCGAACTTGGCGCCCATATGCATCAGCAGCAGCGTATAGGTGCCGCTCAGGGCAAGGTTCGCGGCCGCTCCGAGCCCTGCGCTCCTGAGCACGTAGGAGAGCCCAAGGCTTGTGAAGGCAAGCCCGATCCATTCCACGGTCGAATACGCGAGCACCCGCTTGTGGTCGTTGTCCACGATGGCGTGGATGACGCCGAGCACGGCGCCGGCAAGACCGAGCACCACCATGGCCCAGGCGATCGGCGTCGTGGGCGGTGCCCAGCTCAGCCAGCGCATGAGACCCACCATCGCGACCGTCGTGGTGACGCCCGAAAGCGCGGCGGCCGCCGCTCCCGGCGCCTCCGGCTCCGCCAGCGGCAGCCAGATCTGGAACGGGAAGAGGCCGGCCTTCGAACCGAGCCCCAGGATGCCGAGCACCGCGATGAACGCAGTGACACCCGGCGCATGGGACCCTAGTCCGGCGGTCAGAAGGATGGCGCCTAGAAGCAGGGCCGCGGCGCCTGCCTCGCTCATGACGAGCATCGCCCACCCGGAGGTCGCCGCCCGACGGCTGTTGGCCTGCGCCACCACCATGCCGTAGACCGCAAGCGCGAGCACGCCCCAAGCCACCACCATCCCGAGAGGCGACAAGGCCTGAAGGAACGCCGACACTGCGACCCCGAGCCATGCGAGCGAGAGCCACTGGCCCTTGCCGAACTCCTTTGCCCAGAACACCGTCCCGGTCACGAGCAGGAGCGCCTCCGCGATGGCGCCCCACCAGCCGGCCCAGGGCGTGACGGTATACGACAGGGTTCCCGCCACCGTGGGCAGCGTGAGGGCACCCCCATCCACGCCGAAGAGCCCAAGGACCATCTCGACGAGAAGCGCCGCGAGCGTGCCAAACGCCAGGACCGCCACGACCGTACGCCGTCCGCTCCAGGCGCTGACACTTGCCGCCGCCGCGACGGCGAGCGCCAGCAGGAAGAGCGCTGTCACGAGGCCTCACCTGCCGGATCCGCAGCACGTCCGACCAAAGCGAGAAGCCCGTCGAGCAGCGCGTCCGGCGAGGGAGGACAGCCAGGAATCCACCGGTCGACCGGCACGATGTCCTGGAGATTGCCCACCACCCCTGGCGCGCCCCGGAACACGCAGCCGTCGATCGCGCAGGCACCTGCCGCGACCACGAGCTTGGGGTCCGGCATCGCCTCGTAGGTGGCGCGGATCAGTGGCACCATCGCGTCCGTGACAACGCCGGTGATGAGAAGCAGGTCGGCGTGGCGCGGCGATGGCGTGAACGAGAAGCCGAAGCGCGAGAGGTCGTAGACGGGGCTGCCAAGCAGGCTGAGCTCGGACTCGCAGCCGTTGCAGGAGCCGGCGTCGAGATGTCGGATGGCGAGCGAGCGGGCGAAGAGCCTCGCCGTGGGTGACGCCGCCTTGCCTCGCGACGCCACCTTGCGGCGCAGCACAGCGGGACCCTTGGCCAGGTTCACGATCCAGCGCGGGTAGAACATGGGCGAGTCCCTCCTATAGGTCGAGCGACGCGACGGAGAGGTTGAACGACGCATCGATGATCGGGAAGTCCTGAAGGATGTTGTGGTTGGGCACGGCGAGCGGCACCGCCACCCAGTTGATGCTCGACGCCGTCCGGATGCGGCACGACAGGACCTGTCCGCTCCGTAGCTCCACCCTGTAGAACAGACGGCCGCGCGGGGACTCGACGAGACCATGTCCGATCCCGTCCTCGCTCAGCACGGGCATGGACGTAAACTCGCAACCCGTCCCGCCTGCCCGCCTCAGCATTGCGATCGACTGCAGAACCTCTTCGCAGCGCACATAGTAGCGTCCGAAGGCGTCGCCTGCGGCGTAGCCCGGCATGTGGCGCCGGTGGCAGAGTTCGGGATACGCGGCGTACGGCCGGTCCCAGCGCACGTCCTCGCGGACGCCGGCCGAGCGCCCGACTACGCCGACCAGATCGAGCGGACCAGCCGGGATGCGGCCGGCTCCGTGCAAGCGGTCGAGGAAGGAGTTCGTGTGGTCGAGCGCGCGACGTACGGCGATGAACTGGGCTTCGACGTTTTCGAGCACCGCCGGCAGCTCGCCGCGGATGTCGGCGAGACCACGGCGCCAGCCTCCCGGCGCGATTGCGCCGCGTAGGTAGCGATGTCCCGTCCAGCGCGCACCGAGGCGCAGAACGGCCTCGCGCAGGCGGTAGAGGTCGGCGGCCGCGACCACCGTACCGGTCGACGCGGCGAGCGCCGCGAGGTCCCCGAGATGGCTATGCAGACGCTCGAGCTCCGCCAAGGCACTCCTCATAACGGATAGCTCTTGGTCGGCCGCGACGCCGAGGGCGTCCTCCACCGCCAGGCTGAAGGCAAGCGCATGCGCGACAGTCGATGTGCCGGTGACCCGCTCGGCCACCTCGAGGGCCTGGGCCGCGTCTAGGCCACGCATCCGATCTGCGACGCCTCGGTGCTTGTAACCACGCCGCAGCGTCAGGCCGTGGATCTCGTCGCCCAGTGCGTCGAGTTCGTAGCGCAGCGCCTCCGCGACATCGGCCCGCACCGGCCCGAGTGGCATGACGTGCATGCCGTGGCCGATGACCTCCAGGTCGGCAGCCGCTGCCTCGAACGTGCCGGGAAGGAAGTCCTGCTCCTCGGCGAAACGTAGGCTCGGGAATCCATGTCGGCTGGGCCTGGGATGCGGCCCCGCTCCGACGTCGACCTCGGTGATGGCCCCGGCAACCTTCTCCCAGACGGCGACGCGCACCGCGTCCTCCGCCGGAAAGACGTCCAGGACCCTGTTGCCCTCCTGAGCGGCTTGCTCGCAGGCCGCGATCAGTGAGACGTCCGCAGCTTCTTGCGTCTTCTGCATGTCTCTACTCCCCCTTAGCGCGGCAGCGGCCAGTGCAGCATCCATGGAACCGCGAAGCCGGACAGGACGAGTAGAACGGAGAGTACCACCGTCGGTGCGGCTTCGAGCGCACCTTCGCGCATGACGCGTACGCCTTGCATCGGACGGTACCAGAGGCGCGGCGCCCTGTACGCGATGGCGATAAAGCCGATAGCGAGCAGGAACAGCATGGCGATCGCAGGCAGGACCGTGCCCTGGTGCGCGAGTCCGCCCACCGCGACGAGCCACTCGCTGAAGAACGGGCCGAGCGGCGGAACGCCCGCCAGTGCCGCAAGCCCCAGGAGGAGGCCGCCGCTACTCCAGGGCATGCCTTCGTGGACCCTGCCGATTTTGTCGCCATCCACGGTGCCGTATCTCGTCTGGATCTGGCCACTGACGAAGAAGCATTGGCTCTTTGCGAGACCGTGGGTGATCACGTGCAACAGGGCGCCTATGAGCCCGATGCCGCCGAAGCCCATGCCCAGGGCGATGACGCCCATGTGTTCGACGGAGGAATAGGCAAGAAAGCGCTTGAGGTTGCGCTGCCCTGCCATCCCGCCGACGCCGACGACCAGGGAGAGAAGGCCCAGGGCGATCAGGAGGTCGGTCGGCCAGGTGGCGCCGTGCAAGAGACCCTGCGCCGTCTGTAGCCCGCCGTGCAGGACCCAGAGGATGCCGGCGAGCTCCGCGCCGGACAGCAGGGCCGAGATGGGCGCCGGAGCCTGCGCGTGCGCATCCGGAAGCCAGGTGTGCAGCGGAACGAGTCCGGCCTTGGCGCCAAACCCGACCACCAGCATGATGGCGCCTGCGGCCACGCCGGCGGCTGAGCCGCCGCCGATCAGGATGACGCCGGCGAGGGCGATGAGCCCGCCCATGCCGGCCAGCATGAGGTACTTCCAAGCGGCCTCGAAGGGATGGGTGCCGCTCTTGAGCCCAATGAGGGTTACGGAACTGAGCGTCGTCGCCTCGACGGCGACCCAGAGGGCGAGCAGGGACCAGTGCTCGCCGAGCGCAAAGAGGCTCCCCAAAAAGACGCCGAGCAGGACGAAGTAGGTGGACTGCAACCGTGCGGGCCAGGCCTCCTCCACCCCACCCTCCAGGTAGGCAGGGGAATTCCACAGCGCGACAGCCCCGAGCACGGCGACAAGTGCCTGGTAGACATCGCTCCAGTTGCCGCCAAGGTAGGCCGCCCAAACGAAGACGACGGCAAGGATGGCCAGCAAGGCGGCGCCTATGCGGCTGCGCGCGAAAGGCTGCCAGGCGCCGAGCAGTCCGACCGCCAGGGCGACCGCGATGGCGATGAGGCCAATCTGATGGACGATGGCCGTCATGATGGGCATGGTGGACGTTTACCCCCTCAGGTCCGTCAGATGGTCCGCCGTAGGCGATACGTTGAATTCCTCGTGACCGCGACGCTGAAGCCAAGCCAGAAGGGCACCGAGCATCAGGACCTCGACGACGGCGAGCACCTCAGGCAAACCCGGCACGGTGGGATACTGTAGCGTGAGCAGGCTGACGCCAAGCTCTGCGCCGACCAGCAGGAGGGCCTGCAGCCACACCTCGCGCCTCATCATGGCAAGCCACAAGGCCGTTCCGAGCACCCCGATGCTCAGTCCAACGGCGCCAAGGGCCCACCATGACAGACAGAGCATCAGGACGGCACCGAGCACGAGGGACGGGGTACCGCGGGTCGCAACGCCATACTCCTGGCGTGGCAGGTGGCGAGCGAGCAGGGACGGCACCGCGAAAACCTTGACGATCAGCCAGAGTGCCGCGAGGACGAGCCAAGCGGGATCGTGGCCCCCGATGGATACCGCAGCCGCCACTGTGGCGAGCGCGGCGGCGCGGAACCACCCAATCGCGCTGTGGCTGCGGCGGGTGATAGCAAGCAGGACGATACTCATCCAGGTGATCAGGCTCAGAATCATAAGGCTACTGGCAGCCACTTAGCGTCCTCCTCAGGAAATGGCGATGGCGAGCGCGGCCAGGGCGGCGACTGCCACGGAAACCGTGAGGTACTCCGCAATGCGAAGCAACCGGAGTTTGGCGAACGACCACTCCACCAGAACCACAAGGAGCCCGAGCACCGTGAGCTTGGCGGCCGTGGCTACGATGGCCAGAGCCAGCGCGAATGGCGCCAGCGAGGCGGAGAGGCCCCAGGGCGTCGTGAGGACGTTGACCAGAATGATGCCGAGCACCGCGAACTTCATCCAACCGCCCCACTCGAAGAAGGCGAGATCGGGCCCGCTTGCCTCGAAGGTACGGTTCGGATCGATCAACGAGAGTTCCTGACTGGAATCAGGGTTGTCGACCGGCAGTCGACCCGCTTCCGCAAGGACCAGCAGGATCCAGGCGGCGATCAGGAGAGCGTGGCTCGGCGTGAAGAGCGCAGGGCCGCCGAGCGCCTGATTGACCGCATAGGGAATCGTCGCGCGGCCGATGCCTGCCGCCGTAAACAGCGCAGCGAGCGTCAGGGGCTCCGCGAGCGTGCCGATGAAGCGCACGCGACTGACCGCGATCCCGGTGAACGGACTGGCCGTATCCGCCGCAGCGAGCAGTAGAAGGAGTCCGGCCGCCCCCAGAATCATGCCGCCGCCCAACATGTCGGCCATGAAGGCGAGCGGCAGCGGAAACGTGGTCAGCACAGGAATCAGCAGCGCAACGATGAGCGGAGCGGAGAAGTATACCGTAGGCGCAATCGAGCGGATGGCTGTTGTCTCGGAGTTCCAGAGCGGCTCTTTGTGAAACCACTTGTAAAGGTTCCGGTATGGCTGCAATATTGGTGGTCCGACACGACGCATTCCTCGAGCCTTGACCCTATCCATGATTCCCTTGAGCAGAGGTGCGAACAAAAGCACAAACAGAACCTGGAGGATCTGCGCTATGATCTCTACAAAAATGCCCCCCTATACAGGGGCATAGAAATACCCCTGTCGACATGGACAGGAGTCATTAGCCACACCTGGCAGTTTCGGGGTTCCCCCTGGCGGATCTCCATCGCCTGTGCGTATGATACGGGACGTCAATGGTCATGTCAACGAACATCCTACAAAACTTTTCGCGCTAGCTGTCGTTGAAAACTTCGCGGTACAGGTCCGCGCCGTAACTGGTCGGCAGCGGGCTCGCGACCGCCAGACGGAAGCTGCGCCGGCCGTCGGGATCCCGCTCGGCGCGCAGGAAGAGCATGCGGTCCGAATCCTCGCGAAAGAGCCCGTCCGCCAGGTCGTAGAAGTGGGTCACGAAGAATACCCGCACACTGGCCTCCGTGAACGCACGGATGACCTGGCGGCTGATCTCGGAGCCCTCGCGCTCATTCGTCGACGAAAAGGACTCGTTGCACAGCAGCAGACCGCCGGCACGCGCCAGATCCGTCACGCGACTCATCCGGCGGAGTTCCTCGTCGAGCCTGCCGCTTTGCATCGCCGCATCCTCCGGCCGCTGGAAGTGGGTCAGGACAAGCGTGGCCACATCCGCCGAGAACGCTTGCGCGCCCACGAACATGCCACACTGCATCATCAGCTGGGCAACGGCCACACTGCGCAGGAAGGTCGACTTACCGCCCTGGTTCGCGCCTGTGACCACCACCAGGGACTTGCCATCGGCATGGAGGTCGTTGCCTACCACCCGGCTGTCCAAGGTGAGCGAGAGGCAAACGTCGTAGAGCCCCTGGGCAGACATGCAACCGCTGCCTATCGCCCGCGCCGAAGGGAAGCAGGTCGGTTCGCCCTTGGCGTCCAGCGTGGCCTGCAGGTTCAAGGCGCCCACATAAAACCCGAGTTCCGCCCTCAGCAGCGTGAAGAAGCCGAGCACGTGCTCTGCCGACTGCGCCACTGCGTTGGCCACGAGATTGATTCCCCTGCCGCGCAACTCCTGGAGCGCCTGGTGGCCCGCCTCGTCCCGATCCGCGATCTCGAAGCTGTATGTCTTCGGTCCCCTGCCGAGCAGTCTGGCAAGCCGGGGGATCGCCACGTTCTGTGGCCGGTGGAGGACATAACCCTTTCCCTTGCCGCCGTCGCCCAGGTGCGCGCTCATCACGACACCGCGGTCGAGGCGCAGCTCCTGCAGGCTTCCCTCCACGGAGCGGATGTAGTCCTCGTCGAGCTCCGCGGCCACGGTGGCGAGAAACCGAGTGAACCCTCGCGAGCGGAATTCAGCCCCGCCCTCCTCCGCGACCGTCCTGAGCCGCCTCAGCATCCCGACGAGCATGGTCAGCAACTCGACCGACCGGGCGAGAATCAGCTCGGGGGATCTCGCGAAGAAATACATGCCATGGATCTTGCGCTGCTGTTCGAGCGCCTCCACCGCCACCCGGTAGAACGCGAGGATCGTCTCGCGGTGCGCGAGGCAGTCCTGCAGGATCTCCTGGCGATAGGCGATCTCTCCGGGATCCTGCAGACTTGAGAACAAGGCGCGCTCGGCGATCCCGCGCAGGAACGTGTCGCCCGCGGCCATCACGTCCAACAGCAGGCCGAGACCGATGTCCAGCGTGAGATCCGCCGCCTGCGGCGGCAGATCCGCCTGCGGATTGAAGTCGCGGTCCGGATACATAAGCAGCGGCCTCATCGCGCAAGCCTTCGCTTCAGCATGTCGTAGGTGACGCCGCGCTTGCGCGCGACCGCCATGGCGTATGCGAGTCCATCGGCGGGGCGCCGCAAGATCTCGTACGTCCGCACGGTCGGATCATCCGGGTCCACATTGCTCACCATGCTTACGGTCGCCTCCCCAAGCGTCGAGAGCTCATCGACAAACGTCACGTAGACACAGAGCATGTCCTTGCGGATCACGCGTTCGAGCGCCGCCCTCCCCAGCAGCCGCGCATCCTCCAGGGTGGTCGAGGAGAAGGTCTCGTTCATGATCAGGATGCTGCGCTCGCCCGCAGCCTCCAGGATGGCCCGCAGCCGCATGAGTTCACCCTGCAGGCGGCCGCGCTGGTCCTCGACCTGTTCCGTGCGGGCGAAGAGCGTGAAGATCTCGTCGCAGAGCAGGAGATGTGCCCTGCGGCCGGGCACCGGCAGACCCAGACGCCCGAAGTGGTGCAGTTGTCCGAAGGTGCGGGCGAACGTCGTCTTCCCGCCCTGATTCGGACCGGAGACGACAAAGATCCGTTCACCGTCTTGCAAGTGAAAGTGGTTGGTCACCACATTGCTGCCTGATTCGACCAGGTTCTGCGCGAGCGCCAGGTCGAAGGTCTCTTCGGCCAGCACCGCCTTGTTGTCCAAGCGCATCTCCGGGACGCAGAAAGAAAGCCCTGCTCCCTGTAGCCGCCGGATGAACGCAAGGTACGCGAGGTAGAAGTGCACTTCGCGATCGAAGCGGATGAGCAGCTCGTCCAGGAAGTCCTGCCGACCATCCGCAAACGCGTTCAGCGAAGCGAAGAGATCGGGATAGAGTTTGGCCACCCGTTCGAGCACCTCGGCCTCGACATGGTTCATCTCCGGATAACTCGGGAAGGTGACGCCATAGTCCTTGACATCGCCCTGCCGGAATCTTGCGAACGTCTCCTCGATCTCCCGGCTGTAGTCCGGGTCGGGTTCATAGGCTCGGACGGTGACACGGCTGCCCTTGATCTGCACGCGGTAGACGACATCGCGCAGGCCATCCTTGAGACTGCCGCTCCGTGCCTCCAATTCCGTGAACTGCCCGGAACCGGCGTATGCCCGCAGATACGAACCGAAGGCAATCATCCCGCGCGAGCGTGGCGCGCCGTCCGAGAGCGCCTTTGCGAGAGCCCGCACCGCCTGGCAGTAGTCCACGACGGCGTCCAGGAACCAGATCGCCTTCTGGTATTGGTAATAGAGCTTGCCCGCGAGAGCGATCTCTTCCCGTACCCTCTGCATCGCGGTCGTGAATGCCTCGACATGGCCACGCAATCCCTCGTCTTCAAGATCACGGAGAATCTCGTGCCGGTAGGCCACCTCGTCCTCCGTCCGGAGAGGCAACCGGAAGAACGCGGTAAGGTCGTACGGCTCGTGGCCCTTAAGCACCGCGGCGATAATTTCGTTCAGGTGAAGATCCGCAAGATAATCGGCCGTGGCCTCCGATGTCCTGCCGATGGCTTCGGCTGCCGCGCCGGGAAACAGAATGCTTTCGAAGTCCACTCTCTACCACCCCCAACCCGACCGTCGCGGATGCGCAGCCATGGGGCTCCGTCCGCCAGCAAACGGCTGGCTGACGCTTCTTCCACACATACCGCACAGTCTGCGCAGCTAGGAGTCGTCAGCCGAGTTCGGCAGTTTCCCCGACTCACGGTTTGCGGGGTGGTAGATCTCCATTACCTTGGCTACCCTATACGACTCCTTATACGATTCCTGCGGAACGCCCGTCAACCTGACCGCCTGCGGCGCCCATAACGAGGTACCCGATCTTTGGCCGCCGTGACGCGCGGGGGAGGCCAGAGGCAGCGAAGTCCCAGGGACGTAGGAACCGGCGCGAAGCTGAGTTTCCTGGCTGCATTCGGGGATATGGGCGGACGGCCGCATCCTGATGCGCACGGAGTTCGATTGGAAGGCTAGGAGGAAATCGGGACGTTCTTCGCGTGGCAGCCTGGGCTCGACACGGGCGGCGGCGCCGTCGGCGTCTTAGCCGTCATTCCTCGCCCGAGAAACGCTCCCAGGCCGATTGCCGGGTCATGCCGAGGGCGGCGCCGATCCGGGTCCACGTAACGCCCTGGGCGCGTCC
The DNA here is from genome assembly GCA_021799275.1 of Bacillota bacterium. Lineage (GTDB taxonomy): Bacteria > Bacillota > Sulfobacillia > JAJZYS01 > JAJYTV01 > JAJZQO01. The sequence goes on from JAJZAT010000008.1 coordinate 92,003, forward strand.
CTTGCGCACGAGCTCCCCGATGGCAGCTTCAGCTTGCGCGCCAACTGCAGCGAGTCTCGGCAGCTGGGCGAGTAGCTCTTCATCGCTCAACTGGCGTTCCCAGGGAACTTGGCCGGACGCCGGGCTAGCTCCACCCGCGAGGATCTCCGAACAGGTCCGGACGCACTCCGTGCAAATGTACACTCCGGGCCCGCGCACCAGCGTCGCGACCTCGTTCGCGGGTCTGAGACAGAAGGAACAGGTGGCTTCCTCAGGCTGGCTTGGTACCGGTTTCATAACGCACCCCACTCCCGCATACCCGTCAGGTGTTACCTTACATCCGTCAGGCACCTCCTGACAAGACACCCGCGGCGGCACTCCTCAGCCGTGTCGGTCCGACGGCGTGAGACGAACGAAGCCCCCACATTGGTCTCCCCGATCGTCTCCGACTTCCTCGACACGAGCGGGGACGCGCGCGTCGTGGCCCCGCTGGCGATGGTGGATCCGCGACACGCTGCGTCGCCGGCTCGACCTGCCAACGGTTCTCCCTGGCCATCGTGCCCCACTCCCGAGCCCTGTGGGCGCGAGGGCGTTGGGATCCGCCGTCTCGTTGCCACCGGCCCACAAGTTGACGCTAGCTTCTGGGGCCCCCTAGAATGCCATTGGAAGGTGCGCCGGCGTCCTGAGAACATCTTCTGAAGTGATGGAGTCCACTTACGCCCCTTGCGGCTGATGACTCCCGGCATGCGGATGCTGGGCATCCACGTCCAGGATCGAGCCACGGAGCGGAAGTGGCTTTCCGTTTGCTCGGCGGAGCAAGCTGGAGGTGTGGCCGCTTGTCCCAGACTCCGCAAGCAACAACCCCCAAGCGTCGATGGCGCACTCCACAACTTCGTCTACGCGCTCACCGCCTACCCTGGCGATCCTCGCCCTCTTGGGAGCGATCACGCTGCCAAGACACAGCGCGCAGAGCCAGCCTGAGGTTAGATGGCAGACGAACGGCGTCCACGGGAGAAGCCTCGTAGGTCACCGCAACTGCGGCTCGAGGTGATGGCTCTGGAACCATCTGAGGTGCAGCAGCGCATCGAGCAAGGCATCGATCGCTTGCGGGGCCTGCGCGAAGGAGACCGTGCCGTGCAGGACCTGATCGCCTGTGGCCGTGCGGCGATCGGTCCCCTGCGCGCCTTTCTCTCCGAACGCGATCCAAGTGGGATCTTCCTGCCACGGTGCCAGGCGGTCGAGGTGCTTACGACCCTCGGGGCCCGGGAAGAACTGCTCGACTATCTCGCCCATCCGCCGGAAGAACCCGACCCCGTGGAGCAGGCTGGCATCGATGTGGTGACCAGCGCGGTGGCGCGCGCCCTGATGGAGTGGCCAGACGATGAACTCTTCGCTCTCCTCTTGCAGACGGCGCGCCACAAGCTGCTTCCTGGCGTCGTGGACGCCCTTGCCCAGTTTGGCAGGGAAGAAGCCTTGCCGGTTCTCACCGCCGCCCTGGCAGAAGACTTCTGCCGCGCTGCCGCCGAGAGCGGGTTCCGCAGGCTGGGCGACAAGACGTGCGCGCATCTCTGGCAGCTTGCGAGGTCGCCGGTGCCCTCGGTCGACCGGGAAACCGAGATGAGCCGCCGCCGCCGTCGCAGCGCGGTTCGCCTGTGGGGAGAACTTTGCCCATGCGGGGAACCTTGGGACATCCTTTGGCCCCTGACGCAGGATGCGGATGATCACGTGGCGTTTCTGGCGTGTTCCCTATGCCTTGAGCGGGTCGCCGCCTGCGACGCGGAGCAGGTCTCCCGTCGACTCGTGGAACTGCTGCAGAGCAGCGACTGGCTGCTGCGCGTCGAGGTGGAGGACCTCCTCGCGAAACACTTCGCCCGCTGCGGCGCCGTGGTCGAGGGGGCCCTCGAGACAGCGAGCGGGACGGCCGCCATGGCGCTCCGCTGCGTGATCCGGAAGGCCAGCGCCCCGAACCCCTAACACACTGCGGTGCGTGCAGCAGGGCGAAGGGATCTGCCGGGCGAGCCTCGCCCCGACCACCGCATCCCTGAACGCCAAGCCGTGCGACCTACCACTGGAAACGGGCAAGGACCCCACGTACCGCAACGATGTCGTGGCTATCTTACGGGGCAGGAGGACCGCGCCCAGCCTGGAACTCCCTGAAGGCAGCCGTGGGTGTAAGGGCACGGCAGTGGTCCGCGCAGCCAGGGGTTGGAGTACGGCCACACGGTGAACCAGAAGATCCACCAGATGCTGTATGGTCAGACACGGCACATGCTCACCTACAAAGCAGAGCGCCGCGGGATGCAGGTCGCCTTGCAGGACGAAGCGTACACCTCGCAAACCTGCCCAGCCTGCGGTCGGCGGCACAAGCCGAAGGGGCGGGAGTACCGCTGCCCCTGTGGCTTCCACTGCCATCTAGACGCTGTCGGCGCGTACAACATCCGCGCCAAGTATCTGGGCTCAGGCCCAGTAATCGGGGCTATGCCGTCCCCCATCGGTGTGTGGTACACCCCGCACATGCGGTGTAGCTCGGCCCGCAAGGACCGAGTAAGAATCCCCCGCTTCAGCCGTGGGGAGAACGTCGACATGGTTCGCCAGAATGGCCAAACGGTTCCGATGCACGGATAGCGGTTTTTGTGCCCGCTCTCCAACACTCTTCGGTAGCGGATGGTGCGAACAGCGCTGGAACACAAACGCCCGGCCTCTTCGGCCGGGCGTCCTGCTTGCTCTCGCCGCCTCAGAAGACCGAGACTTCATGGTAGGTGCCGAAGACCGCTCGCATCGCCCCGATGATCTCCCCCTCCGTCGCGTAGACGCGAACGGCGTCAATGATCGGCTCCATGAGATTCCGGTCTCCAGTTGCCGCCTCGCGGATCGCACCGAGCGCGCGGTCCACCGCGCCCTGGTCGCGCCGCTGGCGGACCGACCGCAGGCTTTCCAACTGCACGCGCTCAACCTCGGGGTCAATGTGCAGCACCGGGATGGTTTCCGACTCGTCTTCCTGGAAGGCGTTCACTCCGATGATCAGGCGCTCCTTGCGGTCGACGTCCTGCTGGTAGCGGTACGCGGCGTCCGCGATCTCCCGCTGGAAGAACCCGTCCTCGATACCCGCCAGGACACCTCCCTTCTCCTCGATCTGGCGGAAGTACTCCTCCGCCGCCTCCTCCATGCGGTTCGTGAGATCCTCCACGTAGTACGAGCCGGCCAGCGGATCGACTGTGTCGGCGACGCCGGTCTCGTAGGCGATAACCTGCTGGGTGCGCAGCGCGATCTTCGCGGCCTTCTCCGTCGGTAGCGAGAGCACCTCGTCCATGGAGTTGGTGTGCAGCGACTGCGTCCCGCCGAGCACCCCAGCGAGCGCCTCGAAGGCCGTGCGGACGATGTTCACCTCCGGCTGCTGCGCCGTGAGCGAGCAGCCGGCTGTCTGCGTGTGGAAACGCAGCACCCAGGACCTCGGGTCCTTGGCGTGATACTTGTAGCGCAACCGCTTTGCCCAAATGCGACGCGCGGCCCGGAACTTCGCGATCTCCTCGAAGAAGTTCGAATGCGAGTTGAAGAAGAACGAGAGGCGCGGCGCAAAGGAGTCCACGTCGAGGCCTCGCTCCATCCCCGCCTCGACAAAGGCGAAGCCGTCCGCGAGCGTGAACGCGAGTTCCTGCACGGCCGTCGAGCCTGCTTCGCGGATGTGGTAGCCGGAGATGGAGATCGTGTTCCAAAGCGGCACCCGCTTGGCGGCGAACTCCATCATGTCGACGATCACCCGCATCGACGGCTTGGGTGGGAAGATCCACTCCTTCTGCGCGATGTACTCCTTGAGGATGTCGGCCTGCAGTGTGCCGCGCACCTTGTCCCAAGGCACTCCCTGGCGCTCGGCAACTACGAGGAGCATGGCGAGTTGGACGATCGAGGGCCCGCTGATCGTCATCGACGTCGAGACATCGCCCAAGGGGATGCCTTCGAAGAGGCGCTCCATATCCGCGAGGGTGTCGATGGCCACGCCCTCGCGCCCGACCTCCCCCAGGGAGCGCGGATCGTCGGAGTCGAGTCCCATGAGGGTCGGCATGTCAAACGCGACGGAAAGACCCGTCTGGCCGTGGCGCAACAGGTAGTGGAACCGTTCGTTCGTTTCCTTCGCGGTGCCGAAGCCAGCGAACTGCCGCATTGTCCAAAGTCGGTCGCGGTACATGCCAGGATGGATTCCACGCGTGTACGGGAACGCACCGGGATCTCCAAGATCGCGGTCGTAATCGATTGATACATCCTTCGGCCGATACACGGGCTGTATCTCCATCCCCGAAAGGTTCCGGCGAACGTCGCTCACGTTTCCGCCTCCAGTTACGCCGTTTGCGCCTTTGCTTATGCGCACGGGGGACTTGTGATGGACCACTGGGTCCATTCTACGCGCACCCGAACTGACCCGACAATGACAAGAAACGAGAGCCTCCCGTGCTAAGTGGCGGGTGCCGCAACGTCGCGGGAGGGCTCTCGCCTGTTCTACCGGCCCAGAAAGCGGGGCTTGCGCTTGGTCGCGAAGGCGTCCACGCCCTCGCGGAAGTCCTCAGTGGTGCGTAGGAGGCCGTACATCACGCCTTCGAGGCGCAGTCCCATCGCGAGCGGCCCTTCCAACGTCTCGTTGAGGGCCATTTTCGCGTAGCGGAAGGCCAACGGAGAGAAGGAGAGCATCTCGTCGCACAGCTTGTCCACAGCCCCGTCGAGTTCCTGCGGCGGCACTACTTGTGTGAGCAGCCCCCAGGCATGCGCCTCGGCGGCCGGGATCCGCCGTGCTCGCAGGATCATGTCCTTCGCCCGGCCGAGCCCCGCCAGGCGGGCGACGCGCTGTGTGCCACCACTGCCGGGGATCATGCCGAGGCGCATCTCCGGGAGCGCGAGGACGGTGGTGTCCGCGGCGACGCGGAAGTCGCAGGCGAGCGCAATCTCCAGCCCCACGCCGAACGCGTAGCCCTGTAGTCGCGCGATGACCGGCTTTGAACTGCGCTCGGGCGCCGCGACGTTCTCCGCCAGCCGGCTCAAATACTCTGGACTCGCGTCCATGAAGGCCGGTATGTCGCCTCCGGAGGAGAATGCCTGATCTCCCGCGGATTGGATCACGACGACGCGTACCTCGTCGCGCTCCTCGATCTCCCGGAACACCGCGCTGAGGTGCTCGCGTGTCGGGACAGTGACGATGTTGAGTGGCGGAGCGTCGAGCGTCAACACGGCGATGCGACGGTCGGATGGGTACTCGACGCGCAGGATCGAGCCTTCGAACTCGGCCAAGTTGGTGAACCCCCTTGCGCGCTCAGCGCAACTGTTCGAACTCTCCAGACTGCAGCTTGCGCCGCAGGATCTTGCCGACGGGCGACTTCGGTATCTCCCGCACAAACACGTAGTTGCGCGGCCGCTTGAAGTTGGCCAGGGACTGGCTCTTCAGGCACCAGGCGTCGAGTTCCTCCTTGGTGACGCTCTCGTCTACCGGCACCACGAACGCTGTTACCACCTGCCCCCAGCGGTCGTCGGGCAGACCCGCCACAGCGACTTCCAAGACGCCGGGATGCTTCGCAAGCACGTCTTCGACCTCCAGCGGGTGGATGTTCTCGCCGCCGGAAATCAGCATGTCGTCGACGCGCCCAAGGACCCAAAGATCCCCATCCTCGTCCTGCATGCCCACGTCTCCGGTGAAGTACCAGCCGCCACGTAGCGCCTTGCGGTTCGCGTCGTCACGCCGCCAGTAGCCGCGGAACGCTTCCGGTGACGAGAGGCTGACGATGACCTCTCCCGGCTCCCCCTGCGGCACGACTTCGTCGGGCCCGGCCTGGGCGGTCGGGTCGGGGACAACTACCCGGATCTGTTCATTAAGCCCAGCGCGGCCCGCGCAGGTCGGCTTTCGATCGAGCCACGAGCAGATGCTGAACGTGTACACCTCGGAACTGCCGAAGTGGTTGACGAAGACGTCGGGCCGGAAGCGGTCGAAACAGTTCTTAGTCAGGCTGGAGGTCATCGCAGCTCCCGCGTAGCCGATCTTGCGCAGCGCGGAGAGATCGTAGCGGTCGATCGCGGGGTCATGCAGCAGATCATAGAACAGTGTGGGGACGAGGTAGAGGCTGCCAAGGCGCTCTTTCTCAAGAAGTGACAACGCGATCTCGCGCTCGAAGTCGGGCAGCAGTACGAGCTTGCCGTTCAGGAAGGTGGTGGCGAGCAGAGAGCGCATGCCCATCGTGTGGTAGATCGGCATCACGCCGAGCGTGCTCTCGAAGGTCGAGTAGTTGTTCTGCACGACATGGGCGATCGCGGCCATCGCCTCGTTGTCGTGTGAGCGGGGCACGCCCTTCGGACGTCCTGTGGTGCCGGACGTGTAGAGCATGATTGCGGTCGCGTCACCCGGTGCGTCGAAGACCGGCGGTGGGGGGGCCGCCTCCCGGCGCAGGCGCTCGAAGCTGTCGAGCCCCCGCCCCGAGCCGACCGCGAACGCCTTCGCGCTGTTCTTCGCCTGCCGCATGGCCGCCTCGATCGTCCCGCGCAGGTCTTCCTCGAACACCACCACCACCGGCTCCGAATCGGCGATGCAGTATGCGATCTCGTCGGTCGCCATACGGAAATTGAGCGGTGTGTAGATGTGGACTTTTCGACATTCGAGCGGCTGGGTGAGGGGTTACACCGCGGTGGCAAGGACTTCGAGAAGAACCTCTTGGATTTTCGGCGGGACGGGCGTCTGAGTGGACTTTTCGACATTCGAGC
>JAJZAT010000036.1 GCA_021799275.1 Bacillota bacterium
CAGGATCAAACTCTCACCAAATTGCTTGGCTTGAGCCTCTTTGGCTCTTTACTTTCGTACGTTCGCTCGCTTTTCTGCTGTTCGGTTTTCAAAGACCGAGTGCGTCAGTCGCAAGATCTGATTCTATGCGCTCTTGAGGCATCCGTCAACAGGAACCTTTTGGAGCGCACATTTGGTGGCCCAAACCGGATTCGAACCGGTGTTACCGCATTGAGAGCGCGGCGTCCTTGGCCTCTAGACGATTGGGCCTAAACTCTGGTTGGGGAGGAAGGATTCGAACCCTCACTGACAGAGCCAGAGTCTGTAGTGCTACCGTTACACCACTCCCCAACGTCAGCACGGATCAGTATAGCACCCGCTTAAGACGGACGCAACACATCTTTTGCTGGTTCTCGCGGGGCCGCGTGCAGGGCCAGAAACGGCGCCAAATGGCGGTTTTCAACGCGCTTCCGCTTCGTCGAAAACGGCGCGCCTCGGCGTCCTTTTCGACCTGCGGGAGAATGCGCCGCCATTGCGATGCGCTCATCGGAGATCGCCGTTTCAGTTGCTTTCATTAGGGATGCGTCGACTTCTGCACTCGATCTGTCACGCATTCTTGAGAATGAATGTGATGCGCGTCTGATCGTGCGGATTGAACCAAAGGTTCTCCACCTGAATGCGCGCACCATCCGCGGAGTCGAGCCGGACATAGAGATCGCCTGCGAGCGCCGCCTGGCGCACGGCGGCCAACTCTTCAGGCTCCAGCTTCTTTTCCACCTGCCGCGGCATGAGCGGCGGAAATCCTTGCACCCAGCGCGAGTCCACGATGACGTCCATGCCTGCCCCCCTGCCTCTTCCTATCCTGCGAAGCCCTTGCCCAGCCATTCGCCGCCGTCGATCACCAGCACCTCGCCATTGATGAAGTCGGCATAGGGCGACACCAGGTAGGAGGCCGCCTGCGCCACCTCTTCGACGCTGCCGAATCGTCCCACCGGCACCGAGCGCAGCAGCCGCTCCTGGATCTCCGGCGCGGCCCAAAGCTGTGCCCGCGACATTTCGGTGTCGACTGGCCCTGGGCATAGTGCGTTGACACGGATGCCGTAGTGGGCCCACTCGACGGCCAGGGTACGCGTCATCGCCACGACGCCGCCCTTCGCCACCGCGGAGTGCAGGGTCTTGGGACCGCCGGTCCAGGCGTAGGCGGCGACGAGGTTCAGGATCTTGCCGCCGCGTCCCGCACGGATCATCTCGAGGCCGGCCGCCCGCGTGCAGTGGAACGTGCCGTGCAGCACGATGCCGACCACCGCGTTGAAGCCGTTCACCGAAAGCTTGTCCGCGTCGACGATGAAGTTGCCGGCTGCGTTGTTCACAAGGATGTCGATCTGCCCGTAGCGCTCGATCGTCGCGGCCATCAGCCGGTCGACCTGCTCAGGGTCGCGCACGTCGGTCGGCCGCGCACTCGCCTCGATGCCGTCCTCATGCAACTGCTCGACGGCCTCGCTCAAGTGCTCCGCACTTCTGCTGGCAAGCACCACCCGCGCGCCGATCCGCCCGAGCTCCTTTGCAATGCCGAGTCCGATGCCGGTGCCGCCGCCTGTGACAATGGCGACCTGTCCCTCGAGCGTACCTTCGGCGAGCATGGCGCGTCCTCCCACAGCTCTAGTGGGAACACGCTTCGCCCAGAGAGTCTTCGCTACCTGCAGGCGCTGTCAGCCGGTCTTGGGTCAACCGTAGATCCCGTGCCAGATGAGCAGCAGCGCGGCTCCCGGCACGCCGAGGAAGCCGAGCGCCGCTGCCGTGACCGGATTGACGCCGATGTGGAAACCGTAGGGCTGGGCCAGCAGGTCGGCGCCGTAGATCACGGCGCCCCCGACGAGGAGGCGCGCGGCGAGCAGGAGCGCGCCCTGTGCGACGTTCGGGGCAATCCAATAGAGAAGCAGGAGGCCTATCGCGATCGCTGCCCCATACGGCCAGAGCGATGACATGTCCCTTCACCTCGCGGCAGTCTATGACATGCCTCCCCGCCTCAGAAGCATTCAGCCGCGCGCCGCCCGCATCAGATAGACATAGTGCCGCTCGGCCGCCTGCAGGCGGTAGATCGCGTGGTCCACGAGATCCGGGTCATGCACTTCCTCGAACTGCGCTCTGGCCGCCTCGATCTCGCGCCTGGCCGCCTGCGCAAGTTGCGAGAGGTCCTGCTCGGCCGCTTGCTCGGGCTGCGCGCCCTCCCAGACCGAAGTCCACTTCACCTTCCATCACCCAGGACCATCCTTGCCTCCGCCGCCGGACGCAAGACAGCGGGCCGCGGCAATTGGGCAGCCATCACCGACCCCGCCCGTCGCGCACAGTGGTTCGGCGCGACGTCGATCGATCCCCGCGAGGGCGGCCTCATCGAAACCGATTCCGACGACCCGCCGGTACCCAAGGCGGCCAAGCACATGAGCGGTCGCATCCTCGTGTGGGACCCGCCGCATGTGTTCGAGCACGAGTGGCACCAGCCGATCGTGCGCCAGAGCGTCGTTTGATATGAACTCGTCGCCGACGGCGACGCCACGATTCTAACGTTCACGCACCGCGAACTGAGCGCCCACGACGCGCGAGGCTTCATCCCCGGCACCCACGCCTACCTCGACCGCCTGGAGGCGCATCCGGGAGGTAGGGCGATCCCCGCTTGGAGCGTACGCTATGCGGAGGTCGCGTCGCTCTACGCCTAGGGCCACCGCGGCGTGGACAAAAGAAGCGCCCGCCCCGGCCATGCCGGAGCGGGCGCCTTTCGTTCCTCTTAGAGGTGGAGCAGGAAGTGGGTCGCGACAAGCGGCGCGATCAGGAGCGCCACCACGTTGATGATCTTGATCATCGGGTTGATGGCGGGGCCGGCCGTGTCCTTGAACGGGTCGCCGACCGTGTCGCCCGTGACCGACGCCTGGTGGGCCAGCGTGCCCTTGCCGCCGAAGTTGCCATCCTCGATGTGCTTCTTCGCGTTGTCCCATGCCCCGCCGCCGGCGGTCATCATGATCGCCAGCATGAGGCCCGTGACGATGGAGCCGATCAGGGCCGCGCCCAGGGCCACAGGGCCGAGGATGAAGCCGATCAGCAGCGGCGCGAGGACCGGGATCAGGGCCGGCACGATCATCTCGTGGAGGGCGGCCTTCGTCACGATGTCCACGCTGCGGGCGTAGTCCGGAAGGGCAGTGCCCTCCATGATGCCCGGGATCTCGCGGAACTGACGACGGACTTCCTCGACGATGTGGAAGGCTGCGCGTCCCACCGCCTCGATCGTCCTCGAGGAGAAGATGAACGGCAGGATGCCGCCGAGGAAGAGGCCGATCAGCACGAGCGGGTTCGAGAGGTCGAAACGCATGGTGACGTGCGTCTGGTCGCTCAGCACGCGCGTGAAGGAGTAGAACAGCACGAGGGCGGCCAGGGCGGCGGACCCGATCGCGTAGCCCTTGGTGACAGCCTTCGTGGTGTTGCCCACCGCGTCGAGCGGGTCCGTGACCTCGCGCACCGACTCGGGCATGTCCGCCATCTCGGCGATACCGCCGGCGTTGTCCGTGATCGGTCCGAAGGAGTCGAGCGTGACGATCATGCCGGCCATCGAGATCAGGGCCATCGCCGCGACGCCTACGCCGTAGATGCCGGCGATCGTGTAGGCGGCGATGATGCCGATCGAGATCACGATCACGGGCCAGCCGGTCGACTTGAGGGCGACGGCAAAGCCGGCGATGATGTTCGTCGCGTGACCGGTGACCGACGACTCCGAGATGCCGCGCACCGGACGGAAGCGCGCCGAGGTGTAGTAGTCGGTGATGTACATCAGGATCAGCGTGATCGCGACGCCGATGATGGCCGCCACGAAGTACTTGATGTCGTGCAGGTAGTAGTTGGTGGCGAAGTAGAAGCCGACCAGCGCCAGGATCGCGTTGACCCAGACGCCGCGGTATAGGGCGTTCATGACCTTGTTGCCGTCGGTCGGAGAGCCGACGAAGAGGATGCCGATGACCGATGCCACCATCGAGATGCCGCCGAGCACAAGCGGGTAGATCAGCGCGTAGGAAGCGCCGTTGAACAGGAGGTAGCCGAGCAGCATCGTGGCGACCGTCGTCACGACGTAGGTCTCGAACAGGTCGGCCGCCATGCCGGCGCAGTCGCCGACGTTGTCGCCCACGTTGTCCGCGATGACCGCAGGGTTGCGCGGGTCGTCCTCCGGGATGCCCGCTTCCACCTTGCCAACGAGGTCGGCGCCGACGTCGGCGGCCTTGGTGTAGATGCCACCGCCGAGACGGGCGAAGGCGGAGATCAGCGAAGCGCCAAAGCCGTAGCCCACCAGGGCGGACGGGTTGTGCACGAAGAGGCTGAGGATCGAGGTTCCGAGCAGGCCGAGTCCCACGACCATCAGACCCGTGACGGCGCCGCCGCGCGTGGCGACCTTGAGCGCCGCACCGAGGCCTTGGCGGCCCGCCTCAGCCGTGCGCACGTTGGCGCGCACCGCGACGTTCATGCCGGTGTAGCCGGCGCCACCTGACAGGATCGCACCGATCAGGAAGTAGATCGCGGTCTGGAAGCCCAGGCCGAAGCCGATGATCAGGAAGAGCACAATGGCCACGATGCCCACCGTGGTGTACTGGCGGTTCATGTAGGCCATGGCGCCCTGCTGGATCGCGTGCGAGATCTGCTGCATGCGGTCGTTGCCCGGGCTCATACGCAGCACCGACGAGATCAAGAAGATGCCGAAGACGACTGCGATGATGGCGGCGATGACGGGAATCAACACCTGCGAGAAGCTCATTTGCCGCATCTCGACGTAAAGGTCGGATGCTGTCCCCCTTTCGTACTCGTCCGTCCCTATGCACGAAGCGCGACCGATCTTCGCCTGTTGGCCGCGCGAATGCACACTAAGCACAGGATAACAAATGGCGAGGTCGGTGCAAAGCGGCGGGCGGTGGGCGTCTTCAGAAGGCCTGCCTGCCCTCGAGCGCGCGCACCAGCGTAACCTCGTCCGCGAAGTCGATGTCCCCCCCGACGGGGAGCCCCCGCGCGATCCTTGTGACCTTGAGATCGTCCCGGCGTACGAGGCGGGCGATGTAGAGCGCCGTCGCGTCCCCCTCGACATCCGGGTCGGTGGCGAGGATCACCTCGCGGATCGGTTCCTCGGCCAGCCTCGACACGAGTTCGCCCACGTGGAGCTGCTCAGGACCGATGCCTTCCATTGGAGATATGGTGCCGCCGAGCACGTGATAGAGTCCCCGATATTCGGCGGTCCGCTCGATCGCCACGACGTCGCGGGCATCCTCGACCACAAGGAGCGTCGTCCGGTCCCTGCGGCTGTCGCTGCAGATCTCGCACGGGTCGCGGTCGGCGATGTTCTGGCAGACGTGACAGCGCACCACGCGCTGCTTGGCGCCGAGTAGCGCGTCTGCGAGCCTGCGGATCGAGGCCTGGTCCTGGTTGAGTAGGTGATAGGCGAGCCTCTGGGCGGACTTCGGACCGATGCCGGGAAGCTTGCCGAGTTCTTCGATGAGCCTGGCCACCGGTTCCGGGAAGCGCGCACTCACATCCCAGGCAGGCGCATGCCGCCCGTCACCTTGCCCATCTCGCTCTGCGTCACCTCCTGCACGCGATCGAGTGCGGCCTGCATCGCCTGGCGCACGAGTTCGGCGAGGAAGTCCGGGTCGCTCGGGTCGATGGCCTCGGGCTTGATCGCGACGGACTTGACGTCGAAGCCGCACGTCACCGTGACCTGCACGACGCCACCGCCGGCCTGGCCCTCCACCTCGCGCTCCTTGAGCTCCTCCTGCACGCGCTGCATGTCGCGCTGCATCTTCTGGACCTGCTTCATCATCTGCTGCATGTTGCCGAAGCCCATTCCTCAGTCTCCTCCTTGCTGCGAAAGGGTGAAGCGAATCGGGCGCGATCCGCCGGTGCGCTCAAGCGCGCTGCGGATATCCCGTTCCACGTCGGGTGTCTCGGCCACGGCCAAGAAGGGCGGCGCCCTGAAGCGCACCTCCCAGCTCTCCCCACCGTCGTAGACCTGGGCGTGTTCGAGCACCGCCTTGGCGCGCGGCTCCTTGAGGCGTGCGACGAAGTTGGCGCGGAACTCGCTCGAGACAGGCGTGGCCGCTGGGTTGGGCTTTGCCCGCGGCGAGGGAGCCGGCCGTGGCGCCCGGGGAACCGGACGCGGTGCTGCCGCGGCCGCCGCGGGGGCCGCGGGCCCTGGCGCCGGCCTCGCCTCGGTCGGGGCCGTTCCCGCAGTGCTCGCCTGGACCGTCTGTGCCGCCACCGGATCCGCCAAACCCTCGGCGGCCATGAGCTCCCACGCCAGGCGCGGTTCCATGCCACGGCGCAGCTCAGCGTCGAGCGCCGCCAGGCGCTCCAAAGTGCGCAGGCGGCCAGCCGCCTCAGCGTCCCGGCGTCCCGCAAAGGCCTCATGCATCCGCCGGCGCAGGATGCCGATCGCGTCGCCCGCCAGCTGGCGCAGCTCCGCACCGCGAGACTCCTGCACCCCCAGCCAGTCCAGGGCAGCGCGGGCATCCCGCTTCTCGACGAGGTCGAGGAAGCGGGTGATTTCCGCATCGTCCAGCGAGCCTGTGGCGAGCAGCACGGTGTCGAGATCGACACTGCCCTCCCCGTGACCGGCACAGAGCTCGAGGAGCGCGAGCGCGTCGCGCATGCTGCCGTCGGCCTTGCGGGCGATCAGCCGGGCCGCTTCGGGCGCAAGATCGATCTCCGCTTCCGGCGCGATTGTGAGCAGCTGTTGCTCGATGTTCTCCTCGGTGTGCGGTAGAAGACTGAGCCGCTGGCACCGGGACAGCACCGTCGCCGGTAGGCGGTGTGGCTCGGTCGTGGCCAGCAGGAAGAGGAGCTGAGGCGGCGGCTCTTCAAGCAGTTTGAGCAGCGCGTTGAACGCTTCCGTGGTCAGCATGTGGACCTCGTCCACGATATACACGCGGTAGCGGCCCTCGGGCGGCGCATAGCGCGCCCGCTCGCGCAGGTCGCGGATCTCGTCGATGCCGCGGTTGCTCGCGGCGTCGATCTCCACCGTGTGCAGGCCGGCGCCGAGGCAGACGCTGCATTCGCCGCAAGGCTCGCCGTCCTGCGGCTGCAGGCAGTTGACGGCGCGCGCCATGATCTTGGCGAGGGACGTCTTGCCCGTGCCACGCGGTCCCGAGAGGAGGTAGGCATGCGCGATGCGGTCGCGCCGCACCGCGTTGCGCAGAACCTTCACCGCGAGTTCCTGCCCGACTACGTCACTGAAGCGCGCAGGCCGGAAACTGCGGTACAGGGCACGGTACACCGCTGTCACCTCCCGCCGGGTATTCTCGCTTGTCCCGCGCCGTCCCTGTAGGCCGACGGAGAGCCGGCGGCTCGCCTGGCTCTCCGTCTGAAAGGCCTTGCGCCCAGGAATGCCGCATCGCCCGGCTCCACCCTGTACCGTTGCTCCCTCTCGGGCCTAGCGGGGTTTGGGGCTGACCGTCGCGCGGTACCCGGACGCAAGCTCTGAAAAAGTTCCGGCGGGAATCCCGCCTGAGAACTGGCGGAGAGGGTGGGATTCGAACCCACGAGGCAGGTTTCAGCCCGCCTGCATGATTTCCAGTCATGCTCCTTCGGCCACTCGGACACCTCTCCGAAAACTGTCAATGATGGCGGAGGGGGTGGGATTCGAACCCACGAGGCAGGTTTTTGCCCACCTACCGCATTTCGAGTGCGGCTCCTTCAACCGCTCGGACACCCCTCCGAAACCTACCTCCGACCGGCGAAGAAGTCCTTGAGCAGCGTGGAGGCCTCCTCCTCCAAGACACCGCCGATGACGTCCACCGGCCATTCACCCGCAAGCTCCGCGAACAATTGGAGCCGCGAGCCGGCCGCTCCCAGCCTCGGGTCCTGTGCCGCGAACACCACCCGTTCCACGCGCGCCATTGCGATGGCGGCCGCGCACATCGGGCACGGTTCGAGAGTCACGTACAGCGTGGCACCGCTGAGCCGCCAGTTTCCGAGCCGCCTACCGGCCTCGCGCAACGCGAGGATCTCGGCATGGGCCGTCGGATCCTGGTCCGTCTCCCGCAGATTGTGCGCCCTCGCGAGCACCTCGCCCTGCGGCGACACGATCACGGCACCAACCGGCACCTCGCCCGCCGCCAGGGCCGCCCGGGCTTCATCCAGCGCCGCCTGCATGTACGTGCTGTGCAGCGCCGACACCCCCGCAAGCATGGAAATGGCGCCCCTGGGAGGACTCGAACCCCCGGCAGACAGGGTTTAGGAAACCCCCGCTCTATCCACCTGAGCTACAGGGGCGTGCGCCACGTTGCAAAGATGCTGCCGACAGGCAGACCACCTTCTGCGGCACACATAGTTTAGTGGAGACCTGCGGCGCTTGCAAGATCGCGAACTTGCCATTGCTCGCAAGGTGCAAAACGTATCGCGGTGGCGAAGCGGCAGCCAGGCAGTCCGAGAGGCTCGAGCACAACCTTCGCCTCGCTCGAAGCGCATAGGGACTGCTTCAGACAACGCTGAAGTTCCAGCACCTGGCTGAGAGGAGTGTCGATGATGGTCGGCTTTCTGATGGTGCTCTTGTATGTTGCCTTCCTGGTCGCGATCGTTTCGGCGATCATCGCCGTCTTCCAGATCCGGACGACCGTGAACTACACGGCGGACAAGGTCGCGGAGGTATCGCGCCGTCTGGACGAGCTTCAGAAGTAGGGACTGGACTTCCGTACAGCGGCGGTTGCGCTCATTTCCCACCCGATCTGCGCGGTTTTTGGGAGCGCGCTCAGCACCACGAGGCGGGCGTCAGATGCATCTGTGGCAGAAAATTTTGGCAAACGTGTGCGAAGGTGCCGGTGCTCCCGCATAAACCGATAGCATGGGGAAACAGAGCTATTGGCCACAGGTCGCCGGCCTCGTCCTGCTGCTGCTGGCGTCCGGGAGCATCGCCGCCTGGCGGACACAGCCCCGAATGCGCACGATTCTCGTTCCGGCCGCCTCCGGAACCGCACCTGCGGTCAAGACCCCGCAGGTGCCGCTCATGCTCGAGCTCCAGCAGAACCTCGCGGCGCTCGGCTACTTGCCGGTCGGGTGGAACGGAACGGCCTTCACCTACCCGACGGTGGCCATGCCGCAACCGCTGCGAGCCCTGTTCCAACCGGGCAAGGAGACCTTGCTCGTGCGTGGCGCGATCATGACCTACGAGACCGCCCGGGGACTCTCGCCGACACACACGTCGCTAGGGGCCTTGCTCCAGTCGCTTGAGAACGACGCGAAGTACGGCCGCAAGGCGAAGCAGGTCTACACCTACATCTATGTCAGCGAAGGGGTGCCGGAGCGTCTCTTGGTCTGGTCTCCTCGCGGCGTGCTGCAGAACGTGCCGACCAACACCGGCGTGCCCGGCGCCAAGACGGCGCTCGGCAGCTACCCGGTCTACCTGCGCCTCGTCTATCAGGTGATGAAGGGCCACGACCTCAATGGCGCGGCGTACGCCGATCCCGTCTACTACATCAGCTACTTCCACGGCGGCGAGGCGGTCCACGGATTCTACCGCCAAAGCTATGGTTTCCCGCAGAGTCTGGGCTGCGTGGAGATACCGCCCGTCGATGCGCGCGCGGTCTACAACGAGATCCAGATCGGCACCCTCGTCACGGTGGGTTCCGGTCCAGCGAGGATGGTGGCACCGCCGCCCCCGCCCCCTCCCCCGGTCACGCAGGATACAGGGACCCAGGGCGCCGGCACATCGTCTTCGCCCGGCACGACCACTGGAGCCCCCACCACCCAGACCCCGACGACTCCAGGCACGCCGGCGAGCGGCGGATCGTCAGGGGCAAGCCAGACGACGACTGCTCCATCCGGCACGGGTACATCGCAGGGAAGCGATACGCAAGACTCCTCCGGTACCTCGCAGACTACAGGCGGTTCCGGAACACCTGCCGCACCGCCGGCAGGCCCTTGATCCCTGACGTGCGCCTGCAGGAGCAGCGGAAAAACGCCTCCTCCGCGTGCGGGCCTTCCGAGCCCACCGGGTCTCGGAAGCGCCCCTCCCCAGACGTCGATGGCGTCCTGGGGACGAGTCCAGCCGGCGGTTCAGAGAACGGGCGCCCCGGCGGAGCGGCGCTCCGTTCCTGCGCCTAGGCAGGGCCCCGAAGCCTGCCTAGGCAACGGTCCGGCTGGCATGGCCCTCGACACCTCTGGGCGCCGGTCGACGGGCCACATACCGCCCAATCTCTGCGAACTTTCTGACAGGGACCCCTGCCACCGTCCGGACGGCGGTCGACCCAGCCCGGGGTGGGGCCTAAAGCAGCAAATTTCGTGTCGCCGCCGGCGGGCGCGGCACTGGCAAGGAAAGAGGGAGAAGCATGTATGCCCATGCCAACTTCCGGGCCCGGCGCCACATGGTGTTCGTCACACCGCAGGACCTTCGGGCACTGCGCACCACACGCGACGACTTGAGGACCCTGACCGCGGCGCGCCAGGAGCTCATCGACGTGGGCCGCAGGCACCTGAGCGCGACATACGGCTGCGTCGAGGATCTCCTGACACTGCACGGAGCCCCGATCGCTCTAGCGAACGGGGAAATCCAGCTGACCTACCGCGACGCGACGCCGCCCGAGAAGTGGCGCTTCCACCTCTTCCGCTTCCCGACGGCAGAGGCCCTCGCCGGCGCTCTCGACAAGCTTTACCGCCGCCACGTGCGACTCTTCGAGGGCATCACGGCGTTCCACTTTCTCGAGGCGGACAGCTGGTGCCTCAGCATCTTCCTGCGCCGCGACGTGCCGTCCGGCACGGCGGACGTGGTTATAGCGATTCTGCGCGAGTTCGAGGGAGAGATCTTCGCGACCAACATGGAAGATCTGCGCCGCCTACGACTCGAGGCCTTCCCAGCCCGCAAGCTGCGCAGCTTCATCGCCGCCCACAATCGAGCGCTGCCCTCCGACCGGCTGTCGTCCCTTTGGTAGACATGCCGCCGCAAAGCAGGACTCAAATTGGCGGCCCGGCGCCCGCCGTCCATTCGGGCGCGGCACCAGTCCATGGCAGGGGCCCCGGAAGGGGCTAGCCCCTTGGGCCCTCTGTGACCCGTCCGCTTCCGTTCCGAATGTTCCAAGCAGGGTGACGAGGCACCGAACGGCCGGGATGCGCCTCCCTTTGTGGAGACATTAGGTACTGGGCTTGCCGATGAGGCCCGCACCGGCAGTCCCGTTCCCGCCTTGCAGTTCTTCACCTCGCGGGGCGCAGGTGCGGCATGCCGCCAGCGCGAACGTGCCTTCTCATCGATTTCCAGGAGGCGTTCTCTTGCGTTACCCGCTCGAGCCGGACCATGAAGTCATGCAGCAGCTCGCCCGAGACGTCGTCGACCGCGCCATCGCGTTCGTGGACACGCTCAGGGATCATCCCGCCAGCCTGGCCGGTGTTTCCGCGGAGGAGCTCCTGAACCTGCAGCGCCGACTGCTGCAGCCGCCGCCAGAACAGCCCCAGGAGTTCCAGGCCCTCCTGGACCGCGTCGAGGAGGCGAGCCGGGCCGCGGTGGAAACGGCGGGCCCGAGCTACCTCGCGTACATTCCGGGAGGCGGGCTGTTCGCGGGTGCCCTCGCCGACTTCTATGCGCGCGTCACGAACCGCTACGTCGGCATGGCCGCGACCGCGCCGGGACTGGTCGCGCTCGAGTGGAGCGTCGTACGCTGGCTGGCGGAGATCGTCGGAATGCCGGCCCAGGGGGGTGGCGTCCTCTTCTCCGGAGGGTCCATCGCCAACTTCGCGGGGGTCGTCGCGGCGCGAGAGCGCCTTGGCGAAACCATCGCCGACGGCACCGTCTACCTGACCGAGGAGGCGCACCAATCGGTGGGCAAGGCCGTGCGCCTCGCCGGCCTCCCGCTAGAGGCTCTGCGCGTCGTCCCCTGCGGACGGGACCTGCGCATGGACCCCGAGGCGCTCGCCGACATGGTGGCGCAGGACCGGCGGTCGGGGAGCAGGCCCTTCCTGGTGGTCGCGGCGGCGGGCACCACCAACACCGGCGTCGTCGACCCGCTCCCCGCCGTGGCGGACGTGGCCGAACGCGAAGGGCTCTGGTTCCACGTCGACGCGGCCTACGGCGGCTTCTTCCTGCTGACGGAGCGAGGCCGCGCAGTTCTCCGCGGCATCGAACGCGCCGACTCGGTCACGCTCGATCCGCACAAGTCCCTCTTCGCTCCGTACGGCACGGGTGCCCTGGTGGTGCGCGACCTCGGTGCGCTGCGGGCGGCGCACGCCGTCTCGGGCCACTACCTGCAGGACCTCGGCGAGCAGGAGGTTCCGGACTTCGCCGATCTCGGCCCCGAATTGACGCGTGAGCTGCGCGGGCTGCGCATCTGGCTGCCGCTGCACCTCTATGGCGTCGCCGCGTTCCGCGAGGCGCTGGACGAGAAACTCGACCTTGCCCAGCACGCCTACCGGCGGCTGGCCGCGGAGCCGTCTCTGGACCTGCCGTGGCACCCCTCGCTCAGCATCGTTGCGCTACGCGTGCGGGCCAAGGACCCGCACAACTCGGATGCCCTGACGCGCGCCATTTTGGAGCGCGTCAACGCGGGCAGGCGGGTCTTCCTTTCAAGCACCGTCGTCGAGGGCCGCTTCACGCTGCGGCTCGCCATCCTGGCGCATCGCAGCCACCAGGATCGGGTGGATGAGGCGGTCGACGCCATCATCGCGGCCGCGCGCGCCGTCACGGCAGGCTGAAGGCCACCGCCCGGAACGGCCGCCGGCCTGTCGCCACGTACGGGCAGCGCTCCCGTGACTGGTGCGACCGTTACGGCGGACCTTCGCACCATGGGGCGTTTCAACATGGACGCCAGGCGGGACTGCCGTCAACTCCGCCATTGCGGACTATGATCACGCTGAGAGAGAGTCACGGCTCCCGGTGCGCCGGCGTGAGCCTCATGAGTTCCTTGTGCACCTGATAGACCTGCGGCCAATCGGCGGTTCCCTGGAGCCTGCCTCCCCGAGCGTTGCCACGCCACCTGTCCAGGCCGATCTAGCCTACTGCATCGTCACGACCTTGCCCGCCGGGACACCCCGTGCCGCGGATCTCGCGGCCGTTCTCTTGTGGGTCCCAGGGCGGCAGGTCCCTGTCGCCGGACGGTAGCATAGGCCGAGCCGCGTTTCGCCACCGCCGCTCCCGGAAGTGGGCGGCGCCAAGCAAATTGTAGGCGGGCGGCCCTGCGCCGCCCGCCTCCGCTCCCCATGGTGCAAACCTTCAGCGCGACATGTCCTCGACGATCCGGTTCACGAGCATCGCGTCACCGGGTTCGGGCTGGCGCCTCAACTGGAAGCGCACTTCGCTCTCGATTCTACGCTCGAGGCTGCTCGGGTTGCTCCAGGCCCGGGACCATCCCTGCGACAGCCGCTGCCAGTACTCCGCAAAACGCAGTGTCCCTCTGTCGTGGCTGGTCGCGGTCCGCGGAATGTTGCGAAGGGTCACGGTCTGCCTCTGGATCATTTTGGATTCCTCCCTGCCGCCCGGCAAGGTCTTCTCGTGTAACCGCCTTGGGCTCACTCCTAGGGTAGGATCCGGCCAGGCATATGTCTAATATCTGCTAGCATTACGAGCCATCGGCCTGGTCTATGGCTACCCCTGGGCTGTGCCGAGTACGGAGGCGTGTTCATGGAACTGCGGCAGCTGGAGATGTTCCTCGAGACGGCGGATCGGCGCAGCATCACAGGCGCCGCGCAGGCTCTCTATGTGGCGCAGCCGTCCGTCAGCGCGCAGATCGCGGCGCTTGAGCGGGAACTCGGCTATCCCCTCTTCGACCGCCTGCCACGCGGCGTGCGGCTGACTGAGGTCGGGCGGGCGGTACTGCCGCACGCGCGCCAGATCATGCGGCAGGTCGCGGAGATCCGCGACTCCATCGACGCCATCGAGGGCCTGCAGCGTGGCCGCCTGGTCCTGGGCACCATGCCGACCGTCACAGCCCACCTCATTCCCACGGTGATCAAGACGTTCCGCGACGAGTTCCCCCAGATCGACCTCCGCGTCGTGGAGGCCAGCGCCAGCGCGGTGCTCGAGGAGCTCGTCGCCCACCGCCTGGATCTCGCGGTCGTCACGAACGCCCAGGCAGGCCCCCAGATCGATGTCCAGCCCCTGATGACCGAAGAGCTCTACGCCATCGTACCGGTCGACGACCCGCTCGCCGATCGTGAAGAGATCGACCTGCGCGAGCTCAAGGATCGTCCCTTCATCGTCCTGGAAGCCGGCTTCAGCCTGCGCTCCGTGCTCTGGCAAGCCTGCAACGGCGCCGGCTTCTCCCCGCGCATCGCGCAGGAGATGTCGAGCATCCAGGGCATCAAGGGTCTCGTGGAAATCGGCATGGGCGTCAGCCTCGCGCCGCGCATGTCGGTGGAGCAGGAGGAACGTCTCGGCCTCCTGCGGGCGCTCCGTCTGCACCAACGCCCGAACCGCGAGCTGCAGATCGTCACGAGCCGCGGTGCCTACCTCTCGCGCTCCGCGGGCCAGTTCATCGCCATCTGCCGTCGCCTGGCCGTGGCCGCGGGCCAGGATCCAATCGTCTGAGTCCGGCTGCCCGGGACTCGATTGCAGTCGGCTCGTTCACATTATTATACTTTCTAGTAGGGTTATATCTTGTCCGAAGGGCGGGTCTTCCCCTGATGGAGTCCGATACGCGGCCGCAAGGACGGGCGCATCGCTGGTTCGGGTGGGTGGCGGGGCGGCGGGCACGCTACGTCTCGCTGCTGGTCTGGGTCGTGCTCGCCGTGGTGTTCTCGATGGCGCTGCCTTCCGCGACAAGGCAGGAGGCGCAGAGCCCGCAGGACCTGCCGGCCACGGCGCAATCCGTCGTGGCCGCCAAACTGCAGACCCAGGCATTCGGCCTGAAGAACGAGACTCCTGGCGTCCTGCTCTTCTACCGCAAGGGCGGCCTGACGACCCAAAACCTTCGGAACATCGCGGCATACCTCACCCGTCTCGCGGGGCACCCGGTCCAAGGAGAGATCGGCAAGCCCCCGCTGGCCGGACTCAGAGCCGCGGCACTCAAGGGTGCAGTGGTGGGCGGGACCACCCTGGCCGTCCCCCTCTTCTTCCGCACCACGGGCGACGCGACCAAGCTCGCCCAGCGCAGGGCGTCCCTCGAACGAAGCCTGCGACAAGGGTTCGCCGCCAATCTC
The DNA here is from genome assembly GCA_021799275.1 of Bacillota bacterium. Lineage (GTDB taxonomy): Bacteria > Bacillota > Sulfobacillia > JAJZYS01 > JAJYTV01 > JAJZQO01. Next base: position 15,115 of record JAJZAT010000036.1, read on the forward strand.
CTCACGCGCCCGACCTCCGGCGGCCGACTGGTGGCGCGCCTCACCGGCGCCGAAGGGATCGCCGGCGACGCGGCTGGCCTCTTCAAGAACGCCGACGTGACGCTGCTCGCGGCCACCACCGTCTTGATCCTGCTCCTGCTGGTGCTGATCTACCGCTCTCCGATCCTGCCGTTCATCCCCGTCGTCGGTGTCGGTTTCGCCTACATGGTCACGCAGGCGGTGCTCGGCGCCCTCGCCAAGGCGCATTGGATCGTGATCGACGCCGAGACCGTCTCGATCATGACCGTGCTGATGTTCGGCGCCGGCACCGATTACGCGCTTCTCGTGGTCGCCCGCTATCGCGAGCAGCTCACAGACGAGCAGGACCACCTGCGGGCCTTGCGCACGGCGCTGGGCGCTGCGGCGGGAGCGGTGGCGATGAGCGCCGGCACCGTCATGGCCGCCCTCCTTGTGCTGCTCGTGAGCCGCTACGGCCCCGAGCACCGTTTCGCCATCCCGTTCGCCCTGGGCGTAGGCCTGACGGCCGTCGCGTCCCTCACCCTCGTGCCGGCACTCCTCGCCGTGCTCGGCAGGACCGCCTTCTATCCCTTTGTGCCGAAGCCGGGCGGGATCGCCGCACGGCGGGAAGGTGCCGTAGCCAAAGCCGTCGCAAAGCGGCCATGGCGCGTCGCAAGCCTCGGGGCGCTGCTGCTTCTTGGCCTCGCGGCCTTCTCGCCGGGCGTCCGCACCTCGTACGATCTGCTCTCGGCCCTGCCGGCGACATCACAGGCCCGCCAGGGCGCCGACCTGCTCCAGAAGGCATACGGCTCCGGCTCCCTCAGCCCCGTCACACTGCTCGTCGCGGTTCCCGGTGCAAGCCAAAGCGTCGAGGCGGCACTCGCCAAAACGCCGGGTGTCCGCTCCGTCACCCCCCCGACCTACGGCAGCGTTCAGGGGAAGCTGGTCGCCGCCTACCAGGTGACGCTGAGGGCGAATCCCTTCTCGAACGCGGCCATGGCGGAGCTGCCCCGGCTTGAGGCGAGCGCCAGGTCCGCGCTCGGCGGCACGCCAGGGAGCAGCATCTACGTGAGCGGCCCGACCGCGCAGAATCGTGACGCGGCAGGGGCCGTCGCCAGGGACACGTGGGTGGTGATCCCGATCGTGCTCGCCCTGATCGCCCTGCTGCTGCTCGCCTATCTGCGCTCGGTCGTCGCGGCGCTCTATCTCATCGCCACCGTGCTCCTGTCGTTCTTCGCGGCGGTGGGGCTCGGCTGGATCGTCCTGCACCAGCTCCTCGGCATCCAGGGCCTCGCCGGCGGCGTCGTGCTTTACGCCTTCGTATTCCTGGTGGCGCTCGGGGAGGACTACAACATCTTTATGATCTCCCGCATCTGGCAGGAGCGGCGCCTGACCGCCATGCCGCAGGCGGTGCGCCGGGGCATGACAGCCACCGGCGGCGTCATCACGGCGGCCGGCCTCATCCTGGCCGGCACTTTCCTGGTCCTGACCGCCCTGCCGCTCCAGATCCTGCTCGAGTTCGGAGTGATGGCCGCTCTCGGAGTGCTGCTCGACACGTTCATCGTGCGCTCGGCGCTCGTGCCCGCGCTCACGGCCATCCTGGGCGACCGGGCCTTCTGGCCGTCGCGCCCGTCCCAGCCGGCGGGCGGCCGCGGCGGCATGGCGGTCTGAGGCCGCTACTTGCCGTCGTCGTCGAGCCCGGCTCGCGACGCCGCGCGGGCCAGCGTCATGCCGATGAAGACAGCGAGCGCCGTCACCACGAGAGCGTAGAGGAAGAGCATCGCGAGACCGGATCCCGTGGGCATATAGGTGTGCACGAGCGTCGTGATTGCCGTGTTCCAGGCGAGGGCCGCGATGAGTCCGAACGCCGTGGTGACCAGGGCCTGCGTCTGCTTCAGAAATGCCCGATGCATGGCGCCACCTCCTGAGTTCCCGGCCGCCGCCAGCCCGATCTGGGCCGCGGCGGATCCCGCCGATGACGGTTCTCCCGCTCTCGTCCCAGGCCCTGCCGCGCAGACAGGAAAACCGGCCAGCCGATGCGGCTGGCCGGTCCAATCTCGTCCATCCCTTACGCTTCGGTCGCCCGGGACCCCCCGATGTACACACCCAGGAGTCTCGCGACCTCTTCTAGGAAGCGGAGCTGCTCCTCCGTGAAGGCGGCCACCGTGCTGTGGTAGGCCTTGAGGATGCCGACCACCCGCCCCTCGTACATCATCGGAATCGCGGCGGCGGAGATGATGGCCATCTGCAGGAGCCCCTCGAGTTGCGGCTGCAAAGACTCGTCGAGTCGGATGTCGTCGACCACGACGCGACGCGCCTCGCGCAGCGATACCCCTGGTGGCATCTTGCCCATCTCGCTCTCGGGATCCAGCCACTCCTGCAGGCTCGTCTCCTGAAGCTCGCCGCCATCGCTCAGGATGTCGAAGCTGTCGCCGCGGACGATGCCGAGCCAGCAGTCGTGGGACCCGGTCGCGCGCTCCACGTCGCGGATCACGCGCGCCAGAAAGACCGAAGGATCGCCGGGGTGCGTCACCGAGAAGCGCAGAAGGTCGATCGCCTCGGTGCGGCTGGGCAGCAGCCCGCCGCGGTTCGCGGCGAGGATGAGCCCCGCCTCGTCGGCAAGGCCCGTGACGAGGTCGGCGAGGTCGCCGCGGATGCGGTTCTCCTCAAGAAACTTGACCGTCAGGAAGCCCCAGCCGACGCCGTCCACCACCACCGGGGCGCCGAAGACGGAGCCGTACGCCGCCGCGGGGCCATCCTCCACGTGCGTCTGGCGCACCATCGGGCGCTCGGCGTTGAACGCCTGCGCCATGGGATCGGCCGAGGAGAGCGGAACGCCGAGCGGCTCGTCGGGCACGCCGGACATCGCCACGGGCACGAGACTCTGGCTCTCGAGCCTGCGCAGCACCACGAGATCCGCACCGGTCGCGTCCCGCGCGGCGTGCACGACAGCCTCGAAGAGCCCAGGGGCATCGCCGAGGCCCCTCGCCGCCATGCGCACGAGGCGCATCGCCGCGCCCAGCGCCGCGCTGGGGTCGGCCGCGGGGGTCGCGCCGGAAGGCGTCGGGAACGCTTCCTTGGCGGCGAGAAAGCCGTGTTCCGGCCGCGCGAGCAGGAAGCCCTGCACGTAGCCCACGCCAAGTTCGCCGAGGGTATGCAGTTCCGCCGCCGTCTCCACGCCTTCCGCGATCACGGCGATGCCGGCGCGGCGCGCGAACGATACCAGGGCCTCCACCAGCTGGGCCTTGGCGCTGTCGCGGTCGACGCCGCGCACGAGCTCCATGTCCACCTTGGCGAAATCCGGGCGGAGGGCGACAAGCCGGTTGAGGCCGGAGTAGCCGGCGCCGCAGTCGTCCATCGCGACGAGCAGGCCACGCCAGCGCAGGATGTCGAGCGAAAGGGTGAACGCCTGCCAGCGCACGTCCGAGATGTTGGACCGCTCGGTCACCTCGAGCACCACCGTGCAGGGGAGCTCCGCCAAAGGATAGAGCACCTCGGGGCGATCGAGCACCGTCGCCGGCGAGACGTTGGCAAAAAGCATCACACCCGACGGCAGGTCGGCGACGGCGGCCATGATCGTCGAGACGACCATCGCGTCCAGTTCCGCCTCCGCCCCAGGCCCCGCGGCGCGTGCGCAGTCGACAAGGTCGAGAATGGCCATTTCGTATCCGTCCGCGTAGCTGGGACGGCTGAGCGCTTCGTACGCCGCCACGCGGCCATGGGCAAGCGAGACGATGGGCTGGAACACAGCCTTCAGCGTCAGCTTGTCCCGGACCTCAGGCCAGATGGGAGCATCCATTTGCGGGAGTACGGCCGTCGCCCCCGTTCGCACCAGTGGGGTGCCTTCATGCGCGAAAGCAGTCAGGCTATAGAGATTCTCGTGCTTCATTCGACCTACTTGGCAAAGTACCTCTAAGCGTTCCAGCGCATAGTGACGCAGGCTGCTTTCGCCTCAGTCCGGCGCCCGGCGGACGGCGCGCAAGGCGAGCAGCAGGCGCAGAGCCATGCCCGCCAGGGCGGCGCCGAAGAGGCGGGGTGCAAGAGCCAGGCCCGAGAGCGACAGGGCAAGGGACAGGAGGTAGACCGCGAGCAGCAGGGCACGCCGTGTGGGCGGCAGGATCTCCTGGAGCTTCGGCACAGGCCTACCCGGCTGGCGCCGCACGAGGTGGGACTCGAACACGATGAAGGGCAGGATGCGCTCAAGATAGCCGAGCACGGCCAGGGCGACGCCGCCGAAGGCGGCACCGAGCGCCTCTGCCGCAAGGTTTCGAGCGAGCAGGACAGCCGCCGCCAGGAGCAGCACGGCCGCCGCCAGGTGCGCGACGCCGGTGTACGGCGGCAGCTTCCCGCTCGGGCCGCGCATGAGCGACCACGACGTGAGGGCCACGTGGTAGAGGGCCGCCAGAGCGAGCAGCCAGGCGGCGACGCTCCCCCAGAGTCCCCAGAGCCATGCCGTGGCCGGACCCGCGACGGTAAAGAGCAGGATCCCTGCGAGGGCGGCCGTGGCCGGTATCTGCCGGGCACGCCCGAACATCGGCAGGAGCTGCCAGGAAACGCCGGAAAGGAGCGCGCCGAAGCCGACGCCGAACGCGAGGCCCAGATGCCAGGGCAGGGCCGCCAGGAGCGAGGCCCGGCCCAGCGCGAGGCCCGCGGCCATGAAAAGGCCCATCAGGGCGGCGCCAAGGAAGCCAAGGAGTCCAAGCAGCAGGCCGAGGTGCAGCGGCCGGGACGAGCGGCTCTTGGCGATGCGGGCGGCGGCGTGCGTCAGGATCGCCAGGAGACCGCCCAGCACAAGAAGGCCGCCCAAGGCCAGCAGGGGCGGCCAGAAAAGCGCGAAGCCGGCGCTGAGGCAAAGGCCTCCCGCCGGCACCAGCAGCGTCACGATGGCAAGGAGCCGGGGCCTCGGATGCCTCTCGCCGGTCGTCGCGGCGCTCAGCTGCACCGCCGCGGCCGTCGCCAGGGTGAGTAGCCCCGCCACGAGCCCCAGATGCACGAGGCTCAGCAGTTCCTCGCCGCTGGGCAGGCCAAGCAGCAGCAGCCAGAGGCCCGCGAGCGCGACGGCACCGAGCCCCGCCGCCATCGGCCGGAGCACCACGGTCGGCGGCGGCGCCGCACGCGGCGTCACGATGACGGGATCGCCCTGCATCAGGCCTTGGGCACCCGGCCGGCGTAGTGGCGGCCGAGGCGCCAGCCTGCCAGAGCGAACGCGAGGGCGGCCAGGACGGCGAAGATCTCGCCCGCCCGCAGGAGCGGCGCATAGGGCAGCGCGAGCCCCACGGTGCCGAGCGGCACGGCGAGGTAGAGGAGCCAGCCGCCGTAGCGCAGGTACGAAGGCCCCACCATCTCGGTGAGCTTGGGCGCCTTCTTGCCCGGCGGAAGCTCGGCGTAGCTGTGGAACCAGATCAGGAACGGCGCGACCTTGAAGAGGAAGCCCCAGAGGTTCGCACCGGCAAAGCCGAAGACGAAGAGCCAGGCATAGGCGTAGGGCGAGATCTGCAGCACGCCGAGGAGCTGAAGCGGCACCGCGATGAGCAGCACCCCCAGCACGACCCAGCTCAGGATGGCCTGCCGGATGCCGGGCTCGATCGCCCGCTGGCGCGCCGCGAGCAGGCGTCGCATGTCCGAGAGGAAGAGCCCATACGCCGCGAGGGCGGGCAGGGCGCCGATGGCCGCGAGGGCGTCGGTGCCCCAGAGCGCCATCGCCCCTGCCCAGAGCACCCCCAGGCTCCAGAGGGCGAAGACGGCGTTGGGGTAGCGCTCGTGCGCATGGGACAGCGTGAACATGGCGATCAATTTGTAGCTGACGGCGAGGATCGCGAGAGAGATCCAGCCGAAGCCGCCGAGATCGGCGTGCAGGGCCAGGAACCGGATCAGCGAGACCTGCCAGAAGCCGTAGCTCAGGTTGAGCGCCTCCGTCAGGCCAAAGAGCACCGTCAGGACAAGGAAACTCGCGGCGATCAGGGCGCCGCCCGGCGTCGGGGAGGGCACCGTGACGCCTTGCGCCGTGCGGGCCAGCAGAACATAGAACGTGAGGACGCCGAGCACGACAAGCGTACCGCCGACGGCCAGGAGCAGGTTTTCGCCAAGGCCGAACCCGAGCAGCATCAGGAGAATGCCCGGAAGGGTGCCGAACGGTACGAGCAGGGCGTAGGGACCCGCCGGCACCTTCGCGACGCCCGCCACCGGCACGATCATCAGCATGGCGCCCATCGTCGTGGCGGTCACCCAGCCAAGGGTGAAAAGGTGCGTCAGGACAAGCGTCGCGGTCGAGCCCGGCACGCCGTATACGGCCCAGCCGGGCTCGAGCAGGAGGGCGACAGCGAGGGCCAGGCTCGCCAGGAGGCCGTAGGCCAGGTGCGCGAGCGGCAGCCGCACGTTGGCGCCGCCGGGAGCCATCGGCAACATGGCCTAGTGCATGGCCCGTCCGATGCGCACGCGCCACACCTCAGGGCCCTCCTCGAGGTAGGTCCATTCGAACTCGCCCTGGTGCTCGGCGGAGAACTGGTAGTAGAGCGGCTTGGGGTCGTGGTCGTTCACGAGCACGAAGCCTTCGCCGGCCTTGAGCCCGTCGAACATCTGAAAGATGGTGGTGTGGCGCTGGGCCGGCACCATTTGGCGGACATCGAGGATCTGATCCTGCGGCATTGCGCTGCCTCCTTCGGCATTTCGATCGCCTCGAGCGTAGCCTGCCCCAGGGCATCACGCTGTGACGGCTGCAAGGCCGGGGAGGTGTCGCAGGACACATCGGCTCGCCGCGGGTCGGACTAGTCTCGAAGAAGATTCCGAACACTCCGACACGGAGGTGCCGATATGGCAAACGAGCGCGTGCTCGACGTGCGCGAGACGATCAAGGCCGGTGGCGAGCCGTTCGACGACATCATGCAGGCGGTACGGGAACTCGCGCCGGGCGAGGACCTTGTGCTCTTGGCGCCGTTCGACCCGGTGCCGCTCTACGGCGTGCTCGGAGCGCAGGGATTCTCGCACGCCACCGAGGCCCTGCCAGGCGGCGACTTCCAGGTGCGCTTCTCGAGGCAGGACAGCTGATGGCCGCCGCAGTGCCCACCCGCCAGGAGGTGCTTGAGCTCCTGAACGAGGTGATGGACCCCGAGCTCGGCGTCGACATCGTCTCGCTCGGCCTGATCTACAAGCTCGATGTGACGGACGATAGCGTGGTCGACATCACGATGACGCTCACCACGCCCGGGTGTCCCTTGCACGCCATCATCGGGCGCTCGATCGAGCGGGCGCTCGGTCCGCTCGGCGTGAACGACGTCAAGGTGCAGCTCGTCTTCTCGCCACCCTGGGATCCGCGCATGATGAACGACAAGGCGCGCGAGGAGCTCGGCATGTATTAGGGCGCTCGCCTCAGTCCAGCCGGCGCTGCAGAAGTTCCGGCGTGATCTCGAGGTGTCCGTCGCTCGCGACGCCGATCGACCCCTCCTGACGGAACTCTCCCAGGAGGCGCGTCACCGTCTCGCGCGAGGCGCCGATCAGCTGCGCGAGTTCGCGGTGCGTAACCTGCAGCCCAACCTTGACGTGCTTGCCCATACTGCGGTCGCGGACGCCCGCGAGCTGCAGCAAGGCCGCCGCCAGCCGGCCCGCGGTGTCGCGGGTGCCGAGGTCCAGGACCTGCTGCGACGTGCCGGTGAGGCGGCGCGCGAAGAACGTGAGCATGGACCAGGCGAGCGCGACGTCGCTTTGCGACAGGGCCCTCAGCGACTGGTTGCGGATGCAGCCGATCCAGCTGTCCTCGAGCGTCTGCGCCGTGCCCGGGTAGAGGCCCCCGGTCACGAAACCCGTCACGGCGAACAGTTCGTTCGGCTGCAGAAGATGCAGCGTCTGCTCCTGACCGTCGGACGTCGTCTTGAAAACCTTTGCGGCTCCCTTGTGCACGAAGCAGAGCATCTCGGCGGGTTCGCCCTCGCCGAAGATGTACATATCCTTGCGGTAATGCCTGAGACTCGTGATCTCCGCGAGGCGCGCGATCGTCGCGTCGGGCAGCTCCGCGAACGGTGCGACATCGCGAAGCGCGTCGTCGGCGGCGGCGGGTGCCTGAACGTGGGGCAACGGCGAGCACTCCTTCCGGTCTGACCGTAGCACCAATGGAGGCTGTCCGCCAGCGTTCGGGACCCACCCTCCGGGGACGTTCGAGCCGCCGGCCCATTCGCCAAGCGGCTTTGCGACTCTCCGCTCGCACGTGTTCCGGGGTGCGACGAAGGACGACAGCGCGAGGCTCCCCGGGGCCTATCGATGACGGCCGGGTGTCTGACTCGCCCAGACCCGTCCCAATGTTCCTGACCTCTCGGACGGCGGCGCGGCCGGATGGAGGCGTGGCGGCCCGGCGGATGGCGCAACCAAGCGGTCCTTCCTTGCGGGAGGGCTGTTTTTGGTGACCTGCACCACAAAAGGACCGCGGTCCCCAAGGGTACATGGGAGGAGGAAGGCCGACAGGGCCCGTCGGCAACTGCCTCTGGGGAGGTCGGATCGTGCCCACCGATCAACGGAAGTACCGCATCACCGGCTCCATGAACCAGGCCCTCTGGATCGCGACACTCGGCTTCTTCGGCGGCTTCGCGGGGGTCGCCATCTTCGGACCGCTGGTGCCCAAGTTCACGCTGCTGCTCGGCCTGACGCCGGCCGCAGCGGGCCTTCTCTCCAGCATCCCGAACTTCACCGGCTCGCTGCTGCGCATCCCCTTCGGCGCATGGGTCGACAGTCGTGGCGGCAAGCGCCCCTTCCTCATCCTGCTCGGCATCACCCTGCTCGGCATCGCCTTGCTGCTGCTCCTGCTCCGGGCGGACTACCCGAACCACATGACCGGACTCTACCCCGTCCTCCTGATCCTCGGCATGCTGATCGGATCCGGCATCGCCACATTCTCGGTCGGTATTGCGCAGGTCTCGTACTGGTTCCCGAGGAGCCGGCAAGGCGGTCCGCTCGGCGTCTACGCGGGTCTCGGCAATGCGGCGCCAGGCCTCTCGTCGTGGCTCCTGCCGGTGGCGGTGGGTGGCCTCGGGCTCCTCTCCGCCTACAGCATCTGGTTCGGCCTCCTGCTCGGCATCGCGATCCTCTACGCCCTTTTCATCAAGGACGCTCCCTGGTTCCAACTGAAGCGCCAAGGGGCCGGCGACCAAGAGATCGCCGTGACGATGCGCAGCCTGCGCCAGGACATGGTGCCGGCCGGCTCCACCTGGCAGGGCCTGCGCGAGGCGGCCGGGGTGCCGGAGACGTGGGCGCTCGTCCTCCTCTACTTCCTCTCGTTCGGCGGGTTCCTCGCCCTCACCACCTGGCTGCCGTCCCTCTGGCACGTCGCCTACAAGGAGTCCCTGACCACAGGTGGTGTGCTTACCCTCACCTTTTCCCTGCTCGCGTCGCTGGTGCGCGTGCCGGGCGGCCTCATGGCGGACAGGCTTACGGTGCGCTTCGCCCTGATGGGCAACCTCGCGATCATGCTGGTGGGGGCACTCGTCATGGCGTTCGCGCCGAACATCGTCGTGGCGGTCGCCGGCGAGGTGGTGCTCGCGGTCGGCATCGGTCTTCAGAACGCCGTCGTGTTCAAGCTTGTGCCTCGCTACGTGCCCCAGGCCGTCGGTGGAGCTTCAGGTTGGGTCGGGGGGCTCGGCGCGTTCGGTGGCTTCGTGCTGCCGCCGCTGATGGGCTACATCGCCGGCCAGACCGGCACCTATCCGCTCGGTCTCCTGGCCGTGGTGGCCGTCATCCTCATCGACATGCTGGTCGTCGGGTGGCTGGGCAGCCTCGCGCGCCGTCACGGCACTTCCGCCGACCTGACCGCCGCAAGCTGAGATGGGCTGTGAGGGGCAAAAGGGCCGCTTTCCGCGAGGGAGCGGCCCTTACCGATAGACCGGGCTCAATCCTGGGGCGACTGCCGGCGTCCGCGCTGTGCCGAAGCGAAACCACGCCGGTTCGTGACTTGAGCGGATTCCAGAGCGCGCCGCCAAGACCGCTGTCCAGCCCGCGCCCACCCGCTGACCAACGTCAACCCGGAAGCGGCAACGATGTATTCGACTCTATTGCGAAACTCCAATACAACGCTATACAATGCTATACATGAATCCGGTTGCCAATCCCTACGCCCCTGGGGCTGGACAGCAGCCTCCAGAACTGGCGGGCAGGGATCGTGAGATCAGCATGTTTGAGCAAGTGGTCGCACGGGCGGCGCAGGACCGTCCCGTGCGCGGCGTCATGCTCGTGGGGCTTCGTGGCGTAGGCAAGACCGTTCTGCTCAACAGGTTCCGAACCGTCGCCCTGGAGCAGGGTTGGACCACGGCCAAGCTTGAGGTTCGCAGCGATGTCCCGCTTAGACAGCAGATCGCTGAGAGCATGCACGTCGCGATGCGGCGCTTTGCGACCGAGTCGCGTGCCAAAGGGGCGGTCAGGCAGTTCCTGGCTGTGCTGAAGGCCTTTTCGCTCAAGGTGTCCCCGGACGGCACCTGGCAGCTGGCCATCGATGTCGACGCTGCCCGTGGCAGTGCGGATTCCGGCGACCTCGCCGCCGACCTGACGCTGCTGTTTGCGGAAGCGGACGCTTTGGTCCGGCGCGTTGGTGGTGGTGTCGCTCTGTTCATGGACGAGTTGCAGGATGCAAGCCAGCAAGACCTCACCTCGTTGGCCGTGGCCTGCCACGAGATGAGCCAGGCCAGGGGCAGAGTCCTGGTCGTGGGGGCTGGCCTGCCGCACCTTCCCGCGGTTCTGAGCGACGCCAAGAGTTATACCGAGCGTCTGTTCGAATATGTCCCCGTCGACAGGCTGAGCAGGCCCAACATGGACCGCGCCGTGACGGCGCCAGCTGCACGTGAAGGCGTTGCGTACACCGGCGGGGCTCTTGACCTGCTCGCGGCCGTGACGGACGGGTACCCATTCTTCATTCAGATGTTCGCCAAGGAAGCCTGGGATGTGGCACCAGAAAGTCCGATCACAGAGGATGATGTACGGACGAGTGAAGGCCTCGCACGCCAGGAGCTTGCGTCGGGCTTTTTCGGCTCGCGCTATGAGCGGGCTACCCCGGCGGAGCGATCTTATCTCAAGGCGGTGGCCGCTTTAGGTGCGGACCGCGTGTCGACGGCGGAAGTTGCGCGACACCTGAAAAAGCGCCCGAGCAGCCTGTCCCCCGTTCGTGACAGCCTGCTCAGGAAGGGCCTGATCTACAGCGTCGAACGCGGCACCGTGGCGTTCACCGTGCCGCACTTCGCGGAGTTCCTCAATCGCCAGCAGCCGTAGACGGGCAGTGTCGCAGAGGCCACCTGTATACCTCGGTTAGGAGTCCCAGGGCGGCGCTGCTGCGATGTGAATACCGCACCACATGGAATGGCGGCACTTCGTCATACCTCCACCCCGGACATCGCGGTGGCGGTCGCGGGCGCGGTGGTGCTCGCGGCCGGTATCGGTCGTCAGAACGCCGTCGTGTTCAAGGTCTCGCCACGCCACGCGCCGCAGGCCATCGGTGGCACTTCGGGTTAGGTCGGGGGCTCGGCGCGTTTGGCGGCTTCGCCGCTGATGGGCTACATCGCCGGCCAGAGCGGCACCTACCCGCTCGGTCTCCTTGGCCGTGGTGGCCGCCTCCCCATCAAGACGCTGGTCGTCGGGCGGCTGGGAAGCCTCGCGCGACGGCACGACACCCCCTCGACCAGACCTTCGCAAACCGAGACGGACTGCCAGGGGCAAAGGGCCGCTTCCCGCGGGGGAGGCGGTTCTTCGCTTCTGGCAGATATCTGGTGGTCGTTTGGATCAGACCCGACGCTCACCCGCGCGGCAAGGCAGCGCGGCACTCTGGACAATAGTCGAGCCGCTCTACGAGCAGCCCGCCGAAGCCGGCGTTCACCATGCGCTGCCGCAACGCCGCGATGAATGTCGGCGACTCGTAAGGCTGCCCGCATCCCTTGCAGAGTTCCTTCGCCGTGCGGAATCGCTCCATGGCACCCAGAAGGTCTGAGATCCGAGCCGGCACGACCTCCAGGGCCCGTTCGGGACAGGTTCGCGCACAGGTGCCGCAGCCCGCGCATAAGGCCGCATCTACCCGCAGGGTCGTGGCGCGTGCCTCCTCCTCGATGGCGAACACGCCTGCAGGACAGGTGTGGACGCAGCCGCCGCAAAACGTGCAGCTGTCTGCCACTTGCGGCGCCCACCCAAGCTGCGGCCAGATCGCCGGCTTGGCCTCCTCGCCGATGGCAATCCCCAGCCGACGCAGAGCAGCCGCGACCTCGCCCCGCCGCGGTGCCCTGGGCGTGTCGGTTGCCTCCGCCGCTGGCCTTTCGGGCAGGCTCGCGGGCAACGCCGCTGCGGCCACCTCGAGGCGCGCCAGGGCAGCCTCGGCCTGCGGTCTGCGCTGGCAGTCGTGCCTCTCGCACAAGAGTTCAGGCAGGTGCCCCGCTTCCGCGTAGCAGGTCAAGAGGTGATGCCAGCCGACCTCGCCGATGCAGCCTACCTGCAGGGTGACACGTTCCTCCGGGACACCTGCCACCGACTGCGGGCAGCGCAACGTCAGGCGCCCCTGCCCAGGAGCCGCCGCCAGGACACCGAGAGCCGCGCGCCACTGGCCGTCGCCAAGATAGGCGCTCTCGACGGCGCCTGTCGGGCACGCAGAGACACAGGCGCCGCAACCGGTGCAAGACGCGACGTCGATGGCCGCTCCCCCGCCGGAGAGGCTGAATGCCCCCTGCGGGGAGATTGGCTCAAGTGCTGTTGAAATTCTGAGTGATTGATGCCACTATACACCACTTAGGGGACGGTTGCAACACCGGAGGTCAAGATTAGATATCTGGACCTCTGGGCTTTAGGATAGGGGCATTATGAATATCGTGATGGAGACATGGCTTTAGCCCGTGTATATCACGGGTTCGGGATGAGCCTGGGGTTATAGGAAGGGATAGACGTCAGGCGGCGACGGGAGGGGCGTGCTTCACCAGCGCCGCCATCAGGTCGCGCGGGTGCGGTGCATATCTGTGGTGGTGCGCTAACCCAATCTAGGCAGCATCTTGGGCATCCCGCCTGATGAGTGCAACGCGAGGTGCATTGCGGAGCGGACGGTGGTCGAAGAAGTTGCGCCAACGATCGTGGGAGGAGAGGTAGAAGCAGCGCAGATTGAGCACAGCCTGCGCGCCCATGCGGCTCCAGCGCATGCCGGCGCCCTTGGTGCGTTGGCACACCACCGAGCGACAGGTAGCCTCTACGATGCCGGAGGCTATCGGCAGTTTCATGTCCATGTACTGCGGATAGCGCATGTGTTCGCGGTGGTCGCTGAAGTAGCCCGTGGCCTTGCGAAGTTCATCTTTTTGGTCCTTGGTGCGCGGCCGCAGTGCGTTGAGGGCCTGCAGCAGGGGCTCTGGGCCGTGGTCCAGGAGGTTTTCGAGCACTGGCCGGACCCAGGCGTGCGCATCGAGCGACTGTGGACCGAAGAAGGCACCCGCCACGCGCCAAACGTGTTCGGTGACGTGGAAGTAGTCCAGTATCTCAATCCGCTCGACACCCTCTTGATCAAGCTGCGAGGCGCGGGTCCAGATCCAGGGCCCTCCGTCGTTGATAAACACCACTCGGCGCAGCGCCGGGTGGCCCTGGCCTGCCTGCCGCGCGAGCCACAGGAAGCGGGGCATGAACGCGTCTGCCTCCGTGTTGGCGGCGGCACAGTACATCGGGTTCTTCACCGCAAACAGTTCTCGGTCGGTGGTCGGGTCGCGCTTCGTCTCAGGCCCGAGCGTTCCCACTACGCCCACCTTGACCTCGTGCCACGCTCCCTCGATGTGGCTCGTCGTGCCGTCCATACCCATGACCAGTGTGTCCCCGTCCGGCGCCGGGGGCGGCGCTGCAGGCGTCGCCATCTCGGCCTGGATCTCAGTCTCGGCTACCGCCCCGAGGCTTTCGACGGCTCGGTACACGTCCGCCTCGCAGAAGTCTGCGCCAAGCGTTTCGGAGAGCTTGCGTGCCGCTCGCTCGAACGGGACGTCTACAGCCTGCGCTGCCGCCACGCGACTGAGGGCAGGGGTGTAGCTCAGGGCACCCACGCCGAACCTCTCGTCATCCGGTGCCAGGCCGTCGCCGCAGGCGCGGCAGTGGAAGTAGGGCCGGCTGTAGGCGAAGTCTCCTACCAAACCGTGCATCTTCCGCTCGCGACGCCGGTCTACGAGGCGCATGGGACGGTTGCATTGCGCGCAGTTCGGCGGCGGCCCCACATGACGCAACACGCTCACCTCGACCAGCGTCGCCATCAACCTCCCGCCGACTAGGCGCAACAGGTGCTGCGTCGCCTGCTCCATGGCATCCATGTCCCGATCGACGAGCTCCGTGATCAAGTCCGCCGTCAAGGACTCCAAGAGGATGTCCCGTACTTCATCCAAGATGCGTTGTGTGATCGTGTGGTTGTCTTCGAGCGCAAGGTGGGATACGTTCAATCCGGCTCCTCTCTTCGGCCTACGCAGAGTAACGTGTGGGTAGGCTGTGAGAGGAGTTCTTTGCCTTCGCATCCATAACCTTGCTCAGATTATGGGACTTATGTTAACCTGATCCTTAACCCATATTATCCCTCCACAATCGTGCTCCGCACCC
>JAJZAT010000009.1 GCA_021799275.1 Bacillota bacterium
TCGATCACCGCCACTCTACCTCATCCGGTAGGTGCCGACGCTAGGATACAAGCCCTGCTGCGAATTGTCCAGCCCCCATCGCCACAACCCACAGGGAACGAACTTCTGGGACGTCGTACTAGCATCGTGGCCATCCGCTCGACGTCGACCTTGTCGGTATGGCGGCCGCTGCCGTACCGCTTGAGCTCCAGCGGATTGGCGATGACCACTTCCTTCGCCAGTGGCGAGACGATATCGTAGAGGGCGAAGGCGCCTCCGGTGGCCTCGAAGATCACCCTGGTCTCCGAGTCGATGTGCTGACGGGCGAGATCTTTCCACTGCTCGCGCCCGTTGGAGAACCGGAAGCGCCGCACCTTTCCGTCGGGGCGCTCGTGGTAGCCGTAGATGTAGTCCTTATGCAGGTCGAGCGCCAGGATCCCAGCCAATGCAATCCCCCCTGTGAGATGGTTTACGAGCGCAGGCCAGGGCTTGCGAGCGTTACATCCACTTATTCGAGCCTACGGCCGAAGCCGTGCCCATATGGGCGATACGCAGGAGGGGGCCGTTCAAACAAGCTCTCGGGCCCGAAGCCCATGGTTTTCGCCGGCGCACCCTCCGCCCTGCGCTCGTTGCCCCGATTCGCCCATAGGAGCCTTCTCGGAAACTTGAGATCCGCTCGGGGCGCGGGGTTGTAGCACTGCAAGTGCTCCGAAACACACAACCCAACGCCAGAACGCGATGTTGCGAATTAGCTAGCCTCGGCGAACAAGCCGGGGCTTTGGTGTGTCTATTCCGCTTATATAGGCGCTAATGGTCCTTGACAATCGCAAGACCACCCAAGAATCGGCGCGGGAGGCATCCTCGATAGCCTTCCGGAAAGGGTGGTGTGCGCTGAACCCCGCATTCGTGCCGCATCAACAGTTCCTCCGTCAGATTCAGCCGCTCTCCAAACGCCGCGAGTTGCGTAGGAATGGCAAAGCCGCGTTCCATGAATATCGCCAAGCGCAGGCTATGGTGCGCAGCGCCGACCTGGACTTCCTTGGCCCCATCCTCGCACCCCTCTATGCCTCGGACGGCCGCCCAGCACGCGATCCTATCCCGGTCCTGCGCTCCTACCTCGTCATGTGCCACCTCGGAGAAAGCTCCATCACGGAGTGGGTCGACCGTCTCGTCCGAGAACCCATCCTCGCCAGACTCTGCGGCCTCGACCCGGAGCGCCCTCCCGGCGTCGGTACCTTCTACGATCTCCTGCACCGCATCTCCGGCACCGGTCCCTCGCACTCTGTCGTCATGCGCTCGCTGCAGAAGCCGAAGGGCGTCAAGAAGGGCCAGAAGGCTCCGCCTCGCCGCTCCGGTACAGTCGGCCGCGTCCTGGACCGGCTGCGCCGCCATCCGCCCAAGTTGCCCTTCCCCCACTGGCAGACCATCCTCCGAGAGGTTGTGCACGTCTCCTGGGAACGTGGCCTCCTGGGCAGGGACCCGCGTTTCGCGGTGGCGGTCGACGGTAGCCCGCTCGTCTCCGGTGCCAGCGGACGCGGCCACCGCGTCTGTGGCTGCAAGAAGACCGATCCCTGTACGCACATCTACCGCCGCTACGCCGACCCCGGTGCCCGCGTCGGCTGGGACAGCTACCGCAACTGCTACTTCTATGGGCGCCATCTGTCCGCCATCGTCGGCACCCAAGGCGGTCACGACCTGCCCATCTACCTGCGCCTATGCCAAGGCAACCGCCACGACAGCGTCGCCGGCACCGTCGCCTTCCTCGAAGCAGAGCAGATCTACCCCGAGGGATTCTCCCTCTTCATCGGCGACAGTGCCTTCGACGCCCTGGCCTTCTACATCTATCTCGCTGAGCGGAACACCGCTGCCGTCGTCGACCTCAACGAACGTGAGATCGACACGCAGGGGCAGCCCCAACCAAAGCGCCATCGCTTCCCTCGCGCCGATCGCAGGCTTCGCGAGCGCCGCGGCCGTAGCAAGCGCCCCTTGGCCGAACGTGAGGGCATCAAGCTCGACCTCACCGGCCACGCCCGCTGCCGAGAAGGCCACGCCCTGATCAAGCGGGGCAGCAGCCACCTCGGTCTCTACACCCAGTGGCGCTGCCCCTTGTCGGACCACCCAGATCTGCCCTGCCAGCGGACGTGCTTCTATCGTGATCACGCCGCCTCGCTGCGCCGCGATCCCCGGTTGCAGACCCGCATCCCACGCGGATCTGCCGCCTGGACTGCCGCCATGAACACCCGCACCGCATCCGAACGCTGCTTCAGCCACCTCAAGGGAGCCTTAGGGCTTGCCCGTGGGCGTCATCGCTCGGACGGCATCTGGATCGCCCATGCCGTAATCGCTGCCATCACGATGCACGTGCAGGCCTGGGCTGGCGTCCTGGACGCAGCCTTTGAAGCCAAGGCCGCCGCCACGGCCGCCTAAGACCTCCAACTGCGCCCTTCCCCGGAGCCTGACGGCCCCGCGCAAATCCTTCGCGCTGCAGGGGCTTGGTTCCTCGCGCCCAAAGCCGCTTCGCCACCCGTGTCCGACGAACCCCAGACTCCCCGACAGCCATCACCAGGCGCCTTGCGGCCTCTGCAAGCCCAACTCGGCGTCTATCAGTTGGGCCACGTTGCGGCTTTCCGAGAAGGCTCATAGTAATGGGCGAATCTTCGGCGGCGGGAGAGGTCTTCACCTCTGGGTCCCGCTGGCGGCTTGACCGCCGCCACCATGCTAACAAGCTCAGCTGGGAACGCCTCGAAAGGTCCACGAGTTTGACGGAGGGGCCGAAGGAGCTGACCCAGACCAGGCCGTGGCTCTGCTCGAGGAAGCGGCTGCCAAAGCCCTCTTCCCGTCCCGCGTCGAGGTCCCACAGGCGGAAGTGATTTGCCCTGGGGTCCACGTTGACCACGAGTCCGTGAAAGTCCGCCAACCGGGCGCCGCAGAAGAAGAGACTGCGGCGATCCGCCACCGTTCGCGGCATCCTGCTGCCCTGGATGGTGACAAGGGCGCGAAAGCCGTGGGCGTCGAGGTCCCACTCCGTGAGCAGAACCTTGCCGCGGTGCTCTCGCATCCGACCTGTGACCTTGCGCATGGTATCCCGCCTCCCTTGAACGTCGCCGCCCGGCAGGTGGCCCCATGGGAGGTCCCCAAACTACGTTATGACCTTGGCGCCCCTTCGGCTCTCACTGCTTGCCTTCGCGACCGCATCGGACGGAGCAGAGTTCAAGACACCCCAGATCGTGCATGCACCCGACAAATTGAGACGACGACGGGGAGAGCCGAGCGTCATGGCTTCTTCCGCGGAACCGTTCCGACCAGTCCGCAACTGAACGGAAGCCGTGTTCACACCGAGGACACTTCCACCACTGCCGCGGCTGAATTGTCCACGCGGAAGAGGATACGGCCCTCGCACGCGTTGACGACGCGAGGCAGGGAGTCCCTCAGCGCCGCAGTTTTGCGCGTTTGAACCCCAAGTCAGGAGGGGGAGACGTCCACACCACCGAATTTCCACGCCTGTACAGGCCGAGTGGCGTCGGGCTGGTCGGACGACTGCGGGGGCAGCGTCTTCCCGTCGACCAACGCGCAGATGTGGGACAGGCCGTGTTTTTCTAGGAGGTGCCCTTGTTGCGGCTTCGGTTCAACGGGTTCGACGCACTCATTCTCCTGTTCGTTCTCGCGCTCGTCGGCCTGCTTGCGCATAGCGCCCTGAAACGCTCCGCGACTACCGCCGTTTCCGGAGCGGCACCCGCGACGCGCACGGTAGAGTTCACGATCGTGACGATGCCCTCGCACTATGCGCCCCAGATCATGTCCCATCTGCAGCCTGGCGGGCAGGTGGCGTTCCAGACCAGCGGCAACTTCATCCCCATGGGCACCCTGCAAAGCATCCGCGAACAGCCCGACACGCTGTCCATAAGCAACGGAGCGGGCGAAATGGTCACAACGAGCGATCCGAACGAACATGTTCTCCGCCTCACCGTCCGTTCCCAGGCGGTCGTCAGTGGGAAGACGGTGACGCTCAACGGCAACCCGGTCTACATCGATGAGCATGCCGTCTTCCATGAGGGCGGATCGCAGTTCGACGGTGTCATTGTGGACGAACAGGTGCAGTGAGCGGTGGACGGCTTTTTCACCTGGGTTGAGACCAGCGCCTTCTATGTTCTGCTACGCCGGGCGAACCAGGCCTTCTGGGATCTTTGGCTCGGATCCGGTATAGGCCGAGTGTTCAACCAGAGTCTCAACGAACTCTGGCGCGAATCCGTGGCCGGCCACCTCGTCCGGGGCCTGACGTCATGGGCCGGCCGCAGCGCGGTCGTTTCGGTGCTGGCCGTCATGACGCCGCGCCCCTCCAGCATGGCGCTATGGCTGCGGCGCCTGATCGGCGCGGAACGGGACACGTTCCCCGTGACGGCGGTCGAGAAGGGGCTCCTCTATTTTGTGGTGTTCTTCGTTCCGGTCGAGCTCTGGTTGATCACAAGGCTGCCTTCAAGCGTGAAATACCTTGGCGACCTGGGCTTATTGTTGCTGTTCCTGGGCACGCTCCTTAGACTTCAGCAGGCCGGCTGGCCCTTGCGCCGCTCGCCGGCGGACCTGCCGGTGGCGCTGCTGCTCGCGGCCGCAGTCCTCTCGACTGTCTGGAACGCGGTGCCGCTGCACATCGCCGTCTTCGGGATCCGCGCCTACCTGGAGTACTTCGCCCTGTACTTCGCCGTCCTGTATCTTCCGCTCGACGCAGGGCAGCGGCGCAGGCTCCTGCTGTGGCTTCTGCTGTTCGGCGTGGCGATCGCGCTCTTCGGGGACGCCCAGAAGTTCCTGCATGTCGCGACACCCCGCCAGTGGCTCGCGGCAGTCGAGACCACCACGACCCGCGTCTTCGGCACGATGGGCAACCCGAACACGTTCGGGGCGTTTCTCGCGTGGCTGCTCTCGCTGATGGTGGCCCTGCTCGTGCTGCCCGTGCGGGGCGGCCTGCGGCTGCTGGCGCTCATCGGCTGCGTCATCGCAGCGCCCGCGCTCGTCTTCACACTGTCACGCGAGGCCCTCGTCGCCATGGCGGCAGCGCTTCTCTTCATCGGGATCGTGGCGGATCGCCGCCTGCTGCTGCTGCTGATCGTCGGAGCGCTGGCGCTGCCGGTCCTCGATCCGCACATCGTGTCCCGGTTCGCGCTCGCCCTGAGCGGCAGCTACATCCGGCTCAGCAGTTCGTACGGCCGCCTGCTGTTCTGGGAACGCGGCATGCAGGCCTTCCTCGCCCAGCCTCTGCTGGGTTGGGGGCCCGGCCGCTTTGGCGGCAGTGTGGCGCACCTGTACGGGTCACCGGTGTACCGTCTCTATCACCTGGATCAGAACCCGATCATCGACTCGCAGCACGTGCAGACGCTGGTCGAGTTGGGAGCGATCGGCTACATCGCGTACCTTTGGCTCGGCTTTGCCGCTGTCCGCGCTGGCCTGAGGCTCTTCAGGGGAGATCGCGATCCCTTCTGGCGGGCCATGGGACTCGGCCTCGCTGCCGGTACCGTCGGCTTCTACATCCAGTCCCTGTTCGCGTCCCTGCTCGAGACCCACCAGGTCGTGCTGTTCTTCTGGCTCATCTTCGGTCTGGTGGCGTATCGCCTACATACCACGATGCCGGCAAGAGCCGATGTGGCGGAGCCGTCGGATGCAGCCGCTGCTGGCGGAAGAGAACTGGCCGGCTAGCCCTTGATCGTGCCTGATGCGACCGGCTCGCAGAACAAAGAGTGGCACCGGAGTACCCGGCGCCACCCTTCTGCCACCCAATTGGTTGGGCAGTCATCGAACGAAGTGCCCTTGTCGTGTCTACTGCGGACTGGACGTTCCGTTTATCGCCAGGGCCTCCAGAGTCGCGAGCCTGGCCAACAGCACGGCCATCTGAGCCCTGGTGAGGGGCTGATCCGCGAGGATCTGCCCGTTGCTGCCCTGCATGATTCCCAGCTGGATGGCGAGGGCAATCGCGCCGCTTGCCCACCTTGGCACAGGGCCTGAAAGTCCTAGGGACGCGGTGCTAGCGGTTTGCGCCGCTTGGTGGAGGCCGAGTGAGTTGATGAGCAGGGTGACCGCCTGTGCGCGGGTGAGGGGCGCGTTGGGGTTTGTCAGACCGCCCACGCCCTGCACGATTCCATCAGCCAAGGCTAGGCGGATGGCTTGCAGCGCGAACGCTGGAGCACGGGAAAGTAGAGTGGTGCTCGCGCCGGCGCCGGACTGGCTCGTCGTGGTGGCCCCCTGCCAGTTCTGCAGCCGGTCGAGCATGGTCAGGAGTTCGGCGCCGGTCACCTTCGCGTTCGGCGAGAACGTGGTCTTCGATGTACCGCGAACCACGCCAGCCTGGCTGAGAGCATCCACGGTCGGGGCTGCCCACGCCGCTCCAGCCATGTCCTGGAAGGGAACGGATATGCCCTTGCCGCCGCCGGAGGCGCCGTATACGGAAGCGTAGACCGCCTCGGCGACGGAGATGCCCTTCGCATTGGGCTTGTACGTGCTGATCACCACGTGCACGGCATTGGCGAGTGCCGTGCCCGTCTCCCCTGCGCTGAGCGCTGCATACACGGCCTGCGAGACCGACTGGCCGAACGCGCTCGCGCTACCGGACGATTGCGGTTGCCCAGCGGCATGCGGTTGGCCCTTGGCGTGCGAGCTGGCGTGGCTCGCACCCGCGCCATTGCCTGCGGCAAAGGCGGTTCCGCTGAAGGCAGGAAGCATGAGTCCCAGGGACAGACCGAGGAGCAGAATCCACTTGCGCAGTTGTGTTGGACGCACCTGCATTCCCCCTTTGCATGACTCTGATTCCGGCCGCAGCGCTGGTTAAAGAAAAATCCGGCGAAGGCGTACTGCCATGCCGGCGATCCTCACCGTCTCGCTCGGCAGCCCGGCGATCATGGCGCATAGCGCTTTAGACCCGTGGCTTTGCGTCCCCGGCTTTTGCCGAGTTTGCCTTTGACGTAATCATCATAGTAAGAGTCAACCGATCCGTCCAGCATGCCTCCTTGCTAACGATCCAGGTGGTCTGCCTCAGACTATTTCGTGCTCTTGAACCGCTTTTAGACCGTGGGCCTACGGTCTTGGGGATGAATCGATAGGCGCGGGAGGAAAATCGGGGCCTATGCAGGGGGCTGGCAACGTCTAGGTTCGGGTGCTCTTCGAGCATGACGCACCGCGTGACGCGAACGCCGGTTCAGGGCTGCCGTAGACGCGGCGTTCCAGGGCCTTGGGCCGATCGGGATGGGACTGTTCACCACCGAGGCGGGCGACGGTACCGGCTCGTAGGTGAGCGTGACGCCCGCCTGCTGGAGGGCCCAGACCGCGAGACCGGAGCAGTCGAGGGCGCGGGGATTCAGCCGCGCGAACACCGGGATGTGCATGACATCGCGGAGCAGGTCCTCGGCCGCCATCTGCCAGCCGTAGAACTGACCCACCTTGCTTTCTAGAGCCGTGACCACCTGGCTTCGTTGCGCCTCGGTGAGCGGCACCTTGAAGAGATCGCCGCTCTTCCGGTACTTCCCCAAGGGACTCCTGGTGACGGTGGCCAGTGCCTCGACCAGATGTCCCTGGGACACCATCGCGATGTGCGAGTAGGGACAGTTGATGACCCACGAGATGGCGGCGCCGATGAAGCCCCGGGCATAGACCGCGATGATGTCTCCGGGTTGAAGGTCCTGGACGGCGTAGGCCATGCGGATTCCCTCCCCTTGGAGCAGCGCGTCCCTTTCGCGTCGCCCGTCCCGCGGGCTCGAGGTGACGCTGGCGAGCCGGAATGGGGAGCGACCGCACCCATCAAGGGAGCGAGCAAGGGGGGCCGCTCACTGTGGCTTATGCCGGGACGCGGATGTGTGGCCACCGGCCGGGGATCCATGGAGGAGTACGGCGGCTCCGCTGCGTTGAAGGCGCTCGGCCCCCTGGCAGAGAAGTCGTATGCGTACCACCCACGCCTCAAGAGGGGGCCAGATGCGGTGCCCGAAAGCGATATGCCGCTGCTCATCCGATCGCTCCTCGACGCGAACAGGAGCTACGTGGGCGGCGATCCCGCCATCCCGGAAAATGTCGCGCCTAGCGCGCGTCTTGCGATCGTGACGTGCATGGATGTGCGCATCGACCCCTTGGCCGTTCTTGGCCTTCGGCTGGGGCAGGCGCACGTGCTGCGCAATGCGGGTGCCCGCGTGACGGAGGATGTCCTGCGCTCGCTGGTGATCTCCCAGCAGGCGCTCGGCACGAACGCCGTCATCCTGATGCCCCACGAGGGTTGCGGCGTCCTCGGCCTGGATGTCCGAACCTTGCGGCCACGGGCGGCAGCGTCGCCAACCAGCGTGCCAGCACTCGACTTCCACGCCATGCAGGACCTCGAGGCGGCATTGGCCGAGGATCTCCGCAGCCTGCGTGAAAGCCCATGGATCGGCACGGATGTGCAGATCCATGGCCTCGTGCTCGATGTGGCGCGCGGAGCCGTTCGCTACCCGGGCCTATAGTCCGTCCAAGAGGGGATGCCGTGAACCTCGTTCGGCAACCCGTGGCGCGAGGTCGTTCGGCCGTGGTCCGCCAGGGCAGAGTCTGCGAAGCTGGCTCAGGGAGTGCGGATGTGACGTTAGGAACACCATCGTGAGCGGTTGGGCCGTTCTGGCGATCGTACCGGCGTTCGGCATCGATACGCTCGTGGTCGCAGCGGGCCTTGGGGCGGCGGGCGTCGCGGATCGGCGACGCCTGGCGCTGACCATCGCCTTGTTCGAGGGCATCATGCCGCTTGTGGGAGCGCTGATCGGCAACTGGCTGGGCGAGCTGATCGCGGGGTACGCCGTCTGGGCCGCGGCTGTGCTTCTGACATGCCTCGGCATCTACGAGGCCCTGGAAGGAATTAGGGAACTGCGGCAGGCCGAGGACGGCGAGGAGGAAGCGGCCGAGCGCCTGCAAGCCCTCGAGCGCAAACTGGTCGGCGCGGGGATCATCGTCGCCGGCCTCAGCGTCAGCATGGACGAATTGGCCGCGGGCCTCGCCGCGGGTGCGGCGGAGCTCCCGCTCACCGTTCTCGTGCCGGCGCTGGCGATCCAGGCGGCACTCTTCACGTATCTCGGGCTGCATGCCGGGCACAGGATCCGACACCTGGCGGGGCGCTACGGGGAAGTCGTGGCGGGTGTGGCCTTGTTCCTGGCGGCCATCGTCGTCGTCGTGCTCGCCCAAGTCGGACCTGGCTAGGTGCTGATCGCGGCATCCTCGGAAGCTTGCGAGCTCCCTTCCAGTGTCCGAACGCCGCGGGACAACATCATCGCGAGCGTGACGACGAAGATCGCCCCTCCGCCGACCCAAAGGCCCTGCCGGATGCCGAGCACCGCACCCAGCCACCCGGCGGCGACGTAGCCCAGGGGGTTCGCCGTTCGGGCCAAGGTGCCCATGGTGCTCATGACGCGTCCTCGCACCTCGTCGGGTACGAGGCGCTGCCAGAGCGTGCCTGTCACCACCTCCGTGAGCGCGAAGGTGATGCCGAGAACGAAGTAGCAGAGCCCGAGCCACCAGCCGTCCATCGCCAGACCCATGAGGATGATGCCTAGACCGAAGACCGCCATGGCGCCGAACGCCCAGGGCAGCCGGCTGCGGCTGCGCCCGTCGACGCGGACACCAGCCCATGCGCCAAGCAGGCCGCCGGCGCCGAAGGCGGTGGATAGGAGCCCGAACTGCCAAGCTGCGAGATGCAGGACGAGCCTGGCCAGGAGCGGCACCAGCACGGCCTCGACGTCATTGAGGCCGTTGGTGGCCGCAAAGAAGAGCACCATGCCGAGCACCGCCGGATTACGGCGAAGGAACTGCCAGCCGACAAGGAAGCCGTGGGTCTGGCTCCGCGTTTGCTCAGCGGCGGCGGTCCGCCGTTCGGGGCGCCGGTTCAGGCCAATGCCGAGCCAGCGCACGAGGCCGCTCGCGGCGCCGGCCGCTATAGCTCCCGGGATGCCCGCCAGGCCCACCAGGACGCCGCCTAGCGTTGGTCCAAGGAGTGTCGCGACGTGGGTCCCGGCCTGCTGCCAGCCGTTCAGGGCGGCGAAGTCCTCGGCGGGGGTCAGGCCGAAGAGCCAGGCGCTGTACGCCGGCTGGAGGACGGCGGTCATCGACTCCTGCGCCACGACCGCTGCCGCGATGAGGTACCAGGCCACATGATGGAGGTGCGCGAGCCAGGCCAGCACCAGCGTCGCCACGATGCGGAGGGCGAGCATGAACAGGGCTAGTCGCCTGCGGTTCGCTCTGTCCGCCCAAACACCGGCGGGAACGAGCAGCAATAGGTACGGCAGCTCGACGATCATGAAGAAGAGGCCGAGCTGTCCGGCCGACCGCGTGATGCCGGTCAGGAGCCAGATCATGGCCAGGCTGACGACCGAACCGCCGAGAGAGTCCAGGGTGCTCGTGGCGACCGTCACCACGACCGCCCAGGGCAACTTCCCGCGCCGTGTCACGCCTTCACATCTACCGGCGCTCTGTGCCGGAGGCGTGCGGGGCGAGGAAGGAGATCACTTCCGTCGCGAACCGGTCGGGCTCCTCGAGATGCGCAAAGTGCCCGCTCTCTTCGAAGAGGAGCAGCTTCGTCTCTGGATCGGCCGCGAGCAGGCCGGCGATCTGATCGGCGGCGAACACGAGGTCGTAGCGGCCCTTGATGAGCAGCTTCCTGTGCAGAACAGGGCCGACGAGCGGCTTGAATAGCGCACCCTCCTGCACGAGTCTTGCTTGGTGCGTAGCCCCTCGCTGCCAGAACTCCGGGGGAAAGGGGGCCGCTGCGGTCAGGTCGTCCACGAGCCGCTTCCGCGGACCGTGGATGTAAAGATCATCTCGCCGTGGGCCGAGCCCTTGAAGGTGGCGCGTGAGCTGCTCCCAGAGGTGGGAAGGCGCAGCATCCGACGGTGCGTGCGCCAGGGCAAGGCACTCCCGTGCGTTCGCGGCGTCAAGCTCGGCGGCGTAGAGGAAGCCAGCCGCGGTCAGGAGCGAGCGGGACGACGACGCAAGGTCGAGACTCGCGTTGTCGAGCACCAGACGATCCACCGCTGCCGGATGGGCTGAGGCGTAGACCGCCGCGAGGTAGCCGCCGAACGAATGCCCGATCAGCGACCAGCGCTCGATCCCGAGTTCGCGTCTCAGGGCTTCAAAGTCGGCGATCAGGTCGGCGATACCGAACGGCTCACCGTCCGCGATCGGGTCCGAGCGAAGTACACCGCGCTGATCGAGGGTGATGAGGTGAAGGGCCTCCCCGAGGCGCGGCCCCTGGACGAGTTCGAAGTGGTAGGAGCCCATGCCGGGGCCGCCGTGCAGGAACAGGACGTGCTTGCTTGTGGGCGACCCGAACTCCTCGATGTGCAGCCGGTGCCCCCGGATCTGACGGTCGCTTCCCATGTCACGCCCCCACAACGAGATGCAGGTGTACAACAGCGCCACTATGGTAGCGCGACATTATGCGGTAGAGAACTGTGCTAGAGTACAATCATGGGCCGATGTCAAAGCGCTGCTGCGCAGTTATCTGGACGCGTTCACGGACCCCACGAGAGCCAACCTCCTGCTTGAACTGCAGGCCGCCGACGAGTTGACCGCGACCCAGCTAGCCCGGCGTCTTGGGCTCAGCGTCAACAATGTGTATCACCACATCCGGGTGCTCCATCGCCTCGGCGTGCTCGCAGAGCCAAGAATTGTTCCCGGGCCGACCTACGTCGAGAAGTACCACCGCGTGCTGCCCGCCATCACCGAGGCGCTCCACCCCGGTTGGTACGACGAGGCGTCCGAGGAGCTCTCAACCGAGGAACGCCAGGTGCGTTGGGCCGCATTCTGCGCCATGGTGGGGCAGATGATGCTGCGTGCGGCGGAGCGCTATGCAGCGATGTCGCCCGAGGACTGGGACCGCACGGTGCTCGGCCCCAAGAACGGCATGATCTCTGTGCGCCTCATGGCGACGGAGCAGTATCGCGCGGACCTCGCACGCATGCGCGAGATGGTGAGCCGGCCAGGGCCAGACGGCCAGGACGTCGGGCGCCAGGTGATGATCGTCGCCGGCCTTCCCGAACTGATGCGCATCGGTCCTGGCGGCGGTCTGGCTGACCTGGACGTCGAGGTCCCGGTGACGCGCGGCAGAGGCCAGTCCGCGGGCAGGCGCCCGGCTGGGAGGCAAGCCCGCGACTGATTGCGCTGTCCTCCCAAGGTGTCGAACTCTGGCCTTGACCCTCACGTAGCGTCAGGGTGTAGCGTCGGAAGCGAGCCGGCGCCAGCGCGTCGGCGGCGGTGAAAGGGGAGGCGGAACGTGGCCTACACCGTGAAGGCGGTCTCGGACCTGGCGGGCGTGAGCATCCGCACGCTGCACCACTACGACGCCATCGGTCTCGTCAGGCCGCGCGAGCGGACCGAGGCCGGTTACCGGCTGTATGGCCGCTCCGATCTCGAACGGCTGCAACAGGTCCTGTTCTTCAAGGAGCTCGGCTTCGGTCTCGAGGAGATCAGGGAGATTCTCGACCGGCCGGACTTCGATCGCAGGCGGGCCCTGCTGGACCACCACGAACTCCTGACGCACCGCAAGGATCGCATCGAGCGGCTGATCCGGGCTGTGGAGAGGACGCTCGAGGGCATGGAGGAGGGGAAGACCGTGGAAGAGCGCGTCTGGTTCGACGGATTCGACGCGACGCAGTACGAGGAGGAGGCACGCCAGCGCTGGGGCCACACGGCCGCCTACAAGGAGTCTCGCGAGCGCGCCGCAGCCTATAGCCAGGCCGATTGGGAGGCGATCGGCTCCGAGCAGACATCGATCCTGCGGGACATCGCCTCTCTCGCGGACCGCGACCCAGCTGACCCCGAAGTGCTGGCGGCGGTCGGTCGGATGCACCGCTTCATCAACGAGCGGTTCTACACGTGCTCGCTGGAGATGTTTCGCGGGCTTGGCGATTTGGCGGTCTCGGACAGTCGCTTCACGGAGACGTACGAGAAGCTGCGCCCTGGCCTCCCCGCCTTCTACAAAGAGGCGGTCGCCGCGTACTGCGCGCGTTCACGGGCGTAGGCGCCAAGCGCCTGCTGGCGGCGGAGAGGGCGTTGACCTTCCCCGCCGCTCATGTCAGGCGGGAAACGCTCCCTCGTGGGCCAGGAGCCAGCGTTTGCGATCGACACCCCAGCCGTAGCCGGTCAGGCTGCCATCCTGCCCGATGACGCGATGGCAGGGGATGATCAGCGAGATCGGATTACGGCCGTTCGCCTGCCCGACCGCGCGGGTAGCCTTGGGCCGCCCCATGGCCGCGGCGATCTCGCTGTAGCTCCTGGTCTCGCCATAGGGAATCGCGAGCAGCTCCGCCCAGACATGGAGCTGGAACGGGGTCCCGCGGGGGGCGAGTGGCGCGGTGAACTGGCGAAGGGCACCAGAGAAGTAGAGCTCGAGCTCCTCGCGCGCGAGGCGGAACGGCTCCTCGGCGCGGCGCAGCCCGCTCCCGACATCGACCCGGTGCTGTTCCGCATGCAAGTGGAGTCCGGTCAAGGCGACGCCATCGCTCAGCAGCATAAGGTCCCCGATGGGGCTCCCGACCAGGCTGAAGCAGACATCCTGCTGCGGTATCTTGAAGGGGCGGGCACCGATGCCATGCGCGCTCTCCGTCATCTCGGCGTCATCTCCTCGCTGCGGCTGGGGACGGAGGATTCGAGGCTTGCCCAGAGGTGGTGCACCGCGTACGTCCGCCAGGGCCGCCAACCTTCCGACAGCTCCTCGCAGGTGCTTTCGCAGCCCATCCGGCGCAGCGCCTTGCGGACGCCGAGATCGGACGGGAGGAACGCGTCCGGGTCGCCGAGATCCCGCATGCGGATGTAGGCCGTGGTCCAGGGACCGACGCCGCGCAACGCCAGGAGCTGCCGCGTCACGTCGTCGCGGTCGGAGCCTTGATCCAGCCGGACCGTCCCACGCGCAAGGGCTGCCGCAAGCCCGACGAGAGCCGAGGCGCGCGCCCTGGGCATGGCAAGGGAGGCGGGATCGAGCGCAGCGATGCGGGCAGCGGTCGGGAACGCGTGCGTCAGAGGGCCCTGCGGTTGCGCGAGCGGCTCGCCATACATCCGCGCCAGGTGGCCCGCCAGGGTGCGCGCGCCCTTCACCGACACCTGCTGGCCCAGGACCGCACGCATCGCCATCTCATGGCCGTCCGCGGCACCCAGGGCCCGCAGGCCCGGCCGCACCCGCAGGAGCTCCCCGAGCATGGGGTCCCGCCCAAGGGTCTCGCCGATGCCCTGCGGGTCCGCGTCGAGGTCGAAGAGACGGCGGATGCGCTCCGTGGCGGCGGGAAGATCCCGGATGTCGTCGAGCTGCAGATCGCACGAGAGGTAGGCGGCCTCGCGCCCTGCCGGCCGGCGCACCTTTGCGACGCCAAGCCCGTGCGGCAGGTGCAGGACGCGCATGTAGACGCCGTCCTCGACCGCTTCCACGCCCGGGACGGCACGTTCGCCGAGGAATCCCAGGGCGTGGTCGAAATCGAGCGGCGGCCGGTAGGCGAGGCGCTGACGAACGATACCCTCCGCGCCTGCCTCGGCCCAGCGCTCCCGTCGTTGTCTCAATCCGGTGGGCGTCTGCGCGAACACCGAGTGCACCGTCGCGTTGAACTGGCGGATGCTCGAGAAGCCAGCGGCGAACGCCACCTGCGCCATCGGCAGGCTCGTCGTCTGCAGCAGCACCCGTGCCGTGTGCGCGCGCTGCGCCCGCGCGAGACTGAGCGGCCCCGCGCCGAGTTCGCCCAGCAGCACGCGGTGCAGCTGGCGTGGGCTGTAGCCGACGCGGCGTGCGAGGCCCTCGATGCCCTCGCGATCCACGACCCCGTCCAGAATGAGGCGCATGGCCCGGCCCGCCGCGTCCGCTCGCGCGTTCCATTCCGGCGAGCCCGGAGTCGCGTCCGGCCGGCAGCGCTTGCAGGCGCGGTATCCGGCTGCCTGCGCGGCGGCGGCGGTCTTGTAGAAGCGCAGCTGGGCCGGCGCAGGTGTGCGGGCGGGACAGCTCGGGCGGCAATAGATGCCGGTCGACGCGACGCCGACGTAGAAGACGCCGTCGTAGCGCCGGTCGCGGGACTGAACGATGCGGTAGCAGAGTTCAGCGTTCATCATGAGGCCATTCTCCCGCAGCTGCAGCCAAGACGCTGGCGGTTTTCGGACAATGCCGTGACGGCGTCGTCTCAGGAGACGACGGAGCGTGCGAGCTGGAAGGCGTAGCGTGCCGCGATCGCCCACATCAGCAAGGCCGAGGCCTTGTCGAGCGTGCGGCGGGCGCCCTCGCCGCGCACCGCGCGGTATAGAACGCGCCCCGCGAGCGAGAGGCCGAAGAACCAGAGCCACGAGACGAGGGTCACGCCGATCGCGTAGGCCCAGCGATCCGCCATCGTGCCATAGATCGCGGCGCCGCCGCCGATCACGATGACGGTGTCCATGATCGCGTGCGGGTTGAGGAGGGAGACCGCGAGACTATGGCGCACCTTGCGCCGCAGGGTCCAAGGTTCGCTCTGCGTTTCGTCCTGCCCGACATCCGTGCGGGCCGACCACGTCTTGTAGCCCATGTAGGCGAGGAACAGCACGCCGGCGACGCTCAGGACGACGCGCAGCGCCGGGATCGCCAGGACGACCAGCGAAACGCCGCCGATCGCCAGAACGATCAAGGCCGTATCGGAGAGCGCGGCCGTGACCACGATCGGCAGCACGAGGCGCCAGCGTGGCTGCGTCAGGCCTTGCGTCAGCACGAACGTATTTTGGGGACCGAGCGGCAGGATCAGGGCAAACGCCAGCAGGAAGCCGTGCGCGAACGCCTGGGTCAAGGCGAGCCTCCTCCGGCGAAATGGGACTCGGGGCCGCGTCTACAGGTTCTTCGCCATGAGCCGGTTCGTCGTCTCGTACCCGGTGCGCTCGTAGAGCCCGATCGCCGCCTGATTGCTGCCGAAGACGTGGAGGGCGATGCGGTGCAGGCCGAGGGCCAGCACTTTTGGCTCGATCGCCAGCATGGCCGCCTTGCCGTAGCCCTTGCCACGCTCGGACTCCCAGATGATGACGTCATAGATGAACGCGTGCGGCACCTGTGGTGCCCCACGCTCCGCGAACCAGATCATGCCGACGCTTCCGCCGCTCGCCGCGTCCGCAATCGTGAAAAGGTGCTGGCCGGCCGTCTCGGGCCCCTGGGGAAGCAGGTCCGCAAACTCCTTGGCGGCCATCTCCCGGGCCTCCGCCAACGTGATATTGCCGCTCGCTGCATGGCCCTCGCCGTACTCGAGGACCGCTTTGTCATACCACGAATGGTATTCGTCCTCGCTCATGGGGCGTAGTAAGACCTCCGCCAAGCCGTTCCCTCCCTCGTGCAGGTCCGGCTCCCCTTCGTGTGCCGATCGCCGCTTTCCTGCAGAGCGGGTCCTGCGGCCGGGTCTATGCTATACTGCGCCTATCCGCATCCCTGGAGGTTGACATGCGCAAGACCGCTGCTCGCATCTAGCATCCCGGCGCAGCAGAGCCCGGGATGAGCAGGCGGGGACGTCCCCGCGACCCGGGAGGAAACTGCCATGTTGGTTGTGCGCGGTCTTTGCGTGTCCTTCGGGGACCGAGAGCTTTTGTCCGACGTTTCCTTCGAGATCGAGAAAGGCGAGCGCGTCGCGCTCTTGGGCGAAAACGGCTGCGGCAAGTCCACCCTTCTGCGCGTCCTCTCCGGCGAACTGGAGCCCAGCGCCGGGCTCGTCCGCTTCGAGGATCTGAGACGCGTCCATTACATCGAGCAGGCGCCGCCCCGGGCGGAGGACGCCTTGAGCTCCGGGCAGCGCATGCGCCGGCGCATCAAGGCTGCCCTCGACCGGCGTCCCGATCTCCTCCTGCTCGACGAGCCCACGAACCATCTCGACGCCGAGGGGCTCGCATGGCTTGAACAGGCTCTCCGGGCGTATGAAGGCGCCATCCTGTTCGCCTGCCATGACCGCGCCTTTGTCGACGCGGTGGCGGAGCGGACGTTCCTGATCGCCCGGGGCCACCTGCGCGCGTTTGACGGCGGGTACGCGCGGTACCACGTACAGGTGTCGGCGGAGACCGCGGCGCAGAAGCATGCGCACGAGTCCTGGCGCAAGGAGCGGGACCGCCTGCACCTTGCCGCCGCGCGCCAGCGCAACTGGGCGGAGAAGGCCCACCGGGATGCCGGCGAGCGCAATCCGGGCGCAAAGCGGCGGGCCGCGCAGCTCATGCACAAGGCGATGGCCACGGAGGGCAGACTCGGCCGCCTCGAGGCGGCACGGGTCGAGAAGCCCTGGCAGGAACCAGCGCTCTCGTTCTCTTTCCTACCGCCGCGAGACCTGCCACCAACGCTCCTGCGGCTGCAGGACGTCGCCTTCACGTACCGTGGCGCCTCCACGGCGGCTATCGGCCCCCTGACGCTCGGTCTCGGCCGAGGGGAGCGGCTTGCCCTGGTCGGCCCGAACGGTAGTGGCAAGTCGACACTGCTCGCCCTGATCGCCGCGGCAGGTGGCGAAGGGCCACCGCCGCCGGGACGTCTCGGAGGATCGCTGGCCCTGAATCCCCGTGTGCGGCTTTTCTTCCTGCAGCAGGAGGAGCCCCTGGCGGACAACCTTACGGCGCTCGACGCGATGCTCACGGCCGGCGCCCCGGATATGTCGATCGCCCGCACCCTGCTCGGCCACTTCCATATTCAGGGCGAGACGGCTCTTCAGACCGTGTCGCGCCTGAGCCCGGGGGAGCGGGTTCGCCTGCAGTTCTGCCGCTGTCTCGTGCGCGGCGCGGACATTCTGCTGCTCGACGAGCCCACGAACCACCTCGATCTCGTCGGCCGGGAGGCCCTGCAGTCCGCGCTCGCCGTCTATCCGGGCAGCGTTCTCTTCGCCTCCCATGACAGGCTATTTCGCGAGGGCGTCGCCACGCGTTCGCTGGAGATCCGGCCCACACCAGACGCCGAGGCTCCCGACGAGCCCGACCTCTTGCGCATGCGCATGGCGGAGCTCACGGCCCGCCTCGCATCCGCCCGGCCAGCCGAGCGCAAGAAGCTCGAAGACGAGCTCGACAGCCTCGTGGCCCGGTTGCGCCGAGAGGCCGCGGCTAGGCGGCCGGGCTGAAGTCACCAGGGGCGAAACGTGCGCCATAATGTGATTACGTAAGGGCGTAATCGTGTTATGCTCGGCCCATGGACGCCATCGGATCTTCTGCCCGGGAACGCATCCTGGCAGCTGCCGCCAAGGCTTTCAGCCAGGCGCCATACGAGCGCGTCGGTGTTTACGAACTGTGCGCCTCGGCAGGCGTCACCACCGGCGCGCTTTATCATCACTTTGGCGGCAAGCCCGGTCTATACCGCGCGGTTCACGCACTGCAGGAGAGCAGGCTCCTGGACCTGATGAGCGATGCGGCGAACGGCATGGCCCCTGGCCCGCGGGCGGTGCGCGCCGCGCTCATGGCGGCCTGGGACCATGTGCAGGCGCAGGGTGCGGCCAACTTCTTCGCGCAGAGCGGGCCGGCGGGTGATGCGGCGATCTCGTCGCTTTTGCATAGGCTGTGGCCATGGGGACCCGCCGCTGTGGCACCCGTGCTTGTCGCGGCCTGGCGGGGAGCGCTTGCCGAGGCCTTGAGCCATCCCGAGGGAGACGCGCGGCTGGTGCTCGACGGCATTCTCCGCGGGATCGCGGCCGACCGCGGCTAGAGGGCTTGTGCCTAAAAGAGGCGGGCACCGCATGCGCGGTACCCGCCTGGCAAGCCTTATCTAGTGGCTGTGGTCGTGGTGTCCACCGCAGCCGCAGCTTTCGCCTTGGCCGTGCTCGTGACCGTGGCCGCCGCAACCGCAGGAACCGCCCGTTCCGTGATCGTGCTCGTGGCCCCCGCAGCCGCAGTCGTGCTCGGATGCAGCCTCGCCGGCGCTCTTGGGCACGAGGCGAATGAGATTCAATGTCCCGCCTCCTGTCGCGTGTCCGTTGGATAGAAAGAGCGTAGCCGCTCGGCCGCATTCCCGTCAACGCAGGCGATGGAACCGAAGGCAGGGATCGCCGCAGGCCTCGAGAAACGTTTCACAGCAGTCGCCGCAATCGCTTGCACCGAGGAGGAGATCCGCATGATGATTGCCGCGTTCTACGACATCCACGCCAATTTGCCCGCCCTCGAAGCCGCGTTGCAGGCTGCGCGCAAGGCCGGGGCCGACAAGGTGGTGGTCGGCGGCGACATCGCGGCCGGGCCTCTGCCGGCGGATACCCTCGATATCCTGATGGCCCTCGGAGACTGGGTGGTGGCGCTCCAAGGTTCCGCCGACCGTGCCCTCGTCAACTGCTACGACCTCCTCATGGCGAAGCATCATAGCGAGATCGACGCGTTCGACCCGCTGGTGCGCTGGGCAGCCGGACGCATCACCCGCCATCAGCGGGATTACCTGCACGATCTGCCTGCCGAGGCGCGCTTCCTGATGCAAGACCTCGGCGAGGTGTACTTCTACGCGAGCATGGCCGCCGAAGGACAGCGCGTCCCTCCGGGCGGTGAGGTGATCGTGGTCGGCAATGGCCACCGCCAGGGCAAGGAGCGCCAGGACGGGCGGCTCCTGGTCCATCCAGGCAGCATCGGCATGCCGGAAGGCGACCAGCCCGGCGCCTACTGGGCGTTCCTCGGCGAGGACGTGCAACTGAGGCGCACCGAATACGACTACCAGCACGCCGCGCGCCGCGTCGTGCGCTGCGGCATGCCCGACGCCAAGGCCTGGGCCGATCGCTACGTCCTGTGCGAAGAGGCTAGAAGCTGACGCTGCTCGCGATCTCCTGCCAGGCGAGACCGCCGTCGTTCGTCATGTAGAGCGCCCCTGTCGTCGTCAGCAGCCAGCCGTCCTGCGAGCTTGTGAAGCTCACGTCGCCGAGTTCGCCGATCTGGTGGAAGGCGATGCGCCTGAAGCTCTCGCCGCCGTTCGCGCTCAGCCAGATGTTCGCTCCCGACCAGAGCCAGACAAGGCCGTCCGGCCCGACGCGCATGCCCACCGGCACGCCCTGTTGCGCCGTCCACGCCGGCAGGGCGATCGGGGTCCAGCGCATGCCGCCATCGCTGCTCCGCCAGAGGTAGGGCGTGGTGGCGATGAGCCGGGTCGGCCTGCGCGCCCGCTCGTCCGGATTGAGAAAGAGCTCGGGGAGGGTCGGTGTCCCGGTGGCGAGGACCTCGTCGCCGCCCAAGGGTACGACGGCACCCGGGACGAACGGCGTCGGCAGGCTCTGCCAGGTGGCGCCGCCGTTGCGCGTCGCGAAGAGCTGCCTGCCCGCTGCCAGGCTGTAACCGATTACCCAGCCCCGTTCGGGCGAAGCCATGCCCAGTGCGGCCGGGTACCAGCCGTGCGCGAAGGGCGTCATCCGCCATGTACGCCCGCCGTCCAGGGACAGATAGAGGTCGGCCTGACCCAGGGCGAGGAGTTCGCTCGGGCCGAGCACCTCGAGCGCCGTCAGGGAGACGGGCGCGTTGCCCGTCGCGGTCCAGGTGGTGCCACCGTCCGTGGTCCGCATCACCGTCGCGCCGTCGTACGTCCAGCCTGCCGCGTAGCCGAACTTGCTCGACAGGAAGGAGATCGCTGTGCTCGGGCTGAGGGGCGGGTAGACGAGTTGCCAGGTGAGCCCGCCGTCCGCCGTTGTATAGAGCGGCGGGCCGTCGCCGGCCACGAGCCAGCCGTGCTCGCTGTCGCTGAAGCCCACCGAGAACGCCTGCCCGCTGGCCGTCGGCAGGGGAAGACCGAAGACCGCCTGCCAGGAGGCTCCGCCGTCGCGCGTCATGTAGATGCCGCCGCGGTCGAGGCCGATGAATCCGGTGTCGCTGCTCAGGAAGAACATGCTGTGGACGTAGCCGGAAAGCGGCAGCCCGCTCACCGACGCGATGCCGCCCTGAGCGGCGGAGACGAGCGTCCAGTCCTGACCGCCGTCCGACGTCGTGTAGAACGTCTTGGGCTGCTCGCCGGCGCTGGGCGGACCGCCGCAGAGCAGCGCGCCCTGATCCTGGTTCAGGAACGAGATCGCCTGCCCGTTCGTGCCTGCGTACGCGCACGGCGTCTGCCGCATCGTCCAGGTGAAGCCGCCGTCCGTCGTCGCGTAGATCTCGCCGGTGGTGGCGGTGCCGGCAAGGCTGCCGGAGACGAAGCCGACGCCAGGGGCCGGAAAACTGATCGACGTGGCGCTGAAGTGGCTTCTCGAGAAGATGGTCTGCCAGGTGTGCCCGCCGTCGAAGGTGGCCAGCACGGTCGTCGCGGTGCACGCGCCCTGGGCGCAGCCGTTCTCCAGGACGAAGGCCGTGTCGGCGGACGGCGAGTCGATCTGGGTGGCCGGCTTGTCCGTCACGAGCAGCGTCGACCACGTGGCGCCGCCGTCGCTCGTGTGCGCCACCGCCGTACCGTGCAGGAGCTGCAGGATGGCCCAGCCGGCGTTCTGGCTGTTCATGCGCACCGATGTCAGTGCGGGTCGCTGGGGGAAGCTCGCGGGGAACGTGACGGCGTTGTAGGTCGCAAGGCTCGCCGCGGTCGGGGGGACGAGCGACCGGACAGCCTTCGCCCGGGTCTTGGGGTGCGGCGCAGGATGTCCCTGGATGGTGCCGCAGCCGGTCAGGAACAGCGTGACCGCCATGGCGGCGGCGAGTCGCTTGTTCACGGCGCGCTGCCTCCCTCTGCCGCGGTGCGAGGAGGTTGACGGTCGCTAGCTCCGCCCGACCGCCCCGGGCCCGCAAGGCCGAGGGTCAGGAGGAGGGCGATCACCAGCATGGCCGCGGCGACGGCGAACGCGAGCGAGAAATTGCCGAGACGCTGTACCAGGACGCCGCTCAATGCCGGCGCGGCCACCGACGACAGCATGCCTACGAAATTGAGGGTGCCGTAGGCCCTGCCGTATTGTGCCCCGTCGAGACTCGCGGCCACCTCGCTGAGAATCATGGGGTCGAGCACCAGTTTGCCCGTGACGCCGTAGAGGACCAAGCCGAGAAGCAGCGGCCAGATGCCGCCAAAAAGGCCCATGGCGAGCAGCGAGGCGGCCGCGACAGCGAAAAGAACCCGCATGCGGCGGACCCGGCCCACGGCCGTTGCCCTGCTCCAGAGGATCGTGGCGGGGATCGCCACGAGCGTGGGCAGCGACGCCGCGAGTCCGAGCCAGATCCCGTGCAGGCCCTGCCCCTGGCCGAGATCGTACGGCAGCCAGGCCAGCAGGAAGAAGAACGGGTAGAGGGAGCAGAAGTTGATCACGAGAAGCAGCCCGAAGCGCCGCGTGAATCGCTGGCCGCCATTTGCGCCCGTCTTCTGGCGCTGCACGTCCGCCGGCGTGACAAGGTACAGCCAGACGCCTACGAGTACGGTGAGAAGACCGAGAATCCAGACCGGTATGCGCCAGTCGCTGGGCGCGAGCAGGGCCGCCACCAGGTAGCCGCCGGCTATGCCTGCGCCCATGCCTGCGGTGATCACGGCGTTGGCGACGGACAGAGCCCGCGCCGGGATGCGGCGGGCGGTCACGGCGAACTGCGTCGGATAGTAGACGCCCTGGAAGACGCCGGCCAGAGCCGAGAGGCCGAGCAGCGCGGCGTAGCTTGCTGCGCCGCCTGTGGCCGCGATGAACACGCCAAAACCGATGTAGCCGACGCCAAGTAGGATGCGCGGCGACACGCGGTCCGCCAGATGCCCCGCCGGGATCTGCACGGCCGTGTAGGTGAGGAAGAAGATCGACGAGATCAGCCCAAGCGCGCTTGGCCCGACGTGGAACTGCACGCCGAAGGCATGCAGAAGCGGGCTCAAGACCGCGCGGTCTGCATAGACGAAAAACCAGCCGAGCCCGCCGAGCAGGGCCCAGGGCAGGTACCGCTCAGGTTTCAGGGCCGACAATCGGCGTGCACCTCACCGTGGAATTTGGCTAGCGGCACCGCCGCCTCCTGCCTGCAGACACTGGAGCGAGGTGAGATCCCGCACGAGGCAACTGGGCGATGGCAAGGGAAGGAGGCGTCGCCACTGCGCGGCGCCTCCCCAAGAAGACCTGGGCGATCAGCCTACCGTGATCTCGGTGGCTCCTTCCTCGAACGCGTAGTCGGCACGCGTGGTCTCGTCGTTGCCGTTGCTCACCTTGGCGGCATTGAAGATGAGCGTCAGAACCACTACAACGACGATATTGAAGATGAGGGCCCAGATGCCCGCGTAGCCTGGCACGCCGAAGAGCGGCACGATCGAGGACTTGAAGCCGATCGACGCGGTCATGGCGATGCCGATGATCTCGCCGACCGCCCAGCCGATCAGGAGGGCGGTGCGATGGAACCACCTCGTGTAAAGACCGCCCACGATCATCACGATCGTCTGCAGGATCATGATGCCGCCGAGCGTCTGCAGGTAGAGCGAGTACTGCACGGGGATCACGAGCACGAACACGAGACCGAGGATCGTGACGATGACCGACACGATCTTCGCCACGGTCGCCTCGGCCTTGGGCGATTCGTTCCTCGCGAAGTACTCCTTGTAGATGTTGCGGGAGAACAGGCTGCCGGCCGCGATCGACATGATGGCCGCCGGAACCAGGGCACCGATGAAGATGGCGGCGAAGGAGAAGCCGACGAACCACTGCGGGAACTGCTGCTCGAAGAGGAGCGGCACGGCGAGGTTGCTGTCGCCGTTCACGTTGACGCCCGCCGCCAGCGCCATGATGCCCAGAAGCGCGATGCCGCCGAGCATGAGGGAGTAGAGCGGCAGGAACGCGGCGTTGCGCCGGATGACCTGCCGGGACTTCGTGGCGAACATCGCGGTGATGGCGTGGGGGTAGAAGAAGAGCGCCAGGGCGGAGCCGAGCGCCAGGGTGCCGTAGGCGGTGTAGAGCGCCGGCGACAGGATCACCGAATGCGGCGGCGTCGCGGTCGCGAGCTTCTGATTGGCTACCTGGAAGATGTGCCCGAAGCCGCCGAGGGCGGTCGGGATGGCGATGACTGCCACGATGACCGTGATGTAGATCAAAGTGTCCTTGACGACGGCCACCATGGTCGGGGCGCGCAGTCCGGACGTCCAGGTGTAGAAGGCCACAACGAGGAACGCGACGATCAGCGCGATGTCCGCGGCGCCGCTGGTGGCGCCGAAGCCGATCGTCTGAAGCACGGCCTGCATACCGACGAGCTGCAGCGCGATGTAGGGCATGGTCGCGATGATGCCCGTAACGGCCACCGCCAAGGCCATGCCGCGCGATTCGAAGCGGCCCTTGACGTAGTCGGAGGCGGTGATGTAGCCCTTGGCCTTCGCGACGGACCAGAAGCGGGGGAACACCATGAAGATGAACGGGTAGATCACGATGGTGTACGGCACGGCGAAAAAGCCGAGCGCGCCAGAGCCGTAGGCGAGCGCCGGCACCGCGATGAAGGTGTACGCGGTGTAGAGGTCGCCGCCGATCAGGAACCAGGAGAGCAGGGTGCCCAGGCGGCGTCCAGCGAGGCCCCATTCGCTCAGCTGCGTCAGATCCGCCTTGTGCCATCTCGACGCGTAGAAGCCGAGCACGGTCACGAACACGAACAGGATCAGGAAGATGGTGACGGCGGTAGCGTTCACTAGCAGAGCCTCCTCTCAGGACCTTTTGGCGTCACGCCGTCAGGTAGTAGACGACGATGGTGATCACGCCGGTCACGACGACCCAGAGCAGCTGATACCAGTAGAAGTACGGCATGCCGCCCAGGGTCGGGGCGTTGGAACTGTAGAACTGAGGAAACAAGGTGGCGATGAACGGGATGATCAGCACCAGGTACCACCAGCGTCGTCCGCTTGGACGGCTGGCCTTGGACTCTCCCTGCAAGGTACAGCTCTCCCTCCGATGAACGTTGGAACTGCGTTCGATGTGGTAGATTAGACTGCCAAGCGCCAGTTCCTGCGTGTCCTGCCCAGCAGGTGGAAACCAAGCGACGAAGCAGTCTTCGGCTGGAAGGAAAGGATAGATGCCGGAATCTGCCGCGGCAGACAGCGGCCAGCCGCGGACATGGATGTCGCCGCACTCTCCCTTGAAAGCCGTGGTGCCTGCGTGCCTTCTCCGCACCGGCCAAGCGCCAGGGCGCTCTGGGCCGCCGAGCGGACGCTTCTGGCGTGGCTTCGGACCGCGATCTCCCTGCTCGCCTTCGGCTTCGTCGTGGCGCGCTTCGACCTGTTCCTGCACCAAAAGCCGTCCGCCGCGGGCAGCCTGCTCGGGGCCATGCTGACCGGCGTCGGCGGGCTCTTCGCCGTCCTGGCCGTGCTCCGCTACTGGCGGGAGGTGCATGGCGCAGGCCGGCGCGAGCCGCGTCCGGCGCTCGGCGTGGCCGCCGGACTAGCGGTCGCCTTGGCCGCGGCAGTGGTCACGGCGTATCTCCTGACGCACAAGATGGCACTTTGACACATGAAATCGATCTATCTAAGTTTTCTATTAGAGACATCCGCTGGTGACTGTGCTAGAGTGAAGCCAAGTCCAGTGAGGAGTGAGGTGAGCCGAGCCGTGATGAAGTCCACCGGCATCGTGCGCAAGGTCGATGATCTCGGCCGCGTCGTGCTGCCCATAGAGCTCAGGCGAACGCTGAGCATCGCCGAGAAGGACTCCCTGGAGATCTATGTGGATGGCGAGCAGGTCATCCTTAAGAAGTATGAGCCAGCTTGCATCTTTTGCGGGAACGCGGCCGACATGATCCACTTCCACGGCAAGAACGTCTGCCGCACTTGCGCAGCGGAGCTCAGCTCCACTGCGGTACGCGCAAGCTAAGGGAAGGGACGGGCGGCGGGATTGCGGCAATGCCGCGATCCCGCCGCTTTGCATGCTTTCGGAGGCGCGTCTGCCTACGCCTGCGTTCCCACCTAGATGGTCGTGAGCAGCCTTGCCATCTCGAGCGCCGTCAGCGCAGCCTCCTGGCCCTTGTTCTGCTTGAGACCGGCCCGCGCCAGGCCCTGTTCGACCGTGTCCACGGTGAGAACGCCGAAGCCGATGCCCACCTTGCCTTGCAGGGCGACCTGCTGCAACCCTTGGGCGCAGGCGTCCGCCACCACCTCGAAGTGGTACGTCTCGCCGCGCAGCACGACGCCGAGCGCCACGATGGCGTGGAGCTGCCCGGTATCGGCGAGTCGGCGGGCCGCCGCCGGCAGTTCGAACGCACCCGGCACCCGCACCAGAACGATGTCGTCATCCTTGACGCCGGCGTCGAGCAGGGCCTCGTGGGCTCCGTCGATCATGTGCCGGACCAGCATGTCGTTGTAACGCGCCGCGACGATGCCGACGCGCAGACCGCTGCCTTGAGCCCTCTCGCGCAACTCTCGCACCGTCTCCGCCTCCAGACTGCTCACTTTGTCAGGAGATGTCCAAGCTTCGTCCGCTTGGTTTCGAGGTAGCGGGCCATCTCAGGCCGCAGCTCCACTTCGATCGGCACCCGTTCGACGATGGTGATGCCGTAGCCTTCGAGCCCGGCCACCTTGCGCGGGTTGTTCGTGAGGAGGCGCAGCGACTTGACGCCCAGGTCCACGAGGATCTGCGCGCCGATACCGTAGTCGCGGAGGTCGGCCGGGTAGCCGAGGCTCAGATTCGCCTCGACGGTGTCGAGGCCCCGGTCCTGCAGCGCGTAGGCCTGGATCTTCGGGCCGAGCCCGATGCCGCGGCCCTCGTGCCCGCGCAGGTAGATGACAAGGCCTCGGCCCTCGGCGTCGATGCGCCTGAGGGCGGCCGCAAGCTGGTCGCCGCAGTCGCAGCGCAGGGAGCCGAGCACGTCACCCGTGAGGCATTCCGAGTGCATGCGGCAAAGCACCGGCTGCCCGTCGTCGATGTCGCCCTTGACCAGGGCGAGGTGCTGGTTGTGGCTCAGGACGTCCTCGAAGGCGACCGCGCGGAAGTGTCCGTACCGCGTGGGCAGTTCCGCCTCGCCGACGCGCACCACGAGGCGCTCCCTTTGGCGCCGGTACTGGATGATGTCCGCGATCGTGACCACCTTGAAGCCGTGCCGCTCGGCAAACGCCAGCAGGTCCGGCGTGCGGGCCATGTTGCCGTCGTCCTTCATCACTTCGCAGATCACGGCCGCAGGGTAGAGTCCGGCCATACTCGCGAGATCGACGGCCGCCTCCGTGTGGCCGGCACGCTTCAGCACGCCACCGGTCTGTGCCTCGAGCGGGAAGATGTGGCCGGGGCGCAGGAAGCCCTCGGGGCCCACCTTGGGATCCGCAGCGAGGCGTGCGGTGAGCGCGCGGTCGGCGGCGGAGATGCCGGTCGAGACGCCCTTGGCGTCGACGGACACCGTGAACGCGGTTTCCCAGTGCTCCGTGTTTTCCGCGACCATGGGCGGCAGCTGCAGCTCGTGCACGCGTTCGCTCGCCAGCGGCAGGCAGATGAGCCCGCGCCCCTCGGTGGCCATGAACGTAATCGTTTCCGGGGTCACCAGTTCGGCTGCGACGACGAGGTCACCCTCGTTTTCGCGGTCCTTGTCGTCGATCACGATGACCATGCGGCCCTGACGGATCTCGGCTACAGCTTCCTCGACACTCGAGAACATGGTTCAGGCCTCCTCGGCGCGATTCAAGGCTTCGACGTAGCGGGCGACGACGTCCACTTCAAGATGGAGCGCATCGCCCGGCGATCTCTCCCGCAGGCTGGTGTGCTGGAACGTGTGCGGAATCACGGCGACGTTCGCCCGGCCGTCGCGGTAGTCCGCTACCGTCAGGCTGATCCCGTCCAGCGCAAAGGATCCCTTGACGACGACGTAGCGGCGCAGCGCCTGCGGTATCTCGACCGAAAGCCTGTGGCCGTCTCCCTCCGGCTCGAGCGCGATCAGGTTGCAGAGCCCGTCGACGTGACCTTGCACCAGATGCCCGCCCAGGCGGTCCGAGAGGCGCAAGGGACGTTCCAGGTTGACGAGCTGGCCTTCGCCACGCTGGCGGAACGCGGTGCGGGACAGGGTCTCGAGGCTGAGATCCGCCGAGAAGCCCTGCCCGTCGCAGGACGTCACGGTGAGGCAGCAGCCGTTCACCGCGATCGACTCGCCTTGCGCGAGCTCCGGGCCGAGGGCCGTCGCGACGACGATGCGGGCTCCGCCGGGACCCTCGTCGAAAGAAGTGACCTGTCCCAGATCGGTCACGATGCCTGTGAACATCACTTCGCCTCTTTTTCTACGCGCGCCGTGAAGTAGGCGTCCTCGCCAAGCACCCGCCACGTCCCGCCGGTGAGGCGAAGGCCCTTGGCCGGGCTCTCGGCGCCCAGGCCCGCCACACCGGGCGGAGCCTCGCGGCCGCCCAGCACGAGCGGAGCCACAAAGACCGCCACGCGATCAACGAGCCCCTGGTCGAAAAACTCCCCGTGCAGCGTGGCGCCGCCCTCGACGAGCAGGGACGTGACGTCACGCCTGCCAAGGTCCTCGAGCACCGCGGGCAGCGGAAGCCTTGGACCCCGCCCGAGCCGCACCACCTCGGCCAGGTCCGAGAGCGCTTGCAGGCGCTCCTCGGCGATGTCGCCGCTGACATAGACGATGGTCCTGCGTTCGGCGTGCAGGAGGCGCGACGAAAGCGGCAGACGTCCAAAGCTGTCCAGCACCACGCGCAGCGGCGACGGACCCGGGACGTCGCGCACCGTGAGCTGGGGGTCGTCGGCCAGAACCGTGCCGGTGCCCACCAGCACGGCGTCGCTCGTGGCGCGCAGGCGATGCGCCTCCTCGCGCGCGGCGGGACCGGTCATGTAAAGGCTCTTGCCGGTGCGCGCGGCGGACTGCCCGCCGAGCGAGAGCGCCCACTTGGCCGTCACGTAAGGGCGCCCTGTGCGGCGCCAGTGCAGGTAGGACGCGTTTTGGGCGATCGCCTGGGCGGCACCGCTACCCACGTCCACCGTGATGCCCGCGGCCCTCAACTCGGCGAAGCCCTTGCCCGACACCTCTGGATTCGGATCCTCGATCGGGGCGACCACCCGTCGAATGCCGGCCGCGATGATGGCCTTGGTGCAGGGCGGGGTGTGGCCATAGTGGCAGCAGGGCTCGAGCGTGACGTAGAGCGTCGCCCCCTCGGCCAGATCCTTGGCCGCCGCGATGGCGGCCGCCTCGGCGTGGGCGGTTCCGGGACCGAGGTGCGCGCCCTCGCCGACGATGGCTCCATCGCGCACGAGCACCGCCCCGACCCTCGGGTTCGGGGACACGCGCGCGACGGGCTGATCCGCCAACTCGAATGCCCGCGCAAGGTACCAGGCATCTTCCCGCAGTGCCACGCCATCACCCCCGCTCCGACAAGAAAACGCCCAAGGAAGGGACTCCTTCCTTGGGCCATAGGCAAGCTCCGTGAAGCCCCTTCTCCCATCCCGACTTTAACGGTCGGCCCCGGAATTTCACCGGATCGGCCCCAGTTGCCTGGGGTTCGCGGGCTTGGCCTTTGGCCATCACCGCCGGTTCGGAATTGCACCGGACCCTGAAGGAGGATCAAAGCACTATGGAATTGGCTACGCCATCCTACCACCTGCGCCCGCCATGCGGCAAGTGCACTTGATGCGGGCCCAATGGCGGATTTACGAGGGATGCCGGGTCGACGGCAGTCCCTGCACCGAATCGGCGTAGGTCAGGAGGCGGTCCGCGACGCGGGCGAAGACGCTCCCCGGGGCGAATGCGCCGCCGTCGTCGCCGGCTGCGACACCGGTCAGGAGCTCAATGCCCTGCTCGATCGTGTCGATCGCGTAGACGTGGAACTGCCCCGCCCGCACCGCCGCGACCACCTCGTCCGAGAGCATGAGGTCATCGACGTTCTGGCGCGGGATCATGCAGCCCTGGCTGCCCGTCAGGCTCTGCGCCCGGCAGACGGCGAAGAAGCCTTCGATCTTCTCGTTGACGCCGCCGATCGGTTGGATGCGGCCCGCCTGGTCGACCGAACCCGTCACCGCGATGTCCTGGCGGATGCCGAGACCGCTGAGGTCGGAAAGGATCGCGTAGAGCTCCGTCGACGAGGCGGAGTCGCCCTCGATGCCGCCGTAGTTCTGCTCGATCGTGAGGCTCGCCGCCAAGGCGAGCGGCCGCTGCTGTCCGAAGCGCCAGCCGAGGTAGCCCGAAAGCGTCAGCACGCCCTTGGAGTGGATCGGGCCCGAGAGCTGGATCTCGCGCTCGATGTCGACGACGCCTGTCGAACCCGCGTAGGTGCGCGCCGTGATGCGCGCCGGCAGGCCGAAGGAAAGTTCGCCGACCGTCAGCACCGTGAGGCCGTTGACCTGGCCGACGCGTCGCCCCTGCGTCTCGATGCGGATCGTGCCGCGCTCGATCATCTCGAGCATGCGTTCCTCGTAGAGGCCGGCACGGCGCCTGCGTGCGGCCAGCGCGGAGCGCACCGCGTCCCGATCGATCTCGCGAGTGCCACGTTCCCGCGCGAAGGCGTCCGCTTCCACGGAGAGCTCGATGATCTCGGACATGCGGGTTGAGATCCGCCGGCGGCCGCCAGCCAGCCT
Source organism: Bacillota bacterium (assembly GCA_021799275.1). Taxonomy (GTDB): domain Bacteria; phylum Bacillota; class Sulfobacillia; order JAJZYS01; family JAJYTV01; genus JAJZQO01. Next base: position 30,315 of record JAJZAT010000009.1, read on the forward strand.
CGCCGCCTCCTCGAGCATGCGCGCCGTGCCGTCCGCGGAGAAGGGGCGAACGCCCTGATTGCGCGCGAGGCCGGCGAGGAAGCCCGTGAACGCCCGGCGGTTCTCCTCCGTGTTCTCCATGTCCGGGGCGAAGTCCACGCGGACTTTGAACAGCTTGCGAAACTGTTCGTCGAGTTCGCGAAGCTGCAGATAGGCGGACTCCGGCCCCACCAGCACCACCTGCACGTCGAGGGGGATCGGCTCGGGCCTGAGGCCGGAGGTCGGCATGGGGCGCTCCTGCTGGCCCACGTTCTCGATGCGCGCCACGTGATGCTGCAGGGCCCGCTTGAGTCCCTCGTAGGCCAGAGGGTTCTGCACGAGCTCGCGCGCCGGGATGACGAGAAACCCGCCGTTCGCGTGGTGGATGGCCCCTGGGCGGATCAGGTGGAAGCCCGTGCGCAGGGTGCCGCCCTCGCCCCCTTCGTAGTCGAGGCGGCCCATCAGGTTGTAGTAGGAAGGATTGGGTTCGTAGACGACCGGCGCCTCGGGGCCTTCGCGGACGACGAGCGCGTTCACCGTGAACCACCCGGGGTCCGCTGGCGGCTCCTGCCCTTCGGGTGGGACGAAAAGTGGCAGCCAATCCCCGATGCGCTCCTGCAGCTGACCCAGATGCCGGCTCAGAGCGGGATCGGGGAATTCCGCCTGGAGCTCTTGGAACAGGGGGTCCGACGCGTAGGTGGCGCGTTGGATCGAGAGGTCGCCCAAGACCTGCTGCGCCTGCCGCCTGAGCTCGTGCGCCCTGCGCACGAAGGCTTCGCCCAGTTTGGCCACGTGCTGCGACGCTTCCGCGATCTCAGCCCGCTCGGCCTCGGAAAGGGCCTCGAGCGCTTCCTGGTCGAGCGGCTGCCCCGCCTTCAGGGGGATGGTCTGCAGTCCCGTGGGTCCGGGCTTCACCGCGAAGCCGAGGTCCAGCGCCTGACGCTGAAAGGACTCGAAGTCCTCTTCGGTGGCTTCGTTCACCCGCTGGAGCACCTCGTCGTGCGCCGACCGGTACTCGTCGGAGTCAAAGGCCTGCGGCAGGCGGTCCGAAAGGTTGCGGCGAAGTTGCCGCAAGGCCGCTGCGAAGCGGGGGCCGGTACCGGGTGGCACCGACACGGCGCGCGGCGAGGTCGGGTTCAGGAAGTTTGGCAGGTAGAGCCAGTCGCGGGCGGGAGGCAAGGCCTGCGCTGCCTCGCGCAGTCGCCGGCGCGCGTACGTCGTGCGTCCGGTGCCCGTCGGACCGGAAAGATAGACGTGGTAGCCGTGGCGCCTGAGGGAAATCGCGAACGACATGGCCTCCTCCGCTCGCGGCTGACCGACGAGACGCTCCTGGGGCAGGACCTCTTCCGTCGTCGCGAAGCCCAGACTTTCAGGATCGAGCCTCCAGCGCAGGGCCCCGGGATCGAGTGTCGCGTAGCCCACCGGTACCACCTCGCGTCAGGTTTCCGCGGCCCGGATGAGACTCCTGCCTTGGACTGGGGGGGACTGCAATTGCCGCCTGAGGAAGAATCGGCCCGCCGGGAACTTCTGCGCTTCGTTCGGCGCGGTGCTCGCGAGGGGGTTTTGCGGGGCACCTTCGGCAACGTCTCCGTGCGCCTGGGCGACCGTCTGCTGATCACGCCGACGGCCAGCGACTATCTGCGTCTCAGGGCCCAAGACCTCGCCCTCGTCGGACTAGACGGGACGGTCGAGGCGGGCAGGCCCTCGAGCGAGCTCGCGCTGCACCTTGCCCTCTACCGGCGCCTCCCCTACGCCATGGCCGTCTGGCACGATCACGCCGCTTTCGCCGTCTCAGCGGCGCTGGTGGCCGACGATGTGCCGATCTACACCGGTGAGGGGCACGGGCTGATCGGAGCGAGCCTGCCGGTGGCGTCGTACCGCCCGGCCGGATCGGAGATCCTGGCCGAGGAGGCGGCGGAGCTCCTGGCGACGCGGGAGGCGAGCGCGTGCCTTTTGCGCAACCACGGCCTCTGCGCCGTCGGGCGAAACCTGATGGAGGCGTACAGCTGCGCGATCGCAGCCGACGAAGCAGCGCATCACTATCTCCTGACGCGGGGCATGGCGCCCAGGGCGCTCAGCCGGGAGGAGGCGGAGCGCATCCGTCGCTCGTTCGCGGACTACCGCATGCATTGAGAGATCCTGGCGCCCGCGGCCACACCTCGCCGGATGCAAGGAAGGAGCGGTAGGCATGAAGGCGGTCACCATTCCCCGCTTCGGCGGGCCCGAGGTGCTCGAAGTCCAGGAGCTGCCGAGGCCGAAGCCCGGGCTGGGCGAAGTCCTGGTGCGGGTGGCGGCGGCGACCGTCAACCCAACGGACCTTTCGCTGCGTTCGGGAGCCAGGCGCCCGGACCTTCCGCCGCCCTACATCCCGGGCATGGAACTCGCCGGCGTCGTCGCCGAGGCCGGTGAAGGCGTCGCCTGGCCCACCCCGGGCGACCGCGTCATGGCGATCGTGGTGCCGACGCGTCCGGAGGGAGGCGCCCAGGCCGAATATGTCAGGGTCGCGTGCGACGCCTTGGCGCCCGTGCCTCATGGCATCACGCTCGAGGCCGCGGCGACGCTGCCGATGAACGGCCTTACGGTGCGCCGCGCCTTCGATCTCCTTGGCCTGCCGCGCGGCGCCACGCTGGCCGTCACGGGCTCCGCCGGCGCCGTCGGCGGCTACGCGATCGAGCTCGGAAAGCGTCTCGGCCTCCGGGTCGTGGCCGACGCCGCCCCTGCCGACGAGGCCCTGGTCCGTGGCTTTGGCGCCGAGCTCGTCGTGCCGCGCGGCGACGAGGTGGCCAGGGCGATCCGCGCCGCCCTGCCCGAAGGCGTGGACGCCCTGATCGACGCCGCCGTGCAGGGAGCGCTGGTGCTGCCCGCGATCCGCGATGGCGGGCAGGTGGCCGCCGTGCGCGCCTTCCAGGGGGAGAGCGAGCGGGACATCCGCATCCACCACGTGCTCGTGACTGAATACGCCCACCATGGCGCGGCGCTTCAGGAACTCGCCCGCATGGCCAGTGAGGGAGGGATCACCTTGCGTGTCGCCGAGACCTACCCGCCCGAACAGGCGGGCGAAGCCCACCGCCGTCTGGCGGCTGGTGGGGTGCGGGGGCGCCTTATCATCACGTTCTGAGCTCAGGGGAGATGGGGCGGTTCCCGGCCGATGTCGGGCAGCGATCCCGGCAGGCGGCTGACGGCCGCGGCCCGCTCCATGGCGAGCGCGAAGGCCGCCGCGAGGTCGCGGCCCGTGGCGAGTGCGCCCAGCAGGGTGCCCATGAGGCAGTCGCCCGCCCCCGTCGAGTCCCCGGCGGCGGCAGGATCAGGCGGGACGGCGGCGAGAGAGAGGGAGCCCGCCACCACCTTTGCGCCCAGGGCCCCGCGCTTGACAACGCGGTTCGGCGGCGACTCGGGCCGCGAGGACGTGAAGGCCGCCCACTCTGCCTCGGTGCCGAAGAGCCAGGTGAGGCGGGCGGCGTAGGGGGCGAACGCTCCCGCCACGTCCGGGTGGGAGAGGTCCGCCGCAACCGGGATGCCTCGGCCCGCCGCCCAACTGAGCCAGGCGCCGACGCGGCCCTCTCCGCCCGGACGTGCGAGCAGATAGCCCGAGAGCACGAGCATGCCCGCGGACCAGTCCTCGCCCGGCAGCGCGAGCGGTCCCGGGCCCGGATGCGTCAGGAGTGCCCGCTGCCCCTCGCCGTCGACGATCGACACGACGCGCGTCAGGGGGTCGGCCCAGGTGGGAGCGCAAAGCTCCACCCCGCGCAGGCCTGCGATCCGGCCGAGCTCCCGGCTGCGGGCTTCCCTGCCGAGTTGCGTCACGAGCGCCACGCGGGCGCCGGTAGCCCGCGCCCATACGGCGATGTTGAAGCCCTGGCCGCCAGGTCCCTCGCGGATCTCCGCCAGGAAGTCCTGGTCCCGCTCGGGCCAGCGGCTCGCCCGCACGACCGTGTCCCAGGCGATGTCGCCGACGACCAGGAGGTCGACCTTCATCGCCCCAGTTCGACCGCGATGTCTGCGGCGAGCTCGGCGTTGTGGACGAGGAGCTCGATGTTGGACCGCATCAGGTCCTGACCGCTCCGCCGGTTGAGATGGTCAAGGAGGAACGGCGTGACGGCCTTGCCGTGCACCCCCTGGCGCTCGAGTTCCACCATGGCGTCGGCCACGAGCCCCTCCACCTTTGCGGCGTCGAGCGGGTGGGGCCCGGGCTGCACGCAGAGGAGCGCCTGGCGCTGGTCCAGGCTGTCCATCGCCCGGCGAACGCGCGCCACCTCCATGGGGCTCTCGGCCACGCGATCGAGGCTAAGGCCGGAGTCGGCCACGTAGAAGCCGGGGAACGCGCTCGTGCGGTAGCCGAGCACCGGCACCGAGAGCGTCTCGAGCACCTCGAGCGTCGCCGCGAGATCGAGCACGGACTTGGCTCCGGCGCTGACCACTACGAGAGGGGTCTCCGTCAGGGCCCTAAGGTCTGCCGAGATGTCGAGATGGCTTGAAAGGCCGCGGTGCACACCGCCGATGCCGCCCGTCGCGAACACCTTGAGGCCCGCGCGTGCGGCGAGGAAGGCGGTGGCCGCCACCGTGGTGCCGCCGTTTTTGCCATGGACCGCCGCGACCGCGAGGTCGCGCACCGAGCACTTCCAAGGGTCATGGAGCAGCTCGGGCCAATCGTCCTGGCTGAGGCCGACGGTGAGCTGGCCCGCGAGCACCCCGACGACGGCCGGCACCGCTCCCTTGCGGCGCACCGCCTCGGCCATGCGGGCCATCGTTTCAAGATTGGTGGGCGTCGGCAGGCCATGGCTGAGGACGGCCGTCTCGAGGGCCACCACCCCCTGTCCGGAGCGGAGCGCCACCTGCACCTCCGAACCGATCACGAGCATGCCAAGATCAACTCCCGCGCAGATGTCGGAAGAACCTCAGGAGAACTGCGGCAGCTGAGGGCGGTGGGCGGCGATCAGATCGTCGAGGCAGGCCGCGGCCACGCCACGGTCGCCGATCAGGGGATGCGCCATCGCCGCCTGCAGGGCGGCTTCCCGGTTGCCGTGCAAGGCGGCGCGCACCGTCAGGCGTTCGTAGTCCTTCACCTGTCGCACGAGGCCCCGCGGGCCGAACGGCAAGGGCATGGCCGGACGGGGGTGCGCGCCGTGCCCATCGACGTCGCACGTGAGCTCGCCGACCTCGTCCGCCATCAGCACCTCGGCGGTGCCGCGACTCGGCACGTTGAGATGGAGTTCCTGGTCGCCCTGACCCGAAAGCGCCGTCATCACCCGAAGGGCCAGGCCTTCATATCCCTCCTCCGTGAAGATCGTGTCCGCCGTGATGCCGCGGTCGTGCCGCGTCTCGGTCACCTCGGACATGTAGGAGTTGCGGCGCGCCGCCAGGATCGCGCGGTAGCGCTCGAGGGCCGCGTCGGCGTCGCCCTGCGCGAGGGACTCCTGCACTTCCCGGTAGAGGCGCTCGTTCCAGGCCAGGATCATCTCGCCGCGCGTCTGCTCGAGTTGCCGCTCCCGCTCGTACGCCGCCTGGCGACGGTAGAAGTAGTAGAGGTACTCGTTCGGGAGCAGGCCGAGCCCCCGAATCAGGTCGGGTCCGAAGAAGCCGAGGGAGCGCACGCCCCCACAGAGGTCCTCGGCGCCTTCGAGCAGGGCGGGCAGTGTCTCGACCCCCTCGACGCGCACGGACTGGATGAAGCCCAGGTGATTGAGGCCCTGATAGGCGATGGACACCTTGCCCTCGTCGACGCCAAGGTAGCGGCAAAGGTCGCTCTTGAGGCCGGACGGGGCGTCGCACAGACCGACGACGTGCTCGTGTCCCTCCTCGTGCAAGGCCTCCACGATCAGCCCGGACGGATTCGTGAAGTTGAGGAACCAGGCGTTCGGGGCACGCCGCTGCATGCGCTCGATCAGGGACAGCACGACCGGAATGGTGCGAAGCGCCATCGACATGCCACCGATCCCGGTCGTTTCCTGCCCGATCAGCCCGTGCCGCAAGGCGATCCGCTCGTCCTGGATCCGCGCCTCTGCGCCACCGGTGCGCACAGCGGAAAACGTGAAGGCCACCCCTTCGAAGACGTCGTCGAGATCCTCGCTGACCCGGATACGGGTCGCCGCGCCAAGGCGTTCGCGCATGGCATCGCCGAGCGCGGCCATCAGGCGGGCCCGCTCGGGCACGACGTCCGTCAGCACGATCTCTTCGAGCGAAAGCTGCCGGCTGCGGCGCAAGAGGCCGTGCAGGAGCAGGGGGACGCGAACGCCGCCTCCACCGATCACAGAGACCTTATCCACCGAACGCAACCTCGCAACCTCCTCACTGTCTCGGCCAGGGCAGGTGCGATAGCGCCGTCTCGCAGGCGGCCCTGAGCGGGGCGGCCGTGGCGCCGCCCAGGGCGCCGAGGGACTGGCCCGCCGTGAACTGGCCGAGCTCGATCGCCTGATGCGCGGGAAAGCCGTAAAGCCGTCCCGCGATGTAGCCTGCGTCGAAGACGTCGCCCGCACCGGTCGCGTCGATCACCTCGCGCGGCCTGGTCGGGTAATGGTGCGCGGCGCGGCCCTGGCAGGCGAGAACACCGGCGGCGCCGAGCTTCACGATGACTTCCGGCACCAGGTCCGCGAGCGCCGCCGCCGCCTCTGCGGGATCTTCCCGACCGGTCACGCAGGTGGCTTCGCGGGCGTTCGGCAGGTAGAGGTCGACCTGCGATAGCACCTCGCGGAAGGCTTGGCTACCGAGCCATGCGGGATCGGTGCCACAGTCGAGCGAAACGAAGAGGCCGTCTCCCCGCGCCCGCCTCGCCACGTCCGCCGCCCAGCAGCCACGGCCCGAAAGGTGCAGCCAGCGGGCATCGGGCCAGCGCCGCAGGGCGTCGAATCCAGCCCGCGACATGCTTGCTGGCTCGGGTGGGCCGGCGGTGACGAACGCACGGTCGCCCTCCCGGTTCAGCGCAAGCGTCACCGGGGTGCGCGTGACGTTCGGTCCCACCCGCTCGACGCCCTCCGCCAGAAGCAACTGCGCGAGGTAGGTACCGGGCCCGTCCGAACCCATGACGGTGCCCAGGCCGACGTCGATGCCGAGTCGCCGCAGGGCGACGGCGGCGATCGCGAAGCCGCCAGCTGTCAGTTCGACTTCTTCGGTGAAAACCTCCTCGCCGAGCTGCGGCCAGCGCCCGAGGGGCGCCGCCACGACGTCCAGGTACGCGGGGCCCACGACCACAGCGCGAGGCGGTTGCACCTCTAGCGGACCTCCAGGCGCAGCCAGTCGCTCAGGTTGTCGCGCCGCGTCGCGGGGCGCGCGACGCCGTCCTTCACGAACACCACCGGCGGCACGGGCACGCGGTTGTAATGCGAGGCCATCGAGTGGTTGTAGGCACCGGTGTCGAAGACCACCAGGAGATCGCCCACCTCCGCGCGGGTCACCGTGACATCGCGGCGCACGATGTCGCCGCTCTCGCAGTGCATGCCAGCGACATCCACGACCTCCTCGCCGTCGCGCCGCGGCGACACGGCCACGTCGGGCTTCGCGCCGTAGAGCGCAGGGCGCGGGCCGTCGGACATGCCGCCGTCGACGATCAGGTAGGTACGCCCGTCGGCCGCCGTCTTGCGCTGGACGATGTGGTAGATGGTGACGCCCGGCGGCGAAACGATGAACCTGCCGGGCTCTGTCATGAGGCGCGGCATGGGTGGTCCGCTGGAGAGGCTGCCGGCCAGCGTGACCTCGTAGGCTTCGCGCAACGCGCTGGGCGCCGGGGACTCCGACGTGATGCCAAGGCCGCCGCCGAGGTCCAGGACCTCCGGCCAGTGCCCCGTCTCGCTGAACACCGTGCGCACGAAGTCGGCCACCGCGGCCGCCCCGCTGACGAAGGGGTCGAGCGTCGAGATCTGTGATCCGACGTGCATGTGGTAGCCCTTGAATTCGATCGCGTCCTCGGCGGCGATGAGCTGCCGCACGGTTTCGAGGGCCTGGCCGTCGGCGATCGGGACCCCGAACTGGCTCGCGGGGGCTCCCGTGGCAAGCGACGGATGGGTGTGCACGTCCACCGCCGGCGCGAGGCGCAGCAGCACAGGCACCTTGACCTTCTCCTGGCGTGCGACGCCGGCGACCTCCGCGACCTCGCCCGGGGACTCTACCACCACGAAGGCGATGCCTTGCCTGGCGGCGGTGCGCAAGGCGGACATGGGCTTGTAGAGACCGTGCATGATGATGCGCTCGGCGGGGAAGCCGAGGCGCAAGGCGAACTCGAGTTCGCCTTCGCTGACCACATCGAGGCCGAGTCCGGCCTCCTGCGCCAGCTGCAACAGGCGCCCGGTCAGGAAGGCCTTGCCCGCGATGGCCACGTTCTCGGCACCGAACGCCTGGACATAGGTTGCGATGCGCTCGGCGAGATCGGCCTCGTCGTAGAGATAGAGCGGTGTGCCAAAAGCGGATGCGAGACCGCTGACAGGGGCGCCGGCCAAATTGGCTCGGCCGTCCTGGTCCCAGCTGAAATTGCGTGGCGGCACGGGGGTTCGGACCTCCTCGGGTGACGGATGGTGGCGTTCAGTCGATGGCGTCCGGCAGGCGTCCTGTCCGCGCGATCTCGCCGTAGTGCCTTGCGCTCTCGCGCACGGTGCGCTTCTGCGTCCCAAGGTCCACGGCGACGAGTCCGAACTGGGGGCGGTAGCCCTCGGCCCACTCGAAGTTGTCGAGCAGCGACCAGTACTGGTAGCCCCGGACGTCGGCTCCTGCCGCGATGGCCTCGTGCACGGCGGCGAGGTGTCGGTCGATGTAGCGGATGCGCCAACGGTCGTCGCGACAGGCGATGCCATTCTCGGTGACGATCAGCGGCAGGCCGTAGCCTGAGGCTTCCGTCAGGGCCAGATGGAGACCTTCCGGAACGATCGACCAGCCCATCTCGGTGCGAGGAGCGTCAGGCGTCGCCAGGGGCACCTGCCGCAGGAGACCTGTTGTGTATTGCCTCGCGTAGTAGTTAATGCCGATGAAGTCGCAATGGCTCTTAACCCGGTCAAGGTACCAGCGGTTGAAGAGCTGGTGCTGAAGGCGCCGGCCCAGCCGGTGCATGGCATCGCCCGCGTCGAGCGGGCGGAAGTCGATCCAGTGCTTGGCGATACCGAGCCGCATCGCGGGATCGACCTGGCGGATCGCGGCGAACGCCTCCTCGTGCCAGGAGACAAGCCGCCTCGCCGCCTTGATCACCTGCGAGGCAGGGCGTTTGCCCGGCGGCCACACGCCCTGCACGTAGCCCATCAGCACGAGCACCATCGGCTCGTTGATCGTGAGCACCCAGGTGACGCGGCCCTTCAGGGCCTCGGCCACCGTGCGGCAATAACGCGCGAAGAGGCGCGAGCTGTCCCTTGCCAGGACGCCTCCCCGATCGCTGAGCCAGGTCGGCAGGGTGAAATGGTGGAACGTGACGATCGGCTCGACGCCCAGTTCCCGACAACGTTCGACCATGTCGCGATAGTGCCTGAGCGCACCCTCGTCGAACCGTCCCTCCTCGGGTTCGACACGGGCCCACTCGACGGAGAAGCGGTAACTCCCGAGGCCGAGCTCCTTCACAAGGGCGATGTCCTCGGGATAGCGGCGGTAGTGGTCGCAGGCGGCGCCCGAGGGATCCTTGGCGCCGCCCCGCCGCTCCCAGGCCCACCAGTCGCAACCGTCGTTGCCGCCCTCGACCTGATGGGCGGAGGTGGCGGCGCCGAACAGGAAACCGGATGGGAAGTCGCGCGCCGTGGGGCCCATCTCCCTTCGACGGGAAGCGACGCCTAAGAGAGTTCCACGCCAGGGCCAGGGCACCTTCGCAGATGTGACGGAGGGCACAATTCCGCGGTGCGCCGCTCGGTTTCCGTCCGGATACAGCTTCCGCCACAATAGTCACGGCAGATTGGAGGCCTACCGATGCTGGCGTTCGAGATCAGGGATCTTCACAAGACGTATGGGCATCGCGTGCATGCGAACGACGGCCTCGACTTTTCGATCGAGACGGGCGAGGTCTTCGGCATTCTCGGCCCCAATGGAGCGGGAAAGTCCACCCTGGTGCAGCAGATGGTCGGCCTGAGCGTGCCCACGAGCGGCGAGATTCGCCTGCAGGGTCAGCCGATCCGACCCCACGACCGCCGCGTCCGCCGGCACGTGGGCTATTTGGCGCAGCGTCCGCTCGCACTCTACGACCTGCGCGCGAGAGAGGCCGTCGTCGCGACGGGCCGCTTGCGCGGCCTCCGCCGACCGGAGGCCGAGCGCGAAGCCGACGCCCTGCTCCAGGAGGTCGGTCTCGAGGACCGCCAGCATCGCCTGGTCGGCAACCTCTCCGGCGGCGAGCACCGCCTCGTCGGCATGGCGACGGCCCTGATCGGCAGCCCGCCGGTGCTCATCCTGGACGAGCCGACCAACGAACTCGATCCGGTGGCGAGGCGCAGGGTCTGGGACATGCTCATGAACCGGCGCTCCACCGGGACGACGATCGTCCTCGTGACGCACAACGTGCTCGAGGCCGAGCGTGTCGTCGGCCGGGTCGCGATCATGGCCCGGGGCCGCATCGTCGCGATCGGCACGCCCGGAGAGCTGAAGGAGCGGCTGCACGCGCAGGTTCGGCTGGAGGTGGCGTTGCGGGATGGCGTCCCCCAGGCCGAGGGCTGGCTCGCAGCGGGACGGCAGATCGGCGAGCGGCGCTGGAGCCTGACGCTCGGCCGCGACCGTCTCGGCGAGGCGTTCAAGCGGCTCGCCGACCCCGCGACCAGCGCCGAGATCGACGACCTGCGCATCGCGAGCCCGTCGCTCGAGGACGTGTATCTCGCATACCACGGCGAGGAGGCGCGAGAGGATGCGCGCTGAAGGAACGCCCCGGGCGCCCGGGACCCTATCCGCCTTCTGGGTTCTGCTGGGCATGCAGCTCGCGCGCGCCAGGCGAAGCTGGCGGCAGTACATCATCGTCTCGTCCGCGATGCCGAGCGGCATCGCGATCCTGCTGCGCGCGATGACGAGCCACCCGGGCGAGGCCTTGGCGCTGCAGATCATCAGCGGCAACGTCGTGCTGTCGGTCGCGATCACGGCGACCGCCATGCTTGCGCAGCAGGTCGCGTGGATGCGCCAGAACCGCACCTTCGACTACTACCACACCTTGCCGGTGCCAAACCTCGCGGTGATCCTCGCGATCCTGGTCGCCTACCTGCTCTTCGCCCTGCCGGGCATCGCGGTGGTCCTGACGGTGGGAGCGCTCTTCTACGGCGTGCACCTCGTGATCTCGCCCGGCATCCTGCCGGCGATCCTCGGCACGGGCGTCGCCCTCTCCGGCATCGGTGCCCTCCTCGGCATCGCGTCGCGCGACGGGGAACTCGCAGGCCTCACGGGCAACCTCGTCATGATGGCCGTGCTGTTCCTCGGCATCATTCCGTCCGGGCGGCTTCCCTTGCCTCTTGTCGCCCTGTCGGACATCCTGCCGTCCACCTACGGCGTACGCCTGCTACTCCACCTGCTGACAGGCCAGGCGAACCCCTACGTCTGGCTGGTCGACGGCCTGATGCTCCTGTTCTTCTCGGTGGTGCTGTTCTTCGCCGTGGAGCGCCTGAGCTACCGCGTCGGCTGACTTGGGTGGCGAAGGCAGGAGGCTCGGCGGTTGGGCAGAATGAGAGGGTGTCGCCTTCGAGATGCCTAGCTCCCGGGAGGAATCCGCCTTTGCGCATCCTGCACACGCGCATCCGCGTGAGGGACCTCGAGCGTTCCATCGCCTTCTATCGCGACGTTCTCGGCCTTGAGGAGGCCGGGCGGCAGACCTCGCCGCGCGGCAACCAGCTCGCCTTCATGCTAGACCCCGAGTCGGGCCACGAGATCGAGCTCTGCTTCCAGCCCGGCGAGCCGGACTTCAAGTTCCCGGAGGACATCTTCCACATCGCGCTCGCCGTGGGTGACCTCACCGAGGTGGGCAAGCGGCTCGAGGCGCGCGGCATCCCCTTCACGGACGGTCCGCACTTCAGCGAGCGCGGCTCGGCGCTAGCGTTCATCGACGATCCCGACGGCTACGAGATCGAGCTGCTGCAGGAGCCTCCCGCCTGATGCCGCTGGAGGACGACTTCTGCGACATCATCCGCAAGGCGCGCTGGGGTCAGGGGCTGAGCGTTGCCGACACGGCGTCCGCCGCCGGCATCGGTGACCTGCGCCTGCAGGCGCTCGAGGCCGGGCAGATGCCGAGCGCCGCCGAAGTGGACCACCTGGCCGAGGTGCTGTCGCTGCGCGCGGGGCCGCTGCGGGCCATCGCCACGGGCGGCGCGGAGCCCCCGCCGGTCGCCACGACATCGCCCTACAGGGTGCAGGCGGTGTTCGCGCATGACGTCGGCGCGTTCGCCTATGCCGTGCATGGCCCCGAGGGCGACTTCCTCGTCGACTGCGGCGGCGCGGTGGAGGACCTCGTGCGCTCGCTGGGCCGCAGGCCCGACGGCGTACTCGTGACCCACGGCCATCACGATCACGTAGGGGGCCTTGGCGCCTTGCCGACCGGGGTGCCCGTCTACGCGCATCCAGAGCTTGCAGGGCGCATCTCCGGCGCCAAGGCGCTCGAGGACGGCGCGAGGGTCTTCGGCCTCACGGTACGCCACGCGCCGGGTCATAGCGGCGACATGCTGGCCTTCGTGGGCGAGGGGGCGACGTTCGTCGGCGACACGATCTTCGCGGGATCGCTGGGACGCGCCCAGTCGCCCGAGAGCTACCCCGTCCTGCTCGAGACCGCCCGGCGCCTCCTGACGGCCCCCGACGACACCCGACTCTACTGCGGACACGGTCCGGTCACGACGGTGGGCTGGGAGCGCGGGCACAACGCGTTCCCGATCGCCTAGTCATGGAGGGCACGCGGCGGCTGCCGGGCCCCGGCAGGTGGGCGATCGAGGTCTGGCGGGGAGACGCCGTGCGCCAGGCCATCGGCCGCAGTCTCGGACCCGGCGCCGTCGTCGCGGGCCGGCCGGGCACGCCGAGCCCCAGCTGGCTCGCGGGCCTGCCCTTCGGTCCGGACCAGTTCTTCATCGGCAGCGCGTCCGGCGCCCTGGGCATCGACGATCTGCCGCAGCTGCTCGTGACGCTGCTTCAGGAGCTGCCGCCCTACGTCCGGCGCGTCTACCACTACGACGCCAGCTGGCTCGCGCCGGTTGGCCGCGCCTATCTGGGGCAGGGCTTCGAGGAATTCGTGCACCGCTACAGCATGCAGCGGCGCCTGCCCGCCGCGAACGCGCCGCAGCAGCGCCTGACCTTGCTGCCCTTCATCCCGGAGCGCCAGGAGCTCTTCGCCGAGACCTACGGCGGCTGCCTCGTCGACTGCCGCTCGCCGATGTCGCTCGAGGACCTCGAGGATCCGGCCGCCGCGCTCGCATTCCAGGCCGCGCAGGACCACGGGCCGGATGGGCGCCGCTGGTACCTCGGCCTCCTGCCGGACGGGCAGCCGGCCGGCATGGCGCTCCTCGACCGCTATGGCCCCGCGCCGAGCGACTGGGTGGTGAGCTTTCTCGGCACCGTCGCGGATGCCCGTGGCCAGGGATATGGGCGTGAACTCCTCCTGCGCGCCGCCGCCCATGCGACCCGCGCCGGCGCACGCCGCCTGCACCTCGCCGTCTGCCAGACGAACGAGCCCGCGCTGGGGCTGTACCGCAGCACGGGCTTTCGCACGGAAGAGACATATCGCGTGTTCAGGCTGGCCCGCTAGCCTTCAGGCGTGCTGGCGCTCGATGTAGCCCATAAGGCTGGCGATGCAGGTCAGGGTGCCGACGACCAGGAAGTTGGTCGCAGGCAGGGACGGGTGCACGAACGGCACCGCGACCAGCGCGAGGCCGAAGAGGCCCGAGGCGACGAACGGCCAGCGGTCGGGCACGAGGTTCGCCACGATGCCCGCGAGCACGATGAGAAAGCCGAGCAGCACCGAGCTCTCGACGGTGAACGGGTCCGAGATGTGCAGCGCGTAGGTCGAAGAGAGTTGCCATACGCCGAGGATGAGGACGAGCCAGCGCCAAAGCCGCATCGCCTTTGCCCCCTTCCGTACTCGGGGTATGTCGACCGGGCCTCCGCGCTTACCTGGGCCGGACCAGGAGACGCCGCGCGGTTTCGAGGGGGATCGCGATCCGCTGGTCGCCCAGGCGACAGGTCAGGCCGGCCTGCATGTTCTGGGTGACGCGAAGATCCGTGCCTGGCGTCAGCCCAAGCTCCTCGAGCTCTTTGAGAAAGTCGGCGAGTCCCTCCACCTGCTCGAAGACGCGGTCGATGACGACGGCTTCGCCAGGTGCCGTCTCGGCAAGGGTATGCAGGGGGTCGCCATCAGAGTCTGCGAGACCCGGGATCGGATTGCCGTGCGGACACGTGGTCGGGCGTCCGAGGCTCTGCCAGAGGCGCTCCTCGATCAGCGGCGTGAGGGCGTGCTCCAGGTGATGGGCTTCGCGATGGCACTCCGCCCAGTCGAGCCCCAAGACGTCGTATGCCCAGCGTTCCGCGAGGCGATGCCGCCGCACGACTTTTTCCGCCTCGACGAGGCCCTTGGCCGTGAGCCTCAGGGCCTTCTGCCCGTCGTCCTCGACCAGCCCGTCGCGCTTCAACCGGCGCATGGCCTGGGTCACGCTCGGCGGCGAGACCCCGAGATACTCCGCCACGCGCGCGCTGTAGGGGTTCTTCGTCTCGACCGACAGAACATAGATCGCTTCGAGGTAGTGCTCCACGTTGCTGGTCGCCACCGCACATCACGTTCCCTTCGCCGGCCGCTCCTCCAGGAGGCTCGCCGGAAAAGGCGAGAGCGGTCGGGCGAGATGTTCTGCCCGACCGCTCGCTTTCTCCTGCTACCCACCGGCCCGATTCATGGCCGCTCGGTGCCGGGACCAACCATCAGTTGCCGAAAAAGCCCCGCAGGAAGAAGCCCACGTTGGCGGGCCGCTCCGCAAGGCGGCGCATGAAGTAGGCGTACCAGTCGGTGCCGTACGGGACGTAGCAGCGCACCCTGTAGCCCGCCGCCGCCAGCTCCCGCTGGCGCGCTGAGCGGATGCCGTAGAGCATCTGGAACTCGAAGCGGTCGCGGGGGATCTGGCGCTCCTTGACCCATCCCTCGACCTTCTGGATGATCGCTTCGTCGTGGGTGGCGATGGCGACGTAGTGGTCGCGCCTCAGGCACATGTCCACGAGCTCGAGGTAGTTGCGGTCGACGTCCGCCTTCTGCGGGAAGGCGACGCTCTCGGGCTCGAGGTAGGCGCCCTTGACGAGGCGGACGGTGACGCCTTCGGCGATCAGCCGCTCGAGGTCGTTCTTGGTGCGGTAAAGGTAGCTTTGCAGCACCGTGCCGATCCTGTCGTAATCCCGCCGCAGGGCGAAAAGGACATCAAGCGTCGCATCGACGTGCTGCGAGTCCTCCATGTCGACGCGGACGAAGTTCTGGCTCTCCCGGGCGGCGGCGACGATGCGCCGCATGTTGCCGAGGCACTCCTCGCGGCCCACGTCGAGCCCCATCTGCGTGAGCTTGATCGAGACGTTGGCGTCCACCTTGGCGTCGGCGATGGCGTGCAGCACGTCGATGTAGGCGTTGGCCTGCACCTGGGCCTCCTCGGCCTTGGTCACGCTCTCGCCCAGGTGGTCGAGCGTGGCCAGGATGCCTTGGCCGTTGAGCTCCCTGATCGTCGCGATGGCGTCCTCAAGGGTCACGCCCGCGAAGAACCGCCTCGCCCCCAGGGACTTGTCGCGCTTGTGCACGAAGCGGGACACCGATGGCGAATCCGCGAGGTGAAGAATCAATTGACGCAAGAATTGCGTACTGTCCAATGCACGTCGCCCTTTCCGCAGCGCCGGTAAAAAAAGCTTGAGTCCGGCGAACATCATAGCACCCGGCGTGGTGCAGGGCCATGTCTATTGGTGTGCAGCGGGGCCGCTCGGACAATCCGACCCGCCTGCCCCTATCCAAGCTCGCCGGGACATTTGGCCACGTGCGACGGCGGGACATGGGAGATCGTGCAGGCATACGCCACCACGGCGTGCGCCACCGGGCCGGGCAAGTTCACTGGACAAATGGACGGAGAAGCTCATCCATTAGGCGGATTCCAGGATCGTCCAATAGGCCGGGGACCCGGCCTGAAGGGACCGGGTATGCTGTCCCTCGAGGATGAAAAATCTCCCAGTCGGCAGCATTCGATCCGACCTGGAAAGCGGGGGCCTAGTGCATGGGTTTCTCCACGGCCGACGGCCAGGTCCCGCCAGGACCGCTCACGGCGACGCAGGCCGTCGCGGGGGCGGCACCGGAACGTCTGCTCGGACCGCAGCAGCTTGCCGCGATCGGCGCCCGCGTGCGTCGGCTGCGCCTTGAGGCCGGTTGGACCCAGGAAGAGATCGGACACCCCTTCTCGAAGGCGTATGTCAGCCAGATCGAGACAGGGCGGGTCCCGCCGTCGCTGGCGCTGCTCTCGGTCATCGCATTCCGCCTCGGGACTTCGATCGAGGAACTGGCGCCCGAGGTGGGAAGCGGCCACGGGCCAGAGGACGTCGCGCAACTCTGGGAGGCGGCCGAGCGCTTGGGACGCCACGGCGAACTCGCCAGCGAGCTTGAAATGCTGGAGCAGGCGTCCCGGCTGGCCGCGGTGGTGGGGGGGCCAGAGCTTCAGGGGCAGGCCCTCTTGCGCCACGCCGACGCCTTGCGCCGGGCCGGCCGGATCGAGGCGGCGCTGACGGCGACGACGTCGGCCTTCGAGGTGTATGGCCGCGCGGGGTCGTCGCGCCTGCTGGGGCGGTGCTACGTATCAGCCGCCATGACCTACCGGGATCGCGGCGACCTCGAACGTTCCGGGGCCTGTCTCGAGCAGGCCCTGCGGCACGTGCCGCGGCGCGATACGGCGTACGGTCGGGCGCTGATCGACCTCGGACGGTTGCTCCTGCGCCTCGGCAGGCTCGAGGATGCCGGCGCGCGGGCGGAGCAGGCCGCAAGGCTCTGCCGCGAGTGTGGCGACGCCCGCGAGGAGGCTCTCGCGTATCTGCTGCTCGTCGAGGTCCGGCTGGAGCAGCAAAGGCCGTCAGACGCCGAGCGGGCACTCGACCTCGCCAGGAACGTGGTGGAGCGCATGGCCGACGGGACGCTGGCGGACACCTTGCCGGCACTGGAGGTCTTGGTCTCCTTCGCCTGCGGCCGGAGTGACGCGTCGGAACTCGAGAAATCGCTGCAGGCTGCGGACGCCGCCGGCGACGACGCGGCTTGCGTCCTGCTGGCCAGGGCCCTGACAGGAAGCTATCTCGGAGGGCATGACGCGCAAGCGGCTCTCGCGATTGCGGAGACGGGCCTCGCCCACGCCCGCCGGGCCAAGGACTGGATGTATATGGCCGAACTCGCCTCGCGCCTAGCCCTCGCCCTGGCCCTTGCGGATCGGCCCGACGAGGCGGCGGCGGCCTTGGTGCGGGCCAGGGAGGCCTATACGGCCATGCGCCGTCCGGCCGCCATCGAGGACATGTTGCGGGAGATCGCGGCGAGGCTGCAGGAGGTCCCGCCGGCCCTGAAGGCTCTGCTGCAGCCTCCGTCTCCGCTCTGACCGAGGGGCTCTAGCATGTCGCCTGCCGTGGCGCGGCCAACGGGTGCGGCAAGGCGGCCCACCTTCGACCGGCGGACTACGCCCTTGTCGGTGTTCGATTGGCCAAGCCTGCGTTAAGATGGGCAGCGGGGCGGGAATTGGCACACCCATAGGGGGAGTAGGCACGGACATTCGGCTTCGTGAACTGAACCTGAGCGATGGCAGGGACGTCTTCGACATGCTGCACGAGATACCGCCGGAAGAGAACGGTTTTATGAACAGCGCACACGAACTTTCATTTGAACAGTTCCCCGGTTTCCTGAGGAAGGAGCGCGACTCTTCCGAAGGGATCAACTTGGACAAAAGCCGCGTACCGCAAACCATTTACTGGCTGACGGCCGATGGGAAGCCTGTGGGATTTGGGAAGTTGCGTCACTACCTGAATGACAGTTTAAGAAGGTATGGCGGGCACATCGGATACGCCATCAGACCTTCCGAGCGCGGAAAAGGCTACGGGAATATCCTTTTGAAGGAACTGCTGAAAGCGGCAAAGTGCAGGGGGATCTCGGAGGTTCTCCTTACGGTTGCGGAGCACAATACGCCGTCCAGAAGAGTCATTGAAGCAAACGGCGGAGTCCTTGCAGCCCTGTCGGATGGTGAGTGCAACTACTGGGTGCGGCTGGTCTGACGTCCAGCCGGGATTGAAAAGGCATCACGCGTCGCGACGAGCACCGCACGGACGGCGCTCGTCGCGCACGTTCCGGGCCGAGGCGTGGGCCGATTCAGGAAGCGGGATCCTTCAGGGTGAAGCGCCAGGCGCAGGCGTAGTCCCGCGGGATGTCGTCGGGCGGGCAGGCGATGACTTCCGTCTCGATGCGGGGGTCGATCGTCTCGGCAAAGCCGCTGTACTCCACGATGCCTACCGACTTGCAGGGGAAGTCCGGCAGGCCCTTGCGGCGACGCGCTTCCTGGACGCGGCAGGTGCGCATGCGGAAGACGAGCGTGTCCTCGGAGACGCGCTCGGACTCCTGGTCGTTCAGGAGGGCGTACAGGCGGAAGCGCAGGGCGCGATCCAGCAACTCGAGGCCGCCGTTCTTCTCCGCGCCGAAGAAGCGCAAGATACGCGTAGCCTCGTTGCGCGTCATGCCGTACCAGGCCTCGGCGTCCAGGCGGATCGCCTCGTCCATGCCATGGGCGCGCTCCACCGCCTGGAACCAGAGGCCGTCGTGCGCAAGCCAGCGCTTGGCCATATCCGACAGCAGCTCCTGCAGCTGCTCCTTGGTCAGGGACTCGATGTCCTCGGGCAGTTCGGTCCGCTCCACGTTCCTTTCCCTCCCGGTCCGCCGGTCTTGCTCCGACACTACACCTTCAGGTTGGACGCGCCGAGGTGCGAACGGACCAGTTTACGCCAGCAATTCCCGAACAAATATGCAATGACCATTAAAAACGTTCGGCTTTTGTTGACCCGCGCATGTTGGTGGCGGTAGTCTGGTTGTGGAGGGATCTGATGCAGCCTTACGTGCTTGTCGTGCTCGGCAGCGATTCCGATCTGCCGCGCATGCAGGGCCTTCTGACCGTTTTCGAGGAGCTCGAGGTGCCGTTCGAGATGGCGCTGGCTTCGGCGCACCGCGACCCGGGGCGCGTCGGGGAGCTTGCGCAGGGCGCCGCGGATCGCGGCATCAAGGTGATCATCGCGGCCGCCGGCATGGCGGCGCACCTGGCCGGCGCGATGGCCTCCCGGACGGTGTTGCCGGTGATTGGGGTACCGCTCAGCGGATCGGCGCTTTCGGGCGTCGACGCCCTCTACAGCACAGTGCAGATGCCAAAAGGCATGCCCGTGGCCACGGTCGGCATCGACCGCGGCGACAATGCCGCCTATCTCGCCGCGCAGATCCTGGCGCTGCAGGACGCCGAGATCGGCAAGCGGCTCACGCGCGCGCGCGAGGCGCAGCGCCTGCAACTGGAGGCCAAGGACCGGCGCCTGCAGGAACTCGGGCCGCAGGGCTATCTGGAGGCGTCGCGATGATCGAGCGCTACGCGCGCAAGGAGTTCGCGGAGCTCTTCAGCCTCGAGGCGCAGTATAGGCGTTGGCTCGAGGTGGAGCTCGCGGTGCTCGACGCGCTGGCGGACGCCGGCAGGGTGCCGCGCTCGGCCGTGGAGGAGATACGTGAGCGGGCCGTGATCGACGTCGATCGCATCCTTGCGATCGAAGCGACGGTGCGCCACGACGTCGTCGCCTTCACGCAGGAAATCGCGGAGAGCGCCGGCCCCGCCGCGCGCTACTTCCATTACGGACTTACCTCGTCCGACGTCGTCGACACGGCCTGGGGCATCGCCTTGCGCGACGCGAGCGACGTGCTGCTCGCGGATCTCGACGCACTTCTCAAGGTGCTGGCCCGGCGCGCCTGGGAGGAGCGCGGCACGGCGGTGATCGGGCGGACCCACGGCATCCACGCGGAGCCCACGAGCTTCGGCCTCAAGCTGGCACTCTGGCACGCCGAACTCCGCCGTGACCGCGAGCGCCTAATGCGGGCGCGCGACACGGTGGCGGTCGGCAAGATCGCGGGGGCGGTCGGCACGTACGCCGAGCTGCCGCCCGAGATCGAGGAGCAGGCGCTCGCAGCGCTCGGCCTCGGGCCCGAGACGGTGCCGACGCAGATCGTGCAGCGGGACCGCCACGCCGAGTGGCTGTTCAGCGTCGCGATCATCGGGGCCACGCTCGAAAAGATCGCGACCGAGGTGCGCTCGCTGCAGCGCAGCGAGATCCGGGAGCTCGAGGAGCCGTTCGGCTCCGGCCAGAAGGGCAGTTCCGCGATGCCGCACAAGCGCAACCCGGTGGTGGCAGAACGCGTCTGCGGCCTCTCGCGCCTCCTGCGCGGCTACCTCGTCGCGGGACTCGAGGATGTGGCGCTCTGGCACGAGCGCGACATCTCCCACTCGTCGGTCGAGCGCGTCGCCCTGCCCGACGCGGCGCTCCTCGCCGACTACCTCTTGCGCGACATGACCTGGCTCGCGGGCGGCATGAAGATCGACCGCGAGAACATGGAGCGCAACATCTGGAGCAGCGGCGGCCTCGTCTTCTCGCAGCGCGTGCTCTTGCGCCTCGTGGAGTCCGGACTCTCGCGCGAGGACGCCTACGCCATCGTGCAGAGCCACGCCATGGCGGCGCTCGCGCAGGGTGGGGACTTCCGGGCGGCCCTGCTCGGGGATCCCAGGGTGACCGAGCGGATCCCGGCGGACGAGTTCGCGGCTCTCTTCGACGTGCGCTCGTATCTGACCCACGTGGACGAGATTCTTCGGCGCGCAGGCATTCGGGAGGAGGAAGCATGATGCAGAAGGGCGAGTTCGTATACGAGGGCAAGGCCAAGCGCATCTACCGCACGGAGACCCCCGGAGTCTTCTGGATGGAGTTCAAGGACGACGCGACGGCGCAGAACGGACTCAAGCGCGGCACCATCGGCGACAAGGGCGTCGTCAATACCGAAGTGACGCGGCGCGTGCTGCAGCACCTCGCGAAGAGCGGCGTGCCGACGCACTTGCGTGAGCAGGTGGGCGAGCGCGACCTCCTGGTGGATGGGCTCGAGATGCTGAAGCTCGAGGTCGTGATGCGCAACGTGGCGGCAGGGTCACTCGTGAAGCGGCTCGGCATTGAGGAGGGCCGCACCTTCCCGCAGGGCATCGTCGAACTCTATCTGAAGGACGACGACCTCGGCGACCCGCTGATCAACGACGACCACGCGCTCGCGATGAACCTCGCGACCGCCGCGGAGCTTGAGCACGTGAAGGACCTCGGGCGCAAGATCAACATCCTGCTCAAGGAGTACTTCCTGGCCGCCGACCTGATCCTCGTCGACTTCAAGCTCGAGTTCGGCCGCCGTGGCGGCGAGATCGTGCTCGGCGACGAGGTCACGCCGGACACCTGCAGGCTCTGGGACCGCGAGACGCGCAAGAAGCTCGACAAGGACCGCTTCCGCCAGGATCTCGGCGGGGTCGAGGAAGCCTACCAGGAAGTCCTGCGCCGCCTGGTGGCAGCGCATGCCTGAGTATCGCGCACATCTCCAGGTCCGGCTGCGCCAGGGTGTCCTCGACCCCGCCGGCCAGGCGGTCGGACATGCCCTCAGGGACCTCGGCTTCCCGGCCCGCGACGTGGGCGTGGGCAAGCTCCTTGAACTGACGGTGGAGGCCGCCTCGGCCGAGGCGGCCGAGGCCGAGGTGCGCCGCATGGCGGCCGAGCTTCTGGTGAATCCGGTGCTCGAAGACTACGACCTCGAACTCCTGCCGCGATGAGAGCGGACATTCTGGTCTTCCCTGGCTCGAACTGCGACCTCGACACCGAGATCGCGCTGCGCGAGGCCCTGCCGGGGTGGCAGGTGGAGCGCCAATGGCACGACGGGGCGCACCTCGGTGAGAGCCAGTTCTGTGTCCTGCCCGGAGGATTCGCCTATGGCGACTACCTCCGGGCCGGCGCCCTCGCGGCTCGTAGCGGGGCGATCGCTGAGGTGCGGCGGCTGATCGAGCGGGGTGGGCTCGTGCTTGGCATCTGCAATGGCTTTCAGGTCCTGGTCGAGGCCGGCATCCTGCCTGGCGCCTTTCAGGCCAACACCGTGCAGCATTTCGTCTGCCGCGATGCGCACCTGCGCGTGGAACGCGCTCGTTCGCCTTTCCTCGCCGACTTCGCCGAGGGTGATGTGCTGACGCTGCCGATCGCCCATCAGGAGGGCAACTACCGCCTGACCGCGGACGAATACCGCCGCCTAAAGGATGAGGGACGCATCGCCTTCACTTACTGCGGCCCCCATGGCGAGTCGGGTGACGAGCACAATCCGAACGGCTCCTATGCGGGTGTTGCCGGGGTCCTGGGGGCCGAGGGCCGCGTGCTGGGCATGATGCCGCATCCGGAGCGGGCTGCATGGCCCGCGGTTGGGCGCAAGGACGGCCTCGGCATCCTCGCGGCGGCGCTCGCACCGAGACTTGAGGGAGGTGGCCACTGATGCCTGAAGCAGCGACGGTGGCCGGCCTGACCCGGGACGAGGCGAAGGAGGCGCGCCGCAGGGCCGGGCGCGACCTCGGCGCGCTCGAATGGGCGATCCTCGCCGTGCAGTGGTCCGAGCACTGCGCCTACAAGCACTCGAAAGAGCTTTTGCGGTCCCTGCCGAAGGATGGAGCGCACGTGATGGCTGGGCCCGGCGCCAGCGCCGGGGTGCTCGACCTCGGGGACGGCTGGGCTTGCGCGGCGAAGATCGAGTCGCACAACCATCCCTCCGCCGTGGAGCCGCTGCAGGGCGCCGCCACAGGTCTTGGCGGGATCATGCGCGACGTGCTCGCGATGGGCGCCCGTCCGGCGGCCTTCCTGGACGCCCTCAGGTTCGGCCCGCTCGACGATCCGAAAAGCGCCTTCCTCGCCCGCGGGGTCGTGGCGGGTGTGGGCCACTACGGCAACTGCGTCGGCGTCCCGACCGTGGGCGGCGATGTCTACTACCACCCGAGCTACCAGCGCAATCCCCTCGTGAACGCGATGTGCGTCGGCTTCCTGCGGCACGGCGAGATGCGCAGCGCCGCGGCGGCCGGCGACGGCAACGCCTTCCTGCTGCTAGGTGCGGCTACCGGACGCGACGGCATCGGCGGCGCCGCCTTCGCCTCCGTGGAACTGCAGGCCGACGCGGCGCAGGACCGGCCGCGTGTCCAGGTCGGGGATCCCTTCTACGGCAAGCTGTTGATCGAGGCGACGCTCGAGATCCTGCGGGAGCTGCCCGTCGTCGCGATCCAGGACCTCGGCGCTGGCGGCCTGGCTGGCGCGGCCATCGAGATGTGCCACCAGGGCGGCGTCGGCGCGGAGATCGAACTCGCGGCGGTGCCCTTGCGGGCCCAGGACCTCACACCGCCGGAGATTCTGCTCTCCGAGAGCCAGGAGCGCATGCTGCTCTGCCTGAGCCCGCAGGACATCCCGGCGGCGCAGGCGGTCGCGAAGCGTTATGGCGTGGAGGCGGCCCAGGTTGGTCGCATCACGGCGAAGCCGACCATGCGCTTCCTTTATGAGAGCGAGTGCCTGAGCGAGCTCAAGACGTCAATCTATGCCGAAGCGCCGCTGCGCAGCCTGCCCCAGGGCGCCGCGCCCAAGGTGGCGGGGGCCATGTCGGCGGCTTCTCCTGTCGCGCGGGAAGACCTCTTGCGGATGCTCACGCTCCCGGACCTTTGCGACCGCTCGCCGATCTACGCCACCTACGACCAGGACGTGGGCCTGCGCACCGTCGTCCGGCCGGGACTCGACGCCGCCGTCCTGCGCGCCGCGCCGGGAGCTCCCGGCGTGGCCGTCACGACCGACCAGAACCCCCGGCTTTGCGCCATTTCGGCCCGCCTGGGGGCGGAACACGCGGTCGCGGAAGCGGCCCGCAACGTCATCGCGCGCGGCGCCGTGCCCATCGGACTGACGAACTGCCTCAACCTCCCGAGCCCCGAGCACCCCGCGGGCGCAGCCGCGCTGCGCGACGTGATCGAGGGGATCCGGCAGGCGGCGCTTGCGCTCTCCCTGCCGGTGACGGGCGGCAACGTCAGTCTCTACAACGAGGCGGAAGCTGTCGCGATCGTGCCGACGCCGGTCATCGGCATGATCGGCCTCCTGCCGGATCCCGAGCGTGCGATCGGCGTCGCGCCGTCGCCGCCTGGCGCCGCGGTGCTCCTGCTCGGCGACCCCGGCACGAGTCTCGCGGGGAGCGTCTACGCGGAGATGAAGGGACTCGGGGAGGCCGAACCCGCCGCACCGGACTACGGCGCCCTGAGGCGCATGACCGCCCTGATCGGCGATGGGAGCGCGCGGGAGGAGATCCTCCTCCTGCATGATCTCGCGGACGGCGGTCTCCTGGTGGCCTTGGCGGAAGTCGCGCTCCATACCGGCCTCGGCCTCGATCTGAGGCTCGAGAGTTCGGAGGCGGCGTTCCTCTTCGGCGAGCCCAGCGCCCAGTTCGTCGCGCTCGCCAGCCGCGCGGATGCCGTGGCGGCGGCCGCGACAAGGGCGGGTGTCTCCTGCCGGGAACTTGGCCGCACGACGGCGGACGGCAACCTTAGGATCGCGGCGCCGGCCGGCGTGATGGAGTTCGCTCAGTCTGAGCTGCGCAAGGCTTGGAGGCGAGAGGCATGACGGGCGAACTGCGCGAGGCGTGCGGCGTCTTTGGCATCGTCGGCCGCCCGGATGCGGCCGCGCTCACTGCGGAGGCCCTCTTCGCGCTACAGCATCGCGGCCAGGAGAGCGCCGGCATCGCCGTGCTCGACGAGGGTGCCATCCGCCTGCACAAGGGCATGGGACTCGTGCATGAGGTCTTCCAGCTGGAGGACGTGAAGCGGCTGCGCGGCGAGGCCGCCATCGGCCACGTCCGCTATTCGACGACAGGCGCGTCGCGCCCCGAGAACGCGCAGCCCCTCTACGTGCGCGCACACCTGGGACCGTTCGCCCTCGCGCACAACGGCAACCTCGTCGACGCGCTTCATGCGCGCGACCGTCTGGAGCGCGAAGGCGCCATCTTCCAAACCACCACCGACACCGAAGTGGTGGCGCACCTGATGGCGCGGTCGAAGAGACAAAGCCTCGAGGAGGCGTTCCAGGACGCCCTCCGGCAGCTGAGCGGCGGCTACGCCTTCGCCCTTCTGACGCCTGGGGGCGTCCTAGGCGCGCGCGATCCCTTCGGTATCCGGCCGCTCGTCCTCGGCCGGCTGCACGGCATGCCGTGCATTGCGTCGGAAACCTGTGCCCTCATGGCGATCGGCGCGGAATACGAGCGCGAGGTGGCGCCGGGCGAGGTGGTGCAGCTCGACCTTCAGGGGGGCGTCCATGTGCTCACCCCAGGCGACGCGTCGCATGAGAAGCTCTGCGCGTTCGAGCTCATCTACTTCGCCAGGCCCGACTCGAGGTGCGACGGCGAGTCCATCTACCTGGCCCGGCGCCGCCTCGGTCAGCAGCTGGCCATGGAGGCCCCTGCCCCGGCCGACGTCGTGCTCGGTGTGCCGGACTCGAGCCTGCCGGCGGCCGAGGGCTACGCCGCGGAACTTTCCCTGCCGCAGGAGCTTGGCCTCGTGAAGAACCGCTATGTCGGGCGCACCTTCATCCACCCCGCGCAGCATAGCCGCGAGAGCGGCGTGCAGCGCAAACTGACGGTGGTGAGCGAGGTGGTGCGGGGACGGCGCGTCGTTCTCATCGACGACTCGCTCGTGCGCGGCACCACGATGCGCCACCTCACGCGCCTCCTGCGCGATGCCGGCGCGGTCGAGGTCCATGTGCGCATCGCATCGCCGCGCTATCTGCATCCGTGCCACTACGGCATCGACACCTCGAACCGCGACGAGCTGATCGCCGCGGCCGCCGGCGAAGACGAGCTCAAGGGGCTGATCGGCGCCGACTCGCTCAGATTCCTCTCGGCTCAGGGCGTTCTCAGGGCGACTGGGCGTCCGGACCATTGCCTTGCCTGCTTCACGGGCGAGTATCCCGTACCGGTCGCAGAGAGCGAAATCTGAAAGGGGCCAGCGACGTGAGTGAGGCATACCGGCGCTCGGGCGTCGACCTTCGCGCTAAGGAGGAACTGCTCGGGCACCTCAAGGCGATCGGACGACTCGCTTCGCGCCCGGAGGTGATGGCGGGCATCGGCGGCTTCGGCGGCCTGTTCCGGTTGCAAGGCTACGCGGACCCGGTGCTCGTCGCGGGAGCCGACGGCGTCGGCACGAAGCTGATGCTGGCCCAGGAGCTCGGCGATCTCTCGGGGGTGGGCCAGGACGTGCTGGCCATGGTCGCCAACGACGTGCTCTGCCAGGGCGCCGAGATGCTTTTCTTCCTTGATTACATCGGGGTCGGCCATCTCGTGCCCGAGGAAGTGGCGCAGGTCGTGGCGGGCGTCGGCAAGGCCTGCGCCAACATCGGCTGCGCGCTCCTCGGCGGGGAGACGGCGGAACTGCCGGACCTCTTTTCCAAGGGCGGCCTGGACCTCGTGGGATTCGGCGTCGGCGTGGTGGAGCGCGGGAGCGTCCTGACGGGTCAGGCGGCCAAGGCTGGCGACCTGCTGATCGGCCTGCCTTCCGACGGCGTGCACAGCAACGGCTTCAGCCTCGTGCGCCGCATCGTGCGCGAGGCCGGGCTCGACCTCAAGGAGACCTATGGGCTCGGCCGCCCGCTCGGCGAAGTGCTCCTGACGCCTACGCGGCTATATGGTCCAGAGGTGCTGCCGGCCCTGCGCCAGGGCGGCGTCCACGGTTTGAGCCACATCACGGGCGGTGGCATTCCCGGCAACGTGCCGCGCATGCTGCCCGAGGGACTCGGGGCTCACCTGGACCCCGCGGCCTGGCAGGTGCCTGGGGAGTTCGAGCTGCTGCTCGAGCGTGGCGGCATCGCGCGCCAGGAGGCCTACGAGGTCTTCAACATGGGGCTCGGTCTCGTACTGGCGGTGGCGGCGGCCGAGACGCCGCGCATCATGGCGGCGATCGAGGCGGCTGGCGGCAGGCCGCAGGTGGTGGGCGAGGTCCGCCCTGGAGATGGGGTGGAGCTTTGATGCGGCTTGCGGTGTTGGTCTCCGGGCACGGCACCAACCTTCGGGCCATCCATCGGGCTATCGAGGCGGGATCGCTGCCGGCTACCCTGGCGCTCGTGACGGCGGACCGCGCGGCGCCCGCCCTCGACTGGGCCAAGGGCCAGGGCCTCGCGACCTTCTTCGCCGATGCGCGCCGCGTCGGCATGCCCCGGTGGGAGCGGGACGTCCTCGCGGAGCTCGATCGCCAGCGGGTGGACGCCGTCGCGCTCGCGGGCTTCCTGCGCATCCTGTCGCCCGCCTTCGTCGACCGCTTCCCAGGTCGCGTCGTCAACGTGCACCCGTCGCTGTTGCCGGCCTTTCCGGGGCTAGACGCGATCGGGCAGGCCATGCGCTACGGCGTGCGGGTCACGGGCGTCACGGTGCATCTCGTCGACCATGGTCTCGACGCCGGACCGATCGTCCTGCAGGAGGCGGTCGGGATCGGGCCCGGCGAGTCCTTGGAGGAGCTTGAGACCCGCGTGCATGCCGTCGAGCACCGGCTGCTGCCGGAGGCCCTGCGCCTCCTGGCCCTGGGCAGGCTCGACGTGCAGGGCCGCATCGTGCATATCGCGGAGGGATGAACATGCCGACAGCACTCCTGAGCGTCCGTGACAAGACTGGGCTCGTCGAATTCGCCCGCTCTCTCGTCGATCGCGGCTTCGACCTCCTGGCCAGCGGCGGGACGGCGGCCGCCCTGCGAGCCGCCGGCCTCGTGGTGCAGGAGGTGGCGGACTACACCGGCTCGCCCGAGATCCTCGGCGGTCGCGTCAAGACGCTCCACCCCGCGGTGCATGGCGGCATCCTGAGTCGTCCGGGCGCCGCGGACGAGGAGGACCTCGTGCGCATCGGCGCGCGTCGCATCGATCTCGTCGCGGTATCGCTCTACCCCTTTGTGGAGACGGTGGCGTCGGGGGCGGACCGCGCGGCCGCCATCGAGGAGATCGACATCGGCGGCGTGGCCCTGCTGCGCGCCGCGGCCAAGAACCACGACCGGGTCTGGGTGGTACCCGGGCCGCAGCACTACGAGGAGGTGCTGAACGGCCTGGACGCGGGGGACGCGCAGGTGCGCCAGCGTCTGGCGGCCCAGGCGTTCCGGGAGACCGCCCGCTACGACATGGCGATCGCGGATTACCTCGCGGGGGCCGACTGGCCCTCGTTCCCCCTGGCGCAGGGCGTCTTCTCGCACGCCTTGCGCTACGGCGAGAATCCGCACCAGGTGGCCGCCCTTTACCGCGACGGCAGCCCTGGCATCGCGTCGGCGGACGTGCTGCAGGGCAAGGAGCTTTCCTACAACAACCTCCTGGACGCGGACGCGGCCTGGCGTCTCGCGCTCGACCTGACGCCGGAGGCGGCCTGCGTCGTCAAGCACCAGACGCCGTCCGGCGCGGCCAGTCTTCCTCGCCTCAAGGAGTCGCTCGCGGCGGCGGTGGCCGCCGACGACGAGGCGGCGTTCGGCGGCGTCCTGGCCCTGCGCGGCGTGATCGACGAGGAGATCGCCACCTACGTGACTTCGCGCTTCTTCGAGGTGGTCGTCGCAGAAGGCGTGACCGATGGCGCAGCGGCGATCCTTCAGCGCAAGCCGAATCTCCGGGTGCTGAGGCTGCCCGCGGGTCGCCGCGAGGGGCTCGAGGTGCGGGTGATCGGCGGTGGCTTCGTGGCCCAGTCGTCCGACAGCGCCATGAAGCCACCTGGAGAATGGCAGCACGTCGCGGGCCCGGTGGCGGCGAGGGAGGCGGATCTCGCCTTCGCCTTCACCGTGGCCAAGCACGCGCGGTCGAACGCGATTGTCATCGCGAAGCAGGGTGTGACGCTGGGCATCGGGGCGGGGCAGGTCAGCAGGGTGCGTGCCGCGCAAAGCGCCTTCGAGCAGGCGGGGAAGGCGGCCCAGGGCGCCGTGCTCGCCTCCGACGGGTTCTTTCCCTTCGGCGACGTCGTGCAGCTCGCGGCGGAACACGGTATCGCCGCCATCGTCGAGCCGGGCGGCTCGTTGCGGGACGAGGAATCGAGGAACGCTGCCCAGGCGAGTGGCATCTCGCTCTACTTCACGGGCGAGCGCCACTTCCGCCACTGATGCGCGCGCTCGTACTCGGCAAGGGCGGCCGTGAACACGCCCTCTGCTGGTCGCTCGCGGCAGGCGGCGCTGAGGTCTACGCCTTGCCGGGCAGCGACGGCATCGCCACGGTTGCGGAGCCTGTCGCCGGCGACCCTCTGCAGACGAGCCAGGTGCTCGACGCGGTGCGCCGCCTTGAGATCGGCCTCGTCGTGCCAGGACCGGAGGAACCGCTCGTGCGGGGCATCGCGGAGGATCTCAGGGCGCAAGGCGTCGCGGTCTTCGGGCCGGACCGCCAGGGCGCGCAGATCGAGGCGAGCAAGGCGTACGCCAAGACGCTGATGCGCGCGGCCGGCATCCCGACCGCCGCCGCATCGCTCTGCCAGGACTTCGGTGCCGTGGAGCAGACACTTGCGGTGCACCCCGATCGCACCGTCGTCAAGGCGGACGGCCTCGCCTCGGGCAAGGGCGTCATCGTCGCGGACGACGCCGCCGGGGCCCGCCGCGCCGCGCGGCGGCTGCTCGGACAGTATAAGAGCGTCCTGCTCGAGGAACGGCTCGAGGGGCCGGAAGTGTCGCTCATCGCGATCTGCGACGGCCGCGATTACCGCCTTCTGCCGTTCGCGAGGGACCACAAGCGGCTGCAAAGCGGAGACCTCGGTCCGAACACGGGCGGCATGGGCGCGTTCGCGCCTGTCACCGGTACGCCCGTCAGCGCGGAGGAGTGCGCTGAGCGCACCATCGCACCGCTTTTAAGGCTCCTCGACGATCGCGGCACCCCCTACCGCGGCGCTCTCTATGCGGGACTGATCCTGACCGGGCGCGGCCCGATGGTGCTCGAATACAACGTGCGTTTCGGCGACCCGGAAACGCAGGTGCTGATGCCGGCCATCACCGGATCCATCCTGCCCTGGCTCCAGGGCGCCGCCGACGGGCGCCTGCCGGTGGAGCAGCCAGAGGTGCGTCGTCACGCGCTCGGTGTCGTCCTCGCTGCGCGCGGCTATCCGGAAGAGCCTGCGACAGGCGACGAGATCACGGGCCTCGAGGCGGCCGAGGCAGGCGGGGCGCTCGTCTTTCACGCGGGCACGCGCAAGGCGGGCGACCGCTGGACGGTCGCCGGCGGGCGCGTCGTGTGCGTGGTCGGCGTAGGCGCCGGCGACGAGGCTGCGCGCCATGCCGCCTACGCGGGCGCCGCCGCCATCACGTTCCCAGGAGCTCAATGGCGCGACGACATCGGTGGCGTGCCAGGCCGCTAGCCATGTGCCGGCATGCGATGCCGACGTTTGGCCGCCGACCCTTCCGCGAGCGCCGAACCGATGTCTCCCAACAGCCTTGGGCACTCTAGCCCTGAACGCTATCAGGGCAGGGTGGTGGCATCATGCGAAGGCTGGTTCCTCTGGTGGCCCTCACGCTGCTGCTCGGCGGCTGCACATTGCACGTCGGCAGCTCTGAGCCGTCGCCGATGGGCGGTTCCGCGACAGGCATCGTTTCGGGCGAGAAGAGCACGACAGGGGCGGGATCAAGCCAGGGCACGCAGAGCGGGTCCTCCTCCAGCGGCATGTCCGACATGTCGTCGGGCGGCGGCTCCTCGTCCTCGTCGGGCGGCGGCGGTTCGTCGTCCGGCGGGGGAGGATCTTCGGGTGGCGGTGGCAGCTCGAGCGGCATGAGTTCGAGCGGCGGATCGTCGGGCGGTGGCAGCTCGAGCAGCGGTGGCGGCTCCTCGTCCGGAGGGAACTCCGCCCTGCAGTCCGCGCTCTCGACACCGACGGGCCAACAAGCCCTTGAAGCCTCCATGGAGAAGATCGTGCAGTCCCCGCGCATGTCGCAGACGATCTCGGCGGCCGTGCGGCAGGCTTTGATGCAGATGTTGTCAGGCGGCTCCTCGTCGTCGGGTGGCGGCGGTGCGTCGTCCGGCGGGGGAGGATCCTCCGGCGGCGGCAGCAGCTCGAGCGGCGGCGGTGGGAGTTCAGGCGGCGGCAGCGGGGGTGGCGGCGCGGCCTGAGCCGCGCCCGCCCCCAGGTGGCGAGGCTGACATCGTCGCATGGTGGACAAAGGAGACTGCTGTCTGCGCGTCGAAAGGGCCGCCCTGGAGGCGACGCGCGTGAACAGGGCACCGGCGGACATGCAGTATGGCAGGGCTGTTGCCGGCCTGTTCGTCGTCAGCGTCCTGTTGAGCCTTGCTGTCACGCTTTGGCCGGGTGCGGTGCCCAGTCCGAACTGGACCTGGCTGGTCGTGTCCGACGTCATCGCGTTGGTAGTCGCCGTGTTCGCGTATGTGAGACCGAGGACGACGAAGCGGACGGACCCGTCCTACCTTGCCATCGTGCTCGTCACGATCAGCGTCATGGCGACGGGCGGGCAGACGTCGCCGCTCTGGCCACTCTACTTCCTGGTGGTCGCCGGTGCCGCGATGTTCTCGCCGTTCCGGCGCGTCCTCATGGTCGGCCTCGTGGCGGCCGTGCTCAGCCTGACGCCAGCGCTCTTCAGCCCGCTTTCGACCCACTTCATCGCCCGGGACCTCGTGATGATCATCCTCCTGGGCGTGATCGGCTACCTGTCGGCGTTCCTCTCCGCGGAGGCGCGAGACCAGCGCAAGGTGCGCGAACTTCTGGAGGAGATTTTCAAGGCCAGCAGTTTCGAGCAGGGCGATGAGCTCGGCTCGATGCTGGGCGGCGTCGTCGCCGTCCTCCGGCGTCTGACGCGGGCCGACTACGTGATCTGTTACCTGCTGTCCGAGGACGGGCAGCAGCTCATTCCCGAAGCTTCGGACATCTCCCCAGGCGTGCCGGACGACGAGGCGAACGTGCTGCGCTCGTGGCCTGTGCCGGTGGGGCAGGGCGTTACTGGCTACGTCGCCCGCTCGGGCGAGCAGGTGATGACTGGAGATCTCGAGCACGACCCGCGCTCGGTGATCATCCCAGGTACGCCCGATCTCTCCACCTCGGCCATCTTCATCCCACTGAAGCTGGAAGAGCAGGTCGTGGGTGTGCTGCGCGTGACCCATCGCGGCACGAGCTTCTTCACAGAGCCCGACCTGCAGATGGCGGAAGTGTTCGGCCGACACGCCGCCTTCGCGATCCAGAACGCGCGGCTCTTTGCGGAGACGCGGCACCTCTATCGCAAGATGCGCCTGCTCAGCATCACGGACGGTCTGACGGGCCTGCACAACCAGCGCTACCTCAGCGAGGAGGCTCCGCGCCTTCTGGCGGAGGCCCGCGCGTCGGGCCAGCCCCTCTCGGTGCTGATGATCGACACGGATTGCCTCAAGTCCGTGAACGACCAGTTGGGCCACGCGTTCGGCGACGAGTTCCTGCGGGAGCTCTCGGCCGTCCTGCGCCGCGAAGTGCGAAGCGGCGATATCGTGGTACGCTATGCGGGTGACGAGTTCATCGCGCTGCTGGTGGACGCTCCGAGCGAGGCGGCCAGGCAAGTGGCGGAACGCATCCGTCTTGCGGTGCAGGCCATGCAGATCGGTATCGACATCCCACTGGCGGTCAGCATCGGCATCGCCACGTTCCCGGACCATGCCGATGATCTCGACAGGCTGCTCAGGGCCGCCGACCAGGCGCTGTACATGAGCAAAGGCGCAGGGCGCAACCGCAGCACCATCTACACGCTCGCAGCCAAGTGAAAGAGGGGTGGTTCCAATGGGTGACGGAGAGTTTCGCGCGTACAACCTCGACCTGCTGATCCGGGTGATCGCGACTTGCCGGAATCCGCGGGAGCTCGAGAACCTGCTGCGCGAGGTGTGGACGCCGGGAGAGCTCCGCGACGCGGCACAGCGTGTGGAGGTGGCGGCGCAACTGCTGGAAGGCAGCACGTACGAGATGATTGCGCAGTTGACGGGAGCGTCCACGGCCACAATCAGCCGCGTCCGCCGCAGCATCGAGCGCGGCGAGGGCACCCTGGAGACCGCTCTCGTGAGGGTCGGTCGCGGCGAAGGCGGACGCTTGCGCAGGCGCACTTGGGCCGCAGGAGGCATGCTGGAATAATGTCGTTTCATCTCGTTGCAGAGACCGTGCGGCAGCGCCGCACGGTCTACAGTTTTCGCCCCGAACCCCTGCCCCAGGAGCTGATCGAAGAACTGCTCGAGAGCGCGTGCCACGTTCCGAACC
This sequence comes from Bacillota bacterium, assembly GCA_021799275.1. Lineage (GTDB taxonomy): Bacteria > Bacillota > Sulfobacillia > JAJZYS01 > JAJYTV01 > JAJZQO01. The sequence goes on from JAJZAT010000009.1 coordinate 63,508, forward strand.
ACAAGCACACCGAGCCATGGCGCATCGTCGTGGTGCGCGGCGACGCGATCGAACGCCTCGCGGATCTGCGGGTGGAGCTGCAGCGCCGGCGCGCCGAGAAGGACGGGAAGCCCCTCGGGAATCTTGGACTCTTCCGGGCCGAGGTCTCGCAAGCCGCAGCCGTCGTCTACGTCGTGCAGGTGGCGGCGGACGACGAGAAGCGCAGGCAGGAGGATTACGCCTCCTGCATGATGGTGGCCTACGCGCTGCAGCTTGTCGCCTGGGAGCAGGGGGTGGGCGCGCGCTGGAACACGGGTCAGCTCACCCGCGGCGCCTTGGTGCGGGAGTTTCTTGCCCTTGGGGCGGACGAGGAGGTCACCTGCTGCCTCTTGCTCGGCTATCCGGCGGAGGTCCCGCCGAACTGGTCTCACAGGCCTCTCGAAGAGGTCACCCGCTACATCGAGTAGCCCCCATCGACCTTGAGTGTCGCGCCGCTGATGTAGCGGGCGTCCGGCGAGAGCAGGAACCCGACCGCGGCCGCCACTTCCTCGGGTCGACCAAGGCGGCCCACCGGGATCTCCCGGCCGAGGGCTTCGCGCTCCGGGTCGCTGAGGCGCGACAGCATCGGCGTTTCGATCGCCCCCGGCTCGACGACGTTGACCGTGACGCCGCTGCGGCCGACCTCGTTCAGCGTGGAGCGGGCCAGGGCCCCATAGCCCGCCTTGGCCGCCGCGTAGCCGGCTTCCATCGCGCCGCCGCGCTCGCCGTAGACCGAGCCGATCAGCACCACCCGGCCGTAGCCGCGCCGGATCATGCCCGGCAGGAACCCGTGGAGCATGCGGTAGGCGGCGCCGAGGTGGATATCCTGCAAGTTCCGCCACAGGGACAAGGGAAGATCCTGCACAAGGGCGAACTGACTGATACCTGCCGCATGTACCAGGTGGTGCGGCGTGCCGATGTCAGCCAGCACCTGCTGGACGAGGCCGTCGACGGCCGAGAGGTCCCGGAGGTCGGCCTGCAACGTGAACGCCTGCGCGCCCTGCGCAATAATTTGCGCGGCGAGTGCATCGATTTGCTCTCGATGCATGTGATAGTGCAGGACGATCTGGCTGCCCGGTTGGGCCAGGCGTCTGGCGATGGCGCCGCCGATGGCGCCGCTGGCTCCGGTGACAAGGATCGTCGACATTTTGCGCAGGCACCTCCGGCCGCAAGCTCAGGAAAGAAGGATACGCCCAATGCTGGTTTACCTGAACGGCAAGTATCTTGACTACGCACAGGCTTTGCTGCCTGTGGACGAGCGCGGACTCCAGTTCGCCGACGGCATCTACGAGGTGGCACTCGTCTGGGGTGGCCAGTTTGTCGATCTCGACCGGCACCTGGAGCGCCTGGAGCGGTCGGCGCAGGCCATCGAACTTGATCTTCCCTTCACGCGATCCGAGATTCGCTCCGTGGCGGATGAGCTCCTCCGCCGGGAGCATCCGGCGCAGGCGGCGCTCTATCTGCAGGTGACGCGCGGCGTCGCCCCGCGCGACCACCAGTTCCCGGCGGTCGTGCAGCCGACCGTGATCGCGTACCTCAAGGGTGCGCATATGGACCAGGAAGCCCTCCAGCACGGTGTCCGGGCCATTACCGTGCCGGACCTCCGCTGGCTGCGCTGCGACATCAAGTCGGTTTCGCTCCTGCCGAACGTGCTCTCGCGCCAGCAGGCCGCCAACCGCGGCGTGCGCGAGGCGATCCAGGTGCGGGCGGGCGTCGGGGTGACGGAAGGTTCCGCCACGAACATCTGGATGGTCCACCAGGGCAGCATCGTCACGGCGCCGGCGAGCAACTGGATCCTCTCCGGCATCGTCCGCAGCGTCGTGCTGGAACTCGCCAAGGCCGAGACGCTGCCCGTGGCCGAACGCTTCGCTTCGGCGGAAGAGCTCTTGCAGATGGACGAAGTGTTCATGACCAGCACGACGTCCTTCGTCACGCCGATCGTCGAGATCGACGGCCGGAAGGTCGGGGACGGCGAGCCCGGGCCCGTCACCATGCGGCTGCAGGAGCTTTATCTCCAGCGTCTCGAGCAACTCACGCACGCTACGCTCGGCTGAGCGTTTCAAGGATTCCGACTGGCCCGCCGCTTCCCCGCCGCATATGCCATGGCGGGAGGTGGCGGGCTTGGTGCAGATGAGGCCCGTGGCGATCGCTCAGGGGACGGCGGTGGGCGTGGAGGTGGAGCTGCCGCGCACCCACCTCGTGGTGGTGACGACGGACAAGGGGTTCCTGATGTGCGGCGCGCTCGATGTCGCTCTCCTTTCGACCAAGCTCCGCCAGCGGGAGATCGTCGCTGGCAGGGCGGTTGGGGTGCGCACCATCGACGAGCTGCTCGCGGCACCGCTCGAGTCCGTGACGCCGGCTGCGGAGGCGCTCGGCGTAACGGTCGGCATGCGGGGCAGCGACGCGATCGCACGCATGCTGTAGGTCTCCGGGCGGCAGGGCCAGACAGTCGGGGCGCCGGGGTGCTATGAACCCGCGGACGGCTGCGCGGCCAGCCGCCCTTCGCTCCGCCTGGCCCGCATGCGTACCGACCAGGCGAGGATGAGGCCCGAACAGACGGCGATGGCCGCGACGGCGGGGAACGCGAGGTGCGCGCCGCCGATCTGCAGCAGGCCCCCGACCAGGAGCGGGGCCAGGGCGGCCCCGGCCTGCTTGACGCTGAGCGCACCGAACGTACGTCCGCGCACGGCCTCGTCGCCCATCGACGCCTCGTAGGCGGGCATGACGACGAACACGGTCATCTCGCCTGCGGTGAAGACCACCATGTCCAGGATCAGCCAGAGCGGATTCCTCAGATAAGCGATCCCGAGGTAGGCGATGGCGAAGAAGGCGAGGCCCCCGGCAAAGCCCTTCGCCGGACTAAGACCGCCGAGCCAGCGGTTGAGCGGGATCTGCAGCACCGCGACCATCGCCGTGTTGACAAGGGTCATGGCGGCGTAGAGCTCGAGTCCTCCTGGCACGGCACCGCGCAGGAAGGCGGGGAAGATCGTTTCGATCACCATGTAGACTCCGAGCTGCATCGCACCGCCCAGGACGTAGAGCCAGAGGGAGGGGTCGTGGCTCATGCGGCGCATGGCCTCCCTGTTCGTCACCGTTCGCAGCTGGCGGCCGGTCTCGGGCACGGTGACGAAGAGGAGCAGCACGACGAGCAGGCTCGCGAGGGCCGCGCCGAGGAAGACCGCCGTCGGGTGAGCGACGACGAAGAAGGCGCCGAGGAACGGTCCGATGGCCGCCCCCACGTTCATCGCCACCCGACCGTAGGCATAGGCCTGCGCGCGCTCCTCGGGCAAGGTGACGTCCGCGATGGCCGCGCTCTGCGCCGGTCCCGAGACCGCGCGCGCGAGTCCCTGCAAGCCGTTCAGGAGAGCATAGGCGAGGGCCCCGTGGGAAAAGGCGAAGCCTGCCATGGCCAGGATGGACAGGGTGTTGCCGAGCAGCATGGTGCGTCGGCGCCCGAGGTGGTCCGCGGCCACGCCGCCGAGCGTGCCGGCCAAGACGCGTACGAGCGGGCCGACGCCGGCGACGACACCCGCCACGGCCAGGCCGGAACCCGCCTGCGTCAGGCGCACCGCGATGAAGGGCAACACCATGTAGGTGGCGACGGCTCCGAGCAGCCGCGCCACCGCGAGCGAAAGCACGGGACCGCGTGGCCGGAGCCAGCCGCTCACCGCCATGGGACCCCGGGGCTGGGCATGGCGCCCGCGTGCGTAGTCTGTGTCCCTTCGTCATCCAAAGGCATAGGCCAAGCTTCGCGGCCGACACGCGTGGTCCCTGTCACGCGCGCGGACGTGTCCCAACCCCAGAGGCAAGGGTCAACCAAGTTCCCGGTAGGTCTCGGCGCTGTAGCCCAGCAAGAGGCGGTCCGGGAGCCAAAGCAGCGGCCGGCGCAGGGAAAGCGGGTCATCGAGGAGGCGATCCAGGACCTCTTCGTCCGTCAGGGTGGCGATGTCGACGCCCTGGGCGCGCCAGTGCTGGCCGCGCAAGGCCACGAGCTCGCGGACGCCGCCCTGCAGGAGGAGGCCCATCTCGCGCAGCTCGGCGCGATCCGGCCCTTCCTTGGGCAGGCGCCGTTCCGAGACCGAAAAACCCTTATGCGAGAGCTCCGCCCTCGCCTTGCGGCAGGACGTTCAGCCTGGATACCAGAAGAAGACGCCTCGCAAGTTTCACACCTCCGCGAGGCAAGTCTATCATGGAGGCCAAGTGCCGTTACGTTAGGAGGCCAACTCTTTGGCGAAGGCGTTTTCCGGAATTCAGCCCACCGGCGAGATCCACCTCGGCAACTACATCGGCGCCCTGCGCAATTGGCAGCCCGAGAGCGGCTCCTATTTCTGCGTGGTGGACCTGCACAGCATGACGATGCCCTGGGATCCGAACGAGATGCGCCAGAACATCCGCTCCACGGCGGCGCACCTCCTGGCGCTGGGCCTGGGCGATCCCTCGCGCGTCTTCCTGCAGAGCCAGGTGCCGGAGCACGCGGAACTGAGCTGGATCCTGACCTGCCTCGGACGTATGGGCGAGCTCGGCCGCATGACCCAGTACAAGTCCAAGGGGCGCGGCCGGCAGGACGTCTCCGTCGGCCTCTTCGCCTACCCACTGCTCATGGCCGCCGACATCCTGCTCTACGGCGTGCACGAGGTGCCCGTCGGGGAGGACCAGAAGCAGCACATCGAGCTGACGCGAGACCTGGCGCTCAGGTTCAATAGCCGCTACGGTCCGGTCTTCACCGTCCCCGAACCGCGCATCTCCGAGGTAGGGGCCCGGGTGCTCTCGCTGCGCAACCCCCAGGAGAAGATGTCGAAGTCCGACCCGGACCCGAACAGCAAGATCCTGCTCACCGACCCCGACGACGTCATCCGCAAGAAGGTCATGACGGCCGTCACCGACTCCGGGCGCGAGGTCTACTACGACACGGAGGAGAAGCCGGGGATCTCGAACCTGCTCGAGATCGCCTCGACGCTCTCGGGCGAAAACGTCGAGGCGCTCGCGGGGCGCTACCGCGACAAGGGCTATGGCGCCTTCAAGGGGGCCGTGGCCGACATCGTCATCGCCGCGATCCATCCGCTGCGCGAGCGCGTGCTCGAACTGCTCGCGGATCCCTCCGAAATCGACGAAGCGCTGGCTCGTGGTCGCGAGCACGCCCACGGCGAGGCCAAGCCCATGCTGGACGCGGTGAAGCGGGCCGTCGGGCTCCTGGTGCCCTAGCCTGACGGCAGATAGGGGCGCATGATGTCGAGCAGCTGCTCGAGCGCCGACTCGAGGTGCCCGTCGTCGTTCGTCACGACGGCATCGCAGCGACCCTGCTGGGCGAACTCCATCTCGACGCGCTCCATGCGGCGCTCGAGGTCCTCGCCTGGCGTGTCGCCGCGGGCCACGAGCCGGCGCCTGAGCTCGTCCGGCGACGACGGCCGGACGAAGATCGAAGTGCTGTCGTCGGGAAACGCCGCCTTGACCGAGATGCCACCCAGCACGTCGATGGACGTGATGCCGAGGACGCCGCTCTCGATGGCCTCCGCGAAGCGCTGGCGCGAGGTGCCGTAGCGGTTGCCGTGCACCCATTGCCACTCAAGGAGGTCTCCGCGCTCGATCAGGTCGTCGAACTCCTTCTGGCTGGCGAAGAAGTACTCGCGCCCGTGCTCTTCGCCGGGGCGCGGCTTGCGGGTCGTGGTGGTCGGGATGAAGCGCACGGTCGGATGGACCTTGCGCACCTCCTGGATCAGGGTGGTCTTGCCGCTGCCGCTGGGTCCGATGAGCAGGAAGAGATGACCGCGCATGCCATGCTCCTTGCAGAGCGGCGCTTGGCGCCGCCCAGAGGTCTTTCACCCAGACTGCCAAGTGACCGGGAAGGTGTCAAGCCACGGCCGGGATCGTTGCCTCAGAAAAGAAAGGTACCCAGGTAACGCGGCGGCGACCCGGCCCCGCGAGGACACCGATCCTGCGCAGGACTCCCTTGGACGGCTGAACCAATGGTACCCGGGCCCCGGCTGAGTGGCGGCAAAGAGGACCAGTTCGGATCGCGGGGGAGGTCGGTGCATGTCTGGGGAGGTCGGGCCGCCAGCAAAGTTGCCGGGTCGGCGGCTGCTTCTTGTCCGCCACGCGACACCGCAGATCGAGGCAGGTGTCCCGGCGGAGCGCTGGCACCTATCGTCGCGGGGACGCCAGGAGGCGCAGTCGCTGGCGATGGACCTGCGGCTCCAACTGCCGCGCATCTGGAGCAGTCCCGAGCCCAAGGCACGGGAGACCGCCACGTTCCTGGCGCTCACGTCGGGTGCGGAGGTGGCGGTGCACGATGGACTGCGGGAGGTTGAATTTCGACAGGGCCTGCTGCCCGAGGCTGAGTTCCGGCGTCGTGTCGCGAACTACCTCGATGGGGACACCGACCCCGACTTCGAGCCCTACGACGTGGCAAGGCAGCGCATCTTGCGCTGCCTTGCAGAAGTCGCCGGCGTGGAAGACGGGGACATCGCGGTCGTCTCGCATGGCCGGATCCTGACGGTGCTCGCGAGCGCCTTGCTCGGCCGCCGTCTGGGCGGGCGGCTCTGGTCCAGCATCGGCATGCCGGACCATGCCTGGTTCGATCTTGACCAAGGTGTGGCCCTTGGAGGATTCGCGGCAGGCCTTTGACCGTCGCCCCAATCGCGTTGGCCGCGTTACGAGAGCACGCGTGGCCAACCTCGGCCTCCGCAAATACGGCTCGAGGCAGCGCACCCCGCGCTGCCTCGAGCGGCTTTGGACCGAAATCGCGACCCCCAGGCTGCGATCGGCAGGCTGGAGCGTGCCCGGGTCATTCTCCGCCGGGGCGCGCCTGCAAGGGCTACGCGGTCCATCCCGCGACTTACCGGGACCCGGGCGTGGCCGCGGCCCTGAGGCGCTCAAGCTGCGAGCGGTCGTAGCGGTACGTGCGGCCGCAGAAGTGGCATCTGAGTTCGGCCTCGCCGTCGTCGACCAGATCTTCGAGGGCCTTTGGCCCAAGCAGCAGAAGCGACCGGCTGGCCCTGGCCCGGCTGCATGTGCAGCGAAGGCGCAGCGGCTCGTTCTCCGCGATGTGCACATCGGCAAGGCCGGCCAGGATGTCCCGCAGCAGCTCGTCGGCGGAAACGGCCTGCTCGGCGCGTGACGAGATCTGCCCGATGGCCGCCACGCGCGACTCGAGTGCCGGGGCGAATTCCTCGCCGCCGGGCAGCACCTGGAGCAGGAGCCCGCCAGCGGCCCTGACGCTGCCGGAGGCGCGCAACAGCACGCCGAGGGCGGCCGCGGACGGTACCTGCTCGGAGTTCAGCAGGTAGCTCGCGATGTCTTCTCCCACCTCGCCGCTGACCAAGGGCGCCGTGGAGGTGTAAGGTTGGGCGTCGCCCATGCTGCGGCTGACCACGAGCACGCCCTTGCCGACGGCGCGCCCGACATCGAGCTTGCCGTTCGCTTTGATCGGCAGCGCGACCTGAGGATTCTGCACGTATCCGCGGACGCCACCCTCGGCGTCCGCGTCGGCGATGACCGCGCCGACGGGCCCGTCGCCGAGCAGGCGCAAGGTGAGGCGGTCTGGGGATTTGAGCATGGCCGTGGCCAGCAGGGTCGCGCCCATCATGCTGCGGCCGAGCGCCGCCGTCGCGACCGGGAACGTGCCGTGGCGGCGCCGCGCGGATTCGACGAGCCTTGTACCGATGACCGCGATCGCCCTGATCTTGCCGGATTCGGCGGTGGCGCGCGCAAGGGTATCCTGCATCATGGACGCCTCCTCACGGCCTGATCTCGATGCGCTCGGGGCGGACGATGCCTTCTATCCTAGCACGCCGGGATGAAGGCCCGCACTCTTTACGGCGCCCGGGGACAGCCACCATGATATGGACGGGGGAGACGGCGAGGTGGCACCGGCGGTAGGGCGGTCGCCGGACTATCGCGGAGGGAGGATGAGCGCCTGTCCCGGAACCCCGGCGCCCAGGCCGGGTGGGCAGGCCGAGCCATACATATCTACGGTGGTATCGGTTACCCGCTCCTCTATCTCGTGCTCCTGGTCGAGTCGCTGGGCATACCGTCGCCGAGCGAGGCTTCGCTTGTCTACGCGGGTGTTCTGGCGGGCGAGGGCAAGCTCTCCCTTCCTCTCGTCATCATCGTGGGCGCCTTGGGCTCGATCACCGGTGCGAACATCGCGTACTGGATCGCCATCCGAGGTGGCCGCAAGCTTATCGTGCGCTACGGCACGCGCATCGGCCTGACGGACGCCCGCCTCGAGCAGGTGGAGGGCTTCTTCCGCAAGCGTGGCGACGCCGCGCTGCTCATCGGGCGGCTCCTCTCCGGCGTGCGGGCTCTGATCTCGTATCCAGCCGGTCTCTTCGAGATGCCGTATCCGCGGTTTCTGATCTTCACCTCCATCGGCGCTCTCCTGTGGCCGCTCATCGCCGCGGGGGCCGGTTACCTCGTCGGACCGAAGTGGCCCGTGCTGATGTCCTGGCTGGGGGACGCCTGGCTCGCCATCATTGTCGCCATCGCCCTCGTGGTGGTGGGGTGGATCTTCTGGCGCCGCCGTGCCGGCAAATCTCAGGGGGTCTAGGGCGGCCATTCGCGGCCTTCCTTCGGCGCGTGCGTAGTGTTACGCTCCTACCGGGTATGTGCTTGGGTCGCCCAGGGCGGAGTACGCGGGTCGCCGGTGGCGACCCAGGGCGGAGTACGCGGGTCGCCGGTGGCGACCCAGGAGGGACGGAGTTTGGCGGACCAAAAGATCGACGTACTTTTCCTCGGCGGAGGCACCGGCGGCTACGAGGCGGCGATTCGCGCCGCGCAGTCGGGCCTCAAGGCCGCCGTGGTGGAGAAGGACAAGGTGGGCGGCGTCTGCCTGCACAAGGGCTGCATCCCGTCGAAGGCCCTGCTGCGCACGGCGGAACTTATGGCCACCATGCGTGAGGCCTCGGATTTCGGTCTCGAGATCGACGCGCCGCGCCTGGACTTCGGTCAGGCGCAGTCGCGCAAGCAGAAGATTGTCGACCAGCTCTACAAGGGCGTTCAGGGGCTCCTTAAGCGCGCGAACGTCACCATCTACGAAGGCGTCGGCACGCTCATGCCACCCTCGATCTTCGCACCGGCGGGGTCTGTGTCGGTGGAGAAGTCGAACGGCGAGCGCGAGCTCCTGAACCCGGACTACATCGTCATCGCCACTGGCTCTTCCGCAAGGGAACTGCCGGGTCTCGCGTTCGACGGCGAGCGCGTGATCTCGAGCGACCACGCCTTGCAGCTCCAGGAGATCCCGAAGTCCACGATCATCGTCGGGGCAGGCGCAATCGGCTGCGAGTGGGCGTCGCTCTTCTCGGACCTCGGCGGCGAAGTGCACCTCGTCGAGGCGCTGCCGCGGATCCTGCCGCTCGAGGACAAGGACATGTCCGATCAGCTGCAGCGGGTCTTCACGCGCCGCGGCATCGCCTGCTACCCGGGCCACGCGGTGGATGTCGGCAGCTACAAGGCGACGGAGGACGGCGTCGAGATTACCATCGAGGGCCCTTCGGGCAAGAAGACCCTCACCGCGCAGAAGATTCTCGTCGCGATCGGCCGGAGGCCCAACAGCGACGGCCTCGGCCTCGAGAACTTCGACAAGGTCAAGCTTGACCGCGGCTACATCCAGGTCGACGCCGAGATGCGCACGGGCGACTCCCGCATCTTCGCGATCGGCGACGTCATCGGCAGGCTTCAGCTTGCGCACGTCGCGGTGCACGAGGGACTCATCGCCGTGAACGCCATCCTGGGCCAGAAGGGCGAGACGATCGATTACGTGAAGGTGCCGCGCTGCACCTACAGCCGGCCGGAGGTCGCGTCGGTGGGCCTCGACGAGCAGGCGGCCCGCGACCAGGGCTATGAGGTCAAGGTGGGCAAGTACTTCTTCAAGGCGAACGGCAAGGCCCTCATCTACGGCGAGGACCAGGGCCTTTGCAAGGTCGTGGCGGACGCGAAGACGGGCGACTTCCTTGGCCTGCACATCATCGGGCCGCACGCCACGGATCTCGTGGCCGAAGGCAGCCTGGCCCTGGCCTTCGACGGTTCCCTCTACGATCTGCAGGAAGTCGTGCACGCCCACCCGACGCTCTATGAGATCATCAACGACGCGGCCTTGGCCGCGGACGGCAAGATGGCCTGAACCGCCCGGAGCCCCCGCACGCGCGGGGGCCCTTTTTCTAGGGGGGGAGCTTCGTGGATGTCCGGCTGGAGGGCGGCTTTGCCGCTCTGGCGGACGGAGGGGAGAGCCTGGCCGCCGACGGCGGCACGCTCGAAGAACTTCTGACGTCGGTCGCCGAGCGTGCGCCGCGGTTGGGGCGACGGCTCTTCACCGCACAGGGGCTGCTCGCGGGCGAGGTCGACGTGCGCGTGAATGGCGTCGACGCCCGCCTGCTCGGGGGGCTCCGGGCCGTGCTGCGCCCCGAAGACCGCGTCAGCATTGGCCCCTATCCACTGAAGGCCATGACGCCGCGCGAGGCCGAACGCTACGCGAGGCAGATGATCCTCGCCGAGATCGGCGCCGCCGGCCAGGCAAGGCTGGCGGCCGCCCGTGTCGCGGTGATCGGCGCGGGGGGGCTTGGCGCGCCGGCGGCCACCTACCTGGCGGCGGCAGGCGTCGGGCACATCGTGATCATCGACGGCGATCGCGTCGAGCGGTCAAACCTGCATCGCCAGCCCGTGCATCACGACGCCGATGTCGGCCGGCCGAAGGCGGAAAGCGCCGCCGATACCCTGCGGGCCTTGAACCCGGATGTCGCGGTCACGGCGGTGAGCGAGTTCCTCACGGCCGGGAACGCCCTGCGGATCCTGGGCGACTGCGATGTCGTCGTCAACGGCTCCGACAACTTTCCGACGAGGTATCTCGTAAACGACGCCTGCGTCCTGCTCGGGCGGCCGCTCGTCGACGCGTCGATCCTGCGCTTCGAAGGGCGCCTCGCCGTCTACCTGCCGCGCATGGGCTGCTACCGCTGCCTCTTCCCCGAGCCACCCCCGCCCGGCAGCGTGCCGAGCTGCGCGGAGGCCGGCGTGATCGGCGCTCTGGGCGGTCAGATGGGGTCGCTGCAGGCGCTCGAGACGGTCAAACTGATCACCGGCGCGGGGGAGAGCCTAGGCGGCCACATGCTGGTCTACGACGCGCTCACGGGTGAGCAGCACCGCTTCGCCCTTACGGCCGACCCGCACTGTGCCGTCTGCGGCGATCCTCCGCGACAGACGTCGCTCGTGGACTACGAGGCGTTCTGCGGCGTGCTCGCGCCGCATGCGGCGCAGGAGGGGCTCGGCATCGCGGTCCCCGACGCGCTCGCGCTGCGCTCGGATGCGAACGTGCAGTGGCTGGACGTCCGGTCGGCAGGGGCGATCGACCGCCCGACCATTCCCGGCGCCATGCGCGTGCCACTTGAGGAACTGGGGCAGGGGGAGATACTTGATAGGGGCAGGCCCGTCGTCGTCTTCTGCGAGATCGGCCGGCGCTCCATGCTGGCGGCAGAGCGCCTAGGCCGCGACGGCATCGCCGCGCGCAGCCTCGAAGGTGGCATCGTCGCCTGGACCGCGGCCGGCCTCGAGCTCACCCCTTGATGCGGCTCAGGGCGGACCTGCGCCGTGACCTCCTGCAGGCGGCCAGGCGGGCCATGCCGCTTGAGGCCTGCGGGCTCGTGGGCGGCGCGGGCGTTGAGCTCCTGCGCTTCGTGCCGTGCCGCAACGCGGCACAGAGCGCCCGCAGGTACTCGATCAGCCCCGAGGACGTGCTTGCGGCCCTGCGAGAGTTCGAACGCCAGGGCATCGAGCTGCGGGCGATCTTCCACTCCCACCCCGCGGGAGACGCGCGGCCCTCGGCGACGGACATCCGCGAAGCCATGTACCCGGGAGTGGCGCACCTGATTGTCGGCGGGCCGCCCGATCTTGAGCTGCGGGCTTTCTGGATCGAGGCGGGGCTGGCGCGCGAGGAACGCCTGGAGATCACGGACGGGCGCCACGAGATGGAGTAAGGGAGCGATCCGCCCCTATCGGGATGGATCGCTCCCTGCGTCTCGAGTGGGAAGCGTCAGTTGAGCGGCAGGAGGTCCTGGAAGTAGAAGCCGTCCCGCTCCAGGGATTCGCCACGCTCCACCGCGATGGGACTCTTGAAGATCGGGCCCGCATGCACGAAGGTGTGGAACTCGCCATTCTCCCCGCAGGGGTCGACGCCCGGCGGCAGATCGGCGAGGAAGTCGAGGTCGTAGTCGCGGCCGACGAACGAGGAGTCCAGCTTCTTCGGGTCGACGGTCACGACGATCGCCTTGAACCCCTGTTGGATGAAGCGTTCGGCGAGCTGCTTCGTATCGAGGCCCCAGAGCGGGAACACCGCCTTGAGGTCCGCGCGTCCCAGCTGCCGCTCGCGGTAGTCGCGGACGTCCTGCAGGTAGAGATCGCCGAAGGCGTAGCGCTCGACGCCTTCCTGCCTCAGGGCATCGGTCTCCTGGGCGAAGAGACTCTCGTATGTCTCGTTCGAGCAGACATGCGGGATCCGCACCACCCGCAGCGGCAGGCCCGCCGCCTCGGCCTGCCGGTGCAAGAGGGCCTCCCGCACGCCATGCATGCTGATACGGGCCTGAGGGTCGGTGACGGTCGTGAGCAAGGCGTGGATGGGCGCGTCATACTGCTTCAGGGTCGCAAGGGCGATGGCGCTGTCCTTGCCGCCGCTCCAGGAAAGGACGATCTTATCGGCTTCAGCCATGGCCATGTGTTCTCTCCCATGCCGTCCAGTCTTTCATCCGCGGCAGTTCCCTGCCCAAGGCATCCGCAAGGGATTCGCCGGCTCGGCACCTCGGCCCTGTCAGCTGTTCGCGAGGATGCCCGCCATGGCGTTCGCGAGCTTCTCGATGCGCCTCAGGTGCTGGCGCAGCCAGCGCAGGCGGTTCTTCGTCCTGGCGCTGCCCTCGTCGTCCCGCCCCGCCATGATCGCCGCGTAGGCCATGGAGTATGCGCGCTTGCCGTCCTGGTAGCGCGCCCTGAGCTGCGCGATCGTGGCCTCGGCATCCGCTGGACGGCGCAGCAGCGCTTCCATGGCTTCGGGCAACAGGCTGCAGGCACCGTGCAGGGCGTCGAGGACCTCGCCGAAGCGCCTGTCGGCGTAGCTGCTTTCGCCCACGCCGGCGGCCTCGAGCGCCAGGTCCTCCGTGACCATATCCTCGAACTGGTCCAGAAGATCGTCGAGCGCGTTGCCGAGGTAGTTGATGTCGGAGCCGCCGAGCGGCGTCACGAGGGCTTCGCGCAAGGCGCGCTGGATGTCCGAGAGGATGCTGTCGCCCCGCTCCTCCAGGGCACCGATGGCCTGGGCGAGCTCCTGGGACGGCTGCTGGAGGTAGCGGAAAAGCAGATCCATCGCCTGCTCGGCGAGGTGGGCCTGCTCGAGCAGGAGGTTCTGAAATACCTGGTCGCGCGGGCCGAGGATCTCGCGCAGGCTCGACAGCGCCCGGCTCAGACGTGAGGAAGCAGGATGGCGGTCCAAGCGGCCACACCTCCTATCACGAACGCGGCGACCGGGGTGAACACCCAGGCGGAGACCATGCGCCGGGCGACCCGCCAGCCCACATGACGCGGGTTCTCGGCGGACCCGACGCCAAGCAGGCCCGCATCCACCGTCTGGCTCGTCGAGACCGGGATGCCCGCCGCCGCGGCGGCAACCACCGCGATTCCCGTCGCGGCCTGGGTGTAGAGCGCTTCCGGCGGCCGCAGGCGAAGGATCTGGCTCGAGACCGTGCGCGCGATGCGCCACGAGCCGACCGCGCTGCCGACGGCGAACGAGAGCACAGCAAAGAGCACGGCGGCATGCAGGGAGAAGCCAGAGAAGCTCAGGAGGCCGATCGCCTTCTCGAGATCGTTGCCGCCATAGGCGAGCCCCTCGAGCAGGGCGGTCACGATCAGGAGGAGGCTCAGCACCGCGCCGCGCCTGAGGCGCCTCAGCAACTGGCGGCCGTAGCGCGCGATTACGAGGCCGAGGAGTCCCCCCAGCACCACCGTCAGGATGAAGCCGACCAGGGCACGCGTCGCGCCGGCCCAGATGACGTGGCTGCCGGCGATGGTGCCAGCGCCGACCATCGCGCCGATGAGCGCAAGCGACATCGACGTCGGCACGCGCTGCCACCAGCTGACCAGGACGACGACGAGCGCGGCGAGCGTCGCGGGGGCCAGGATCGGTCCAAGGGTGGCGGGGGTGACGATGCGGCGCACGATCGTGTCGGCGACCTGCGTGCCGAGGACGACCGGGCCGAGAGCGACCACCACCGCGAGCCAGAGCCAGAGGAGGATGGGGCGCACCCGGCTGGGCAGGAGCGTGGCGAGCAGGTTGCCGCCGTCGTTGAAGCCCGCGAGCAGGTTGAAGGCGAGAACCAGCGCGACGGTCATGCCCCGCCTCCCAGCAGCCTTCGACTATGCTTCGTTACCTACGGGCCGCCAGGGCGGATTCCTGCAGCCAGGCTCAGTCTGCCGTCTCCTCCCGCCGGCGCCCCCATGGCCAGAACGCGTAGCGGCCAAGCAGTGCGATGCTGCCAGGGACTAGCAAGCTGCGCACGATCCAGGTGTCGAGCAGGATCGCCGTCGTCATGCCGACGGCCAGCATCTGCATGATCTCGAGCGGGCTGAGGATGAGCGCCACGAACACCACGCAGAGCGTCATGCCGGCGCCGGTGATCATGCCGCCCGTCACGGCGAGGCCATCGCGGGCCGCCTCGGCTGCGGTCATCCGGTGCGCCGCCTCCTGCACCCTGTGCAGCAGGATGACTTCGTAGTCCATGGATAGACCGAATAGCAGGACAAAGATGAGTGGCGTGATGCTGCTGTCGGGCGCCAGGGCCTCGAAGCCGAGGCCGCCGCGCTGGACGGTCAGAACCAGGATGCCCGCCGTGGCGAGGGCGACGATCGCGTCGAAGAGGACACCGAGGAGCGCCTGCCAGAGCGCCCCCGTGGCACCGAACAACACCAGGAAGGCGATCAGGGCCACCCCGCCAATGATGTAGGGAAGACGCTCAGACGTCAGCTTGTTGAACCCGTCGAGGAGAGCTGTCACGCCGCCGATGCCGCTTTGGCTTCCTCTGGGCAGCCAGGTCGGCAGATCGCGCTGCAGCCTGTGCACGAGGGAGAGCGTGGCCGCTGCGTCGGGGCCCGTGCGTGGCGTCACGTAGAGGAGCACGAGATGCGGGTGGGCGGCCGGGTCGATGAAATCTTTGAGGGCCCCCGTCAGTGCCGGCGGCGCCATGCTGGGGTTCGCGACGGCCCTGGCGAGCATCGCGGTCGGCACCCCGAGAAGAGTCGGCGACGAGACGGCCCGTACATCCTTGAGCGCCTGGGCCCGTTTCGTGACCGACGCCACGGAGGTCCAGAAATGGGGCTCGCCTGCGGTCGAGGGCAGCTTCACCGCGAGCAGGATGGGCGACTCGACGCCACCGCCTAGCACCCTGGTCTGGAGCGCGACCGCCTTGCGCAGAGGATCGTGGGGCGGCAGAAGGACCGCGAGGTTCGCCGGCGTGCGGATCTGAAGGCCGAGTCCGAACCAGCCGGGAATGGCCAGGAGCACAAGGCCGGCCAGGACGGCGATGGCGGGGACCTTGCCGACAAAGCCGGCGATCCTTGGCCAGATGCCGCCGCCGCGCTGCAGGCCCGGCACGCGCCCCCAGTCGATGTGGCGGCCCACCACCGCGAGCAGGGCGGGCAGGAGCGTGTGGGTGGCGAGCAGGACGGCGAAGACGGCGACGGCGCCGCCCAGCGCGATGCCCTGCCAGTAGGCGTTGCCGCCGAGAAGCAGGGTGGCGACGGCCAGGCCGACCGCGATGCCGGAGTAGAGCACCGAGCGACCGGCGTGGCGCATCGCCTCGCCGATCGCCTCGGGCACGGAGCGGCCGCGCCGCAGTTCCTCTCGGAAGCGCACGCTGATGAAAAGGGCGTAGTCGACGCCGACGCCGAGCGCCAGGAAGCTGACGATGTCGGTGAGATACGCGGAGAGGGTGATCTTGTCCTCGATGAGGTCGATGAGCGCAAGGGCCACGCTCGAGCCGACGCCGGCCACGGCGAGCGGCAGGGCCGCCGACGCGACCGAGCCGAAGACGATGAGCAGCAGGATGAGCACGAGCGGCAAGGCAAACGGCAGGCTGTGGCTGAGCGTCATCTTGGCGTCGGCGAGTACCTGCTGGCCTACCGCGACCTGATCAACCTGCCGGATGCGCGCACGCAGGCGTGTGAGGTCCCGGTGCAGAGTCAGGAGAGCGGCTGGCGCGATCGGACGCGCCGGCACCACCAGGGTCTGGTCGGATGAAACCCTGCGCACGTCCTGCGCTGCGATGTCGAGTGGCGCAGCGAGGTGTTGCACCTTGGCGAGCGGCGGCCCTTCGACGAGCCACGTCTCCTGGCCGGCGGGGTGCACATAGTTCAGCTGGTTGTCCGCCCACACCGCACGGCTCTTCGGGTCCTCGAAACCGCTCGACGACAGGTTGTGGGTGACGCGGGCGGCCAGGGGCAGACTGGCGAGCAGCACGAGAACCCAGACGAGAACGACGAGCCAGCGACGGCGCGCGCAGAACCGGGCCCAACGAGCGAGCATGGCTCACACCTCAAGGACAGGATGGTGGTGTTAACCGTTGCCTGATGTGCTGGACAAACTTTCGACATCCGTTGTTCATGCCGTCCCAGTGCCGACTTAAGGTCAAGGGCTTAGGTCAACTCGGCAGGTCCGTCGGTCGCCAGGGCGAGTTCCCGCGCACGCAGGGCGTAGTTCGCGGGCGGCTCTACGGGACCCTCACTCAGAAATGCGGCGACGATGCGGCCAAGATAGACCTCGAGCGGCTCATGGCGAAACCCGAGGTCGCGCCGCGCCTTGCCGGGATCGAGCAGGGACATCCATCCTGTGCTGAAGGGCGAGATGTCCTCCGGTCCGATGCCGGACGCCCGGAGCGCAGCGCCGGGGATGTTCCTCAAATCCGGCCTGGCCCCGAGCAGCCCTGCGAGCAGCGATAGGAGCTGCCTGAGCGACGGCATCTCCTCCTGGCAGAGATTGTACGCTTCACCAAAGGTCTGCGGCTTGCCCAGAAGGCCCGAAATCGCCCGGGCGACGTCGCCACTGTAGACGTGGCGCACAGGCTGCTCCCCGCCGTCCGGCAAGAGCAAAGGGCCGCCATCGAGGATACGCCAGAGGTAGCTCTCGAGGCGCCTCGAGGGATCCCCTTCGCCGTCGACCATGGGCAGGCGCAGGGCTGTGTAAGGGAAGCCGTGCGCCGCGAAGGCTTCCCGCAGCCTGTCCTCCGCCTCCCGCTTGCCGACGCCGTAGAGCCACTCCCTGTGGTCACCCGGCTCCTCCGGCGCCACCATCGTAGGACCTGGGTACGCATCCTCCGCCACCGGCCCCCGGCGACCGCCCGGCGGTGCCTCCCGCACCAGGTAGACCTGACCGGAACTGATCATCACGTAATGACCCACTCGGCCGGAGATGGCCGTCACAGCTCCCGCCGTATCCCTGCCGCTGAACGCGAGGAAGTCCACGACGGCTTCGAAGCTCCTCTGGCGCAGAACCTCGCGGAACTCCGGGGAGGTGCGATCGGCCTGCAGCCTCGTGACCCGTGACCCGAACGGATCCGGGTGCAGACCGCGATTCAGGGTCGTCACCGCGTGCCCCTCAGCGAGGAGCCGCCAGACGAGCCGCCGGCCCATGAAGCGCGAGCCGCCGATCACCAGGACGTTGCCCATGTGCCCACCTGCCTTTCGGGCGACCGACTGGATCGTTAGACGGAAGGGGTCGACGCAGCCTTGCCGCGCAGAGCGGAGAGCACTGCGGCGATGAGGGAAAGGACGGTGGAGATGGTGAAGGCTTCACCGAGCCCCCGCGCGAACGCCGCGTGCCCGATCGCCGCGGCGCTTGTGGACATGCCCGCGAGGAAGCCCGACAGCTGGCCGTGTCCCATGGTGGTCGAGAGGATGGTGAAGGAGAGCGCCAGCGAGAAGAGCTGGCCCGCGTTGAACAGGAGGGTGCGGGTGCTCGCGGCGACGCCGCGACGATCCGGCGGCACCGCGCCCATCACCGCGCTTGTGTTCGGCGAGTTGAAGAGACCGTTGCCGATGCCGGCGAGCAGGAGGGCCAAGGCGATGGGCACGTAGGAGCCTGTCAGGGGGGCGCGTGCCAGGATGGCGAGCGAGATGGCGGTCACGAGAAGCCCGCCGGACGATAGTTCGCGCGAGCCGAGCCGATCCGACAGGCGCCCAGAAATCGGGCCGACCACCATGATCGCGATGGTCAGGGGGAGCATCATCAGGCCTGCCGTCAGCGGCGACGCTCCTCTAAGTCCCTGGAACGAGAACGTCATCAGGAACATGAGAGCGCCGCGAGCCAGGGCGTTCAACAAGAGCGACAGGTTGCCGAAGGTGAAGATCCGAATCGAGAAGAGCCGCAGGTCGATCAGGGGACTGCTTGTCCGCCGCTCGTAGAAGGCGAACAGGACGAGCGCGATCCCGCCGGCCACGAGCAGCCAGGGCACGGCCGGTCCGCCGCCTTCGATCACGACGGTCAGGCCGAGGAGCGCCAGCAGGATCCCGCCGACGAAGAGCACCATGCCGTAGGTGTCGAACGGCTCGCCGCGATCGATCGACGCGATCTCGTGCAGCGACGTGAAGGTCCAGATCGCGCCGAACGCACCGATCGGCAGGTTCACGAAGAAGATCCAGCGCCAGCCGAGCGTTGCCGTGATCAGCCCGCCCAGCAGGAGGCCGCCGACGCTGCCCGTGAGCCCGGCCACCTGGTTGATGCCGAGCGCGAAGCCACGACCCTGATGCGGGAACGCGTCCGTCAGGATCGCCTGCGAGTTGGACCAGAGAAGGGCGGCGCCCACCCCCTGGATCAGGCGGCTCACGAGCAGGAACACCCCGCTCTGGGCGAAGCCGCAAAGTCCTGAGGCGGCGGCGAAGACGATGAAACCGAGACCATACATGCGCACCCTGCCATGCGTGTCGGCCAACCGGCCGAATGGAAGCAGCAGGGCGGTGATGACGACCGTGTAGCCCATCATGATCCAGAGCATGAGGCCGACGCCCGTATGGAGCTCCCTTGCGATGGTCGGCAGGCTCACCGTGAGGATCGAACCGTCCAGGGAGGCCATGAGGGAGCCGATCGTGGTGTTGATGAGCACCGTCTTCTGGTGGCGCGCCTGCGCCGGGATCTCGGAGAAGGAACTGGTCTGGCGCAAGGAAAGGGCCTCCCGATGAAACTTCGACAATCAAACTTTTCGCGTAGAATAGCGATTTCCTTCCGGGACCGGCTTCGCGTGCCTCGGGAGTGGGCGGACGCGGTCAAGTCAAGGTGGAGAGGAGCCAGTGGTAGCCCTCAAGGTCGTACGCGGGACCGGGATCGACGTGCGGCGTGTGCTCAAAGACGAGCGTCAGTTCGTCGCGTGCCTCGAGCGCCAGCTGGCAGAGATCCCGTACGGCGGCCGCGTCCGGAGAGGACGGGTGGATCGGTTTCCAAAGGTAGTGGTCGCTGCCGCGTTCGACGGCGTGCGCGTGGACGACCGCCGTCAGGGCGGCCAGAGGCTCGAACGCCCTGACGGGGTCCACGCCCAGGGTCTCGCAGGCGAGGAGCCAGTCGCCGGTGTCGAGGCACAGGTGCACTTCGTCCAGGTCCAGGAAGCCTTCAGGATCGGCCAGCAGATACGAGAGGATGCCAGGATCGCGGTTGAGGCCGAGCTTGAGTTCCAGGACGACGGGCAGGTCGTACGCACGCGATAGATTACGCAGAAGGTGCACGGTCTCGCGAGCCAGCGCCTCGGCCCTGGCAACCGGCATTCTGTGATCGGGAAGCCATGGCGCGTGCCCGAGCGCGTAGGCGGCCTTGTACCGCTGGCCCAGGGCCATATCCGCGCGTAGGGAGCGTTCCTCTTCCGGGGACGGTCCCGCAGAGGCCATCGGCACACGCGCGAGCCCCCGGCGCCAGAGCGGCATGTGCATGGCCCAGGCGAGATGGCGCCGCTCCACGAGGTCCAGCACCGCATGGAGGTCCGCCTCACCGTCGAGGCTGCCGATCTCGATCGCGTCGATGGAAGGCCAGAGGAGGCGTTCGAGGCGGGCGACATCGCTCATGACGATGGCGCCTGAGGTGGCTACGCGGAGACGGCCAGGCACGGGAGTCACCTCCTGCGAGCGACTTGGTCCGTCGGTATCTTTCCGACACCGCTTGTCGGCGGGCGGGCCCGCGCCTGTCTAGACTGCCGCGACTTCGCCCTGGATGTCGCTGCCCCGGATGCTCAGGTAGGCGACGAACGCCGCGATGACGAGCGTCGGCACAAGGCTCAAAGAGGCCCGGTTGATGCCCAGGCCACCAACGTACGGCGTTATGCCGAACCAGTCCGCGAAGGAGGCGCCAAGCTGGCGGGTGACGACGTGCGTGAACCCGAACGAGAAGATCTCGTTCCGGCCCCAGTACCGGTCGCCGATGAGCGGTATGGCGAAACGGACTGCAATGAAGAAGAACTCGCGGCGCCCGGTGTGGATGCTGTGGATGGAGAGGGTGCCATCCGACCGGTACCAGACCACGAACACGATGGCCAGGATCATGGCGAAGGCCGTGTTCGTGTAGGCGTACGGGATCCCCAGCACGCTGTGGGACGCGTCGGTCGACGCAACCACCATCCGATGGTCCCCATCGTAGATCGCAAGCATGGGTCAATTCCCTGGAAGGCAATGAGAATTGTTGGCAGACCTGGCGCCCTGCCTTGCACGCCGAAACGCGTGGGCTACTGGCCGTAGAGCGGCGTCCCATTGGCGCGGATGGTACGTAGCACCGCCTCCAACAGGTCATCGCCGAGCGGGGGGACATCCCGCGTCCACAGAAGCTGGAAGTACAGGCTGCGCAGGAACGATCTCGCATTCAGGCGGGTGCG
Source organism: Bacillota bacterium (assembly GCA_021799275.1). Lineage (GTDB taxonomy): Bacteria > Bacillota > Sulfobacillia > JAJZYS01 > JAJYTV01 > JAJZQO01. Next base: position 84,390 of record JAJZAT010000009.1, read on the forward strand.
GGCGGTGTCATCCTCGGCGGGGGCCGCCTGCCAACCGCGTTCGGGACGCTCGAAACGGCTGAGCCAGGTGTGGACGTCGCCGACCGTGACCTCCGGACGGCGCAGCACTCCCAGGCAGGCATAGGCGAGACGCTCGTCCTCGTCGTGGATGAAGACCTTGGCGCCAGGGCGGAGAATCCGGTCCGCCACGGCGGACAGGATCTCGAGGAGGTCCTTGGCACCGCTTTCTGGATGCCCTGCAATGGCCCAAAGGCAGTCCGCGGTATGGGCGCTCGCGTGCGCCCAGCCATGGCCGGGCACGTAACCACGTTCGTCTCGCTCGAGGCGGAGGTAGCGGATGGCCCCGGACGTCCAGGCGTGGAGACGTGCCGGTGGAAGGAGCCGCTCTTTCGCGTCCAAAGCGATGATCTCGCCAAGGATCAGGATCGAGAACGCCCGCAGGAAGATGCCGTCCGCATCCTGGTCGCCGAGGCCCTGGCGGAGATTGTTCACCATCCGGTCGCCCAGGTCCCCGAGGGCTCCCGCATCGTAGCGGCCGCCGCTCACCCATGTCGCGAGGGCTTCGTAGGCGATCCCGTCCCTGACCTCTCCGTCCGGGGAACCCAGCATGACAAGCAGCTCGTCCGTCAGGGACTCGAGGTTCGCGCCCTGGGCAGGGAAACCCTGCGAGCGCAGGTCGCGCCAGAAGTGGAGATCCATGCTTTCACTCCTGACCGGTTTGTCGGGCCTCTGCTCGTGCGGCGTGCCTCGCAACGACCTTCTCGGCCCTGCGCAAGGCGTGCTGCACCCTGGACCTGGGGTCGGTTGCCAAGCACTCGCGCACATCGCCCGCAGCGCCTGCCAAGCGAGCGCCAGCGGATTTTCAGGAAGACAATAAGGCTGCCAAGCTCTGGAATAGGAACCTCCACTCGTGCGCCGCGGTGCCCGCAACCTTGCCAGATGGCTCGCCAATCATCTGCAGTCGGCGGCTTGTGGGTACCGGACAAGTGGGACCAGGATCACAGCCGCGCCAGGGCGGAGCCTCGGACCAACAGTTCGCCGTCTGCCTCCGCGATTCCCTGGAAGAAGACAAGTGCCGGAGGAGGTCAGGCGGTGTTCACGACGAACGGCGAAGTGTGTGCACGTTTTGGCTGACAGTCTGATCGGCCTGGGCGGATGTAGGCGGTTCTCGTTACAACCGGGCGCGCCTCCTGCCGGACGACTGCGGTTTTGGCCACCATGCGACCTTGAGCAGGAGGACAAGCTTCGCCGGTCTGCGCACCATCCGGACCGGCGAGTAGGGGGGACTCAAGTGGACTCGAACGCGGTCGAGTGTCGCGGACTGACGCGGACATTCGGCGACCGGGAAGCGGTGACGGACCTGACGTTCGAGGTGCCGACCGGGAGCGTCTTCGGCTTTCTCGGACCCAACGGTGCCGGCAAGACGACGACCGTGCGCCTGCTGCTTGGCATCTTGCGGCCGACCAGCGGCGAGGTTAGGGTGTTCGGCCTCGATCCCGTCGCAAACGGCGAGCTCGTGCGCGGACAGTGCGGCGTCGTGCTGGACCAGGTCGGGCTTTATGAACGGCTGACGGCACGCCAAAATCTCGCGTTCGCGGCGCGGGTGGCCCGCATGCCCGTCTCCGAACGGTCTGGCCGGATCGATGAAGCCTTGCGTCGCGTCGACCTCTACGATCGACGCGACGATCGGGTCTCCGGCTTCAGTAAGGGCATGCGCCAGAAACTCGCGGTGGCACGCGCCCTGCTCCCTGAGCCGCGCCTCCTGGTGCTCGACGAGCCGACAGCCGGGCTCGACCCCGAGAACATCGTCATGCTGCGGGAACTCCTGCTGTCGCTGGCCGAGGAAGGTGGACGCACCATCTTCCTCTGCACGCACCTGTTGGCGGAGGCCGAGCGGATCTGCAACAGGGTCGGCATCCTGCAGCGCGGCAGGCTACGAGCCGTCGGTGAGCCTGGGGAGATCGCGGGTCGCAGGGGACCCAGCGTACGCCTCCGCTTGTCGCGCATGACGGCGGCCGACAGGCTCGCCCTGCCCCCTGGCGCGCACCTCGAGCCGCTGGAAGGCGACGAGTGGCGCTGCGTGCTCGCCCGGGAGGACGACGTGGAGGAGGTTGTCGCCGCTCTCGTCGGGACGGGCGTAGGCGTGCGCCAGGTGACACCCGAGGCGCTTTCCCTGGAGGAAGCGTACCTACAGGTGATCGGAGGTGGCGAGCATGCGTGACCTTGCCAGTGTGATGTGGAAGGAATGCGCCGAGATGGTCGGCGGGCAACGGTCGCTGCGGGTGTTCGGTATCGCCGTCATCCTGATGGGCATCGCGCCCTCGCTTCTGGCACGCCACAGCGTGCTGAACGCCGTGTTCTTCATCCTTCTGCGCATCTTCTACGTCCTGCTCGCCACCGTCATCGTGGTCGCCAATACCGCGCCAGACCTCGTGCTGCATGAGAAAGTCGGGCGCACGTTCGACTACCTCTTGGCCACGAGGCTTCCCGATTGGGCCATTTATGGCGGCAAGGTGCTGGTCGCGGCGGCGGTGGGCTACATTGCCGCGCTGGTCGCCGTTGTCCTGCAGCTGGCCTTTGGCGCCGTGCTCTCCGGGCAGGGCTGGAACTGGCTCTTCCTTGGTGATGCCACTGGTCGCATCCTGGCGCTCGGTTTGACGGCGGACCTCTCGCTCTATGTGGCCGTCGTCGGAACCTTCGTGGCCTTGCGCGTGGGCGAGCAGCGGAGCGCCTACCTCGTGACGGTCCTGAGCATCGGCATCTGGATCCTTCCCTTTTTGCTGGGCTGGTGGAAGATTGGTACGACGGCCGTCTGGTTTGCCCACGCGACGGAGTTGTTCGCCATCGTGGCGATTGCCCTTGGCGTGCTGGGAACGCGGCTCTTTCGGCGAGAGATGCTCGTCCTCTATCTGCAGGAGTAGGCACGGCGCCGCGCCTGACACCCGGCCGCCGGCCGGCGGGAGGACTGGGAGGGGTGGCGGACGAGGCCCGTCGGCGCGAGCCACCTTGTCTCTCACTCGATTCCATCGGAGGGACGCCATTGAGGACGCGGGACATGTTCTTCGGCGTGCCGGGCGGGCGGCTGTTTGCCCGAATCTGGGACGGGCACGACGTGAGGCATGATCGCGCGCCGATCATCCTCTTCCACGACTCTCTCGGGTGTGTGGACGTCTGGCGCGACTTTCCCTCCGAAGTCGCCGCCGCCACGGGCAGGGCAGTCGTGGCCTACGACCGCCTCGGCTTCGGGCGGTCCGACCCACATCCCACCGTCCTTAGCGCGGATTTCATCCGCGACGAGGCGCGAACCGGACTTCCCGCCCTCCGACAGGCGCTGCACATCGATCGGATGGTCCTGTTCGGCCATAGCGTGGGTGGCGCGATGGCCGTAGCGGCGGGCGCGATGTTCCCTGCCGCCACCGGGGCGGTCATCACGGAAGCGGCGCAGGCGTTCGTCGAAGAGCGGACCCTGGCGCGTGTGGCCGAGGCGCGCCAAGCGATGCGAGCACCTGACCAGATCGCGCGCCTTGCCCGCTACCATGGGAGGAAGGCCCGCTGGGTCCTTGACGCCTGGACCGAGACATGGCTCTCACCCGACTTCGCCGCATGGACCTTGGACGACTATCTGCGTCTGTTGCATTGCCCGGTCCTCGCCATTCACGGCGATCGGGACGAATTTGGCTCGCAGGCCTTCCCGCAACGCATCGGCGCGCTTCCTCCGACAAGAACGCGGGTGGTGATCGCGGAAGATTGCGGGCATGTTCCACATCGCGAGCGCCCCGAGATCGTTCTGAAGGCTGTGAGAGAGTGCCTTGCGACTGTTGACTGAGGCGACAGGCATCGGTTTCATCGCGGGCGAGCATCCACGCGTCTGGACATGATCTGCTCCCACGCCCTTGCGGGACGGCCGGAGTAGAATCGGGGTGGGGGAGTCGGAGGGCGGTGTCGACATGGCATGGCGATCCTGGCTGCCCGTGCTCCTTGCGGCGGGACTGGTGACGGCGTACGGGCCGGCCCCAGCCGCGCAGATGGCGCTGGCAACCAACACCCGGTCTCCCTCTGCCTCGCGGAGCGAACAACGCACATCCATTCAGATCGATCTATCGGCGTCCAATGGCACCGCCTCGGACAACACGCTACGCATGCGGCAATACTGGAAAGCTGAGCTGGGTCTCACCGAGGGATTCAACCGCAAGACGCTCATCTGGCGTTTGGCCACCTCGAACGTGCTGCCCGGGCATCTGAAGCTTGGCCACCCGCGCACCGTCAAGGTCGAGAGTGGCGGCGGATGGGGCCCCGGCGTTGTGATCTGGTATCGTCCCGTGACGCTCGTCATGCGCTCGGGGTCCAAGCAGCACTGGCTGCTCGTCACCGTGCAGGAGCGACCAGGCCAGAGCGAGCAGATGGCGGACCTGCTGCAGCAGGCCAGGGCCGCGACGCTTCAGCACGAGGTGTCGGCCACTTCCGCCACAGCCGCCGCGCAGATCGTCCGCCGCTACTTCCAGGCGATCGAACGGGGGCGCATCGCGAGCGCGCGGGCGCTGATGGCGGGCCAAGGGGGCAAGTCTCCGGACACCGGACTCAAGACCGCGAAGAACGTGCAGTTCCACGGTGGCACTGTGGCCAGGGTGGGCAGAGCACTCTTCTATGATCTCGCGTTCTCGGCGGACGTGCGGTATCCCCAGGGAACTCCGCGCACCTCCGGCCGAAACACCTACTTCTTTGTCGTGTCCAACCTCAACGGGCCGTGGCAGATCCTTTCGGAAGGCAGTGGTCCCTGAGCCGGGGCGAAGCGGCGGAGCCTTGACTTGGGCGTCGTCCGACTTAGCCAGTCCCGCGGCCAGAGTAGGGCGGACGTGATCATTCTGTCGGCCGAGTGTTGCAACGGTAGGATTCTGACCGCTGTGGGCGAATAGCACCCACATAGGAAAGGAGGTGATGGAGCAATGTCCTGTACGGTGGGCGTGGATCGCGCCGTCTGCTCCGTCGCCATCCGCATGGTGCAGGTGCTGCAGCGGTAAGAACCGCCCCGGCGCAGGCTCAGCTCGGTCCACGCCTCCCGGCTTTGGGCGATGCCCACGGTCCGGGGGGCGTGACTATTCATGTTGACGGCTGAATCCCTGATGAGGTCAGGTGTCTGGCTCCCAGTAGCTGATGAGAGACTCCAGCGTAAAGCTGGTACTCAGGCGATCGACCGGGACTGGCCATCTGGGCGCATTGGTTGGCGTTGTGGACGCGGAGCGTCCTGTTTGCAAGCCTTTCTCACAGGCGGGTAATCGCCTGCGCTGCGGCTGCCTGCCGGATAGGACTTTGGTCCTGGGACTTTGAACCCAATCGCGGCCACACTTCTCGAGACTTTCTGCCCTAGCACGTCCATTCGGCCAATCCTACCCTTGGGCCAGAGGGGGGTAGGCAATGGCCGTGCGGCCCAAGGAACCAGATCCAAATGTCGCGAGCGTCTACTTTGCACCTACCGATCCCGATCCTAGGCTAGAGATCACGCGTGCCGGCTGGGTGCGTCGCCTAGTCAAGAGCCGTGCCTTTCAGTTCGCCCTGATCCTGCCGAACCAGATCATCTTCTGGGTCGTGATCACCGCCGGGCTCTTCGGCGTCGCAGCTCCAACTCGGAACTTCGCCACGGTCATCACATGGTACATCTGGTTCTGCGCGGTCTTCCTGCTGATGGTCGGCGTCGGACGGGGCTGGTGCGCCATGTGTCCGTTTGGCGGGTTCGCCGAGTGGATCCAGCGTCGCACCCTGTGGCAGCGCAAGCCCAAGAGCATGACGCTTGGCCGACGCTGGAGCCGCAATCTGAGCCGCTACGGCCTGCTGCCATCGGTCGTTCTGTTCATCGTGCTCACCTACTTCGAGGAGTACTTCAACATTGCGGGACCTGGGGAGCCGCGTTACACAAGCTTCCTCGTTCTCTCGGTGATCACGATCGCACTGATCTCTTTCCTGGTATTGGAACGGAGGAGCTTCTGCCGCTATCTCTGCCCACTTTCCGCCCTGATCGGTACCGTGGGGGCCACAGGTATGGTGACCGGCTTCCGCACGCGGAACCGCGAGGTATGCCTGGAGTGCAAGACCAAGGACTGCATGCGCGGTAGTGAACGCGGCTACCCCTGCCCATGGTTCGAATGGCCGGGCAGCGCAACGTCGAACTTGATGTGCGGACTCTGTAGCGAGTGCTTCAAGAGTTGCCCTTCCGACAACATAGGACTCTTCGTACAAAAACCGCTGACGTCCGTGATCCAGCCGCTTCGCCGACGCTGGGACATTGCGCTCGGAGTGCTGCTCCTGCTCGGCCTCGTCATGTTCCAGCAGATCAACGCCCTACCCATTTACACAACGGTGGACAACTGGCTGAATGCGGTAACGCACTTCCCCAGCTATCCCAACCCGATCGACTACGTCGTCATCATCGCTGCCATAACGGCCGTGGTGCTCGGATACATCCAACTGCTGCACAAGAGTCTCTCGGGCGTAGAGGGGCGGTCGGCCGCGAGCTTCACGCAATGGCTGATGCCCGTGGCATATGGACTGATCCCGCTCGTGGCAGCGGACTACCTTGCGCGGCAACTGCCACGCTTCTTCGATCATATGCTCCGCATCGTGCCCGCCATCTCGGATCCCTTCGACTTCGGGTGGAACCTCTTCGGCACTGCGCACTCGCCGCTCTACAATGTGCATCTGCTCTCGACCGCAGGCGTGGTGCGCAGCCAGGTGATCGTCATCGCGATCGGCGCGATCGGCTCGATCTATGCGACATGGCACATCACGCAGCGTGACATCCGACCGCTGACAGGTCGCCTTTGGGCCGCGAAGGTCGCTGGGGCCCTGTTCAACGCGCTGCTGGGTGTTGCCATGATCTGGCTCTACATTGCGATGGCTGGGGCGCAGTAAGGCGCAAGAGACGCAAAGGAGGGGACGAGGTGGCCATACAGGATGCGGAGCTGGACCGTCACGTAAGGCATCGGGTCATCGTAGACAGGGAGCGCTGTGCGGGTTGCCGCGAGTGCATTCTGCGCTGCCCGGTTGGAGCGCTGGAACTGGACGAAGCGAACTGGATCTGCCGGTCGCATGAGGAGGATTGTGTCGGCTGCCGTGCCTGCGAGCGCACCTGCCCCTTCGCTGCGATCGAGGTGGATGGACCTTTGCTCGTCGCACCAGCAGCTGCGGCGCGTCTCGCAGAGTTCAAGGAAGGCAGCCCGCGCGGGATCGCAGAGGTGCACCTCGGGTTTGCAGGTTGGGATGACGCGCGCGCTGAGGCGGAACGCTGCCTGCAATGCGCGGATCCGACCTGTGTCCTCGGGTGCCCTGCGCACAACGACATACCCGCCTTCATCTCCGCCATGCGCGAAGGAGACCTGAGCCGTGCGCATGAGGTCCTACGCAGGACGACTGTGTTCCCGGACATCTGCAGCCGCGTATGCGACCAGAGCAGCCAGTGCGAGGGCGCCTGCTCGTTGCGTCTCGCCGGCGGCGAGCCGGTGCGCATTGGGCTCCTGGAGCGTTTTGTGGCCGACGGGGCACCGGTACCGCCGCCACATGTGCCTGCTCGTTCTGTCGGTCTGTCGGTCGGGATCGTAGGAGCTGGCCCGGCAGGGCTGGCTGCCGCATGGGAACTGTTGGCTGAAGGCGCCGAAGTCGTTGTGTACGAACGCGAGACGCGGCCACTGGGCGTCCTCGACTGGGGCATTCCTGCCTTCTCTCTGCCCGACGAGATTGCGGCCCGCCCCTTGCAGGCGCTGGAGCAAGCCGGACTGCAGATCGTTACAGGGGTCGAGATCGGCAGGGAGAAGTCGGTCCAGGACCTGCTGTCGGAGCATAATGCGGTCATCCTGGCACACGGGGCAGCGCAGCCGCTCGCTTTGCAGGCTAGAGGTATGGATGAGGCGCGCGTCGAGGATGCGACGTCGTTCCTGCGGCGGGCGAAGGAAGCCTTGCGAAAGGGGCAGCGACTGCCTGACATCCGCCCCGGTGCCAAGATTCTGGTGGTAGGCGCAGGCAACACCGCCATGGACGTGGCGCGCAGCGCGAAACGCTTGGGGGCTGACGTGCTGGCGATCGAGTGGATGGATCGCCGCTTTGCGAAGGTGCGCCCCGACGAGCTCGAACTGGCGGAGCGCGAGGGCGTGCGCATCCGCTTCAACACCGTCGTGACAAGTCTCGAAACCGGCATTGGCGAGCTGTTCAGGGCACGACTCGGCCACACCCGCCAAAGGAGCGCCAGGGAGCGCCCGCAGGTTCTTTCGGGCACATCGGACGAGGTGGGCCTGATCCAGCTTGTGGTGGTGGCTATGGGTTATCGCGTGGAGGACAGTCCGCTGGCGGGCCTGAGGGCCTCCCTGCCCGTACCGCCTCTCGAGCGGCCGGCCTACCGAGATCGCCGCCTCATGGCGTCCGGATTGCCGCAGGGATCGGAGCAGATGGCACAGCGCGTCGAAGAGCGGGAGGGTGCCATGGCACTTGCTCAGAGACCGATCGCCGAGCGCGTCTATGCGGCGGGCGATGCGCTGACGGGACCGTCGACGGTTGTTGCGGCCATGGCGCAAGGCAGGGCGGTCGCACACACGATTGTGCGCCAGTGGCTACAAGGTGGGCTGCGTCCTGCGTCGCCACCCCGACTGAGCGCGGTGGCAGGCGTTGCGAGGCAGGCTAGAGGCGTGGCGCCGGTTGCAATGAGTCCTCTAAGGATGACGAGTCTGGCGCTTCTCGGCATAGGGTCTGTCTTCTGTGTGACGATCATCGGGTTCATGGCCGGCGCGCTGCTGCTCGTGTCCGGACTCTTCCTGCTGCTGCTAGACATTCTCGGCCGCTGGGTGCAGCATGAAGTGCAAAAACTGGGCGAACTTCCGCAAGAGGTCGAGATCGCACCGCACATGCGCAGGTTGCGCAGGTGACCCTGTGGTTTGAAAGGCCGGTGTCCGATGGAGAGCAGCCACCCTGAACCGCAGGCTTCGCCGTTCCTGCTGGGACGACCGGGACGCGCGAGCATGGCAGGGCGCATCAAGTGGATACTGATCGTCCTCATCGCGGCAGTCGAGATGGGCTTCGACTTCTGGATCGAACCGTGGTTGCGTTCAGCCACGCCATGGGAAGAGTTCGCCGAGCGATACATGTCAGTTGTCGAGTCGATCGCCATCTGCTCCATCATCTGGGTCGTTTTCACACAGATCGAGCGCCTCGAACGAAAGCTGGCGCAGCGCCAAGCCCAGCTGAGCCAGCTCTACGAGGCCGCCAGCCGATGGGACGAGCAACTCGAGGCACTCCATCAGGCGTCGGTGGACATCGCGCGGGACGGCACCTATCAGCAGGTTCTCGGACGTATCGCCGCGCTCGCGGCACAACTGAGCCGTGCGACGTACTGCGCTCTCGCCGAGTTCGACGAGGCGCAGAACGTCGTGTCGTTCGTCACGTACGGAGTGGCGGAGGATGTGCGCCAGGCCATCGGAAAACCGCCGAACCACAAAGGGCTCCTGTCACGGCTGTCCGGAACCAAACCACTCAGGCTCGACGATGTCACGCGTGGCCCGGGCTTCACGGGATTTCCCGCGGCACATCCTCAGTTCAGCGCCTTCCTGGGCGTACCGATACGCTGGGAGGGGGAACTACTCGGCCACCTCTATCTCGGGGGCCGCGAGGATGGCGACACCTTCAGTTTGCCGGACGAACGCCTGCTCCAGATGTTCGCGGTCCAGGCGGCGATCATCATAGCCCGCGAGAGGGTGGCGCGTGCCTACGCGAGTCAGGTGCGCCAGTCGGAGCGGCGGGAGATCGCGGTGGAATTGCACGACCGCGCGCTGCAGGGGCTCTATGCCCTCGGCATTCAGCTGCAGAGAGCCAAGGGGCACGGTCTAAAGTCCCTTACGGACACGATGACGGTAGATCTTGCGATCGAAGCGGTGCAGCGTTCCATGGTCGCCATCCGCGGCGTGCTGGAGGCACTCGAGCGCGACCCGCCGGCTAGCGCCGCGGAAGCTCTGCGGGCCGAGGCCGATGACGTCGCGCACCTGTACGGCGTCACCGTGGGCTGGCAGGGTATCGAGATTGCGGACCGCCTGCCCAGACCCTGGGTCGCGAAACTTGGGCAGGTTGTGCATGAGGCGGTCGCCAACGCCGGGCGACACGGCCAGGCGGCGAAGGTATGGGTTGAACTGTCCTGCACGGAGCGGGAACTGCTCGTCCGGATCGAGGACGACGGTACAGGCTGCGCGAACTTCGAGATCCGGGAAGGGCATGGCATCGCCAACATGCTCCGCAACCTCGCTGAACTCGGCGGCACGGCGGCACTGGACTGCGCCGGAGCGAAGGGTGCGCGCCTGGACGTACGCCTGCCCTGGCCGGCCGCGTGATGTGGGAAAGAATCGGTCAGAGGTAGAGAGGAGGGCCGCTGATGATACGCGTCGTCATCGTAGATGACCATGAGGTTGTGCGTGTCGGGCTTGCCTCTCTGTTGCGGGACACCGTGGATTTTGTCGTAGATGCCATGGCAGGGAGTGCGGCCGAGGCCATCGCTGCCGTAGGCCGGCATCGGCCGGACGTAGTGATCCTAGACATCCGCCTGCCAGATCGCTCAGGTCTCGACATCGTACCCGAACTCAGACGGATTGCTCCGGCAACGAAGATCGTGGTGCTCACGTCGTACGGTGAGGACCATGCCATGGTTGCTGCCGCCGCGACTGGTGTAGACGCCTTTCTGACGAAGACGGTCGACAGCGAAAAGCTCTGTAGCGCCATCCGCGCCGTGGCAGAAGGCCGACAGGTCCTGCGTGATCAGGTGGCCGACGCCTTGCTGCGTTATGTGCGCAACGGTGAGGCTGGCATGCGTCCCGAGACCCTCACACAGGCCCTCACTCCGCGCGAGGTCGAAGTCGCCAGGGCCGTGGCACTTGGACTGAGCAATAGGGAAGTGGCCGAACGCCTTGCCTTGGCGGAGAAAACGGTAAAGAACCATGTCAGTGATATCCTCGATAAGCTCGGCTTGTCGAGACGGGCGCAGATCGTCGCTCTGTTTAGTGGCGGCGGTCTTGCTCAATCTGGTGTGTCACGTTTGGATACGATTTGAGCCTCGGCTCGATCTCAAGGTTAGTTCCCCCGGCAGACTGATGGTACCTTCCGGGTCAGGGGACGACGAACGAGTTGAGCTCTGGCGTATTGAGGAGCACCGAGCTGGACGTGCTGCTGCAACTGAGCTGCACGTTGTCCCCTGACTGCACTGTCAGGGCAACGCTGACGGCGAGCGTTTCGTCGCCATTGGCCGGCATGGTCGCCGCGAATGTTGGCTGTGAGCCCAACCCGTTTTGGGCAGGGTTTCCGTTCAGCAACAATCTACAGGAAACGGTCTGCTGCGCGCTGGACTGGTTGATCAGGGGGAGTACGCCGTTCACCATGAGCGTGCCAGCGAAGGGGCCATCCCACACGTTTAGAACTTGGGGCGACGAGGCCGAAAGAATCGCGCCTCCTAGAACGGTCGCCGTTGCGTTCACCGGTCCGGCTGGCCCTTGAGGACCTTGTGGTCCTTGCGGTCCCGTGGCTCCTTGGGGTCCCTGCGGTCCCGTGGCTCCTTGGGGTCCCTGCGGTCCTGCTGGCCCCTGCGCCCCCGGGGCGCCGACGAGGGATGTTCCCGACGTGGGCCAGCCCCCTCTGGTCATCGGACCGTACAACGTGTCGGACGTGGTATCGAGGTAAAAATCCCCGATCTGCGCGCCGGATGTCGATGCGGTCGTCGGCGCCCCGAAGCCGCTCAGGAGGCCGATGCCTGGCGCCCCCTGCGGACCTTGGGCGTCAAAGGTGACGAGCACCGCCGCGTGGACGCAGCCGGCGCTCGGCTGCACCAGCGTGATCGTGTGTGGGTACGCCTTGCTCACGCAGGCGCGGATGACGCCTCCCTTGCCGACGAAAACCGGCTGGGAAGCACGGGATGCGGCTACCGTCACAGCGGTTGACGCCACCACGAGTGCTGCTGCGATCGGCACGACGGTACGAAGTTTTGCACGGATGTCCACCAGTACTCCCCCTTCTGGCGTATAGGTTTCTATCCGGCACGCTGTGGACCTTTGCCCGTCCAAGGAGCGGCTGGAGCACGCGGCTGCGTGAACAGTTGAAGAGGAACCCCTCGGGCTCGGATCTCCTGCGTAACTCGCCCTACCGCAGTTATCTTCGGGTCCAGGGCAAGGCGATCGCGATCGACGAGGCCAAGCTCACCCGCAGCGAGCGCTACGACGGCAAGTACGTCCTGCGTTCCAATGCAGAGTTCAGTCACCAGGACGTCGTCCTGGCCAATAATGGACTTGGACAATTATGTGTGTCCCTATGACCTGAGTTTCGCCAGCTAAGGGCCGAGATCCGCTCTGGGAGCGGGTTAGATGGCGAGAATAGTGTTGTGGCACGGCGGCATCGCCGTGCTCATTTTGGCTTCAGTCAGTCCGTGGGTAGGTAACGCTGGAGGCCGAAGATGTCGAGAAGGCGCCGCTGGATGGTGGAGCACTCCGAGATGGTCCGGCGAGCGCGGCTGACGCTGTAGATCAGGACGATCTCCTGGATGTCCTTGAGTTCGGTGACGAGGGCTTCCGCGGAGAGCCCCAGCTCGCGGGTGCGGAACTGCAGGAGCTTGAAGACCATGAGCGCGATGACGCAGATGAAGCCGTAGATGCGGATCTTGGTGTCGGTGAAGTGGCGGATCGGCGAGAAGCGCAGGATGTCGGGCGACTTGATCAGGCGGAAGTCGTCTTCGATCTGGGTCTTGTCCTTGTTGTAGAGCGTCACGATCTCCTCGGTGGAAAGACTCTTCTCAGTGGAGAAGAGCAGCCGCTTGCCGAACTCCCACTGCTTCTCCTGCCACGCCTGC
>JAJZAT010000037.1 GCA_021799275.1 Bacillota bacterium
GAGAGGTGGCCGACCTGACTAAGAAGCCTCGGATAGCTCTCGCGTAACCATCTGAGCCCACCTAGGAAGTCGTTTGGCGGCTGTCAAGAACGGGATCAGATTCCCCAGTTTGCAACGGAGTGAAGCTTCCCACTGACACAAGTACGTTTCACTTCTGAGGCGACGAAGTACCCTTTCTACTGCAACGGGGTGGGTTTTGCCGCGGAGTTCAGCATGGAGGTCGCAGAGCTGACGGGGACGTTGCGTGAAGGGCTGACCGCCGTGGGGTTGAAGGCGGCGAAGGCGATCGCGCCGCAGATGCTCGCCCGGACAGTGCCTCAGGCACCCCGTGCAACCCGCTCAAATGCCAAGTTCGCCCTCCTCGGCCGTCCAGACACCAAAGCTTTCTCCAGTGCTCCGCGAGCGGATGGCGCTCAGGCGCACGGCCCTGGCTGCCGCCTCGAAGAGCACCGCCAACGCGACTTACGGGATCAGCGACAGCTTGCCAAAGAACTTTCTCGAACTGAAGAGCTCCTGTGCACGCCGGACGTCCCGCAGGGGGAAGGTGTCCGCGAGAAGCGCGCGGATCCGCCCGCGTGCGATGTACTCCACGAGGTCTAAAAAGTCGCGTCGCGTGCCCATCGTGGACCCGATGATCTGCAAGCGCTGCAGGTAGACCCTGCGCAAGTCCAGATCGACGATCGGCCCTGCGACGGCACCGGCTGTCACCAGGCGCCCTCCCGGCCGCAGCAGGTCGAGCAGGCCGCGAAACGCGGCGCCGCCCGTCACATCGGCCACCGCATCGAGTGCCCCGACTTGCTCGCGCAGGCCCTCGGGCCAATGCGTGTCGCCGCGATCGAACACGATCTCCGCGCCGAGGGCTCGAACTTCCTCCATGTGGGCGGCGCTGGTAAGGGCGATCACACGCGCCTTGCGCAGGGCAGCCAGTTGCACCAGAGCCGAACCCGCGCCACCAGACGCCCCGGTGATCAGGATGGTCTCACCGCCGGTCAGCCGAACCCGCTTCAGCATCCGTTCGGCGGTCTGGTAGGCGATCGGAAAGGTCGCAAGCTCCGCGTCGCTTAGGGTCGTCTCGATCGCATGGGCGTTGTCGGACGGGACGGCGACGTACTCCGCGTATCCACCGTCGCGCTCGCTGCCGATGACTCCCTCGATGTCCTCACCGTCGCCGATGTGGATCGTCGGATCCACGAGCACCCTTTGCCCGATGCGGCGGGTATCCACGCCGGGTCCGACGTCGACGATGCGCCCCGCGATGTCGCCGCCCTGTATCCGGGGAAACGTGAATGCCTCGCCCTGGAGCCAACCGGACGGCGGCGACGGTCCGTCCGTGCTGCCGTAGGCCCCTTCCCTCGTCCACAAGTCGGTGTTGTTGATTCCGGCCGCGCCGACCCGGATGAGGACCTCGCCGCGTTGCGGCCCAGGCACGGGCACGTCCTCGCGATAGACGAGACGGTCCAGCCCGCCGTAATCGGTGAGCAGGACTGCCTTCATGGTCTCTTGCATGGCTTCCTCCTTCCAGCCCGCCTTTCAGGGCCCATGCGGAGCCTCCCGGTTGGAGCCAACCCTACCGACGCTAGATTACGTCATGCGCCTGTCGCTTCCTGTCCTCGGTCGCGCGCCCGCGTCGCTAAGCTGCCGGCCCTTATGCGCATGCATGCCGATCAGGCGGCAATACGGGGCGACCGCACTCAACGCAGGAATGGCCAAACCAGCATGAGCAGACACAGCGCCAGGATGAGGCGACTCCTGTGCGGTTTGACCGGACCGCCATCGCGATGGAGAGTGTGCGGATTCCTCCCCGGGCTTGCGCATCGGCGCCTCTCCCTCCCGCCAGGGCGGTGCCATCTCGTTTGCCGTCCGCGAGACCCGCGGAGGCATGAGCCTGGTAAAGTGCGCTCATGCGACCGGCGCCTTACCATCTGGCCCGCTCCATTGCTGACATGGGCTTTCGGGAGTTCCGCCGGCAGCTGGATGACAAGGCGGTGCGGCGCGGCGCTCTGGTGGCGGTGGCAGATCGCTTCTGTCCGAGCAAGTTCTGCTCAGTCTGCGGCGTCGTCCAAGAAGAACCGCCTCTCGCGCTACGCACCTGGACCTGTCCGGCCTGCCAAACCATGCACGATCGTGACCTGAACACAGCCATCAAACTGGCCCGATACGCCGTGAGTTCCACGGCGTCTGCCTACGGAGGGGAAGGCTGGCAGCAGGCATCCCGCTGCTGTGAAACCGGCCCCGTCGAAGCAGGAAGTCGGCACCCCGGCTTATGCCATTACTCGCAAAACCTTTATGACGTGTATAGGCGAAGACATGCGGAGGGCCTGCCGCCGAGAGACTCGGAGCGGCAGGCCCCCTACTGTACGTTATCTCAGGAGCGTGCGCGCGTCTGCGTCGGTACCGTGAAGATCTGCCACAGTCCCGCAATGCCCACCAGCGCAAAGATAGTCCGACTCAAGGCCGTGTACGTTCCGCCGAACGCCGACGCCACCAGGTCATAGCGAAAGAACCCCACCAGACCCCAGTTTAGCGCGCCGATGATGACGAGCACCCAGGCCACCCAACCGACAGTTCCCCATCGCAACGCGTGATCCCCCCAGCTTTCGTTCGACCGACGGAGCGGAACATATCGTGTCCGGTTGCCTCGGCGCGTATTCCACTGGGCATGCCTGCGTCCCCGGCGATGAATGTCAACGCGGCAGACGTTTTGGCGAGAGAACGGCGAAGACCCGGGGGCGTCACCCGGCCACGTGCTGTCGGAGCAGCGCCATCTCAGCGGAGAAACGGCCAAACGAGCATGAGCAGCATCGCCAGCAGACATAGCGCCAAGATGATTCGGCTCCGCCGGGGATGGGCCGGCGTCCCATCCCGCGAGATGACTCGCAGCTTCCTCGCTTGCTTTCGCATCGCACTCCCCCACAAGCCAGCCAATGTCGCGGCTCCCCACGGACCATCACGGCGCGGATCACAGGCCCTGAGCCTGCGGAGCACGAATCACCGCTCCGCCATCCCGACATCCCTTTCGGCGGCAAACCAAAGCGCCAATGGGGCCGTGTCCGCAAGCACGACTCCGCCTGGAGCGGTGACAGAACGGCAACCGGCGTCCTCGGTGTACTCGTACGGGCGAAGCCCTGCGGCAAAGAGCAGGATCGCGGTTCGCTCGACCGCGACGCATCCGATGTGGCCGCCAGGATCGAAGACGTCCAGGCTGTTCACGATCTGCCGCATCCGCGCGATCCCCTTCGGGGATCGGATGATGCGGCGATGCCAGCTGCCGTTGGCGCCGTAGCGCACCGCGACCTGCAGCAGCGTGACACCCGCCGGAACCAGACTCGAAGCTGGCCTCGGCGGCAACTCGATACGGTCAAGCGCCAGCGAATACCGGCTCACTCCCCGCACAGCGGGCAACACGGTCAAGAAAGCGGTATCGAGGCCACGCGCGTAGGACTCATCGCACGACGTGATCCCTGTGCGATCGCCACCACAGCCGATCCCGTTGATCGCATACCCGAGAGCGGCGAATTTCGCTCTGTAATAGGCGAGCACCGACGCATTGCGCATCGGCACGCGATAGGTCCAGACGCGGACATGAAGATAACTGCTCCCGACCCGTTCGGCGGGCTCGACGGTGGGTACGCTGGGTACCGCACCGGGTGGTGGCGCCATCGGAAGCTGCAGGGCGCGGGTAGGAGCCAAGGCCACTTGGACGGTGGCCGGCCCGGGGCCATCGAATCCACCAACCCATGCCGCCAAGGCCATGAGCGCTGCGGAACCGAGGACGACAGACAGCGCCCCCCGCATCGTCACCCGACCACCTCCACGCGCGGCCTTCTGGCGAGCATCGGACCGTACCCAAAGGCGCACGCTGGCGAACCTCATTCGTCTGGACTGCCCGGATCTGCCCGCAATCGGAACTGACCGCGGAGAAACGCCCACCCGGTCCCACGTGGACCGTCACCCCGGGGCGCACCGTCCGGCAGACCAGCGTTTCTCTCGCGTCGCGGTCGTCGGTCCAGCCGGCGTTTACCCACGCGCCAGGTTCGGCGATTCAAGCCTACACCTCATGCGACTGGGAATCAGCCACAGCGGGAGGCCTGCCGGCGGTGAAGGCTCGCCCCCGTCCGCGATGGCGAGCGTGTCGCGCACAGGCACCTTCGCCTCCAGTACCGGCTTTCGGGGGCAAGCGGCCGGTCGGGCGACCGCTGCTGGCGGCCTTCGTCGAAGGAAAGACCTCCTGACTGTCCGTCGGGAGGTCGTTCGGTCAAGGGTTCAGACCGAGGTCTTGCCCAAAGCCGTCTGAGTTCCTTACGCTCTTGGACATGGAGTCGAGAAATACGAGCACCTTGGTGATCGGGGCAAGCGGCTTTCTGGGTGCGCACGTCTACCGGCGCCTTCTGAACGAAGGAGCGCAGGTCCATGGCACCTGCGCCCGTCGTCGTCTTCCCGGGCTGCAAGAAGTCGATCTTCTCGACACTCGTGCGCTGGGACGCTGTCTCGACGGACTGCGACCGAATGTGGTCATCTGGTGCGCCAAGCGAACCGACGAGCCAGGCGAGGACGATGAGCGGGCTCTGCTCGAGACGGGACTTCGCTTCCTGGCACGCTTCGTTCCCGCGACCACCCGCCTCATCTTCGTCTCCACAGACGGCGTGCTGCCCGGGACCGGGGGGCCCCACGCGGAAGGGGTCATACCCATGCCCTTCGCGTCAGAGTCTGCCATCGCCCGCTACACCAATGCGAAGCTCCGGGCGGAGCAGTGGCTGCAAACCTCCTCTCCCCTCGCCTCCAAGACGACCATCGTCCGAACCGGCATGATCTACGGCCAAGCGGTCACGGGCCTGTGGGACCCCCGAACCACGGCGGTCCTGACGGATTTCGCCTCTGGCGGCAGCTTCACGCGAGCGGACAATCTGCTGCGCACCTTCGTGCATGTCGAGGAACTGGCGACCGCCCTGTGCGAGCTTGCCGCGATCGACTGCATCCCCGGCATCGTCCATGCGGGACCGGAACAAGGCGAGAGCCACTACACGTTTGCGAGGGCCATCGCCCGCGCATGGTCCCTGCCTCTCGATCTGCTTCGTCCGCACCGGATCCCGCCCGAAGATGTCGAGGAACGCGAAGTGCGGCTCGATACGCGGCTCGACACCTCGTTCCTCCGCTCGAAGCTCAAAAGCCGGTTCCACTCCGTGGAGGATACGTTCGCAGGTCTTGCCTCGCAGCCCTGATCATGCGGACCAGGGTGGACTTCCTCGAGACCTCGCGCTTCCCGGTACGGTCAAAGGGTCCGGTGGGCCGCGTTCAGTGCGGCCCTGCGTCGGGGTATTCCTCGGCCGTAAACCAAATGTCCATGCCCGGCGCATCGTCCGGGCGCGGCACAAAGCCAAGCCTTCCGTAGAACCCGCTCTTGCCCTCCGCCACGGTCACCTGCACCCACGGAATGCCGCGCGATTTCGCGTGCGCGAGCAGCCTGTCGACGATCCCCCTGCCGATGCCGTGGCCCTGGCTACTTGGGTCCACCATGACGTCGCAAACGAAGCACTCGTAGGCACCGTCCGAGACCAAGCGGCCCGTCCCGACCAGCCGGTCCCGGTCGTCGTAGGCGCAGACGCTGTACCAACTGCCTTGCAGCGCCAGCTCCAGTTGCGTCTTGGAGAGGCGGAGCCTCTCGTTCCAGCCGGTTTCGCAGAACATCGCGTAGTACGTGTCGATCGCCGGGAGCTCTTCCGCGTAGCGGATCGCCTGCACTTGGCCCAGTTCGCCCTTCCCCCCGTTCGCACGTCGCACGACCGCGGCGCCTCGCGTGCGACGTGCTTCCTACACAGTCTGCGTCTGGCGACCGCGTCGATGCGCCCAAGGGCGTACGGCTCGTTGCGGCGCCGCGCCCCCTTAGCCCCCAAGCCTCCTGGGGCTGCTGCGAGCCCTCCCCGCAAAAACGGTCAGGCGCCACAACCCATTCGCTCCGGTTGCGCGGCCCCGCCTTACCCGACCCTGGTTTTGCTCGCCAATCTGTTGCGCCAAACCTGCCGTGGCCACATGCTGGACCCTGTGTGCGTCACTCGCGATACACGGCCGTCGTCCAGATGGAAGTGGACCAGCTCTCCCTCGGAGGAGCCGCTGCTGGTCTCGACGATCCTGAACGTGTGACCCTCGACCCACTCCATCTTCTCCACGAGCGCGAGGGGATCCCAGCCGGATCTGTTCACGGTGACGAGCGCATCTCCGGGCTGCACGATATACACCGTGTTCCAGAGGTTGCCGTAGGCCCCCTCGAGCGTGGACCAGTCGTGCGCCGGCTTGCTGCACGACTCCTTCTCGAAGTAGCTCAGGATCTTGTAGATGCCGGTCACGATCGGGACCGCCGGTCCATCGATGGCGTTCGTCAGGGCGGTCACGACCACCCCTTCCTTGCCGTCGGCCATCGTATCGGTGATACACCCGGGGAAGCCTCCGCTGTGCCCGAACGTCTGCCGCTCGCCGTCACGGTGCAGGAAGAAGCCGAGACCGTACTCGGTCTCCCTCGGCTGGCCCGGGACCACCACGGGCCACTGGGCCCGCTGCATCTCCTTCTTCGACTCGTCCGAGAGAAGCTGCCCGGAGCCCACCATCTGCGCCGTGAAGTACTTGCAGAGGTCCTCCGAAGTGGAGCAGAACCCCGTCGCGGCCGACATCGCATCGGTGCTGATGGGCGCGATCGGCAGTCGCGATGCGCCGTCCTTGCGGCTGTAGCCGGTCACGAGGTCCTCGGCCCGGGGCTGGTTCCGTTCCGGCCGGTACTCGGGGAACGTGTGCTCGAGACCGAGCGGGCGGACGATGCGGTCGAGCACGAACTCGTTGTAGGGCTGGCCCGACACGTTCTCGACGACCAGCCCGAGCAGCGAATAGCCGTAGTTGCTGTATTTCATCTTGGTGTTGTGCTCGAGGATGAGACCGGTCTCGCGGATCTCGCGGGCAAACCGCTCGGGATCCGGGAACGGGCGCTCAAGGCCCCAGTAGTCGGAGTCGAGGCCGTCCCGGATGACGCCCGCGCCGTGGGAAAGCAGCTGGCGTAGCGTGACGCGCTGCCACCGCTCATCGGCGTGGCCACTGAGCCACGGCACGTACGTCGCGACCGCATCGTCGATGCGTAGCCTGCCGTGTTCCTGCAGCAGCATGACTGCGGTCGCCGTGAATGTCTTCGAGTGGGACGCGATGCGGAAGACGTGTCCCGTGGTCATGGGAATCTTCCGCTCGAGGTCGGCGTAGCCATACGCCTCGTTGAAGAGCATTTGACCCTTGTAGGACAAGCCGACAACGAAGCCGGGAACCGTCTCCTCTTCATACCGCTCAGCAAGCCACGACTTTACGCACGTCATGGCCTTTCCCAGGCTTTCCCGATTCATGCGCGTCCCCCCTGGTGCGTGCACCGTCTGGTGGAATCGCAACAGGAGTTCGGTGACGGGACACCAAGATTCCTCTCCCAGCAATGCCTTCTTCCGTTCCGCCGAAGAGCGGTGCCCGAGTTCAATCCCGCGGCGTTCCAACGGGCCTGTTCGTGCACTGCTCAGCGTCGGACGGGTCTCCTGCGAGCAGAGACCTGAGCTGACGGCCTCAGGTCCCTTCCCTATCCGTCCGCATCCGCAGCGAGCGCGCGTGCATCGGCAGCCCCTCAGTTCCAGCCAGCCGCTCAGCCAGGCTGAACAGGCCCACATCCACTCGCTCCACCTCTGTCACCGTAAACGACCGCAGAAAATGGAGCTTCGTGAGCCCGGAGAGCGCCCGCGCACTCCCGCCGGTAGGGAGCACGTGGCTCGGGCCCGCAACATAGTCGCCAAGGGCCGTAGGCGTCATGCCGCCGACGAACACGGAACCCGCCCGCACGGCGCCGATCCATACCCCCGGATCTCGGACGTGCAGCCCCAGATGCTCCGGCGCCCAGGCGTCGGCCACCCCGATCGCCGCGCTGACGTCCCGCTCGAGGCAGGCGTCCGCGTGTCCGAGGCTCGCGGGCAGTCCCTCTTCTCCCACCTCGCGCAGGACCTCCCGCCGGACAGTCTGCGTAATCCCCTCCGCCAGCGCAAGCAGCGCCACCTCCGCGTGCGGGTCGTGCTCGGCCTGCGCGAGGAGGTCCATCGCGACGAGCGCGGGGTCCGCACTCCCGTCGGCAACGACGAGCAACTCCGACGGTCCCGCCACAAGGTCGACGTCGACGACGCCGTACACCTCCCGTTTGGCCGCCGCGACCCAGCGGCTGCCGGGACCCGCAATCTTGTCAACAGCCCGCACTTCCTGCGTGCCAAAGGCAAGCGCCGCGATGGCCTGCGCGCCGCCGATCCGGTACACCTCCGTGATGCCTGCCACGTGCGCGGCCGTGAGGATGTAGGGCGATACCTCGCCGTCCGGACCCGGCGGCGAGGCGATTGCGATCTCGCCCACGCCGGCCGCGCGCGCCGCCGCCGCGACCATCAGCACCGTGGAGAAGAGCGGCGCCCGGCCCGCCGGCGCGTAGAGGCCCACACGACGGATCGGCTGGAACTCGACGCGCGCACGGACGCCGCGTGAAGCGGGAGCCGTGTTCGGTCGGACCTCGAGCTGCCGGTGAAAGTCGAGGAGGCGCCGGTAGGCTACCTCCATGTCGCCGACCAGCGTCGCCGCCACCCGGCCTGGGGCTGCCTGGACCGCAGCGACCGGAACCCTGAGCGGGCCATCACCCAGATCCACGCTGTCGTAGCGCAGAGAGAAAGCGCGTAGCGCGTCATCTCCTTGCGCCGCGACACTGGCAACGATGTCGCGCACGTCGGGCAGTACGGAGCGCGCACGGATGCGCCGCCCGGCAATGAAGTCCTTAGGCTGCAGTTCCTTCAGCATCTAGTCCGCCGCGCTAAGAGCTTCGGCCGTCTCCTTGCGCTCACGCCGAGCCCATGCGTAGAAGAGCGACGCCACGATGATCTCGCCGGCAAAGTAGTAGCCGAGTTGCTGGGCGCCGGACGCGCTGACCCCCGTGAGGCTGGACGGGATGAAGCTCGCGAATACCGCAGGGAAGCTGAACGCGAGCGACAGGATCACAGCGGCCCAAAGTCCAGCCTGGCCTCCTGGCACCACGTACGGGCGCTCCATGGAGGGTTCCCTGCGGCGCAGGATAAGAGCTGCAGGGAGCATGAACAGGTACGGGAAGAGCGCCGCGACAAATGCGGAGTTGAGCATCGTGTTGTAGGTCGCCGACAGTCCTGCGCCCTGATAGGTGAAGTAGTTGACCAGGATCAGCGCCGTCGGTACGAGACCAGAGAGCACCGCAACACGGTCGGGTGTGCCGAACCGGGTGTTGAAGTGCCCGAAGAAGCGCGGAATGGACGCGTCCCAGCCCGACGTGGCGAAGGCACGGTCAACGCCGATCAGCCACGTGGTGCCGGAGACCACGTAGCCGATCGCGATCGCGATCGCGAGCATGGCGATGAGCAGGCGCCCAGCGAAGATGCCTTGGAACGCCCCTAGAAGTCCGGTGACGGCGGAGAGCCGGTTCGCGGGAGTCGTGACGAGCACGCCGAAGATGCCCAGAGAGTAACCGAGCGCAGCCACGATGCCCGAGACCAGAATGCTGCGCGGTATGCTGCGCCGCGGGTTCTGAATCTCCTCCGCAGCATTGCTCTGCAGTTCGAAACCCACCCAATTGAAGATCAGGACGGGCATCAGGATCAGGGTGGTGGAAAAGTTCGGCACGAACTTCGCGAACGTCATCGGGTCGGCCGATCCCCGCGTCAGGACCACTGCCACCGCACCAATCCCGAGCAAAATCAGCAGCCCGAACTTGATCACGGCCCCGACATTCACGGCCCACTTGGCGATACGCAGGTACGTGACTTCGATGACAGTGGTAAGCCAGATCACAGCGAGCGCGAGGAGCACGCCGGCGAGCGGCGACAGGCGCCACGAGAATGCGTCCGAAAGCGTGCCGACCGCCGTCACCGCGAGCGAGCCCATCCAGATGGGGTTGGAAATCCAGTAGAGGAACGACACGACCGACCCAATGTACGGGCCATACGCTCGCCGGACCCAGAAGTAGAGCCCGCCCTCCTTCGGATAGGTGGCGGAGAGCTCGGCCGTGATCAGGCCGTACGGCAGCAGGTAGAACACGGCGGACAGCAACGTCCAGGTGATGATCTGGTATCCCGTCTGCGCCGCGTAGGCCACCGTGTCGACGCCGATGACGCCTGACACTGTGAACAAGATGATGTCCCAGCCGCCCAGCACACGCTGCAGCTTGCGCGACTGCTGACCCGCAAAATTCTCGGTTCTTATCGGTTGTGTTGCCACATCGGATCCCCTTTCTCCGATCTTTCCACCCACATCTGCAGGCGCGCCGGAACCCGGCGCGCCTGCAGATGTCGCCCGCTAAACCCGCTGACACGCGCAGCATCGGGCAGGCGGTAGACCGTAAGGGATCCAGGCATCGTCTTCTTCACTCCACTTCTCTAGTTAAGTAAAGGTTTTGCTCAACTTATCACCTTTCACTTGTTTCATCAATGGCCTCTTCGGCACCCTTGGACGCCACGCCGGTCTGTGCAGCTGGAGACCCCACACGACGCCGGACCGTCCGGTTCAAGCCCCGCCACGACATCCACCGGCTACTTCCGATCGATGCGCCTCAGCACTGTTTGGTAGCCGCCAGCTCCCCGGAACAGCGCCCGTCGCACGCGGCTGATCGTCGTGGCCGAGGCTCCGGTGCGCTCGGCGGCAGCCTCGTAGGTGCCGCCGAGCTCGAGGACATGCGCAACCTCAAGCCGCTGGACGATGTCGTCCAGCTCCCCGGGCGTGAGGATGTCTTCCAGGAACGCCTGGCACTCCTCTTCCGTCCTCAGACTGAGGAGCGCCCGATAGAGGCGGTCCGGAGCGATGCTGTGCTGCATGCAATCATTCCTGACGTTCGACTCGGCCAACTTCGCCTCCACTTCGAGTCGACAAGGCCGATTCCTGTTGCCCGCCCACGTGTCCAGCGGGGCCGCTGCAGCAGAGAAGCGACAACCACCTGCTTTCCGTGTAGACGACCATGCAGTCGCCAGAAGGTCGCGCTCCTGAGCCCGCGGATTCGCCAACCGACGGCGCTTCCCGGCGGCGTGCGTCCCGCTCGCCAACCTCTTTCCGCGGAATTCGTCCACCTGGCAGGACTCGCGGTCAGACGATGATCGGCTGGCGCAGGAATGGTGACAGGAGCTCGTACCCGGTCTCGGTTACGAGCACCTCGTCCTCCACTTCGGCGCCGCCGAAGCCGAGCCGCTTGAGACCGGGCTCGATGCAGAGCACCTCGCCCGCGACCAGCGTTCCCGTCTGACCCGGGATCAGGTACGGCCACTCCAGTGTCTCGATGCCGATGCCGTGGCCGAAGAAGCCCGAAAGGTGCGCCGCCGACTTCGTAGCGGCAGCGGCCGCTCGGATCGCGTCGATCAGCCCGTCGACCGTCTGGCCCGCATGCACGGCGGCGAGCGCGGCCGCCTCGATCTCGTGCGCGTCGCGAAGCAGCTGGTATGCGCTGTCCTCGGCCGGGGTCACGAGCACCGTCCGCTCGAGGTCGAAGCCGTAGCCGTCGGCCGCGCCGACGAAGTCCATCGACACGAGATCGCCCGCCTTGATGCGGGCGTCGGTCGCGGGGGGCCAGCGCGACCCGACCGCGGAAGCCTCACCAGCGTGCACGCGCAGATAGCGGACGAAATCGGCTCCCGCCGCCATGGCCCTCGCCATGCCGGCGGCCGCCACGTCGCGCTCTCGGGCCCCGACCCGCACCGCCGCGACCGCGGCCGCGAACCCGGCCGCCGCGACCTCGGCGGCGCGGCGCATGCCCAGGACGTCCGCCGGCGACTTGCGCCGCCGCATGGCGTGCAACTCGCGGTCGACGCTCCGCCAGGCAACGTTCGGCAGCTCCCGGCGCACGGCGTCGAAGAGCCCGAACGGCGCGATGTCGCCGCCACCGAGGCCCCAGGTGCCATCCGCGGGACCGAGTCGCCTTAAGGCGGCCGCGACCGCCGCGGCCACGTCAGGGCTCGACTCGACGTCGAAGTGCGGGCTCTCGAACGGGCGCACAAAGCGGTCGACAAAGAGGAGGGGCTTCCGTTCCGCAGGGAGCACCAGAGCCACCTGGCCAAGCCCGCTGATCTGAGGTGCGTCGGCCGAACTCGGGAACGGCGGCAGAAAGCCTGTCAGGTAACCGACGGGCCCAGGGCGGTCGTAGAACGACCGTCCGAAGACCAGCGCTCCCTGGAGCCCTGCCTGTTGGGCCAGGGCCGCAAGGCGGTCGAGCCGTGAGCGGATCTCGGCTTCCGGAATCTGCATTGGTAGCCCGGTCCGGCCGCGGCGTCCGGGGGCCGCACGTGGCACCCCCGGGGCCTCTTGGACCGGTTCTCTCCCCTTTCGTCGGACGTCTCGGAACGAGTGCCGCCAGCCGCCCGGTGCGCGTCACATGGTCTTCTCCTCCAATGTGCCGCTACCCTCCGCGAAGCGTCCCGGCCTGAGATCCCGGACGTCGATGCTTCGGGCGCTGCCGCCGGCGACGATCTCCGCAAGCGCCAACCCCGCCCCGGGCGCAAGCATCAGTCCAAGGCCGGAGAAGCCGGTAAGGAGATGGAACGAGCGGAGCCCCGGATGTTCGCCGATGATGCCGCTGAGATCCGGAGTATTCTCGACAAGTCCTGCCCAGCCGCCCTCGAGGCGTAGCCGCTCCAGCACCGGGACGCGGTCGGCGAGCTGCGGCCAGAGCCTGTCCTCGAACCGCCGCCGATCCCAGTCCCACGAGAAGCCCACGATGTCGTCGGGCATGGCCTTGCCGACCAGGAGACGGCCGCCGGGCTCCGGATGGAAGTAAAGGCCCCCGGGGGCGCCGACGAACGGATAGCCACCGAAGAGGTCCTCGGCCGGGCGGCACAGATAGACCTGACGCACGACCGGCGTCACGGGGACGTCGAGACCGGCCAGCCGCGCGACCTCGCCTCCCCAGGCGCCCGCCGCATCGACGACGCCGCGTCGGGCCGCGATGGTTGCGCCCGGTGTCCGGACCCCTGCCGCACGGCCTCCCTCGACGGTGATGCCGACCACCTGCTCGTCGACGAAGGTCGCGCCCAGTTCCGCCACCTTCTGCCTCAGCCCGCGCATGACCTGGTAAGGGTCGAGGAAGCCGTCGCTCTTGCCGAAGATCGCGCCTGTCAGGTCGTCCGTGCGCAGGGCAGGATAGCGGCGGCCGAGCTCGCGCGCATCCAGGCGCTCCAGATCGACGCCGAGAGTCTCCTGCAGGTCGGCGCGCCGCAGGAATCCCTCTTCGTTCTGGCGGTCCATCAGGAAGAGGTACCCCTGCTGGCGGAAGTTGATCTCCGGCCCGGGTCCGCCCCTTGTCGCCGTCCGGACCGGAAACTCCTTGAAGAAGCGGATGCTGTACCGCGCGAGCTCGATGTTCACCCGGCTCGAGAAGAGGTCCCGCACGCCGCCGGCCGAGAGGCCCGTCGAGGAGCGCTGATGCAGGGGATCCTGCTCGCACACGGCCACGGTGTCGACGACACCAAGCGTCAGCAGATGGTAGGCGGCCGACAGCCCCAGGACGCCGCCCCCCACGATGGCCACATCCACCGTCTGCGCTGGCAAACGTCCACCTTCCTTGAACTCGCCTTGGCAGCTTGCCCCGTACCGGTGCCGATCTCAGCCGGCCCGGGCCTCGTCCAGGGATTCGCCTAGCGTGCGAACGTTGCCTCCATGCGCCGCACCCCGCCTCGAACGCCGCTCTGGCTCAACTTTCCGGCAGGTGGTCGGTCCGACCAGCCAGAACAGCGTGCTCGAGGTGAGCGCGTGTTATCGCTGTATGCGACCGGGGATCTCATGCTCCAGCGACCTGTCGCGGACCTCGAGCATCCGGGCCTGCGCGGCTGGCAGGAGCGCTTCCAGGCGGCTTCGCTCGTCTTCACGAACCTCGAACTCGCCTTGACGAGCCGCGGCGAGCGCGCCGACAAGCTCGTCAACCTGCGCGCCGACCCGGAGCTCGCGCGTGAACTGTCACGTTTCGGCATCGATGTCGCCACGCTCGCCAACAACCACGCCATGGACTACGGCCTGACCGGCCTGCGGGACACCCTGGCGGCCTGCGAGGCCGCCGGGGTCCATACGGTTGGGGCCGGCGAAGACGCGGCGGCAGCCGCACGCCCGCAAATCCTCTGCCGCGGCGACCTCCGCGTCGCGTTCCTCGGCTTCGCCACCACCCTGGCGCTCGGCGCCTCCGCAGCCCCGGACCGGCCGGGCCTTGCGGGCATCCGCGTCGTGTCACGTTACGTCGTCGATCCCGTGACGGTCGACGAGAACCCGGGCATCGCGCCCTACGTGGAGACGCAGCTGATGCCGGGGGACGCGGACCTGGCCGCGCTGGCCGTGACCCGGGCGAAAGAGGCCGCCGACGTCGTGGTGGTGGGGATGCACTGGGGCGTCCCGCACGGCTGGACCGCCGCGTTCCAGTCCGAACTCGCGGACTACCAGCAGCCTCTGGCCCATCGACTGATCGACGCCGGCGCCGACGCGATCTTCGGCCATCATCCGCACGTGCTGCACGGCATCGAAGTCTATCGCGGGCGCCCCATCTTCTATAGCCTCGGAAACTTCGTCTTCCACTCGATCACCCGCGCCCAGCCCGCGCTTGGGCGGCCATATCCCTTCTACAGCTGGCGTTCCCTGCGCAGCGAGCTGAACCACCTGGGCGGCGTGGCACGCCTCGCGTGGGACAAGGCTGGCGGGCCACAAAGCGCCGAATTCCTGCCTGTCTGGCTCGACGCTGCGGGGGACGCCTGCCCGGCCGGCGCCGCGCAGGCCGAAGCGGCCCTCTCGCGTGTCGAAATGCTGTCGGAGCCGTTCGGCTCCGCCCTTTCCCGCACGGGCGAGGGGCTGCGCATCGCTCTTGAGGACTAAGGGGCCTCGCCGGGGGATCCCCGGCGAGGCCGCGGCATCCCGACGCGTCGCGTAGCCTCTTCGGTGCCGTTCGGGATCCGTCCATGGCGCTCCGACCAGGAATTGCCCCCGGCGAACGTCCGGCGTTCGCCCGACTCAGCCCTCGTCCCCCGCGACCGACACGAGGGTCAGCAGGCGTCGGGCATAGGCGCGCGCTCTTTCGAGATCCCGCCTCCGGCATCGCGCGAGCACGAGGCAGATCGTCGCCTCCTCGAGGACGCCTTGGGTCAGGTCGTGAGACTTCATGACAACGTCGTCGACCCTGAGCTCGCTCACCAGGGGATCGTGGTAGCCGACGACGGCGCCACGGCGCTGCAGTTCGATCATCACGCGCAGCGAAGGAGAATTCCCCACCGCGCCCGTGTCTGCTCCGCAGGACACCCCCAGCACCAGGACCCTTGCCCCGGCCAGGTCCTCGCCGTCCGCCGCGAGCGCCGCCTCGACCCGCTCCACCACGTGCCTCGTCGTGGCCTGGTTGGTCTCGATGGCGCTTTCCAGGGTTCGCATCGGCAGGCCCTTGCGCCGGGCGAACCAGCTGAGGTACGCCGGATCGACCGGGACGCATTCGCCCGCGACGCCGGCCGCGGAAAGGAACGGCAGGAGATCGCGGGACCTCGACGCGGCCTCCAGCACCTCGAAGAAGTCCGCGTCGATCCGCTCGCAGAGGAGCGCAAACTCGGCCGCGAGGGCGGAGTGGACGCCCTGGAAGGCGCGTTCGAGCAGGATCGCCATCTCCGCGACCTCGGGCGAGGACACCGTAAGGCACGTCGGCACGACGTGCGCATAGAGCGACCGCGCCATCTCGCCGCAAGCCGGGGTCATGCCGCCGATCAGGCGCGACGTCGCGCCAAGCCGGCGGCGGCGGCTGCGCGGGCCGGCGCGCTGCGGCACGCTGGCGAGGTAGAAGTCCGCTCCGGCACGACCCAGCCGTCGCCTGAGGCCCGGCAGGAAGAGCGACCTCGTCGCGCCGGGATAGCTCGTGCTCTCGACCACCACCAGCGCCTCCGGCTGCGCCCCTTCCACCGTCAGCCTGGCGGCGGACTCGAGCGCGGCGGTGTCCGGCGTCCCATCCAGGTGGACGGGCGTCGGCGCCGAAATCACCACCACCTCGCTGTCCAGGATGGCCGCCGGCTTCGTTGTAGGCTCGAAGAGTCCGGTCTGCAGCACCCGCTTCAATCTGCGGGCGCTCACGTTTTCGATCCCGGGCCTGGCATGGCGAAGCTCCGCCACCCGACCGCGGTCCGGGTCGTAGCCCGTCACCGCGAAGCCGGCTTCAGCCAGTGCGATGGCCAGAGGAAGTCCGCCGTAGCCGACACCGACGATGAAGACGCGGCTGCCTGCCGCCAGGGCCTGCCTGTCGCTCATCTCGCCCAGCCCCCTGTGATGGGGTATGTCAGTTGGCGACATAACGTCCCTACAGCGGAGGCGATCGCACCACCCGCTGGCGGATCCGTATCCAGGGATCGGGCTCTTCGTCTCCAGACGCGCCCTTGCGCTCATCTGTGCTCGGAGGGCGCAGGAATGCCCCGCCACACGTGAAGCCGTGGCGGGGCATCAGCTCCGGCGCAGGTCAGATCCGCAGCAGTCGCTCCGCGTTGCCGTGCGCGATCCGCTC
The DNA here is from genome assembly GCA_021799275.1 of Bacillota bacterium. Taxonomy (GTDB): domain Bacteria; phylum Bacillota; class Sulfobacillia; order JAJZYS01; family JAJYTV01; genus JAJZQO01. The sequence continues at coordinate 16,550 of JAJZAT010000037.1, forward strand.
GCGGTCTGCGGGGCTCACGGGCAAGTGGTCCAGGAACGACCTCGCCTCCGCCATCGAGGCGAACGGATAGTCGGCCGAAAAGAGGATCCGCTCGATCCCGACCTCCAGCATCAGGTCGAGGTAGGCCGGCAGGAAGTTGAATCCACTGAAGGTGTAGTGCACGTTCTCGCGCAGGTAGGCGCCGACCGTGCGCCTCAGCTTCGTCAGCTGCGGCGGCAGGTTGTGGTCGAGTCGCGGCAGCATGAACGGCAGCGACTCGCCGAGATGCCCCACGATGATCTGCAGGTCCGGGTAGCGGTCGAAGGCGCCGCCAAGGATCAACCGCAGCACGTGCAGGGCCGTCTCGATGTGCCAGCCCCACCCCGCCATCGCAAAGATCGAGGTCACCTCCGGCGGGAAGTTGCCGGTGTAGTAGGTCTCGATCACGGCCCGCGGCGGAAGCGTCGGATGGAGGTAGATCGGCACGTCGAGATTCCGGGCACGCTCGAGCACCGGCCAGAAGAAGGGATCATCGAGATACCGGCCGCCGACGTGTCCGTTGATCACGGCGCCCTTGAAGCCGTCCTCGCGGACGGCGCGCTCAAGTTCTTCGGCGGCCCTCTCCGGGGCGGCGGTCGGCAGCACCGCAAAGCCCGAGAACCTACCCGGGTGGCGCTGGATCGCCTGGGCCAAGGCCCGGTTCGCCGCCCGCGCCGCCGCGGCGGCTTCTTCCGCACCAAGCTGCTCCGTTCCCGGCGCCGTCAGCGACAGCACCTGCACGTCGATGCCTGCCTGGTCCATCTCGGCGATGCGACGCTCGCCGAGATCCAGCAGCCGGTCCACGAGTTCCGCCTGCCCGGGATGGGCCCTGAGGTGACGACCGGGGCCAGCGAGAAACTCCTCGGTGGCGAAGTGCTCCTCCAGCGTGATCGTACGCATCGTACCCTGCTCCGACATCCCGTCGACCTTCCTTGCCAGGACTTTGACCCAAGGAGCGAACGCCGCCACACCGCCTACGCGGCAAGAAGCCGTCGCCGCGGCCGCCAGGGCTGCCCTACCTCCATCCTAACCGCCGACCCGTACCTGTAAAGCCATATTAGGGATGCCGCTCCAGGCTGAGCAGGAAGACACCCTGCGCCAGCTGGGATCCGTCCTCCCCGCCGATCAGCGCGAACCGGTCATGACCGAGGTAGACCGCGGCCCCCAGCGCAAGCGGCGCCGGCAGCCGGCCGATCGGTTTGAGACCGCCTCCGGGCGTGTACCAGTAGACGCCGGCCTGGTCCTGGCCCGGCGCCGATTCGCCACCGGCCACAAGGATGCCGCCCTGCCCGGCGGCGACGAGCGGCGCGCGGACAGCGACGGGCAAAGCGCCGACCCGCGCGAGTCCCTTGCCGGGGGTGAACCGGTAGATCGTGGACTGGTAGCCCTGCACCGCCAATCCGCCGAAGAGATAGATGCTGGTGCCCAGCGGTGCGGCACCGACATAGCGAAGGCCGAGCGGCAGCTCGCCCGCAGCCGCGACGCGGCCTTCGGCATCGACCCGCAGGATCGACCGCAGGAACGTGCTGCCGGTGAAACCCCCGACAAGGTAGATGGAGCCCTTGAGCGGCACCGCCGCGAGGTCCGACCGCGGCGTCAGCAGCACGCCAAGGGACTGCACCCGCCCCGCCCGGTAGCGGTAGATGCGGTCGAAGCTCTGCACCTGCCCGCCGCCCGCGACGAGCAGCGACCCGTTCGGCAAAGGCGCCACCGCGAGGTCATGGATCGGCACGGGCAGCTGGCCGGCTGGCGTCAGCTTTCCGTTCTCCAGCCGGTAGATGTCCTGTAGCGATCCTTGCGGCCCGAGCCCGCCGAAGATCGTGACCACCCCGTTCCGGGCTGCCGCGGCCAGTCCCTCCGACGGCACGGGCAGCGTGGCAATCTCGCGCAGCGTGAAGGCCGTGACCACCTTCGGCGGTGCCGGAGCCACACGCTTCTTCGGGGCGGCGGCGTGTCCGCAGCCGCCGACCAGCAGGGCAAGGCAGGCGACAAGAGACATGGTGGGAGGACTCCTGTGCACCGCGTGACCTCCTCAGCGAGGGTGTCGTGACGTGATGTGACGCAGCAATCATTAGTCTCTGCGTCGTGATTCTCCTTTGGTCCACCGGTTGCGCTTCCACCGCAGCCTGTCCTAACGGCGAAGGGTGCGCAACTCGGCCGTTGTCTGGACCGACACGGTGTGCGGGTGAGATCGACGTCCGGGTATCTGGCCTCCAGGCAACCTCCCGTCACATCGGGCCGGGGGTGATCGTCTCGGCGCCCGCGTGGCTGAGCGTCTTCACCACCGTGGACGCGAGGTTCATGGCGGCGGCCGAGTACACCTCGCCGTCGGCGGCGATTCCGAGGGACATGTGGCGTCTGCGCCCGTCGTAGCTTGCCGCCGTGTGGACGCTCGTCATTTTGAGCACTTAGCCTGCAACGGCCGGTCGAACACGATGGCGTGACGTCCCGGCAGGTTCGCGAGCCAGCGCAGGCTGGCGCTCTCCTCCGGATCGAGCATGGTCCGCAGGCGGTCCGCGCGGGTCAACGAGGCGCCGCTCTGCGCGAAGCTGGTCGCGGGCAGCGTCTTGAAGACCGGCATGCTACAGGGGGCTTCTTACGTCGTACTAGGCGCAACGTGCGCAAAGAGGCCGTGCTGCGGCAATTGAGCCGCCCCGCGGGACGGCCTCCGTGTCGCGCGGCCCGTCCGCACCGGCAAGCCACTCCGAAGGTCATCTATTTCGCAACCCCGTTTCAGGCCCTTTGACCCTGCTCCCAAGACCCGTGCCGAGGTGCGGAGCGGCGCATCAGTCGGCTGTGCTGGCCGCACCCTAGGCAGAGGGGGCGACACGCGACGGACGTTGCCGACATCGACCGCCTAGGCGGACGCATCCTCAGCCTCATCTCCCGGCTGCAGCAGAGCGTTGATCCTGAAGCGCTGAAGACTTGGGACCCCGAGATCACGGAGATCGCCGTCGCAAGACAGGACGGCGACCGCTTGCGCATCCTGCAGTTGCCGGCGCTTGTGGACGGCCAGCGCCTGCAGACGGAGCTGATCATGCCGCTCATCCAGACGAGCGCGCCCGTCCCCGCCCTGTTGGCGCGTGGCTCCCGCGTGGCGACACGTGACGACGCGGAGAGGAAGATCCTTGGTGGATGCGCCCTGGTGTTCTCGGCAGCAGGTATCTTCGCCCTGCCGTTGGGCTCGGCGCCGACGCGGTCCATCGAGGAGCCTTCGACCGAGCGCGCGGTGTTCGGGCCTAAGGACGCGCTCGTCGAGTCCCTGGAGGTGAACATCGCCATGATTCGCAGGCATGTCAAAGATCCCGGGATCATTGCCCGGCGACTCACGCTCGGCACGGAGGCTACGACGGAGGTGGCCGTCCTCTTCAAGGAAGGCTGCGCCGACCCGAAGGAACTGGACACGTTGCTCTCGCGTCTCGAGCGCTACCGCCCACCACGCGTCGGCTTCGTGAGTGCGCTCCTACGCCCGCTCTTCGGGCCGATCTGGTCCCCCTTCCTACCGGCCGACTTCACAGAGCGGCCGTACCGTGCGGCGGACTACATCTTCCGTGGCCGCTTCGTCATCCTCGTCGACGGCTCGCCTTGGGCCATGCTCCTGCCAGCGCCGTTCATCGAGCTCTTCATCGACGAGTCCGAGTACATGCAGGCGACCGCTACGCGTTACTTCGTCCGCGCCTTGCGGGTGCTCGCGTTCATGCTCGCCCTGCTCGGGCCTGGCCTCTACGTCGCCGTGCTGACCGTCAACACGACGGTGATGCCGGGCCTCCTCGCCATCGCCGTCAGCTCGAACCGGCAGTCGCTCGCCTTCCCAATCCTGACGGAGACGATCCTGATGTTGGTCGTGCTCGATGTCATGGCGGAGGCGACGACGGCGATGAAGGGGGTGCTCGGACCCGCAATATCGATCGTCGGCAGCCTGATCGTCGGCCAGGCGGCCGTGCGCGCGAACCTCGCGAGCAACCTCGGCGTGATCCTGCTGGCGCTCACCGCCCTCGCGACCTTCATCACGCCGCGCTACACCCTGACGTACACCACAAGGGTGTGGAAATACGTCGTGCTGGTGATGGGCGGCGTCCTCGGCCTCGTAGGCTGGAGCGCCGCTGTGATCTGGGTCATGATCATGCTCTCGTCGCAGCGCGAGCTCGGCGTCACGCACCTGACGCCGCTCGCGCCGCTCGTGCCGCATGCCTGGGACTCCACGTCATCGCAGCAGGAGCCGGAGCTGCCGAGCGTACCGTCGCACGTGCGCCAGGGCTCGGCCAGACGCCGATGAACCGCTTGCCTGCATTGGCCCCCTGGTCGATCGGGGGGGTAAGTTTCGTCGTCACGGTCTGCATGACACCTGTCAGCCTCGGGCGGCCCGTCTTGCAGGCGGCGGGCTACGGCACCATGCTCTGGATGGCCCTCTCGTTCCTCGCTGCAATGCTGGGCACGCAACTGACGCTGACGCTCAACGACGCGGAACTGTCGCCCTGGGCCGACAGGGTGCGGAACTTCATGCGGTACCTGCGGGTCCCGTTCTTCCTTGCGGCGGCCGCGGCCATGCTGCACGTCTGGCTCGACATCATGGGCCGGACGGATCTCCCGGTGACGCCGCGCTACGTTGTCGCGGTCGTGACCGTCGCCCTCGCCGCCTACGCCATCCGCATGGGCATCGAGAGCGTCGGGCGCGTCATCGGTCTCGTTGCCGTTGTGACGATCGTGCCGCTCTTCATCCTGGTGGTCGGCGCCTTTCCCAACGTCGAGATCGGCTGGCTCCTGCCGTATCCTCTCGGCACCGGCACCCTGCCGTGGCTATGGCCGACGATCCTCTTCGCGCCGCGCGGCTACGACGTCCTGCCTGTCTTCGGCCCGATCGCCAAAGGGGACCTGCGCCGGCCGGTCTTCCTTGGCATGGCCCTCGGCGCGCTCTACCTGTTCTTGTCCATGGTGGAGCCGCAGCTCGTCTTCGGCTTGACGGCCGCCAGCCAGCTGACGACCCCGTTCCTGAGCGTCATCGAGACGATCACCTCGACCTTCCTGCCGTTCCAGCGCATCGCCTTCCTCTCGACCGTCCTCTGGCAGATGGTTGTGTTCTCGATCGTTGCGGCCTACTCGACCGCGGGCCTAGCGAGTCTCGGGGTGCGCCTCTTCCCCCTGACGCCCTGGCCGGCTGTCGCCTCCTGGCTGGCGGCTGTCATCGTCCTTGCCCTGCCCGTGCTGCCGGAGGACCTGTTCGTTGAAATCAAGAACCTCTGGTCCCTCTACGGCATCCTGCTCTACTTTGTCTTGACGGGCCTCGTGCTCGCGTTCGGCCGAAGGCGCAAAGAGCGCCAGGCGGCGGCGGCATGAGGGCCCGGCGCCTGGGCCTCCTCGCGCTTTTGCTCGGCGCACTGCTGCTCGCGGGCTGCTGGGACGTGCACGACATCAGCGACAGGACGCCGATCATCGCGATGGGCTTCGACTACCTGCCAAGTGGCACGTGGCGCGTCACGATCTCCGACGCGGTGCTCGCGCAGGGCGGTGCCGCAACCTATTCCGGTGCGGTTCACTCGGGCGACGGTCCGACCCTGACCGAGGCGGTCGAGGACCTGCGCACGCATCTCGCGCGCCGCATCTACCTCGGCTCCTGCAAGGTCTACGTGCTCGGTCTCGGCGCGCTGCAAAACCACTCGACGGAGGTGCTGCGGCTGCTGCTCGAACGCAGCGAGGTGGACAAGACGGGTTTCGTGCTCGGCACGCGGTCGACGGCGGAGGCCCTGCTCGCGAAGCCGGACGGTGTGCTGGGGCTCACGGGCGTGCGCCTTCTCAAGGAGTTCGAGTCGGAGATGGAATCGCGCGACGGCCACATCAAGGAGCCGATCTGGAAGACGGTCTGGGGTGCGCTCGACACGGGCGACACCTTGCGGCTGCCGATGTTTGACGCGCTGGGCGCGACGAGTGTGAAAGCGTCGGGCACGGCTCTGGTATCAGGCGGGCAGCTGCGCGCCCTGCTGGGCCGCGAGGAGAGTGTGGATCTGCGCTGGCTTCTCAACCTGCCGGGCCGCAACGTCGTGCCGCTCAACCCGCCATGGAGCCAGTACGAGCTCAAGACAACCTCGACGAACGCCACGACCACCTACGACGCGCGGACTAGGCAAATCAGCGTGCGCCTCTCGGCCGCCCTCGAGGTCTACTCCGCGCCGTCGCTCGAGTTGCCCGAGAGCCTCTTGAAGCAGCTATCGCAGGCGGCGGCGGAAACCATGACGCAGCGCATCCTGACGCTGACGCGCAAGATGCAGCAGGCGGACGCCGACGGTGCGCTCTGGCACAATACCGCCATGCGCGCGGGACACTTCGACTTCGACATCCGGCACACGTCCGTCTCGGTGCAGGTACAGACTCGCGTCGCGCCACAGTTCTCGCCGAGCGCCTGAGCGGCCTAGTTCCCGGAAGTTCGTTCTCCAGAACTCAGCTCCGTGACGACCTTGTCCCACAGTCGATCTGGATCGCCTTGCCAAGGCGCAGGCTCCCAACGGCTGTGGGTGGTGACGTCGGGCCGGAAGCAATCGTGAACGAGGGCGCAGAAGCGAATACGGGGGACCTGCTCCAAGGAATGGGTCGTGCAGGTGGCTACGGATCAAGGCGATGTTGTCCCGAGCGTCGGGACGCGCGTCTGCTCTGCGCTGCGATCAGGTCTGGGTTCGCGGCTCCGCGTATGGACGTGCCGAGTAGGCCATGCACCGGACCATCCCTGTTCCCGACCGCTCGCCGCGTCAGGCACGCCGTGGTGCCGAAGCGGAACGGCCGGCGAGATGCCCGTTTACATAGGCGGTAGCGTCCGCTACGTTGTACTCGTTTATGGGCGATGCGCGCACCCGGGTGGAGGCGAGGCGCCCGGGGTTCCTGGGACAGGTTGCGTTTTGGGAGTGGAGAACGTGAGCGAGCGGGCACCGTACCTGCACCGCGACCACCTGCACCGTGCCCTGCACCCCAGCTTTGCCGCCATCGCCCGCGCCATGGGCGAAGTGAACGGCGTCAACGCGAAAGTGGCCGTCTTCGTCACCAATGTCGTCGGGACCATGTGGTGCGCCTACCTCTTCGCGCTGCTCGCCCTGATGGGGCTCCCGGCGGCGCTGAGGCCAGGCGGCGAGGGCATCGTGGCATGGATCGCGCAGACCTTCCTGCAGCTTGTGCTGCTCTCCGTCATCATCGTGGGTCAGAACGTGCAGAGTCTCGCGGCCGACGCACGGGCCGAGAACACCTTCAAGGACACCGAGGCCATCCTCGACCGCCTGGACATCCACACGGAAGGCGGACTCAAGGCCATCCTCGACAGGATCGACGAGCTGGAGCGCAAGTTTGCGGCGCAAGGTGCGGCCGCCGAATAGCAAACTCAAAGCCGTAACTGTATTCCTGTGGCCGTAGGCTTTGCGGCGGTTTGTAGTATGGTAATTGGTAAGCCACGGGCGAAGGGTCGGATAACTGGATGGCCATTTTGCGCAGACCCACGCAGCAGCCTGAACTGACGCGCGAACAGGAAGTTTCCGCACCGGACACGACCGTCGTCTACACTTCGCGCTCCATCGCCGCCGCCATGGAGAAGATGAACGAGGCATCGCGCAAGATGGCGGCGGATCTCGACGACATGGCCGGGGCCACCGACCGCATGATCGGGCAGCTCAAGGAAACGCCCACGGTGGCGGGAGAGATCGACGCGAGCCTGCGTGCCCTCGCCGACTCCTTCCGGCAGGTGGCGTCCGGCGCCACCGAGCAGGCGGACGCGACCACCAGGGCGCTCGGCCTGATCGAAGCCGCGGCGCGTGCCGGCAACCAGGCCCGCGAGACCGCGCACGGCGTCGTCGCCGATCTTGACGCGGGCGGCGAGCGGCTGAAGCTGGGCCAGGACGCGATCGCCGGCGTGCTCCGGGGCGCGGCCGGCTTCGCGGCCGCCATGGACCGCGTGCATGAACAACTCGACGCCCTGGCGAAGGCGGCCAAGGGCATCCATGAATTCTCCGCGAGCATCCTCGACATCGCCAACGAGACGAACCTCCTGTCGCTCAACGCCTCGATCGAGGCGGCGCGCGCCGGAGAGGCGGGTCGCGGCTTCTCCGTCGTGGCCCAGTCGATCCGCACCTTGGCCGACCGCTCGAAGACGCGCGTCAAGGAGACCGACCAGCGCATCGCCTCGATTAACGGCGCCGTCGCGATGGTCGCGCGCGTGGTGGACGAGATCAGCCAGAGCGCCCGTTCCGTCGCGTCATCGGCGCAGGCCGCCGAGAGCACGCTCGACGCGATGGTCGCACAGGTCGAGACGGTGCAGGGCAGCATCGGCGACCTCTCGCGGTCGTTCTCCGCCGTCACCGACCAGATGCACGAGGCCTCGACGCAGATCGGATCGGTGGCCGCCGTGTCCGAGGAGAACGCCGCGATCGCCGAGGAGGTGACCGCGAGCGTGAACGTCGTGGGCGAGCAGGTTCGCCAGATGGCGTCCGTGAGCGCCGCCAACGCTGCGACGGCGGAAGGGACCGCGAGTCAGGTCGCGGACCTGCAGGCCGAGATGCGCACCTTCGTCGCCTCGTCGAACATTCTGCGCGCGATGGCCGAAGATATCGCCCGGACCGTTTCGGGCGACGCCGCAAGCTCGCCGATCCAGAGCCTTGTCGCAGAGCTGCAGCAGATCGCCCGCGAAACGGAAGGTCTCCTCTTGGCGGTGCCCGAGGCGGCGCTCGCGGACGCGGGCTATCGCGAGCTGTCCGGCCAGCAGGACATCGCCACGCTGGGCCGCCTCTTCGACGTCCGCCAGGCCGGTTCGGGCTTCTCGCCCGCCAAGTACACGAGCGGCTGGGACCATCTCGTCGACGTGCCGGCGGTCGAACTTCTCGAGGCCTTCCGTCGCCGCCATCCGGCCATCTCGATCATCGCGCTCGTCGACCTCAACGGCTTCGTCTGGGCGACGGATCGCCAGAACCAGGCCGACTGGACCGGGGATCCGGCGCGCGACGACCTATACAACCGCACCAAGCGCTTCTTCGACGACGACACCGACCTGCCGCCCGCCCGCATCGCCCTGGCGCCAAGCTACCTCGCGTCGCCGCTGCGCGGCCGCCAACGCTGCAGGCCGCGGGACCTCTGGTCCTACGCCTTGCCTGAGCGGGAGCATCCTTTCTCCATCCACGTCTTCCACCGTGACACGGGCGAGGTGACGATGGAGATCGCGGTCGGGGTCTACGCCCACGGTCACCCGATCGGCGCGGTCCGCATGCTCACCGCTCTCGACGGGCAAGGGCGGGTCAGCTAAGGACGGTCGGCCGCGGCCATGGTCCGCGCGGCGGCCTCCCCCGCCGCAGATCTGCCCATGATGATCGTGAAGAGCGCCCCGCCCCGCACGTACGCCTTGACCACGACGGGCGTGGCCCGGTTGTTCGAAAAACGGAAGTCGAGGTCCGGCCAGGCGATCGTGGCGTCCCGCCCGTGCGGCACATAGTGCACCGCCTTGGCGTGGTGGTGGCGCTCGACAATCTTGAGGTCCGCCTTGCGCACCGCGTTGTAGAGCGTCGAGGAAACCTGGCAGAGGCCTCCGCCGACGCCTTCGGTGTACCCTCCCCAGACGATCACGGGCGCCCGGTGCCAGCCGGGCTGTTTCGTTACGTCCCCGATCGCGTCGAGGGTCGAGAACGTCTCCCCGGGGAAGACGATGCGGTTGTTGATGCGCCCGGCTCCTTTCTGGATGTTCATGTAGCGGCCGGACGAGCCGTCGATCCACGTGCGGTACTGTCCGATCACCGTCGTCAGGGCCGCGATGTCCTCTGTCCGCCAGCGCGCGTGGACCACCCGGATCACCGGGCGCACGTCGTCTCCGCGTCTCGCCTGCCAGATCCGCCGCGACGTGGCGCCGAGGTCGAGGCGGCGCCCGGACCTGTCGGGAACCACCTGCCCGTCCGGGTGGCTCAGCGTCGCGGCGACGGGCGCGACATAGCGGCGGCGCGCTTCCTGCCGCACCGCGGCCGTCACCTCACCGGGCAGATAGCCGCCGATCGGCCTTCCCGCGAGCCTGACGCCCGTCTTGACGCCGTAGAGGCGCCGCACGGAGAACTCGCCGGGCCGTCCGAGATGCCAGAGAGCGCGTGCGGCCGGACCCGCAGCCGGATAGAGAGCCCCGAGCCGCGCTCGCCCGCCTTGCCGCGCGACGTGGGCGGCCGCGGGCTCGTGCCGGCCGCAATACTCGAGATGCTGCGCCGCGTCCTCCAGCAGGCCGCTCGCGGTCGTGAAGAGGAGTCCACGCTGGCGCAGCGAGCGCAAGGCCGGTTCGATCCGAGCCACCGCTTGGCCGGCCCGGAGGTCGAAGCGGACGATCTCCCCCGCCCGAACCTGCCGCGCCAGGCCGGCGAGCGCCTGCACGTCGCTGCCCGCGCTGCGTGACCAGAGCATGGTCACGAGGCCTGCGGCGTACGCGTCGCGCGCCGCCTGCACAGCCTCGGCGGCGCTGCGCGGCTGATAGACGCCAACCCTCTCGCCCAGGAGCCGCTCCGCCTCGTCGCCCGCGGCGACGAGGTCCGTGGCGTCACCCTTGCCGTGCCCGGACCGTTCTTCGGTCGTGAGGCCGACCTCCACGTCCCCCGCTTGCAGCAGGCGCCGCAGGGACTCCCTGTCCTGCCGGATCTGCTGTGCGGTCACGAAGACGGTGGCCTGGGCACCGCTGCGATGCAGTTCGGCGCCGAGGCCTGCCCAGCCATGGAATCCGCCTTCGCTCTGCAACGTGAGGGCCACCAGCCGATGCGCCGGCTGAATGCGCGTGATAGGTGCCGGAATGTGCGACGGTGCCGCCAGCACCGCCTGGGAGCCGACGTTGGCGGCCGCGATCAGAATGAGTGCTGCGGCGGCAGGAACTCGTCTCACCAAGGATCGCCTCCATGCCAGGGCGCCGCCGGAACGGCGCAGGATGCAGTTAGGTTGCCCGGACGACGCCGTCGCCGGGCCTGCCGGCGCCTGGGCATTGGCACCAGTACAGTCCGCCGCGCTGGCGACAGAAAAGGACCCGGCCGGGCAATCGCCTGACCGGGTCCGGGCGTCCTAGGGTCGCGGCGCTCTTACCAGGGACCCTGCGAACTGGTCGCGGGCTGTCCGTAGGTGCGATCGAGATACGCCACGATGTCGTTCTCATCGCAGAGCATCACGTCACCGTCCACGAGCACCGGCACGGTCGGCTGACCGGACACCTCCAGCACCTTTGCGCGACGGCCGCGATCCGGCGAGACGCAGACGGAAACGTAGGTGAGCTCGAGTTCCGAAAGCTTCTGACGCACCATGCGGCAATAGGGGCAGCTTTCGAACTGGTACAGCGTCATCACGGGCCTCTCCCCCAATCGCCGGCGATCGGACGGCCGGCATCTCCCCCAGTATCCGCGAACAAGACGCCGCGCGCCATGTCGTGCGACCACCGTGGGCGGAAGTCGGCGGGAGCGCTGTCCCGCTAAATGACGGCCGGTTCCACGATCAGGCGACCCGCGGCAAAGCGGTCCGCGCCGAGCGGCGCGAGATCGAGCGTAACGTACCGGCCTTCGAGCATCAGCTCCGCCAGGCCGCGCGTGACGCTCGGACCCTGCATCAGTCCGTGCCCGGAGAAGCCCGTCGCGACATAGGCGTTGCCGAGACCCGGCAAGGACCCGACGATCGCGTTGTGATCGACCGTGTTCTCGTCGTAATAGCCGGCCCAGCCGTGCTCCAGCCGCAGTTCCGCCAGCGACGGGACGCGGCGCGCAAGCGGTGCCCAGAGCTCCTCGAGAAACGCCTCGCGGTCCCAGTCGAGCGGCAGGTCATAGCCGTCGCGGCTCGTCTTATGCGCGACGAGCAGGCGCCCGCCGGCCTCCGGCCTGAAGTGCAGCCCGCTCGGCTCGATGGTCAAGGGGATATCGGCCGGGAGCGGCCTCCGCGGCATCACGACGTGCACCTGACGGCGCAGCCGGCGTACCGGCAACGAGGCGCCCAGCTCCGCCGCGAGCCGTCCGCTCAGGCCTCCAGCCGCCACCACGAACTTGTCCGCCGCGATCTCTCCGCCATCTGCGAGCAGGGCCTTGCGCACCTGCGCCCCCGCCCGTGCGAACGTCGCCGCCTCGCCCGTCTGCTGAACGGCGCCGAGCGCATTCGCCGAACGGCGGAACGCGGCCAGCACGGACGCGGGATCGAGGTAGCCGTCGGTCGGGCAGAACGTCCCGCCCACAAGGTCGCTTGCGTCCACTCCAGGAACCAGGCGAGCGATCTCCGCGGGAGACAGCTCCTCCACTGGCACGCCCATCTCGCGTGCCAGGGCCGCACGCTGGCGCAGCATGGGCCACTGCTCGGACCTCGCGAGAAAGAGATAGCCGTGCTGGCGGAACGCGATCTCGCTGTCCTCCCCCAGTTCGGCCCGGCTCCGTTCGTAGAACCGCACCGCATCGCGCGCGACCTCGATGTTGAGACCGGTGCCGAACTGCTGGCGAATGCCTCCGGTGCTAAGGCGTCGTACGACATCAACCTGACTTTTGCTGGCGGGGACGGAGCGTGTAGTTCCAGCCACCTTGGAAGTCGTCGCGGGAGAGGTTGAGGTCAGCCATGGCCTCGTCTGGGACCTTGATACCG
>JAJZAT010000038.1 GCA_021799275.1 Bacillota bacterium
CGCTCTTTCCGCCGGGCGGCATCCAGGACCCCGGCGTGACGAACGTGACGTTCGGCATGTGGGTGGCGCACATCGCCTTGCCGGTGATCACGATCGTGATCGCGACGGTGGCCTTCTGGGGCCGGTTCATGCGCTCGTCGGTGATCGAGACCCTGATCCAGGACTACATCCGGACGGCCAGGGCCAAGGGCGTGACGGAGTACACGGTGCTGATGCGCCACGCGTTCCGCAACTCGCTCCTGCCGCTCATCACCTTGATCGGCTTCTCGATCCCGGGTCTCTTCGGTGGCGCCTTGCTGGTGGAAGAGGTGTTCAACTACCCGGGTCTCGGGCTCCTGTTTTACCAGGCGGCCATCCAGCGCGATTATCCGATCGCGTTCGGCATCACCTTGATCATCGGCATCCTGACGATCCTCGGGAACCTCATCGCCGACGTGCTCTACGCCGTCGCCGACCCCCGCATCCGCTACAACTGAGAGACGCCGATCGCCCGGCCGACCAGATGGTCGACCGGGCGATTTCCTTATCTGTCAGCGCCCGTAGTAGTGGGTGGCGTGGCCGAGGATGCCCTCGGCTGCTTCCATCACCGTCTCGGAGAGGGTCGGGTGGGGGTGGATCGTGTGTGCGAGGTCCTCCGCCAGGGCGCCCATCTCGATCGCCAGCGTGCCCTCGGCGATCAGTTCGCCGGCGCCTGGGCCGGCGATGCCGACACCGATGACGCGGCCGCTCGAGCGCTCGGCGACGATCTTGGTGAGCCCGTCCGCGCGTCCCATGGACGCCGCGCGGCCCGAGGCGCCCCAGGGGAAGCGCCCGACCTGGATCTCGAGGCCCTGCTGCACCGCCTCCTGCTCGCTCAGGCCGGCCCACGCGATCTCCGGATCGGTGAACACGACGGCGGGAATCGCCGCCGGATCGAACGCGCTCTTGCGGCCCGCGATCGCCTCCGCGGCAACCCGCCCCTCGTGCGAGGCCTTGTGGGCCAGCATCGGCTGGCCCGCGATGTCGCCGATCGCGTAGATGTGCGGGACCTTGGTGCGGCGCTGCGCGTCGACCGGCAGGAAGCCGTGCTCGTCGGGCGCGATCTGGAGCGCCTCCAGGCCGATGCCGGAAGTCTGGGGGGCGCGGCCGACCGATGCGAGGAGACGGTCTACGACGATCTCCTGCTCCTTGCCGTCCTTGCCGCGCAAGGTGGCACGAAGGCCCTGGCCCTCGCGGGCGAGCCTGACGACGCTGGTCTCGAAGAGGAGCGTCGCCTGGCCGCGCAGGCTTTGCGCCAGCGGGCGCACGAGATCGGGGTCGGCGCCTGGCAGCAGGCCCTTCGTCACCTCGACGAGCGTCACCTCGGAGCCGAGGCCGAGGTAGACGGAGGCGAGTTCGACGCCGATGTAGCCGCCGCCGACGACAAGCAGGCGCTTTGGCACCTCGCGAAGTTCGAGCGCTGCCGTCGAGTCCCAAACGAGGTCGTCGAAGCCCTGCAGGACGTCGAGCGTGCGCGGCAGGGATCCCGTCGCGATGATCGCCTGCTGGAAGGAAAGCTCCTCCTCGCTACCGTCCTGGCGGCGAACGGTCAGGGCGTTCGGGCCGGAGAAGCGTCCGCGCCCCTGGACGTAGCTGATCTTGCGCTGGCGCGCGAGCTGACCGAGTCCGCCTGTGAGTTTCTCGACGACGGCCTGTTTGTGGGCGCGCAATCGATCGAGGTCGATCTCGGGCCGCGCGAAGGCGACGCCGAACTCATGCGCTTCCTTCGCCTCGCGCACGAGGCGCGCCACGTGCAGGAGCGTCTTCGAGGGGATGCAGCCGCGGTAGAGGCAGACCCCGCCGGGGTTCGGCGCGTCGTCGACGAGCGCGACCTGAAGGCCGAGGTCGGCGGCGGCGAAGGCGGCCGCATAGCCGCCCGGTCCGCCTCCGAGGACGACGACCTGAGTTTCCATGGCCATCGCTCAGCCCTCCAGTGCCAACAGGAATGGTGACTCCGCGACCTCGCAGACGTAGCGCAGGAAACGCGCGGCGTCGGCGCCGTCGATCAGACGGTGGTCGTAGGAGAGGGCGAGCGGCAGCATAGTGCGCGGTTCGAAGCCTTCGCCGGTCCAGCGCGGAGCCTTCTTCTGCCGCGCCACGCCGAGGATGGCCGACTCGGGCCAGTTGACGATCGGCGAGAAGCCGGTGCCGCCGATGCCGCCGAGGTTGGAGATCGAGAACCCTCCGCCCTGCATCTCGTCGAGCGTCAGCTTGCCGGCGCGGGCGCGCTGGGCGATCTCGCCGAGCTCGAGCGAAAGGTCCGCGATGCTCTTCTTGTCCACGTCGCGCACGACGGGCACCAGGAGGCCGCGGTCGGTATCGACGGCGACCCCGACGTGGATGTAGTCCCGGAACACGATCTCGCCGCTCTGGAGATCCAGGCTCGCGTTGAACTGCGGGAAGCGCCTAAGGGCGAGGGCCGTCACCTTGAGCAGGATGGCCGTGACCGTGAGCTTGCCGCCGCGCGCCGCGATCTGCGGTGCGTGGCGGTGGCGCAGCGTTTCGAGTTCGCTGATGTCCGCCTCGTCGAACTGCGTGACCTGCGGCACGCTCGGCCAACTCTGGCCGAGGTGCTGGGCCGTGGCGCGGCGGACGGCGGAGGCGGGCTGGCGATGGACCGGTCCGAAGCGCGAGAGATCGGGCAGCGGTGGCAGGGCGGACGTCGCGGCGGTCACCGCGGGACGGCCAAGACCCTGGCGCACGAACGCCTTGACGTCCGCGATCGAGATGCGGCCGGCGGGACCGCTGCCGGAGACTTGCCGGAGGTCGACGCCGAGTTCGCGGGCGAACCGGCGCACCGAGGGGGCGGCCGGTACCGGCAGGCCGCTCGACGTATGGATCGCCGGTGCCCGGGACGGCTCCGCGACCGCTGCGTTCGCCATCTCGACCGTGGCCGGGGCGGGCTGCGGCGCAGGCGCGGTTTCGGCGGGAGGCTGTGCAGTGGCGGAAGACGCATCGGGCTCTGTCGCCCTGGCCGGCGCGACGGGCGCCACGGGGGGATCCGCCGCCTTGGGGGCCGGCGCCTGGTTCCCTCCGGCCAGCGTCAGGACGAGGGTGCCTTCGCCGACATCCTGGCCGGGGCTCACGTGGATCTGCTCCACCTGTCCCGCGACCGTGGAAGGGACTTCGACGACCGCCTTCTCCGTCTCGACTTCGAGCACGGACTGGTCCACCTGGACCTGGTCGCCGACCGCGACGAGAACTTTCGCGACGGAACCGGTGGCGTCGCCCTCGGCTAGCTTGGGCAGACGGAATTCAAGCGGCATGGGCGGGCTTCCTTTCAGCGGTATGGCGCTCAGGACTCAAGGGAGGCGGGGCGGCTCACGTCGATCTCGAGCTCTCTGCGGGCGCGCTCGGCGACGCTCTTCGGCAGGTCGCCCTGCCGGACCAGGGCGGAGATGGCGGCGTAGGCGATGTGGCGGCGATCCACCTCGAAGAAGTCGCGCAAGGTCGCGCGATCCTCGCTGCGGCCGAAGCCGTCGGTGCCAAGCGCGACGAACGGCCCCGGGACCCAACGGGCGATCGAGTCCGGCAAGGCGCGCACGTAGTCTGAGGCAGCCACCACAGGTCCCTTGCCGGAGCTGAGGCACTTCGCCACATAGGGTTCCTCCGCGGGCTTCTCGGGGTGCAGGATGCTCCTTCGCTCCGCCGCGATCGCGTCGCGGTAGAGCTCCTTGTAGCTCGTGACGCTGTAGACGTCCCCAGCGACGCCGTAGCCCTCGAGGATCTCCTGCGCCGCGATCGCCTCGCGCAGGATGGATCCCGAACCGAGCAGGCGAGCCTGGGCCTTGGGCTTCTGAAGACCCGAGGCGCGGAAACGGTAGATGCCGCGCACGATGCCATCCTCCGCACCTTCTGGCATCGGGGCCTGTTCATAGCTTTCGTTGCCCACCGTGATGTAGTAGAAGACGCTCTCCTGGCGGCGGAACATCTCGTCGAGGCCGTGGCGGACGATTTCCGCGATCTCGTAGGCGAACGCGGGGTCGTAGGCCCTGAGGTTCGGCACCGGATAGGCGAGCAGATGGGAATTGCCGTCCTGGTGCTGCAGCCCCTCGCCCTGCAGCTGCGTGCGCCCGGAAAGGCCGCCGATGAGGAAGCCGCGCGTCCTGAGTTCCCCGGCGGCCCAAACGAGATCGCCGACGCGTTGCAGGCCGAAGTTCGAGTAGAACCAGTAGAACGGCACCAGCTCGACGCCGTGCGTGTAGCCCGCCGTGCCGGCGGCGATGAACGACGCGATCGCGCCCGCCTCGGTGATGCCCTCCTCGAGCACCTGGCCGTCCTTCGCCTCCTTGTAGGGCAGGAGGGTGGCACGGTCGACAGGCTCGTAGAGCTGGCCAACGGGGGAGTAGATGCCAAACTGGCGGAAGAAGCCTTCCATCCCGAACGTCCGGGCCTCATCCGGGATGATCGGCACGATGCGGTTGCCGATCTCGGGGTCCCGCATCAGGCTGCCGAGGAGCCGCACCGCGACCATCGTCGTGCTGGCGGGGCGCTCGCTGCCGTCACGGAACTCCGCGTAGGCCTTGGGGTCGGCCACGCCAAGCGGCGCGGGCGGGCCCTGACGCTGCGGCAGGTAGCCGCCGAGGACCCGCCTGCGCTCGAGCAGGTAGGCGATCGCCGGATCGTCCTCGCTCGGCCGCACGAACGGAGCCCTCATGGCCTCCTCGTCGTTCAGCGGCAGGGCGGTCACATCGCGGAGCGCGATGAGCTGCTGGTCCGAGAGGGTCTTCTGCTCGTGGGTAACGTTGCGGCCGGCAACCTCCGTGCCGAGGCCGTAGCCTTTCACGGACTGCGCCAGGATCACCGTCGGGCCGCCCTCGTGCGCGAGCGCCGCCTTGTAGGCCGTGTAGACCTTGACGGGATCGTGGCCGCCCATGCGCAGGTTCCCCAGCTCGCGGTCCGAGAGGTGCGACGCGAGTTCCTTCAGGTACGGGTCGTTGAAGAGGTGCTCGCGCATGTAGGCGCCGCCCTCGACGGTGTACTTCTGCAGTTCCCCGTCAACGAGCTCGCCGAGCCGCTCGGCGAGACGTCCGCTACGGTCGCGCTGGAACAGCTGATCCCATTCGCTGCCCCAGAGCACCTTGATGACGTTCCAGCCGCAACCGCGGAAGAAGCCCTCGAGCTCCTGCACCACCTTGCTGTTGCCGCGCACGGGGCCGTCGAGGCGCTGCAGGTTGCAGTTGACGACGAAGGTGAGGTTGTCGAGGCCCTCCCGCGCGGCGAGGCGCGCGGCGCCGAGCGCTTCGGTCTCGTCGATCTCGCCGTCGCCGAGGAAGGCCCAGACATGCTCGCCGCTCGTGTCCTTGAGGCCGCGCGCCGCAAGGTAGCGACTCATGCGCGCCCGATAGATCGCCTGCAGCGGCCCGAGTCCGAGCGAGACGGTGGGGAACTGCCAGAAGTTCGGCATCAGCCACGGGTGCGGGTAGGACGAGAGCCCGCCGCCCGGCTGGAGCTCGCGGCGGAAATGGTCGAGTTCCTGCTCGCTCAGGCGCCCTTCGAGGAACGCCCGCGCGTAGTTGCCAGGCGCCGAGTGGCCCTGGAAGTAGACGTGGTCGCCGCTGCGGCCATCTTCGCCTGGGCCGTGGAAGAAGTGGTTCTGTCCCACTTCGTAGAGCGTCGCGATCGAAGCGAACGAGGAGAGGTGGCCGCCGATGCCCTCGACGGCGCGGTTCGCACGGACGACCATCGCCATGGCGTTCCAGCGCACCAAGGCCTCGATACGCTGCTCGAGCTGCAGGTCGCCGGGGTACGCGGGCTGTTCCGAGGCAGGGATGGTGTTGACGTACGGTGTCGTGGGCGACGGGGCGACGTCGATGCCTTCCTGCTCGGCGCGGATGCGCAGCCGGCGCAGGATGCGCTCGACGCGCGAGGGATCTCCCTGACTCAGGACATAATCGAGCGAGTCGAGCCACTCCTGCAGCTCGAGCTCCAGTTCATCGTCACTCTGGCGGAACTCTGTGGCCATGCGTATCGGACCTCCCCGCGGTTAGGACAAATGAAGAGTGGTGCCTTCTCAGCATCTCATCGGTCAGGGCCCGCGATGCGCGCAGACCATCCGACCACTCTTCTTCGCAAGAGCATAGCGCATCTTAGGGCTGGAAGACAGTTCGTCGTGCACCAAATGGACGTGACTCGTGGCACCCAATGGACGGTGTGCCATGTTCCCTATGGACAGGCATGGCCCTCAGGCGCTATGAACGTAAGCATGGAGCAGAACGCACGTGATTCCTTCATCTATGACGTCGCGGTGATCGGAGCCGGCCCGGCCGGCGTGCAGGCGGCCATTTCCGCATGGCATCAGGGGCGGCGGGTGCTCGTGCTCGACGCCGGGGCGGTCAGTCAGCGCAAGGGCCGCGCCTACTGGGCAAAGTCGGTGGAAATCGAGGACGCGCCCGGCCTCGGTCCGATCACCGGGCCCAAGCTGCGCTCGCACCTGCAGGGCCTGCTCCGCAGCCGCGCAGCGGATGATCCCCGCGAGCCGCACATCGCGATGAGGGGGGCATTCGTGCTTCGGGTGCGTCGAGAGGGCGGTCTCTTCACGATTGCCGCGTCCCTTGCGCCGCTCAAGGCGGGCAAGGTGCAGCAGACGGGCGACTTCAAGGCGCACCGCGTCGTGGTCGCGTCGGGCTTTGAGGATGGCTGGCCGGACATCGAGGTGGCAGGCGACAGGGAACGCATGCTGGAACGCTATCGTACGGCGTTCCGCTACGCGGGCAACCACGGCGGCTGGCACCTCTGCATCCGCTGCGACGGCCACCTGCATCGCGGCGGCCACTTCGTGCTGCTCGGCGTCGGCGACAGCATCTACGAGGCCAGCCTGGGCGCGCAGGACTTCACGGATAGCATCACCGTCCTCACGAACGGTCGACCGCACGGCATGAGCGAGGCCCAGATGCGCCAACTCGAGGAGCGCGACATCCGCATCGACGAACGGCCGATCACAAGCCACCTCGGGGAAGGCACGCTCCTGCGCGGTCTCAGGTTTGCGGATGGCGAGGAGATCTACGCGGACGGCTTTCTCGTGGACGAGGGCCTCAGGCCCAACAGCGACTACCTCGCGGACTTCAGGCTCCGCCGCAACGCCGACGGCCTGCTCGTCACGGGTGACGACTCCATGGTGCTGCGCGAGGACGGCGAGCCCGAGACGGGCCTCTACGCGGCAGGGGACATCGTCGCGGGTCAGCGCAAGCTGATCGCGACGGCCATGGCTCTGGGCCAGGATGCTGGGCTTGGCGCGTCGGACTCCTTGCGTCGCTGGCAGGAGGCGCTTTAATTCGCATAGCTTCCTGACCGGTTTTCGGTAGGAGAGCGCCCACGGTCGGCGAATAGGAGGTACCATAGCAGTGGGGGCTGCTCAGATTTGCTGTGTCCCCCATGAGCCCGTCGAAGGGTAGGTGTTTATTGTGGCGATGCCCATGTCGGGTCAAGCCCGGGGACGCCTTTTGCATCCGCTGGTGCGCGATGGCGGAACGTTGCGCCAAGCCACCTGGGACGAGGCCTTGGAACGCGCGGTCGAGGGATTTGCGCGCGTAAGGTCGCAATACGGCCCGGATGCTTTCGGCTGCTTCAGTTGCTCCAAGTCGAGCAACGAGCTCAATTACCTGGCGCAGAAGTTCATGCGGACGGCGCTCGGCACCAACAACATCGACAGCTGCAACCGCACCTGACACGCCCCTAGTGTCGCAGGTCTTGCGACAGCATTCGGTTCCGGGGGCGGCACCGTCTCCTACGAAGAGATGGAGAACACCGATCTGATCATCCTGTGGGGCTCGAACGCGCGGGAGGCCCATCCCGTGATGTTCCACCACATGATGAAGTCCGTGCGCAACCGCGGCGCGAGGCTCGTGGTCGTGGACCCGCGCCGCATCTCGGGCATCGAGTTCGCGAGCCTCCACCTGCCGGTGCAGGTCGGCGGCGACGTGGCGCTCGCGAACGCGGTCGGCCAAGTCATCCTCGAGGAGGGTCTCGAGAACAAGGAGTTCATCGCGCGGGCGACCGAGGGCATCGAGGCCTACCGCGCGGCGGTCGAGAAGTACCGTCCCGAGGACGTCGAGCAGATGACCGGGGTGCCGGCGGCGAAGGTGCGCGAGCTCGCGCGCATGTACGCGAAGGCCGATCGCGCCATCCTCTGCTGGACGCTCGGCATCACCGAGCACCACAACGCCGTGCAGAACGTGCACGCCCTCATCAACCTGGCGCTCCTGACAGGCAAGGTCGGACGCTACGGCAGCGGTCTCGCGCCGCTGCGCGGCCAGAACAACGTGCAGGGTGGCGGCGACATGGGCGCCTTGCCGAACCGCCTGCCGGGTTTCCAGGACCTCACGGACCCCCAGAACCGCAAGCGCTGCGAGGATGTCTGGGGCCTGCCGGTACCGGAGAAGGTCGGCAAGCACCAGACGGCGATGTTCCAGGCGATGGCCGACGGGGAGATCCGCGCGCTCTACATCATCGGCGAGAATCCCGTCCAGTCCGAGGCCAACCTGCACCACGTGCGAGGCCTCTTCGAGAACCTCGATTTCCTCGTCGTGCAGGACATCTTCCTCACGCCCACGGGCGAGATGGCCGACGTCGTGCTGCCGGCCAGCGCGAGCTTCGCGGAGGCCGAGGGCACCGTGACGAATTCCGAGCGGCGCATCCAGCGCCTCAGGCCGGCTCTGAGCCCGCCGGGCGAGGCGAGAGACGACCTCTGGATCGTCGAGGAACTCGCGATCCGCATGGGCACCCCCGGCTGGACCCACCGCAAGGCGGAGGAGGTCTGGGACGAACTCAGGCGCGTATCGCCGATCCACGCCGGCATGTCGTACAAGCGACTCGAGGAACTGGGCGGCATCCAATGGCCCTGCCCGTCGGAGGACCATCCCGGCTCGCCGTTCCTGCATGGCCGGCTGTGGGAGAACCCGATCTCGGGCAGGCGGGCGCCCTTCGTCGCCGCGGAGCACGAGCCGCCGGCCGAGCAGGTTGACGCGGAATATCCCTTCATGCTGACGACGGGGCGTCGTCTCGCGGCGTACAACACCGGTGTGCAGTCTCGGCACTACGCCGCGCCGCACGGGCACCGCGAGGTGCTCGAGATGTGCGAGGAGGACATGGACCGGCTCGGACTCCACGAGGGCGACCTCTGCCGTCTGAGCTCGCGCCGAGGTAAGGTGGAGGTGCAGGTCAGCCGTTCGCGCAAGGTGCGGCCCGGCCTGCTGTTCATGAGTCTCAACCACCCGGACGAGGTACCGACGAACCTGCTGACGCTGGACGCGACCGATCCCGTGGCGGGCACGGCCGAGTTCAAGGCGACGGCGGTGCGCGTGGAGCGCGTCGCGACGCCGCGGGGCGCCGACACCCATCTGGTCGAGGAGGCGGCCCAGCAGAATGCCTGAGGACGATCGTGAGATCCGGGAGCGGGTGCGCGGCCTGATCGCAGAGACGGGGCGCGAACGCAGCCAACTGCTCGAGGTGCTGCACAAGGTCCAGAAGGAGTTCCGCCATGTGCCGCGCGCCGCCGCGGAGGCGATCGAGCAGGAGATGCTCGTGCCGGTCGCCGACACGTACGGTGTCGTCACGTTCTACGACCTCTTGAGCGAGAAGCCGGTCGGACGCAAGGTGCTGCGGATCTGCGAAGACGTGACGTGCAGCCTGCACGGCGCCGAGCAGCTCGCCGCGGAGGCGGAGAGGGTGCTGGGCCCGGAGGGCCAGCCGAGCCAGGGCGGGGACGTCTCGTGGACGCGCTGCGCCTGCCTCGGGCTCTGCGACAGGGCCCCTGCGGCGCTCTACGACGAGGAGCCGCTGGCGCCTCTCGCGCCCGTGGCCATCCGCAAGGTCGGAGCAGACCATGCATGAGAAGGTGCTGCTGAGGCGCCAGACGACCCCGGCGCTGGATCTCGGCTCCTACCTCGCGAGCGGCGGGTTCGCGGGACTCAAGAAGGCTCGCGAAATCGGCGCGGCGGAGACCGTCCGCATCGTGACGGAGAGCGGCCTTGTCGGGAGGGGCGGTGCCGGATTCCCGACGGGACGCAAGTGGGAATCGGTGCGCACCGCCACGGATCCCGAGCGCTACTTCGTGCTGAACGCCGACGAGAGCGAACCCGGTACCTTCAAGGACCGGGTGATGATCGACGTCGATCCGTTTTTGGTGCTCGAGGGTGTCCTGATCGGCAGCTTCGCGATCTCCGCGACGCGCGCGTTCATCTACGTGCGCGGGGAGTACCGCAAGGAAGCCGATCTGCTGCAGCGCTGCGCCAAGGAACTGGAGGCCGCCGGCTATCTCGAGGGACTCGGCCCAGAAGGGCGGGCGCTTGCGATCGAGATCCGCCATGGTGGCGGCGCCTACATCTGCGGCGAGGAGACGGCGCTCTTCCGCTCCATCGAGGGCTACCGCGGCGAGCCGATGTCGAAGCCGCCGTTCCCGACGGTGGCGGGCCTCTTCCGCAAGCCCACGGCGATCAACAACGTAGAGACGGTCGCGAACGTGCCGGACATCGTGACGCGCGGGGCGTCCTGGCTCAGGAGCCTCGGCACCGAGCGCTCGCCCGGCATCAAGCTCTACTCGGTCTCGGGCAACGTCGAGCGGCCAGGCGTCTACGAACTCCCGTTCGGCACGCCGCTGCGCGAACTCCTGGACCTCGCGGGGGCGCGCGACCTGCAGGCGATCCTGCTCGGCGGAGCTGCGGGCACGTTCGTGTTCCCGCAGGACTTCGACATGCCACTCAGCTATGAAGCGGCGCAGGAGCGGCACGCGACGCTCGGCTCCGGCGCCTTGATCGCATTCGACCACGAGACGAACCTCTGGCGGGTCGCGGAGCGGCTCGGCAGCTTCTTCGCGCACGAGTCCTGCGGGCAGTGCGTGCCGTGCCGTGTCGGAACGCGGCGCCAGCACGAGATGCTCGAGGCGCTGGCGGAGGGCCACGGCCGCGGCAGCGAACGAGACCTTCTCGTGCGGCTCAGCCAGGTCATGACGGACGCTTCGATCTGCGGGCTTGGTCAGACCGCGTCCACCGCGGTGCGCAGCCTGCTCGACGCGGAGGCCAAGGGTCTGCTCGCGGTCTGAACGGGGGGGATGGGCATGGCAGATGCGTTCCAGATCCTGATTGACGGACATGAGGCCATCGCCCATGCGGGCGAGACCATTCTCGACGTCCTGCGGCGCCAGCAGGTGGAGACGCCGACGCTCTGCACGCACGAACATCTGACGCCGGCGAAGGCGTGCCGCGCCTGCGTCGTCGAGCTCAAGGGCAGCCGTGCCCTGGTGGCGTCGTGCGAGCGCAAGGCGGAACCGGGCATGGAGGTGCGCACGGACTCCGAGCGCGTCGAGAACGCGCGGCGCGGCGTCTTCGAGCTCCTGCTGAGCCAGAACGACGTGTCGACGGCACCTGCCCTCGCGGCGCAGGCGGAAAGCCTCGGTGCGGATCCGGGCCGCTACCGCGGGCAGCGCTACGAGAAGGGCTTCTTCGACGACAACCAGCTCTACGTCCGCGACTACGACAAGTGCATCCTCTGCTACCGCTGCGTCGAGGCGTGCGGCCCGGACGTGCAGAACACGTTCGCCCTGACGGTCGCGGGACGCGGCTTCGACGCCGGCATCGCGGCCGGCTTCGGCGGCAGCCTGCCGGACTCGGCCTGCGTCTTCTGCGGCAACTGCGTCGCGGTCTGCCCGACCGGCGCCCTGATGGACCGCCGCGAGCACAGCCTGCGCGCGGAGGGCCGCTGGCAGGAGGACCGCTACGACGTGGTGCAGACCACGTGCTCGTACTGCGGCGTCGGCTGCCAGTTGGAGCTGCACGTGGATCGCGAGTCCAACGAGATCGTTAAGGTGACGAGCCCGATGGACCACTCGATCACGCACGGCTTCCTCTGCGTCAAGGGGCGCTACGGCTACAGCTTCGTCGAGGCGGGAGCCGAATAGGTTCGAATCGCTGGCAGGCGGCGTCCCCCTGGACGCCGCCTTCTGCCTTGGAGGGAGGCCAATGGCCAGCGCGGCCCTGCGCGTGGCGCTCCTGCAACTGAGCCATCCCGGCACCCGGGAGGCCGCCTGGGCGAAGGCGGAGGCGGCCTGCCGCGAAGCCGCCCGTGGCGGAGCGGATCTTGCGCTGCTGCCGGAGATCTGGAATATCGGCTACCGCCTGCCGAACCAGGACGATGCGTCTGCGGTACAGGCCTGGCGGCACGAGGCCCTGACGCTTGAGGACTCGGCCCTCATCCGGATGCGGGACCTCGCAGGGGAGCTCGCGATGGCGATCGCCGCGACCTACCTCGAGCGGGGCGCGGGGCTGCCGCGCAACGCGGTGACCGTCTTCGACCGTCATGGCGAGGCAGCGCTCACGTACCGCAAGGTGCACACCTGCGATTTCGGCGACGAATGTCTGCTCGAGCCCGGTGAAGGCTTTTCCGTGGTCGCGCTCGACACCGCAGCCGGCTCGGTGGCACTTGGCGCGATGATCTGCTACGACCGCGAGTTTCCCGAGAGCGCTCGCGTTCTGATGCTGAAGGGCGCGGAGCTCATCCTCGTGCCGAACGCCTGCCCCTGGGACCGCCACCGCGAGGCCCAGCTGCAGAGCCGAGCGTTCGAGAACATGGTGGGCATCGCGATGGCGAACTACGCGGCGCCGGACGAGAACGGCGGCTCCACGGCCATCGACGGCATGGCGTACGGCTGGGACGAGGCGGCCAAGGACTTCCGGGCCCGCGACATGACGCTCGTGAGGGCCGGCGGGGAGGAAGGCGTCTACCTCGCGGACTTCGATCTGGAGGCGCTTCGCCGTTACAGGGCGAGGGAAACCTGGGGCGATGCGTTCCGCAAGCCGAAGACCTATGGCGCCTTACTCGAGGAACAGGTCCGTGACCCGTTCGTGCGACGGGAGAGCAGGCGCTGAGCTCCGGCACAAGTGGTCGGACCACATAGGGAGGCGGGGCCGTGGAGGCAGTGATCGGAGTCGTCCTCGTCGAGTGCGTCCTCGGTGATATCGCGGCACACTGGTGAACGCGGCCAACCGGGACCTCCGGCCTGGCGGGGGCGTCGCCGGCGCGATCCATCGCGCGGCGGGGCCGGAGCTCGCCGCGGCATGTCGGCCGCTCGGGCCGATCCGGCCGGGCCAGGCGGTGCTGACGCCGGGCTTTCGGCTGCCGAACCCCTACGTCATCCATTGTCTTGGCCCGGTCTACGGCGTCGACGAACCGAGCGGGGAGATCCTCGCGCAGTGCTACCGCAGCATCCTTGCCCTGGCGGACGGAGAGGGACTCGCGTCGATCGCGACGCCGGCCATCTCGACGGGGGTGTTCGGCTATCCCATGGCGGAGGCCGCCAGGGTCGCGATGCAGGCGATCGCCTCGCAGACCCAGGACCTTAGGCATGTGCGGAGGATTCGCTTCGTGCTGGCCGGCGCGGATGCCTTGGAGCAGCACGGGTTGGCCCTGCGTGCGGCGGTGGAACCCCGAAGCTAGACGCAGACGGACGCCAGGAGGGGGAGGACGCGCTCGAGGACGCCCTCCCCTTCCTGGCGCATGGCTCAACGCACGATGGGCAGCAGCAGCCGCGACGGGCGCGCGCGGTCGTGGAAGACCTGCTGCTCGGCGACCGCCATGGCGGTGCCGGTCGCGAGGTCGTCGCCGGTATTCAGATTCAGGGGGAACTTGGGGAACGCGCTCGACGAGATCTCGAGGCGCAGCCGGTGACCCGGCTGGAGCCTGAGGCAGGTGTTCCAGAGGTCGATCGTGAGCTCGTAGACCTCGCCTGGCGTGACGCTCTGCGCTGCGTCGAAGCCATCCCTGTAGCGCAGACGGACGATCGAGTCCGTGAGGCGCTGGCAGAAGCCGCTCGGCCAGACGTCCACGAGCTTGGCGGTGAAGTCCGTGTCCCGGGCGCTCGTCGCCGCGTGCAGGACGAGCGAGATCGGGCCGATCAGGTCGAGAGGTTCGGCCGTCGGTTCGCTCGTGTAGCAGAGCACGTCGTCCCGCCGCTCGACGGCGCTGTAGTCGTCGGGGCCGCCGATCTGCGACGAGGTGGGGTCGGTCAGGAACGGCACGGGCCGTCTCGGATCGTAGGTGAAGGAATCGGTCGGCTCGTCGCCAGGGGGCACGAGGTCGAGGCGGCCGTCGCCGAAGCGGCTTTGCGCCCCCTCGCGGCTGTGAAGGTAGTAGGGTACCTGGCGCATCGCCGTCGGCGGCCAGGTCGGCTCGTCCCGCCAGCGGTTCTCGCCCATCAGGAAGATGCGGACGGGCGGCAGCTTCGGCACGTCGAGGCCCTTCAGGTGGCGGTCGAGGAACTGGCGTTCGAGCGCATGCAGGTCGATGAGCGCCTCCTGGCCGAACTCGACCTCGCCGAGCCGCGTGCCGCCATTCACCTGGTGGCCCCAGGGGCCCATCAGGAGATGCTGGTTCTCACGGGCGAACGGACTGGCGCCGTGCTCGACCATGCCCGTGAAGTTGAGGGGCGTGCCGATCTGCTCGTCGTCGTACCAGCCGGAGATGTGCAGCACCGGCAGGTCGATCTCGGCGAAGCGGTGCTGGTACGAGAGCACCCGCCAGTAGTCGTCGAGCGTCTGATGGCTCACCACCTCGCGCCAGCGCGGAATGTCGCGTCCCAGGGCCTCGTCCATGGTCTCGAGCGGCAGGTGGCGGTAGACCTCGAGCCAGTCGACGGGATCCGTGTCCTGCATGGTCCGCCCGCTCGTCATGTGGTACCAGCAGATGTCCATCGGACTCGGCACGCCGGTCGGGAACTCGACGAAGGTGTCCGAGGGCGCGACCATCGGGATCATCGCCTTGAGATGCGGCGGCCGCGTCAGAGCGGTGATCCACTGGATCCGGCCCGAGTACGAGGCGCCGGTGGTGGCGACGGCGCCGGTGCACCAAGGCTGGGCCGCGATCCACTCGATCACGTCGTAGCCGTCGTCGGCGTCGCGGCGGTACGGGAGGAAGTCTCCTTCGGAATCGCCGCGCCCGCGCACGTCGACGAGCACGAAGGCGTAGCCGTCCCTGGCCCAGCGCATGGCCCGCTCGGTGTAGCGCGGTCCGGCCTTGACGTAGGGCGTGCGCAGGACGATGGCCGGATGCGGTCCCTCGGCCAGGGGCAGGTACAGGTCGGCGGAGAGGCGCACGCCGTCGCGCATGGGTATGAGGCGTCCGAACTGGATGCGGGCCAGGCTGGGCTCGATCTTCGCCACGATCATTCCTCCATCGGGTCTTGCAGTAGGCCGAGGGCGGCGCCGGCCAAGGCCGCGGCGCCGAGCGGCAGCACATCCTCGTCGACCGTGAAGCGCGCATGGTGGTGCGGGTACGTGATCGCCTTCGCCTCGCTCCGCGCGCCGAGCCACCAGAAACAGACGGGGGCGACCTGCTGGTAGGCCGAGAAGTCCTCGCCGACCATCGACGGCGTCGCAGGTGTCACGGCCGTGGGGCCAAGCACCTCCGCCAGGATGGGACCGAGTCGCCGCGCGAGGGACGGATCGTTCACCACCGGCGCGTAGCCACGGCTGATCTCCAGACGGTAGCCGCCGCCAGCGGCGGAGGTGACGGCGGCGAGGATCTCCTCCATGCGCCCAAGGACCCGTTCGCGCAACTCGGGATCGGTGCTTCGGACGGTGCCGACGAGGTGGACCTCGTCCGGCAGGACGTTGTCCGCCTGGCCGCCCTCGATGCGCGTCACGCTCAAAACCAGCGGCAGCAGCGGGTCGCGCTCGCGCGAGACGATGGTCTGCCACATGAGCACCACCTGGGCCGCGAGCACCACGGCGTCGACCGTCAGGTGCGGCTGTGCCGCGTGGCCGCCCCGCCCGCAGACGGTCGCGTCGAAGGAGTCCACGGCGGCCGTGAGGGGACCTCCCGAAAGGCCGACTCTGCCCGCGTCGAGCGGCAGCCAGAGATGCTGGCCAAGAACGCAGTCGACGCCCGCGAGGACGCCCGTGTCGACGATCTCCTGGGCGCCGCCCGGCCCGAGTTCCTCCGCGTGCTGGAAGACGAAGAGGACCTCGCCCGCGAGATCCTCGCGTCGCCGCGACAGCAGCGAGGCGGCGGCGAGCAGCATGGCGGCGTGGCCGTCGTGGCCGCAGGCGTGCATCACGCCAGGGTGTTCCGAAGCGAACGGCAGGCCTGTCTCCTCGACGACCGGGAGCGCGTCGATGTCGGCCCGCAGGGCCACCCGGTGCCCTTGCCGCCGGCCCTCCAGCCGCCCGAGCACGCTGGTCGCGGTAGGGCGCGAGACCAGGACGCCGGGCATCGCCGCCAGTTCCGCGGCGATGTAGGCCGAGGTCTCGCGCTCGTGGAAGGAGAGTTCAGGGTGCCTGTGCAGGTGCCTGCGCCAGCGCAGGATCTCGTCGCGGAGCCCCTCCGCTTCCATAGGCACACTGGATAGGTCCAAAGGCCGCACCTCCTGAGGCTCTACTGCGCCGCGCTCTCCGTTCCTGCCGCAGGAATCGGGGACGGGGAGCATAACTCCTCAGGGAATGCAAGGCGACATGGGAGGCAACGCGATGCAGGATGGCGGCTACTACCGCTGGCCTTCGGTGCATGGGGATTGGCTCTACTTCGTCAGCGAGGACGACATCTGGCGCGTGCCGCTCGCGGGCGGACGGGCCGAGCGGCTCACCGCGGGACGCGGCGCGACGATGCGTCCCTTCGTTTCGCCGGACGGCCGGCTTCTCGCGTTCTCCGGCCGCGAGGAAGGCGACATCGAGGTCTACGTGATGGACTCGGCCGGAGGACCCCTGCGGCGGCTGACATGGCTCGGCGCGCCCGCCGTCGTGTGCGGCTGGACGCCAGGCGGGGAAATCGTCTTCGCCTCGAGCGCGGGTCGGCCGTTCCCGGGCTGGCAGGAACTCTTCGCCATCTCGCCGGAGGGCGGCGAGGGTGTCCGCCTGCCCTACGGCCTCGCGAACGCCGTGGCCTACGGCGAGAGCGGAGCGCTGGCGATCGGCCGCAACGTCGGGGAACCGGCCCGCTGGAAGCGCTACCGTGGCGGCACGGTCGGGCAGATCTGGCTTGATCCCAAGGGCACGGGAGACTTCCGGCGCCTCGAGATGGACGGCAACCTCGCATCGCCCACCTTCGCAGGGGGACGGCTCTTCTTCCTTTCCGACCACGAGGGTGTCGGCAACGTCTACTCCGTGACGGCCGAGGGGGACGATCTCAGGCGCCACACCGACCACGAGGAGTACTACGCCCGGGGCCTGCAGTCGGATGGCGAGAGGCTCGTGTACTTCGCGGGCGGCGAGCTCTACCGGCTCCTGATCGGCAGCGACAGCGAGCGGGTGGAGGTGGACTATCCCGGCCAGCGCACGCAGCGCGAACGGCGCTTCGTGGCGGCCGGACAGTACCTGGAGGATTACGATCTGCATCCGGAGGGTCACCGTGTCGCGATCACGACGCGCGGCCAGCTCTGGCAGATGGGCACCTGGGAAGGCCCGGCCGTGCGCGTCGGGGCGTCCGCCGCACGCGTGCGTCTCGGCCGGTTCCTGGGTCAGAGCGGCGACATGGTGGCGGCGGTCGACGTCGATGGTGAGGAGAGCCTCGCGGTGCTGGGCGGCGACGGCAGCGTCAAGACCATCTTCGCGGGGCTCGATCTTGGGCTCGTGACGGAGCTCAGCGCTTCGCCCGACGGAGCCAAGGTGGCGGTCGCGACGGTGCGCCGGCGCCTGCATGTGGTCGATCTCGCGACGGGAGACGGGCGGCTCGCGGCGGAAAGCGACTTCGGCCAGATCCAGGACCTCAGCTGGTCGCCCGCGGGACGCTACCTCGCCTGCGCTTTCCCGGACTCCGAGCGGACGACCGCGATCATGGTCTACGATCTCGAGGACGGGCAGCTGCACCGCGCGACGCAGCCGGTCCTCGCCGATGTCCGCCCTGCCTTCGACCCCGACGGCCGGTACCTCTACTTCCTTTCGGAGCGCGTCTACAATCCGGTGCGCGACCAGCTCGTGTTCGATCTCGGGTTCCCGCACGGCATGCGTCCCTACCTCCTCACGCTGCGACAGGATCTGCGCTCGCCCTTCGAGCCCCTGCCCGAGCCGGAGGGCAAGCCGTCCGGCGGCGCGGAGACCGAGAAGGAGCCGGCGGAGCACGGGGACGACCAGCCGAGTGATCCCGAGATCGAGTTCGAGGGGCTATCCGAGCGCATTGTCGCCTTCCCCGTGAAGGATGGGATCTACGGGCAGGTCGCGGGTCTTGGCGGCAAGGTTCTCTACACCGTGCGCGACGCCGAGGGCGAACTCGGCCAGGAGAGCCTGTCGCTCGAGCCCGACCAGCCGTGGACGCTCATGTCCTACGACCTTGGCCGCCAGCACGAGGAGAAGATCGCGGAGCACCTGACGTCGTTCCAGCTGGATAGCCGGCAACGGCGGATGACCCTGCGCTCGGGCCAGCAGATCCGCGTCCTCGCGGCAGGTGCCAAGCCGGACGAGAAGGCTGGCGACAAAACCGGCAGGGAGTCCGGCCTCCTGGACCTCGGACGGGTCAAGGTGTCGGTGGAACCGGGCACGGAATGGGAACAGATGCTGCGCGAGACCTGGCGGCTGATGCGCGAGAACTACTGGTCCGCCGACATGTGCGGCGTCGACTGGCCCGAGGTCTATCGGCGCTACCAGCCGCTCGTGCGACGCGTCTCCACCCGCGGCGAACTCTCGGACGTCATCTGGGAGATGCAGGGCGAACTCGGCACGTCGCACGCCTACGAGCTCTTCGGCGATTATCGGCCCGCTCCCGACTACCATGTCGGCCAGCTCGGCGCGGACTTCCGCTGGGACGGCTCGGG
This sequence comes from Bacillota bacterium, assembly GCA_021799275.1. Classification (GTDB taxonomy): domain Bacteria; phylum Bacillota; class Sulfobacillia; order JAJZYS01; family JAJYTV01; genus JAJZQO01. The sequence goes on from JAJZAT010000038.1 coordinate 18,749, forward strand.
CTACCGCATCGAGAGCCTGCCCGTGGGCGATGGCTGGGACGACCGCTACCGCGCTCCCTTGCGTTCGCCCGGCGTCGACGTACGGGTCGGGGATCGCCTGGTCGCGGTCAACGGCGTGCGCCTTGACGCGGCAACGCCGCCCGGGCGTGCGCTCGTCCACCTGGCGGGCCAGGAGGTGGAGCTCGAGCTCTTGCGCGGCCAGGACGAGAAGCGGCGCGTTGTGGTGCGGGCCCGGGGCGACGAGCAGATGCTGCGTTACAGGGACTGGGTGACGGCCATGCGCGCGGAGGTGCACCGCGAGAGCCAGGGCAGGCTCGGCTACGTGCACGTGCCGAACATGCAGGCCTGGGGCTTCTCGGAGTTCTTCCGCCACTACCGCACCGAGGCCTTGCGGGACGGGCTGATCGTCGACGTGCGCTACAACGGAGGCGGCAACGTGTCGCCGCTGCTCCTCGAAAAGCTCGCGCGGCGCCGCATCGGCTACGACCTGCCGCGCTGGGGCGCGCCGGAGCCCTATCCGGACGACAGCGTGCTCGGCCCGATCGTCGGCATCACGGATGAGCACGCCGGATCGGACGGGGACATCTTCAGCCACGCGTTCAAGATGATGGGCATCGGACCGTTGGTGGGGCAGCGCACCTGGGGCGGGGTGATCGGCATCTGGCCGCGCCACGCCCTGGTGGACCAGACGGTGGTGACCCAGCCCGAGTTCTCGTTCTGGTTCGAGAACGTCGGCTGGGGCGTGGAGAACTACGGCACGGATCCGGACATCCCGGCCGTCTACCGCCCGCAGGACTACGCCGCCGGTCGCGACCCGCAGCTCAGGGCCGCGATCGCCGAAGGCATGCGCCTCCTGGCGGAACGGTCGCCGTCTCGCCCGAAACTCGAGGGACATCCGCGCAAGGCGCGGCCGCCCCTGCCCCCGCGGAGAAGGTAGGGAACAGGCTGAGGGCGAGGTCCGCCGCGGCGGACCTCGCCCTCTCGCGCGTCGTTCAGGCGACGTGCAGTCCGTGCACGTGGGGACCGACGCTCAGGAACCGGAGGCTCAGGGGGTAGTTGTAGATGTCGCCGCGCGCCGCGTGCGCCGCGGCGTCGATGCCGCAGTAGAGCTCCGCGGCGGCGACGAACACGACGATGACCACACCGGACATCAGCAGCAGCAGGACGACACCGGCCAGAAGGTACACGAGCATCGAGAGCTGGAAGTTCAAAACGAGGCGCCCCTGCAGGTCGATCTCGGCGTCGCGGTGGCGATAGGCTCCCCAGATCGCGAGCGGCAAGAGGACGCCGAGCGGCGAGAGAAAGAAGCCAACCAGTCCAGAGATGTGGAGGAGCGTTGCCCAGGTTCGGGCGGCGCCTTGCGGCAGCGGTTGTGTCTTCATGTCGTTCGCCCGGCAGGCTGTAGCCCGCCGGACCCGCCTCCTTCGGCGCACCTGCTCCTGTCCATGTCGGTACGCCGTCGCCTTGAGTGTACGGCCTGCCGTCGGGCGGAACAGGGGTCCTAGGAGCCGATTTCGTGGTCCTGTCGCGAGACGGGCGCAGGGTCTCCTGTCTTTTCCATGCTCCTTCTGCCCAGGAACTTATGGTCCAGTGCTGTCAGGTCGAGGATATGCGCGGCGTGCCCATAGCCGTTCGCGCGCATGGCGCACAGGACATGCGGAAGGCGAAGGCGTTGGCGGCGCCTTTGCTCTGACCCGTGCCGCAGCCCGCCATGGCGGCGAGCAGGCCCATGGCCTCGATCGCCGCGAGCAACGGTCGTACGGTCCCGCGCACGGCATCACCTTCCCGAGACAGGTATGATGCCCCTTTGCGCGGGCCGGCTTACGGCACGCGCCTTACTGCAGCCTGCGCGAGCGCACCCGGCGTCGCCCCCTGCGCACATCCTGGTCGCGCGGCACGACCGAGATCGTGCCGTCGGTTTCCAGCACGGCCAGAGCCACGTCGTCCACGCTGGCGAAACCGTGTTCGCGCAGGGCCATGAGGCAGTCCTCGGGTTCGAGACCCTCGTGCCGCAGCGCAGCGTCGATCCATTCGCCGTCGCGGGCGATCACCGTGGCGCGGCCCTCGGTTAGCCTGCGCATCATCGGGCTGCGGAAGCGCAGGACCGCCACGATCGCGTTCAGACCGAACAGGGTGAGCGTGATGACGAAGCCCCCCGTGAGCGACGTGTCCGGTCCCGTGATGGCCGGCTGCACGGCGTTGGCCACCAGCAGCACGAGGACCAGGTCGAAGAGCGTGAACTGGCCGACCTCGCGCTTGCCGAAGAGGCGTAGCCCGAGCAGGAGCAGGACGTAGATGACGGCGGAGCGCAGGACGAGCTGCCAGACGGGGATCGCAAGCTGCCACACGAAAACCACCTCGCGTCGAAGGGGCGGGCACGCGCACGGGCAGCCGCGCGGCCCGGCGGCCCGGGATGTCGAACTTTCGTTCTCGGCCCAGGCAGAAGATGCCTGCAACATCTTAGCGACTCTCGGACAATCCTCAGACGTTTGCGATAAGATAAGTGACATGTCATGCCCGCGATGCAGGTGCTGCCACCGCACGCGCGCAGAAGAGGAGTTGACGTGTTGACCCGACTTGCCAAACTGCTGCCGCTCGCGCTCGGAGGCGCCCTGCTCATCGCGGGCTGCGGCACCCAGACGAGCGCAGCGTCGGCCACTTGGGGAACGGTGAACGGCCACCCCATCACGCAGGCCCAGGTTGAGACCAGGATCAACGTGATCAAGGTGCTGGACCCGCAGGCTGGATCCCAGCTGAAGCAGCGTGCGACCTGGGTCTCCGAGACGAAGGAGATCGCGACCGAGTACCTGGTCGCGCAGGAGGCCGCCAAAGCGAAGTTCACCGTCTCCAAGAAGGAGATCAGCACGAGCGAGTCGCAGCTGCAGAGCTTCCTCGCGTCGAGCTACGGCAGCAAGTCCGCGCTGCAGAAGGCCATGAAGAAGGATGGCGTCACGCAGCAGGACCTGAACGACTACGCGTCCACCGCGACACTGCTGCAGGGCTACCTCGCGAAGGTGGCGCCAGCGGCGGCTGTGACGCAGGCGCAGGTGCAGGCCTTCTACAAGAGCAACCTGTCGCAGTTTGAGACGCCCGAGGAGTACGACCTCGCGCACATCCTCGTCAAGACGAAGAGCCAGGCCGACTCGATCCTGGCCCAGCTGCAGCAGGGCGCATCCTTCTCCACGCTCGCGAAGAAGTACTCGACGGACACGGCATCGGCCAAGAACGGCGGCGACCTCGGCTACCAGCCCCTGAGCACCTACGTCACGGCGTTCGCCAATGCGGCGGCGAAACTGACCAAGGTGGGGCAGCTGAGCCCGGTCGTCCACTCGCAGTACGGCTACCACATCATCAAGCTCCTGGGCATCAAGAAGGCGTCGACGCAGCCCTTGAGCGCGGTGCAGGCCGAGATCAAGAGCTACCTCGGCCAGCAGAACTCGCAGACGGCCATCCAGAACTACCTCAACAAGCTGACCGCCAAGGCCAAGATCAAGACGTCGCTGCCGAGCAAGCTGCCCTGACCGCTGTCGACAGCACGCGAGCGCTACAATAGCGGTGGCCCGTTGGCGGAAAATGGCCGGCTGCGTTGCCGGCCGGCCTAAGCGCGGAGGAGCGGACATGCGCGAGAACGCCTGGAAGCCACAGATCGACCAGGCGACAGGCCCCGAGCGGGCGGTCGCCTATCCAGCCCACACGGATGTGGAGATCGGCTTTCTTGACCGCCCCGGCGCACCTGATCTCTTCCTGAGGCGGGTGCGGCCGCCCGAGCCCAGAGCGCGGCTGCTTCTGCTGCACGCCTCCCTGGTGCATTCGGAGTATTACGTGCCGTTTGCGCTGCGCCTCGCGGCGCTTGGCATCGAGTCCTGGTTGCCGGACCTGCGAGGCCACGGCCGCTCGGGCGGTACCCGCGGTTACACACGTTCGTGGTCCGAGGCGCTCGCCGACGCCGAGTGGGCGTTCGCAGCCATGTCGCGCGGGTCGAATCTGCCGGTCATGGCGGCCGGTGAGAGCTACGGAGGGCTCTTGGCCTACTCGGCCGTCAAGGCGGGCCTGATCCACCCGTCGGCGTGCATCTTCCTGTCGCCTGCCTTCGGCATCTTCTACCGCCCGTCGCCCGCGGCCTGGTGGATCCTCGAGAAGATCGGCCTGCCGGCCTTCGGCTGGCTGCGTCCGTTGCGGGCCCTGCCCGCCGAGGGCATCACCGAAGACCCTTCGGTCGGCCGGGCCTTCATGCGCGATCCCATGTGCAACCGCCGCTACACTTTGGCGTTCCTGCTGCGCATGATGGTGGAGCAGCGCAGCCTGACGATTCCGGATCCCGCCTGGTCCCAGCCGACCCTCGTGTTGCTCAGCGGAGGCGATCCGATCACCGACAACACGGTGAGCCGCGGCATCTTCGCCGAGAACCCTGCGGTCGAGGTGCGCGAGGCGGCCGGGGGCCTGCATAGCCTCGTGGCGGACAAGCCGGTGTGGGCGGCGTCCCAGATCGGGGACTGGCTGCGGGACCTGGCACTCTAGCGGACAACGGGCGAGAGCGGCGACCCTGCGCGCCGCTCTCGCCCTATTTCCGCATCCGCGCGACGTCGCGGCACGAGGCCCCTGCGCCGCGTGGTCCTACCCGCCGAAACGCGTGGCGTAGCTGAACGCGAAACCCACCACAAAGGACACGACCATGGCCACGATCGACGCGGCCTGGAACGACAGGATGGCGTTCAGCGCCAGAAGGCCGAGCACCCAGCGCCAGACACCGCCCTGGTCGGTCCACTGGTGTGCCCACATCACGTAGGCGTAGCCGCCGGCCAGGCCGAAGGCGGCGACCGACCCGAGCATGACTCCGCCGGCGACGAGGTCGCCCGCGAGCGAGCCGAGGGTTCCAGCGACGACAAAGAGGACGACGTACTTCCATGTGGCGTCGAGCGGCTCGAGCTGCGAGCCAAGCATCCAGATGAAGAGCCCGATGAAGATCAGGCCCAGCAGTCCGCCCGGAATGATCGTCGAGACGAGGGCGAGCCAGACCATACCGGCAGGCAGGGCGTAGACCGCGGCCAGCATGGAGGACGGGAGGAATGTCCCGACGACGCAGAGGACGATGAGGGCGATGGTGGCACGGTTGCCGCTTGAGCCGTAGGGAAAGCTGCCCCGGCCGCGACTGCGCTGAGCCGCACGGCGCTGGTGCCGCCAGAAGTCGAGCGAGTCGCGGTCAAGGTCGTGGCGCTTGAACATGGGATTCCCCCTATTGCCGTATCATCGCCCCGCTGGACCTGTTTGGCAAGGCGACGGGGCCAGGACGCATACAAAGCGAAAGATATGCAGGATTGCCCCCGGCTCGCGCGAAGCGAGGCTGTGCGGTGTGAGTTGGGCAAAATCAGCATGTCGGCGCTTGACGGCCCCGGAGCCGTAGCGTATAAGTATGCATATAATGCAGCGGCGACGGCCGCCTGGAGGAAACCGATGAAGCGGCTGCGGGTCGTCGTGAAGGTGGGTTCAAGCAGCCTCGTCGGCGCGGACGGCGGGGTGGAAGCCGGGCGGCTCGGGCTGGTCGCCCATGAGGCCGCAAGCCTGCGCGCCTCGGGTGCGGAAGTGCTGCTGGTATCGTCCGGCGCGGTGGCGGCAGGACTCGCCCCGCTCGGGCTGCGGCCCGGTGCGGTGACGGTCGCGGAGAGGCAGGCGGCCGCCGCCGTCGGTCAGGGAAGACTCGTGGAGGCCTATCGGGAGGCTTTCCTGCCGCTCGGCATCGAGGTGGCCCAGGTGCTCCTGAGCCGCGCGGAACTCGAGCACCCGAGCCGCGTAAGGCACCTGCGCGCAGCGCTGGGGGCCTTGTTGCGCCATGGCGCGATGCCGATCGTCAACGAGAACGACACGGTGGCGGCGGATGAGCTCAAGATCGGCGACAACGACACGTTGGCGGCTCTCCTGGCCGTTGTGGCCGGAGCGGACCTGCTCGTGCTGCTGACCGACATCGACGGCTTCTACGACCAGGACCCGCGTCGGGCGTCGGGCGCGCAGCGGATCGACGTGGTCGAGGCCTGGACGCCCGAACTGCAGGCCGCGGCCGGTCGGCCGGGCAGCGGCGTGGGCACGGGGGGCATGCGCACGAAGCTTTCGGCGGCGCGCATCGCGACCGCCGCCGGCGTCGACACCGTGATCGCTCGCACCGAGCGGGGTGTGCTCCGGCGAGTGCTGGAGGGCGAGGGCGTCGGCACGCGCTTTCGGGCCCACCCGGACCCGGGTCCCCGGCATCAGGTCTGGCTGCGCTATGGCGCGCGCCCGCGCGGCCGCCTGATCCTGGACGATGGCGCGGCGCAGGCCGTGCAGGAGCGCCAGGCAAGTCTGCTGCTGCCCGGCATCAAGGATTGCCGCGGCGCGTTCCAGGCCGGCGACGTGGTGGAACTCGCGACGACGGCCGACCGCGTCATCGCGCGCGGCACGGCGATGCTCGGCGCGCAGGACCTCATGCGCTGGCTGGCCCAGCAAGACCGGCCCGCCCGGCGGGCGGTACGGGTGGTGCAGCACCGGACGATGGTGATGGCGGGGAGGGAGCCGGGCGATGGACTGGAGCAGGGATAGGGCCGACGTGGTCGCGGAGGATCTCGCCCGCTACGTCGAGGAGCGGCTCCTGGCGGCTCGGGGAACGCTGCCCCTCCTGGGACGGCTTTCGAGCCTGCGCAAGGATCGGGCGCTGGCGGCGATGGGCGAGGCCATCTTGCGCGCCCAAGGCGAGATTCTTGCGGCGAACGCCCGGGACATGGCTCTTGGGCGCCAGTCCGGGATGGCTGCGGCTCGCCTGGACCGCCTGCGCCTGGACAGCGGCCGGATCCGCGCGATGGTCGAGGGACTCGAGGCCGTGGCGGCGATCGAGGATCCGATCGGCGAGCAGATCGAGAGGATCATGCGGCCCAACGGCCTCAGCATCGCCAAGGTGCGCGTGCCGATCGGCGTCGTCGCGATGATCTACGAGTCGAGGCCGAACGTCACGGTCGACGCGGCCGCCATCGCCTTCAAGGCGGGCAGCGCCGCGGTGCTGCGGGGCAGCAGCGATGCCCTCGGCTCCAACAGGGCGCTCGTGGCGGCCATGCACCAGGGTCTTGCGGTGGCCGGCGTACCGAGCGATGCGATCCAGCTGCTCGATCAGGGCGGGCGCGATACGGTGGGGCACCTGATCACCGCGCGCGGACTCGTGGACCTTGTCATTCCGCGCGGCGGCGCGGGCCTCATCCAGTACGTGGCGGAGCATGCCCGGGTGCCCGTCGTCGAGACGGGCGTCGGCAACTGCCACGTCTACGTCGACTGCGCCGCGGACCTCGCGAAGGCGCGGGCCATCGTGCTCAACGCGAAGTGCCAGCGTCCGTCCGTCTGCAACGCCATGGAGACGCTGCTCGTGCACCGCGACGTGGCAGAGCGGTTCCTGCCGGAGCTCGGCGCGGAGCTGGCCGAGGCGGGGGTGGAGGTGCGGGGCTGTCCAGCGACCCTGCGGGAGCTCGAGGGCGTCCCTGGGCTCGCCCTCTGCGCGGCCACGGACGTGGACTGGGCCACCGAGTACCTCGCCCCGATCCTGGCGGTTCGCGTGGTCGACAGCGTCGACGGCGCGATGGAGCATATCGCGCGCTATGGCACGCGCCACTCGGAAGCGATCGTCACAGAGGACCGTCAGGCGGCGAGGCGCTTCCTTGAAGGGGTCGACGCCGCCGTCGTCTACCACAACGCCTCGACGAGGTTCACCGACGGGCACGAGTTCGGCTTCGGTGTCGAGATCGGCATCTCGACGCAGGTTCTGCACGCGCGAGGACCGATGGGCCTGCGCGAGCTGACGAGCTACAAGTACATCGTCGAGGGCGACGGGCAGGTGCGAGGCGGCCGGGGCGAGAGGCCCGTGGCGGGTGCCACGCGTTAGGACGCGACCGTTCAGAAGGCGAGCCGCCGCAGCTGGCGACGGAGTGTGGACGCCGGGAAAATGGCGTCGTTGTCCGCGGAATAGACAGGGTCCGAGAGCGAGAGATAGTTGCCGAACACGGCGCGCGCGGTGGCCGAGATGCCCGCCGCGGGCGGCGCGGCCGGCGACGGAACGCCTTTCGTCGTCGCGATCATGAAGACGAGCACATGCCGCCGCTCCAGCCTGCGCAAGGCCGCGTAGACCGCCGCGTCGCGCTGCACCCAGGCGCCGCCGCTGTAGACCCAGTTCTCGCAGAGCACCCCGTCGGTGCGGGGTCGCAGCGGCAGGGACAGGACGTCGCTCGGGTCCCACGCGTTGAGCATGACGCGCAGCCCGTCGCGCTGCGCCAGCAGGACGATCCGCCGCAGGTCCGCCCGGCTCGCGCTGAGACCCGTGCCGATCTCGTCCAGCAGCACGCCCTGCATGCCGACGCGATGGAGCAGCTCGAGCCGCCTGGCGACGTGGGCGAAGGTGACATGGCCCGTGTCCGCGTAGCCGTAGAACGTCGTGTGCGGCATGAGCCGCACCACCTTGGCCGCGAAGGCAGGGTACGCGCTCGCGAGGCCCAGCACCACCACGGGATAACCCTGCAGACGCCGGGCTAGCGTCTGCGGCCGTGCGGGCGATTCGGGGCCCGGGCCGCCATAGTAGACCAGAAACGGCCGCACCGTCTTGTGCGATCCGGTGGCGGCGGGCGGCAGCAGGATGGCGGCCGCGAGCAGCACGGCGAGCAGCGCGAGTCCCAGAGCCCCCGCTCGATGCAAAGCGTGTCCCCCCGGGCCGGATGTTCGCCCCGCGGCCACCGTGGGCCTGCCAGCGCTGGCCGGATGACGCAGGAACGGCGCGGCCCCTCGCGAAACTTGCGCCATGACGCCAGGGGGAGGCGTTGCCATGCGTCGTTGCGACGTGCTGGTGATCGGCGGCGGCGTGGTCGGGCAGGCGACCGCGTTCTGGCTGCTGCGCAAGGCGCCGGGGCTGGAGGTGGTGGTGCTCGAGCGCGACCCGACCTACAGGGAGGCGTCCTCGGGTCTAAGGAGCCGTCCGCGAGCAGAGTGCAGGCGGTTGACAATGTGAGGCAGGCGTAGCATCGTAAGTTCGGGGTGGTAGGCAACGAACTCGCGATGGGACCCGCCGTTCAGAATCGGGGACAGGCTGTTCA
>JAJZAT010000039.1 GCA_021799275.1 Bacillota bacterium
CTTCAAACACGGCCCGCCGCGACCTCGCAGCCTCGAGTCGACCGTGTGGATCAACCGGCCTGACGACACGCCTTGATGTTCACCGAATTAGTTGACCGATCTGTCTGAAGGGGCTTGACACCTTCCGGTGGCGGTGAGGGTAATTCGATACGTCGACAGGGTCCTGCTGGTGCTCCTTGCCTTCCGATTCATCCTGGCGCTTCTGGGAGCCAATCCTCTGAACGCCTTTGCGCATCTGATCTACAGCTGGTCCCTGCCGTTCGTGAGCCCGTTCTTCACGCTGTTCGGCTACACCGTGATGTACGGCATCTCGCGATTCGAGCTGTTCACGCTGGTCGCGATGGCGGTCTACTGGCTGATCGGGGAGGGCCTCGTGCGGCTCGTGACGATCACCCGACCGTAGGAGAAGCATGAGCCGAGCGGCGGAGCGCCTTCGGGTGCTCCGCCGCCTCTTTCTCAGTGCCCAGCGGCACCCTGCGTCCCGAAAGGCCCGATGCCGAGCAGGGGGTCCCGCAGCAAGGCGGCCGTATCGGTCCAGGCCTCGAGCATCCTAGTTCTCTCGCTTTGGCTCAGGGAACTGTCCGCCACTACCGCCGCCGCAGAGAGCACCGGCAGCACCCTGAACGTGTAGATCTCGCCGGCCGGCCTCTTTTCCACCCAGACCGGGAGGTAGCGCACCTTTGCCACCCTCGTGCCGGCCTTGTCCTTGACGATGTCGAGATACAGGATGATGCCGCAGTCCGTGTAGCGCCCCTGCTGATCGGCGATAAAGTTGCCGAGGGAGTAGGCGACGAGGCACCTGTGCCGCGATCCGTTCGCCTCGGTGGCCGTGACGGCCGAGACCTTCTGCACCACGTGGGGGTGCGAGCCGATGACGACGTCCGCCCCGTCGGCGGCCAGGTCGCGCGCGATCCGCCTCTGGACGGCGCTTGGCGTGCGCTGGTACTCGGTGCCCCAGTGCATGACCACGATCACCAGGTCGGCTCCGTCCCGCCGTGCCCGGCGGATGGCGGTGGCGGCCGCCCTGGGATTCCACACGTTGAGGGCGAACCGCTTCCCGGGGGGAAGGGGCAGCCCGTTGGTGACGGCCGTGTAGTTGAGCCAGGCGAGCTTGATGCCTTTGACGTCCACGATGAAGGGACGCGCCGCCGCGGCCCTGGAGCCATAGGTGCCGATGTGCGCGAGGCCAGCGCCGGATAGCGTCTGCAGCGTATGGACGATTCCTGGCCAGCCCATGTCGAGACTGTGGTTGTTGGCCGTCGCGAGGAGCTTGATGCCGGCCCGCCGGACGGCGGGCGCCAGGGAGTCCGGGGTGTTGAAGCGGGGATACCCGCTGTAGCCGAAGGCCGACCCCGCGAGGCGCGTCTCGAGGTTCGCCACGCTATAGTCCGCGCTTCTGAGATAAGGGACCGTCGCCGTGAAGATGGGGCTGAAGTCGAAGGCGCCGTCGCTGGCGTTGTAGGCCGAGTCGAGGACACCCCGGTTGATCAGCAGGTCGCCCACCGCGGCCACGGTGATATGCACCGGGGCTGCCCCCTGGACTGAACGCCCAGCGCCCGCGGCCGTCCCAGAGGCGATCGAACATAGAACTAGGAGAAAGGCGAGCATTCGTCGCCGCCCTACGCGCATGAGCTCCAGCCACCGTGGTGATCGGTCCGATAGAAATCCCACGTGTCCCACCGCCAGACGGTCGTCCGCGTCGTCTCGCCGAGCCCTGTGGCTTCAGTGACCACGAGGTCATCGCGCCCGTCGGGAGTGGCCCGGCAGATCTTGAGGTGCAGGATCGGCGGCTCGATGGCGGACGACATCCAAACGGGCTTCATGGCGCCGGCCGAGAGGTCGAAGACGTACAGATGACAGGTGTAGGCGTCGTCGGGGCCCTTGAACCAGAAGGGTCTGTAGGCCCCATAGCTGCCCTTTTTCCAGACCACGAGGTTCAGGTCGGGTCTGCCGGTGTTCGTCGAGTCGGCGATCACGAAGGCGGCGACGCGCCAGTCCGCGGGGCTCCGCCAGACCACACGGCCCTTCTCCACTACGGTCAGGCGTTCGTTTGCCAGGGTATAGCTCTCGGGGACGCCATCCCCGTCCAGGTCGGCCGTTCGGCTTTCGGACGCCGCTTGCGTCCCAAGTTGGTGGGAGAGGCGCGCCGGCAAGGCCAGGCCCGCGGCCACCAGGCAAAGGAACAGGAGCGCCTTGCCCAAGGAGTCAGTCATTCGGCAGCGCGGGAGCGGTGAACGTGCTCGTCCAGTTGGGCAAGGCAGGCTTCGGGTTCATGTGCCGCCACTCGGCGTCGGTCAGGCGGTCGGTGGCTGGCTCGGTGAACTCGCAGTACGGGTAGATGGCGCCGACCGCTATCCTGAGCGTCCCGGCCACCGGCACCACCACGTAGATCGTCGACGTGCCGTAGGTCCCCTCTTCCAGCACGGTGCCGGTCGAGGCGTCCGTCGCCACGTCGGCGATGGTCTCGGCGGGATTGCCGTAGGCGTCGTGAGGATCGCTGTATCCCTCGTCCTTCAGGGCGTCCAGCCAGAAATGCTCGAGCTGCCCACCGAAACTCTTGATCAGGTCGTACTCGCCGTTTGTCAGCGGCTGGTTCGCGAGTTCCTTCTCGGAGATGGTCTCGAAGGCGAGCGACAGCTCGTAGAGCCGCTGCAGGTTCGTCTTGTCCTGGGCCCCGAGGAGCCCGCTTTGCGCGAGACTATGTTCGGTCATGCGGCTGAGGCCGGCGAGGCGCGCATAGAAGACCGGATTCGGCTCGACGTAGCCCCGGAAGTCTACCGGAGTCTCTGGCCCGCCCATCTCGGCGTAGACCTGCTTCGAGTAGAGCAGGGTGTCATGCTTCAGCTCCGCCCAGCTGCCGAGAAAGGTATCGAGCCCCTTGTCCGTCCAGGCGCTGTTCTGCATGAACGAGGGATAGCCGGTCCCCCGCGCGGGCAGGAGGGCATCCAGGGTGTAGAGCCAGCCCGTGTAGAGGTCCTCCGTCCAGGCTGTCTTCGGGAGCCCGGACAGATAGGAGCGGAGCTTCGTCATGTTGGCGGGATAGTTCTGGAACCCCGTGTCCCCGGACTTCTCCAAAGTGGCGTAGGCCTCACCGGACCCCATGGCCGCGGGAATGTCCAGGCCCTTCGGCAGCATGCGTTCCTGCCCTTGCGCGTTCGGCCCAACGTCCGGGTAGACAAGGTTCTGCATGATGTCCGCGTCGAGTGTGAACCGCTGGCCCATGAAGCTGAAGCCCATGATGGCCTGGCTCCGGTTCGCCGGACTGGCGTTCAGGACTTGGATGGAAGCGATGTGCGGACCCGGCAAGCTCTGGGCCGCACGCACGAAGGCCGTGAACTTCAGCGGACTCCGCGTAAGGTCTCTTTGGGCGACCTCGCTCCCGTAGATCTTCTGGAGCAGTGTCATGTACTGCCCTGGTGTCAGGTCGTCGCTCCAGCCGGCAAAGAGGCTGCTCGTGCCGTAAACCGCGGCCCAGTCCCTGTTCTTGTCGTTGCGCGCCGCCGCCAGCGTCATCAGGACGGCCGAGCGGGTCTCGCCGGGGTTGTCCAGCCGGAAATCAAGAGTCCCGTACCACATCATGGCCCTGAAATACTCCTGCAGAGCGGCTCCCCTCGTGTAATGCCCCCTGGGAACGAACTGCGTGTAGTCTTCCTTGGGGCCTTGGCGTGTGGCCTGAGGCTCGCCGATGGCCATCACCGGCGACGGCGCGATCCCGCTGTGCGCCTTGATCAGACGCAGTTCCTGCGAGACCGGCGCCCGGACGGCGGCAGGGACAGGGGCCTTTGAACCGAGGAGGCTGGCCGCCACCGCAAAGTAGGCCACGTTGCGCCTGGCAGCGTTGTCCCAGATGGTGCCCTTGAGGGAGTCGTACTGGGCGATCGAGCTCGAGAGCATCGTCTCCGTAAGTCGGCGCAGGTCGGGAACCAGACTCTTCTCCTCGACCATCCTCAAGAGGTGGTCGAAATAGAGGTGGTAGTTGTGCAGCATGGCGTCGGTCGTCACGAAACTAGGAATCTGGGAGTACTGGTTCATCTCGTAGGTCTGAAAATACTCCGGGTCTCCGCCGGGTAGGACGACAAAGCCGTTCTTCGCCAAGAGAGCCATGGCCTGCGGGGGTAGGTGAAAGAGCGAGGCGTTGGTGACGTTCTTCAGATCCGCCGCCACACGATAGGGCGGAACCGAAGGCACGGCATGTACGGCGATCTCGGGGAAGCTCGCGAACGTTGCCGGCTGGGAGCCTGCAGGGAGGTAATCGGTCGCTGGCCGCGCGGATGCGCGGGCCAGCGGGGACACCGCCGAGCACGACCAGCTGCCCACGAGAACCGCGGCCAAAGCGACGGCCAAGGAGAGCGACCGGGACGGCCTTCTCACGCTGCTCCACCTCCTTGGGCGACCCTTGGTCGCCCGTAGCGCGTCTGAGAGGAATGCCGCCTTGATGGATATGCCTTCCAGACGACTCGACCGTACAGCCGTCGCTTTGGTGTGTCAAGGAACCTTCCGGACGGGCCGGAGCCGGTCAAGCGTCCACCCGCCCCTCGCCTCGACGCAAAGTCGCGATGCCCCATGGGAAGGCCACCCGAGGCCCGTGCAAAGAAACAAGGGCACATGTGTCGTCGAACAAGACGACGCGTGTGCCCCGATGTCAGGATCGGGACGAACAGTTATACGAAGCGCTTGAACGCGAGGGCGATGTTGGCTCCGCCGAAGCCGAAGCTGTTCGAGAGCGCGGCCGTGATCCTAGCGTCTCTGGGCGCGTTCGGTACGTAGTCGAGATCGCATACGGGATCGCGCTCTTCCTGATTGATGGTCGGCGGCAAGACTTGATGGTAAAGCGCGAGGGCGGTAAAGGCAGCTTCCGCGCCGCCGGCCGCCCCGAGGAGGTGGCCCGTCATCGACTTGGTCGAGCTGACGGCCAGGCTGTAGGCACCTTGGCCGAAGACAGACTTGACCGCGTTCGTCTCGCTGACATCGCCGATGTCGGTGGATGTGGCGTGCGCGTTGATGTACGAGACCTCGTCCCGCGGTACTTCGGCCGTTTCGAGCGCTCGGCGCATGGCTCTGGCCGCGCCGGCCCCCTCGGGGTCCGTGGCGGTGATGTGGTAGGCGTCCCCCGTCATGCCGGCCCCGGCAAGTTCGGCGTAGATCCGGGCCCCGCGCCTCCGGGCGTGCTCGAGCTCTTCCACGATCAACGTCGCGCTGCCTTCGGCCAGGACAAAGCCGTCGCGACCGCGGTCGAAGGGACGCGATGCCGCCCAGGGTTGATCGTTGCGGGTGGAGAGCGCCTTGGCCGAAGCGAAGGAGGCCATCGTGAGCTCGGTCAGCACCGCCTCGCTGCCTCCGGTCACGACGACGTCGGCGTCGCCCCGCTGGATCGCATAGAGGCTGTCGGCCAGGGCGTGCCCTGATGTCGAGCAGGCCGACGCCGTGGCGTAGTTGGGACCCCTCAAACCCCACCTGATCGAGATGATCCCGGCGGCCATGTTGATCGCGCAGCCGGGGGACAGGAACGGCGTCACCCTCGCGGGACCCTTCTCCCGCAGCACCGCGTCCGTGTCCAGGATGGTTGTGAGTCCACCCATGGCGCTGCCGAAGATCACGCCGGTGCGCTCGCAGAGGTCGTCCGAGAACTTGAGGCCGGCGTCGGCGATGGCCTCCGCCGTGGACTGCATGGCCAAATGGATGAAGCGGTCGTAGCGGCGGACCTCCTTGGGCTCGAGAACGGAGGTCGGGTCGAAGTCCTTGACCTCGCCGGCGATCCGGCAAGGCAAGGGCGATGCATCGAACCGGGTGACCGGACCGACACCGGACCGTCCAGCGAGGATGGCTTGCCAGTTGGCGTCCTTCGAATTGCCAAGGGGGGTGACGAGTCCGATTCCTGTGATGACCACGCGACGCTGCATGGGCCCTATTCCTCCCCCACACGCGACGAAATCAGGTAGGCTCGGAGCATGCCGAGGACCGTTCCCCGCATCCGGCGGACATCGACGCCAGGGGTGGCGATGGACCACGACAGGGTCACGCCGTCGGCCAGGGAGACGAGAAGCGCCGCGAGGGCGGCGGGATCGGCGTCCGAGCGAAACTCGCCGCTCGCGATCCCTTCCTCGACCACGCTCTTCATGTAGCCGAGAAGGTCCGAGAATCGCTGCTGGAGGCCAATACGCACCGTCCGATCCTGCAGGGCCTCGCCCCAGGCCACCAGAAGCAGCCGGCCCGTACCGGGGTGGCGGACGCGCAGGGCCATGACAAAGAGATCCACGCAGAGGCTCAGGCGCTGCCAAGCGCCCTCCGCGTGCATGGTCAGGCGGCGAAAGAGCTCAGGGGTGCGCCCCAGCCGTTCCTCGAGCAGCGTCAGCATCATGTCGCTCTTCGTCGGAAAATAGCGGTAGAGCGCCCCGACGCTGAGGCCGCTGCGGGCGGCGACTTCGTCGATCGTCGCGAGCTGGTAGCCCTTCTCGACGAACACGGCCTGTGCGGCGTCGAGGATCGATTGCCTGCGGGTCTCCTTGTGTTGTGCCGTGACCTTGGGCAACAGGGGGACCCCTTCCCTAGGAAAGTGAGCGCTCGCTCATTATAACACGCGCAGACCGTCAGGCAACTCCCAGCCGAGATGGAACCGGGGCCCACCGGCGTCGGCGGCGACTCGAAGCCCAGCCAAGGAAAAGGAGGCGGGGCTTCCCGGCCGAACCAAGTTGGAACCGGGGAGGTGCACGCTTTGGACACCCATTCGCTCGAGGATCCCATCGAACCGCTCTATGACGCGCGCATCCGCGGCGCTGCGGTGATTGGGACGGCTGTCGGTGGCCGCGTGCACCTGCATGGAGGCTGCTGGGTCTCGCCTTGCGCCGGCGATCCACCCCAGCTGATGGTGGCGTTCCCGAAGGAGTTCGAGGGGGCTCGGCTCGTGCGGCAAGCAGGGGCCCTCTCGGTAAGCCTGCTCGCGACCGATGACGCAGGATGGCTCGGCCGGTTCTTCCAAGGGGAGCAGGCCATCCGCCCGGAGAGCGAGGCTCGTTTCCTGCGCAGCTCGACGGGGTGCCCCGTCCTGGCCGGTGCCGTCGCCTACTTCGACTGCCATCTCGTGCAGGCGCTGGACCTCGGGGACTTCCTGCTCGCCGTCGGCGACGTCGTCGCAGGCGACGTCCTGCATCCGGAGAGGCGCAACCTGACGGTCAACGAGATCATCGCCGAGCGGGACCCCAGAGGAACAGACGACGCGACGCTGCCCTTCGAGGGCTTCGACTTCGATATGGGACGCCTCGCCGCAGCTCCCGGGGGGCCGGTATCCCCGCATCGCTTCCAGCAGCTTTACGCCCACCGGGCCTGGGGACTTTTCTTCGTCAGCGCGGCACAAGGCGGTCGCGGCCACTTCCACATTGGCGGCTCCATGATGCAGACGTCCCACGAGCCGCCGCGCATGGCGATCGCTCTCAGAAAGACCTGGGAGGGAAGCGCCTGGATCTCCTCCGGCGCCCCCTTCGCCATGACGCTGATCGCGGACGACCAGATCGGTCTCGTGCGGCGATTTGCCGCGGGAGCCCAGAGTGCCGCGGCCCTGGCGGGCGATCGACGCCCACTCGGGGATGGCCTCTTCACGCTGCGGCAAGGAATCGCCTGGTTTCGCTGCCGGCCCGAGATGGTGCGCGACGTCGGGGACTGCTTCCTTGTCGTCGCGCCGGTCGAGCAGAGCGAATGGCTGCGCCAAGACGCCACAAACCTCACGGATGCTGGGCTAGCGTGGATTTTACCGGTGTCGCGCGAGTCGGAGGCGGGCTTTTCGCTCCATGACCGCGACCAAGGCGGGGAGCCGTGCGTGGAGCCGATCTGAGCGTGGAGCCAAGTAGTCACGGGCGCGAAGTGCTGATGCGATCCAGATCTATCGGCTGGTCGGCAAGGTCCTTGCGCGGATTCGTTACCATTTTCCGGACGATGCGCGGCTCCTCGGCCATGGATACCCCCACCGGCGGTGGAGCCCGGTCAGATGAATCTGTTCAGAAATTGGCCAGGCGGTTCGATCAGGCACACATCTGACAAGAATGCCACGTGGTCCAGGTTGCTCGTGACGACGATATCCGCTGCATAGTCCAGGGCAGCGACAGCCAAGTGCAGGTCCTTGGGGTCTACGGAGGGCACGGTGTTTCGCAAAGCCGAACGCGCGACGTCCCGAGGCCAGCGTTCGACCACCTGCTGCAACAGTCCACGCACAGGTACGTTGGGCGTCCGGAGCGCGGCTGGATAGATAGCGCGCAACCCAACAGGCACCGCTTTGTCCAAAAGCGGTGCTAAATTCGTCAGAAATTCTTCGATCTCGGACGGCGTGTACTTGTGATGTTTGCGCCCCAAGCCCCTTCCCACGGCCTCCACGACGAACTCCGCCAACACCGTCTGCGAGACGATCGGGACGAAGAACAGCCCGGAGTTGGCGAGCAGTAGGCACTGTTGCCACCCCCGGGCTTGATTAGGGTGCCACAGAAGACAGTCGTGTCGAACAGAACGCGCAGTTTCTCACTCGTAACCGTCGATCTCCTCGCCCTGGAAGCGACCGTTGATCCGCGTCGCCGCGTCTAGCAGCCTGCGAACCGCCTCTGGCCCGGCCGTAAACTGCGAGCGAAGGACACGCCATTCGCCGCGCGGTCCCACGCGCGTTGCCTTGATATGGCCGGCCTCACACCACTTGCGCACCACACGGTCAGTGACCCTGTACATCTTCGCCACATCCGCGGTGGTCAGGAAGTCCTCCGCAGACGTGGGCCGCAGGACGATCTCGCCACCTGTCTCACCGATGCCGTGAACAATCTCACTCACCAGCCCCTCAATCGCCGGAGTCTGCTGCGCTGCGGTCTTGAGTTCCCTGGTGAGAGTTCGAACTCTGGACGGCTGCAGTGCGATCACCTTTACCACCTCCCAGTTCACCTCCATCCTACAGGGGATTCCGAACCTTCCGCAAGTTCCGGAATTGCCGCATTCAGTTTGTGCGAACAGGCTCAAGAGTATGCGTGGCACGTGCCGGGGTCGCCACATTCCAGGTGGAGGAACCAGCATGCATGGCACGGTTCCAACGTGCGGTAAGGTGGCCTCGCTATGATGGCGCTCCGCCCGCTAAAACGAGGCCCTCCGGTACATTGTGGCACAGTCTTCCCATGCGGCGCCTTGTTGCCCGGACCCGGCCAAGGCAGTTCTGAAAGGCGGCGAGACCCACGGACTCAAACCACGTAATCGCAGAGGGCGGCTTCCGCGGGCTTGAGCGTCCACGTCGCGTCGATGGCGCGCCGCCGCACAGCCTCGGGCCGGAAATCCGGGGGAAAGATCGGCCAGTCCCAATGCAGGCGCTCAGGCGGCTTGACGTGGCGTGCCGGCAGGAGCGTGCCTTCCGCGCGGTGGCATCGCGCCGCCTTGTCGCCGTGACCAAGATGGAGAAGGTAGGCCTTCGCGAGAGCTGTTGCCATGTCGAGGAGCGAGAGGCGCGCCTCCCCGACCGGCACGACCGCGGGCAGCCGGTCACCGGCCAAGAGTGCGTCCGCCGCCGCGAGGACCTCCTGATACGTGAAGGCTCCTCCGCCCGACACGGCCTCGCAGGCGCCCCAAGGCGGGCTCTGGGAACCGGTCGTGAGCCGCAGACGCTGCCCCCCCGGCCCTGTGACCCGGGCGGCCTGCGCCAGGAGAGTGATCGCCTCGGAGGCTGTGAGGGAGACGCCGCGGATGGCGATGCTGCCGACCCGCCCTCCTGCCCAGGCGGATGCGATCGCCTGGGCGTCCGAGGTATCGAAGGACGCCCCCGCCGCGGGATCGGGGAAGGCCCGCACGAGATCCTCGGCGGTCCAGACGTCGACTCCGGACCCGCACAAGGTTTGAAGCCACTCTTCGAAGGCACCCTCGGCCAGCCGCACCACTTGCACAGGCCGCACCACAGGCGGGGCCCAATCCTCCCTCGGCCGATTGCTCCCCCGGGCGAAGTTCGCCTGGTCCCAGAAGGTCTCCGTGACGAGTTCCGTCGGGTGGCTGACCACGTTGACGAGCCCGATGCCGCCAGGGCCCCCATCGCGTTCCCGCCGGATCGCGAGGCCGAGCCGGTCCCTTGCGGCTGCGAGGTCCCCAGGCAGGCGGGAAAGGAAGGGCTTCGGCGCCGCGACCTCCCCGGCGTAGGCGAGCACGCCACCCAGGAAGAAGGGTCGCCCGGCGACGTCGATGTAGCTGTTCCAGTCCTCGCTGTAGTAGAGGGGCACACCCCATGCGCGCAAGGCCGCCGTCGCCTCCGCGACCCAGTTGCCACCCGGCTGCGTGTATGCGCAAGGCAGGCGCTCGAAGCGGTCGGCGACGAGGCGCAGCCCATCCTCTTCGCGCTGCAGGAAGCGCCGCTCCGCCTCCGCGTCCGCGACCTCGCAGAGCTCTTCGGCGATGGTCGGATGGAAGCTGTGACTCGTCGAGTGGTAGCCGACGGCATGTTTCGAGATCGCCTGGAGCACGTCGCCCCGCTTGCGAGAAAGCAGCGACTTCACCTTCCAGGCGGTCATCGGGAAGGTCGCCCGCAAGCCGCGCCGCGTGAGCGCCTCGGCCAGGAAGAGAGCCGCCTCGTCGCTCTCGGGCGTCAAGAAGTCCTCCGTGTCGAAGCGCAGCAGCACGGCGACGGGACGGCTCATCGCTCCCCGTCGCAGGCCGCGGCTTCGCTTGCCCCGCTTTCGCGAGCCCAGGCATAGAGCTCCGCGTAGTGGGCCGCCTCGCGCTCGACGGAGAAGAGACGCATCGCCCTCAGGCGCGCCGCATGCCCGACCCTCCGGCGCAGCCAGGGATTCTGCACGAGGCGCTCGCCGCCCGCAAGCAAGTCGTCCGGACTCTTGAAGTAGAGCGCGTCGGCCGAGGCGGCTGCGCGATTGCCGGCGTTGTCCGCGAGCAGGAGCGGGCGGCCGATCCGCATGGCTTCCATGACCGCGTTCGAGAGCCCCTCGTGGATGGAGGTGTTGAGCACGACGTCGGCGCTCCGGTAGAGGGCTCCCATCCGCTCTCGCGGCACGCCGCCGAGCCAGCGCACCCAGGGCCGTTCAGCCGCCAGACGCCGCAAGGCCTGCCCGGTCTCCTCCTCGAGCACCGGGCCCGCGATGACGAAACGGATCTCCGGGTAGCGCTCACGCAGGCGATCGAGCGGCGCGATGGCGTAGTCCGGCCGCTTCACCGCGCGGAGGCCCGCCGGCAGCAGCAGGACGAACTCGTCCTCGGAAAGTCCAAAGGCCGCCCGATCCGCCTGACCAGGCAGTTCCTCGATGCCGGGTGCGATCTGGAGAAGCCGGCCTGCCGCGTCCGGCAGTGCGGCGCGCACCACCTTCGCCGCGTTCTCGTGGAACACCGTCACCGCGAACGCGCCTCGCACGGCGCGCCGGATGGCCTTTCTCGCCTTGGGCTCGGCGAGATCCACGGCCAGATCGGTGCCGGAGCACGTCACGACATAAGGAAGTCCGGCTTCCGCCGCCACCCGGGCAACCTCGACGCCGGATTTGCGGGCGTGGATGGCGTGCAGCACGTGGACCCCGCCCTGCGCCACGCGAGCGGCCAGGCGGTCGGCCGGACAGGCTTCGGCCCGCCAGCCGTGGGCCGCGACATTCTGCGCGATCCTGCGCGCCGTGACCCAGTTGCCGCTCTCCCGCCAGGTGCCCGATGGCACGGCGATGAGCGCCACCGCCTCCGCCGTCGGTGCCCGCTTGCCCGCATTGGCCTCTGCTTGCTGCGTGGTCATGGCCGCACCAGGATCCGGCCGGACGGACCCGCAACCACCTCGCCGATCACGGCGGCGCCTGGGGCGCCGCTCGCATGCGCTGCGGCGAGCACCGCCTCCGCCTGGGCGCGCGGCGCCGCAATGAGCAGGCCGCCCGAGGTCACGGCGTCGCAAAGAAGGTTCCACGTGACCTCCGGCACCGACGCCTCGACCTCCACCGTGGGGCGCAGGTATGCGGCGTTGCGCCGGCTGCCGCCCGGGAAGAACCCGGCTCGCGCATAAGGCCACGCCGCATCCAGCACAGGGACGCGGCCGGCGTCGATGACCAGGGCGACGTCGCTTTCCCTGGCCATCTCGGCGGCGTGCCCGAGCAGGCCGAAGCCTGTGATGTCGGTCGCGGCCCGCACCCCCAGGTCCGAAAGGAGCAGCCCGACGGTGTTGAGCGCCGCCATGGTCGCCGTCAGTTCGGTGAGCGCGCCCGCAGCCAGGGACTCGCTTTTCATCGCCGTCGTGAGCACGCCGACGCCGATCGGCTTCGTCAGCAAAAGGAGGTCGCCAGGCTTGGCCGCGGCCTTGGTGAGCAGGTGTTCGGGATGCGCGACCCCCGTGACGGCGTAGCCGAACTTCGGTTCCGGGTCGTCGACGGTGTGCCCGCCGAGAATGACGGCCCCGGACTCCTGCACCTTGTCCGCTCCGCCCTGCAGGATGGCCCGCACCGCCTCGGCCGGAAGGCCTCCCACCGGGAAGGCGAGCAGCGCGAGAGCCGTGAGCGGCCGCGCGCCCATCGCGTAGAGATCCGAGAGCGCGTTGGCAGCGGCGACCTGCCCGTACTGGTACGGGTCGTCGAGAATCGGCGTGAAGAAGTCGACCGTCTGCACGAGAGCCGTCTCCGCATTGAGGCGGTAGGCCCCGGCATCGTCCGGGTGCGACAGGCCGACGAGCACGTTCGGGTCCCGATCCGGCGTGCGGAACCCGTCAAGGATATTGTGCAGGTCCTCCGGACCCACCTTGCAGCCTCAGCCGCCCTTTTCGGTCAAGGTTGTCAAACGAATGGCCTCAGCCACCTTGGTGCCCCCCCAAGTGTCTTCGGTATGGCCCCTACGTTATCGAATCCTGAGCCCACTACCAAGGTTAATCGGCCTCGCCGACCCCTCCCCCAAGGCCCTGGCGGCACGGATGCCCCTCGCGTGCAGGGGACTTCACCATGCGAAACTCGCATGGGAACTTGCGTCCCCGCCGCGGTTCCTGCACTGTACTGCATAACCCTAGGGAGGTGCTCAGACCTATGGTACACACCGAGCCCGCGTCCAGCCGCCGTGGCTGGGCGATCGGGATCTTGGTTTTCACGCTCGTCGCGCTCGTGGGCCTCTACGTCGTGAAGTGGCAGCCTTACTACCTCAAGGCCTTTCACGCCGCCGCGGCGCACACGCTTGGGCCGTCCATCGTGACGGGCACGGCGGCTTCCGCGCCGCCGTTCTCCTGGAGCGCGGCCCTCAGCTACGCCATCGCCTACGGCAAGGCGATCTGGGAGGCGCTCATCGTCGGCCTGCTTCTGGGGGCCGGCGTGCAGACCTTGCTGCCAAGGGATTGGCTGCTGCGCGTGCTCGGACGGACCGGAGCCAAAAGCTCCGCCGTGGCGGGCCTTGCCGCCGTCCCTTCGATGATGTGAACATGCTGCTCCGCCCCACTGGCAGTGGGGCTCACGCGCTCCAATGTATCACCAGGGGCGGTCCTCGCCTACTGGCTTGGCAACCCGGTGCTCAATCCCGCGACGATCGTGTTCCTCGGCTTCGTGCTCGGCTGGGGCTGGGCTCTGCTCCGGATCGTTGTCGGCGTCGCTCTCGTCGCGGTGGTCGCCTGGTACGGTAACCGCTACGTTCCGCACGACGGGGTGCAGGATGCGGCCGCGCACGCCCTGGGCGCCTCCGCGGAACCGGCGGAGCCCGTCTTCGTCGCCTGGCTCAGGGCCCTCTGGCGGCTCGTCGTCGGACTAGTGCCCGAGTACATCGTCATTGTGTTCGTGCTGGGAGCGCTGCGCTCGGCCCTTTTCCCCATGATGACGCCCGCCATTGGGCAGAGCCTCCTCTTGTTCCTGGGACTCGCCCTGGCCGGCACGCTGTTCGTCATCCCCACCGCGGGCGAGGTGCCGATCCTGCAGACGCTCTTCGGCTACGGCCTTGGCTCTGCGGGCGGCGGTGCGCTGATGATCACGCTTCCCGCCGTGAGCCTCCCGTCCCTTTGGATGGTCGGGAAGGCGATGCCGAGGAGAAACCTCGTGGTTGTCGCCCTGATCGTGGCCGCCTTCGGCCTCATCACAGGAGCGCTCGCCTTGCTCTTCGGACTGCGCTGAGGCAAGTGAGCCTCCTCGCGAGAGCGGCCGAGGCCCGGCCACGTGGCCCTGTGGCAAATTCGATACGACGACCCGCGGCCGGGATTGCCCGCCGCGGGTCCTCCTTGGACCAAGCCCCGTGCCCTAGAACACGATCTCCTGGGACGGCACGACGCGAATCTGCCGGTCCTCGATGGCGATCTGCGCCAAGGTGCGATTGTGGTGGGCGATGATCGTCTCCACCGGAATGTCCTGGTCGGGGCCGGTCACGTGACCGTCCGCGGCGAGCGTCACGTCGTAGCCGTGGGAGAGCGCGCTGCGCACCGTCGTGTCGACGCAGTAGTCCGTCGCGCAGCCGACGACCGCGAGATGCTCTACACCAAGCCTCTTCAGCCGAGTGTCGAGGTCCGTACGCAGGAAGGAGTCGCTCGAGTGCTTCACAAGCACCGCCTCTTCCTGCCGCGGGGCGATGTCCGGATGGATCGGATAGTGGGGATGGCCCGGCACCAGGGTGTCACCCTCCTGCAGACTGTGGTGCTGCATGTAGATGACCGGGGCACCGCTCGCTCGGGCCTGTCCGATGAGACCGGCTATGTTCTGCAGGACGGTGCGGTCGACCGGGTCGGTCGGGTCGATCGTACCCACCTGCACATCGACGACCAGCAAGGCCTGCGCCTTCTCTGCCAAGGCTGCTCCCCCTTTCGCTGATTCCGATCAAGTGTTCGAGTAAATGCCGGTGCGATCCTGCCGGCAACCTTTCTGGCCACGGAATGCCCTCGGCGCCGTTCATGCGACTCCGTCTGTCGCCGGTCCCGCCGTTCGACACCCGACAAAGATTCCAGTACGCTTGTTCTGTCATGAGGCAAGCCACTTTACCGCGTCGCGGGACCCATTCCCTGCGGCCGTTCTATGTCGGGATCGTCTTCCTCTACAGCGCGTACGTCCTGCTCCTGCAGGGGGTGCGCTGGGGCCTCGCCGGGGCGGCCGGATCTTCGTTCCTGCTCGCCGCCACCGTGGCCTTGCCCGTGCTGCCGCAGGTCCTGGCGGGCTTGGTGCGACTGGAATTCATCGGCGGTCGGCGCCCGCTCCATGCGACGATGCTCATCGCCGCCGCCGCGATAGGCGTCATTGCGCTCGCATCTTTCGCGGCAGGGGGAGCCGTCTTTGCCGCCCTCCTGCTGGTCGCGGCGCTCGTGGGCGGCTGGGCGGACGCGCTGGCGGTGCCGCAGAGCCAGGCTTCGCTGATGCAGACCCTGCCTTCCGCCGCTCGGGTGCGGGGCTCGCGCAACTTCGAACTGGCGTCGAGACTGCCATCCGTCCTCGCGCCGATCGCCGGCGGCGCCCTGATCTACGCGCTTGGCCTGCCCTGGACGCTCGCGGCGGTCGCGGGGCTCCTGGCCCTCGGCGGACTCTTCTTCCGCGGGCGGGACATGCTGCGCAGGAATGAGGCAGCAGTCCGCAAGACCGTCACGCTCGGCCGCAGCATCGCCCTCATCCGCCACGATCGCTGGCTCCTCACGGCGCTCCTGGTGCGCGGCGTGAGCAACCTCGCCTGGCCGGCCTACACGATCACCCTACCGCTCCTGGTCCTGCACCGGCTGCACGGCAGCGCGGCGGCCTACGGCGTTCTTCTCAGCCTCTACGGCATCTCGGTGATGCTCGCGACGGCGCTCTCCGGCGGTCTCAGGCGGGAGTGGCTGCGGCAGATCTACTTCCTCTCCTGGACCGTGACAGGCCTTGGCTTCGGCCTTCTGGCCGTCGCGCCCTCGCTGCCGCTCGGGGGATTGGGCGCAGTGGTCGCGGGGGCCAGCTCTCCCTACGTGCACATGGCGCTCGACACGCATATCGGCACCGAGATCCCGCCCGGGGACCAGGCGTCGCTCTTTGCCTTCCAGCGCCTTGTGATCTCCGCGATGAGCATCGTCGGCTCGGGCCTCGTCGGCTTCGCGTTGCTGCGTGCGACGCCAGACGAGGTTCTGTTCGCGGCGGGCGCCATGTTGGCCGCGGCTGGGCTCGCGGGGACGATGTCGGGCAGGCTTGACCTGAGGCGGCTTTCCCCGCCGGCCTGAGACCTGGAATCCAAGGGACGGCCAGGGGCAATGGAGACGAGAGCAGCCGCCCACAGCCCTCACAGACACGCGTTCTGCATGACGCGTCGCACCGCGCCGTCCACCTTACCGGCATAGGCCTCCCCAGGCGAGGAAAGGCTTACCTCCGAAACCGTGCGCAATGAGCAGCGGATTCGCCATCGCCCTATCCCTCGGCCGGCGACGTCGAAGGAAGCGCGTCGCGGCTCGACGAGCAGCTGAACGCCTACCTCGCCGACCTTGTGGCGCAGGGCGATCTCGGGCATATCAGCGGAAGCGTCGAGACCCCCGAGAGACAGATCCGCAGTCTTCTCCGCAGGGCGCCGGACCTCGTCCTGCGGCGTATCAGGCTCGGCTTGGACCCCGCCCGGCCCACACTCCTTACCTATATCGACGGCATGACCGACCCGGACACGCTGGGCGCCACCATCGCCCGCCTCCTCGATTGTCCGCTGTCTCCACGTTGTGGCTTGTCAACATCCGCACCTTCCTGATCAACCAGCTTGGCCTCCTCCTGGTCACGTTCTGGGGTCTCTTCGTGCTCATATTCGTCCTGTCGCGCCTTTGGTTTCTCGCGTACGCCGTCTCGCCGCTCGTTCAGAACTTCTCGTCTGGCTGGTACAGGGGCATGTTTGTGTTCTTAGGGATCATCGTGCTGTGGTGGGCCAGCACGTTCCCGACGCCCGTGCAGCTGAACGCCTTCAGCCAGTCGCTCCTGGTGCCGCTTGTCCTGATCTTCCATTCGCCATGCCGCCCCTCTTGCTGCTGGCGGGAGCAGTCCAGCAGCGGCGGGCCGCTCCCGCGTACATCCCCTGAGTCCATTGGAGCCTGTCCGGGACACGCTCCGTCGCAGGCAGGACGCCGCGCGGACCATAGAGAACACTTGTGCCAGCAACGGGTCTGCCCCGATCCTTGGACCGGGGCGGACTACGCCCTTCCATCAGGCGGCACCGCAGGAGTGAAGCGATGCGCATCCCGCCCGAGGCCGTACGCAGGGCTCTCGTCGCATACCTCGGACTTGCCGGACGCGTGCGCCGCCCGTTCGCCGAGACGGTGAGGGATCTTGGCGCCGTGCAGATGGATCCGATGCGCGTCGTCGCCCCGGCCCACCTCCTCACCGTACGTCTGCGCCGCGGCCCCACGACGGAAACGGCCTTTTCGCGGGCCCTCACGTTGGGCGGGGTCTTCGAGGCGCGGCTCAAGGAACGCTGCATCGTCGCGCGCGAGGACCTCGCGGCCGCCGCCGGGGAGTTTCTAAGGATCCGCGCCATGAACCTGATCGGGGAGCGCGGTCTCGAGGAAGTAGCGCGCGGCATTCTCGCGACACTCGAACGCGGACCCCGCTACAGCCGCGAGCTCGCCACCGAACATCGGGTGGCGAGCTTCTGGGACCAGGACCCAGCCAGCATGAAGGCGACGACGATGGCCCTCGACATCCTCTCCGAGGAGGGTCGGCTGATCGTCACGGGCAGGCGTCGCGGCGAACGGCGCTACGATCTCCCCGAGCGGCTCTTCCCCGAGTGGGAGCGCACGATCGGCGACCCGGGACGCACCCGCGTCGAGGCCGGTCTGCACTACGGCCGCACCATGGGCATCTTCGGGGCGTCCGACCCCTATCTCGGTTGGGCCGTCCGCAGCGGCGGGAGTGCGCGCAACACCCTCGCGCAGGAATTCCTGGGCGCGGGCGCTTGGCAGGAGTTCGAGATCGAGGGCATCCCACGCCGCTACCTCTGCACGAGGGAGTTCGCCGCGCTCTGCGCCGATCCACCGCAGGTCCGGGGTGTCCGCCTCCTGGCGCCGCTCGACAACCTTCTCTGGGACCGGCGCCGCCTCCAGGACCTCTTCGAGTTCGCTTATACCTGGGAGGCGTACACCCCCGCCGCCAAGCGGCAGGTGGGGCCCTATGGCATGCCCGTGCTGGTGGACGGGAGGCTCCTTGGGGAAGTGGACGCGCGCCGAGATGCCGCGGGCGTCCTGCGCTGGCGGCTCTTGGAGCGAGGAAGGCTGCGGGTGGCGGATCGCCGGCGCATCGAACGCGCCGTGGGTCTCCTCGCGCACGACCTCGCTACCGAGGCGGCCCTTCTGCCGTCCTGATCCGGGCGCTAGGCACGGCCGCGCCGCTTCTTGGGCCTCCGGGCCGGGGATGTCCCCATCTTGTCTCTTGCGCCGATCGGCAGGTTCCGCCTGGAACCCCTCGAAGTGCTTGTTCGAGGTGGTCTCGATGGGCTTGCCCGACGCGCCCTGGCATCGTCACCTGGGTGTCTACGCGGTAACCCGGGACGATCCGCGCGGTCTGTTCGTCGTCCACAAGACCCGCGGCCCATACAAGGGCCTCTACGATCTGCCGGGCGGGAGCCTCCACGACGGCGAGTCCATGGCGCAGGCCCTCTTGCGCGAGGTGCGCGAGGAGACGGGTTACGACTGCAGCGTTACGGGAGACCTTGGCCTGCATGAGTTCCTCGTGCGCACGGAGCATGCCGGCACCGATTACACCCACCACATCGCCATCTTCAGGGCCGTCGAGCTCCAGGGTCGCGTGGGCCTGGTCGACCGCGAAGTTACGGACCGGGAAGGGATGGAGCTTAACGACTCCTCGGGCCCCAGCTTTCTTCGCCTCGACGAGGATCCCGATGTCGCGGCGTGTTCACCGCTCGTGCGGCGGTGCTTCGCCATCCTGCGCGGCGGGACATACCCAAGCGATCTCGAATTGATCGACCGCGCCACCTGAGGGCGGCCTCGGCTCTTACTGGACCGCGGGCGATGTGGAGGTTTCGAAGATGGCAGACCGCCTGTCCGAAACGCGCCGTGCGTTCGACGAGTGGGCCGACAGCTACGAAGAGGATGTGCGTAAGGGCCTTGGCGTCCTCGAGGGCCACGACCAGTCCCTAGCGAGGGCCGCGAAGCTCCTGCCCGTCGAGCCGGGGCAGAAGCTGCTGGACGTCGGTGTCGGCACGGGCGCCTTTGGCGTGCTGTTCGAAGAGAGAGGGGCGACGGTCACCGGCGTGGACATCTCCCCGCGTATGCTGGAGCTCGCCGGGCGCAACCACCCGAGGTGGCCACTCCATGAGGGCCACTTCATGGCGCTTCCCCTCGCCGACTCCTCGATGGACGCCGTCGTCTCCGCGTTCGCGTTCCATCATCTCGAGACCGCGGAGCGCCCAGACGCCCTGCGCGAGATCTTCCGTGTGCTCCGTCGGGGGGGCGCGTTCCTGCTCGTCGACATCCTGTTCGCCGACGAGGGCGCCAAGGACCTGGCTCGCCGCCGTCTTGGGGAGCAGTGGGAAGAGGAGAACTACGCGGTCTTCCCGGATGTCGCCAAGGCGGCCGCCGAGGTGGGTCTCGTGGCGGCGTTCTCCCGTCTTTCCGACCTGCATGGAGCCGTCCTCCTGAAGCCGAAGGAGCGGTAACGCAAGCGATGCGGATGCGGGGCCGGACGGATCGGGACGGGAATGTCGTCGCGGCCTTCACTTGCCAGCCGGGCCCGCGTCGCGTGGCGGGGCACGACCTCTGCGCTGAGGCAGGTCCCAGCCTGATGGCGAAACGGAGTGACGCAAGATGAAAGACATCCGCTGGGACTCGGTGGCATCCCTCTACGACCTGTACGTGACCGCGACGTTCGACGTGCCGTTCTTCCTGGCGGAGGCGAAGGCCGCCGGAGGACCGGTGCTGGAGCTGATGTCCGGCACCGGCCGGGTGTCGCTGCCGCTCGTCGAGGCCGGCATCCCGCTCACCTGCGTGGACGCTTCCGGGGAGATGCTCGGCCGCCTGCGGGAGAAGCTGTCTGCGGGCGCACTCGAGGCCACGGTGGTGCAAGGGGACGTGCGCGCCCCGGAGCTCGGAAGCACGTTCGACCTAGCCATCCTGCCGTTCAACTCGTTCTCGGAACTCGTGGACCACTCCGACCAGCAACAGGCCCTCGCCGCTGTCCACCGTCACCTGCGCCGGGGCGCAACGTTCATCTGCACCCTGCATAATCCCAGCGTGAGGCGGGCGTCCGTCGATGGGCAGCCGCGCCTCGTCGGGAAGTTCCCGCTGGGGGAAGACGGTTCCTTCCTGCTCTGGAGCGCGTCGCGATTCGCCGGGCAGGGCGGAGTGGTGGAGGGAGTCCAGGTTTACCAGGAGTATGACGGCCTAGGTGTGCTGAGGCGGCAGCGCATGCTCGACATGCGCTTCGCCCTGATCGAACGGGAGCAGTTCGAGCAGCGTGCCATCGGGTCCGGCTTTCGCGTCGCCGGTCTCTACGGAGACTACGACCGCTCGCCGTTCCTGCCAGACTCGAGCCCGTACATGATCTGGATCCTCGAGGCCTGACGGAGCGACCGGCCGCCCCCCGAAGGCCTCGGCACGAAACCTTCCCGCGCGCCCAGGCCCGTGCCCTTCCCCGCAGGAAAGCCGGCTCCTAAAGCGAACTGTTGTTTGGTGTAAGGGGGAGTGCTTCATGGCAGACGAACAGAAGGTCCACCTGAACGAGGCGGACCTCGAATGGAACGTGGAGACGTCACCAAAGGGCCGGTTCGAGGTCTACGAGAAGTTTCTGTCGAACCGCCTCGTCGCGCCGGTTCGCGAGCAGCCGAGTTTTGCCTCGCCCGACAGTCCCCTCGTCCGTCCGCGGCCGTTCGAGGTCGACATTGTCAAGGTTCCACCCGGAAAGTGGGCCTGGCCGCGGCACTACCACAGCGTGCAGTGGGAGTACTACATCGTGGTTTCGGGCCATGGCGAGATGGTGCAGGAGTCCGGGGAGCCGTCGATTGCCATGAACCCAGGCGAACACATCATCCAGCCGCCAGGCTGGATCCACACCATCGCCAACACGGGCGACGAGGACCTCGTCTACTACGTCGTCGCCGACAATCCGGAGGACGAGCACTGCTACTACCCGGACTCCCAGAAGTGGGCGGCGGCCAACGAAGTCTACCGGCCTGAGAAAGTCGGGTACTGGGACGGAGAGGAATGACCGGAGGCGAGTGTGCCTGAGAGGCCGCGGCTGGGGCGGCGCCGGCGATGCCGGCCACGGTGGCCATCCGTTTGTTCAGGGCCATGGGGCAAGAGTGATGGGACACACTTCCGCCTGCGCCGGCGGCATTCAACACAGGGGATCTAGAGTCGTTCGCGAAACCTGTGGGCAACCCGCGCGATGGAGGTCCAGCCGTGCATGGAGTTCTCTTCATAGGACATGCCAAGCTGCCGATGGGGTCGGCAGCCCGTGATGTCTCGGAGATCCTGGCTCTTTCCTGCATCGTGGACCCGAGATACGGTGTTATCCTTGATGTGAGCGATACTCTCCTTACCGATTCCGCCAAGTTGCTGCTGCGTGATGTCCTAGTCGGCCAAAACCTGCAGGAAGGGTTCGATGCTGGCGTCGATGAGCTGAGGACGCGGTATCACGGGGCAGCCCTCCCCGCCGTCGAGGCGTGCCTCAAGGACGTGCAGGCCCAGTGGCGGCGGTGGGTGGAGCAAGGCGCCCGCAATCACAACGCGTCCTAGATCGCCGAGGAGGAATCTCCACGGCGGGGTCGAATCTGCGACATCGTGGCGATGCGGCTCAAAGAGGTCGCAGCCTGCGGCGAAGGATCCCCTGCCGGGAGCCCGTCCCGCCGCCAAGATAACGCGCGATGCACTGAGACTCCTGCTTAGGGGCACACCCGCCTCGCATGCGCACGAGTCCGCCAGTGAAGCCTTTGGGCTTTGCCTGGCGGCCTTCGCGTCTACGGGGTGGTTCTGTTTTGAGGAGCATCCATGCCGTTCTCATGCGCGGCGGCACCAGCAAGTGCGTTGTTGTTCGCCATAACGATGTGCCCGTTGATGCCGTCGCCCGCGACCGCTTCCTGTTGCGTTTGATGGGGAGCCCTGATCCCCGCCAGATAGATGGTCTCGGCGGAGCCGTGTCCACTGCCAGCAAGGTGGTCATGGTGCGACCGTCTACGATGCCTGACGTCGACGTCGAGTATACCTTTGCCCAGGTGTCTGTGCAGGAGGCGAAGGTCGACCTGCGAGGCAACTGCGGCAACTGCTCCTCGACAGTCGGTCCCTACGCAATCGCCGAGGGGCTCGTCCCTCTGCGCACGCCCATGACCGAAGTGCGCATCTTCAACACGAATACGCGCAAGCTGATCGTCGCCGAAGTGCCGACGGACGCATTGGGCCCCGCCGAGACGGGCGACCTGGCGATCTCGGGCGTGCCCGGAACCGGTGCCGCCCAGTTGCTCTG
The DNA here is from genome assembly GCA_021799275.1 of Bacillota bacterium. Lineage (GTDB taxonomy): Bacteria > Bacillota > Sulfobacillia > JAJZYS01 > JAJYTV01 > JAJZQO01. Next base: position 22,326 of record JAJZAT010000039.1, read on the forward strand.
GTTCCACCATCCTGAGAACACCAACGGGCATGGCCTCCTGCCAACAGGAAACGTGGTCGACGTCGTAAGCACAGTACTCGGACCGGTGCGCGCCACGTTCGTGGACGCCGCAAACCCTGTGGTCTACGCAGCCGCGGAGGATCTCGGCATCGAGGGTACGGAAGTCGCACCGATCGAACTTTGGCCTCAAACGGTGCGCCGCGCACTGGAGCAGGTGCGGAGCTTTGCGGCGGTGGCCATCGGGCTCGCATCAGAACCCGACGACGCTGCCCAAGTCTCGCGCAACATCCCCAAGGTAGGAATCGTGCGAACGCCGGTGGCGTACCTCGACATTTATGGCAGGCGGGTGCCTGCACACGCCCAGGACATTACCGCCCGCATCCTGTCCATGGGTACCCTGCACCCCGCGTTCGCGTTGACCGGTGCCATGGCACTTACGGCGGCTGCGTCCATTCCCGGTTCGGTAGTTCAGTTGGCTGTGGCGCACACCTCCCCGGACGAGCTTCGCATCGGGCATCCCTCCGGGGTGCTGACGGTTCGGTGCCGCATGTCGTCAGACGGATCCCTCGTCTCTCTCGGGATACAGCGGACGGCGCGCCGCCTCCTGGCCGGAACTGCCTACGTTCCGGCTGAGTCCTGGGAGGGCGACGCAACCGTTTTGCATCGCATCTCCTGAAGCCACGTGGCTTCGGAGACGCCGATTGCGCTGCAGAAGGAGGTGGAGCCCGACCGAGCTAGAACCGCAGACCCACCGAACCCGCACCACACTTGGACCTGAAAGGGAGGGTGCCCCATGGCCTCGCCCCAGACCGCGGTCAACGCCGCTGGTCGTCTGGACCGCCTGCCCATCTCGAAAGTCCACACCGCCGTCGTCGTCGCGCTCGCCTTCGCGTACTTCTTCGAGCTGGGCGACCTCAACACGTTCGCCTACGCCGCCCCGGCACTCATCAAGGTCTGGAACCTGCAGGTCAGCACCGTGGGCTTCATCACATCCGCTTCGTTCCTCGGCATGTTCCTTGGCGCAACTCTGGGCGGCTGGGTCGCTGACCGCGTCGGCCGCAAGGTGTCCCTCATCTACATGATCGCCTGGTTCTCCCTGTTCTCACTGCTGAACGCCCTCGCCTGGGATCCGGTCTCCCTGGGCGTGTTCCGCTTCCTCACAGGTGTCGGCCTATCGGCGATGACCGTCGTGGCCAACACCTACATCAGCGAATTCTTCCCGAACACGTCCCGCGGTCGCTACCAGGGGTGGGCCATGACCTTCGGCCTGCTCGGCATCCCGGCAACCGCCTGGGTCGCACGCCTGATCATTCCGCTCGCCCCCTGGACCTGGCGACTCGTGTTCGTCTGGGGCGCCCTCGGCGTGATCTTCCTCCTGCTCGTCTTGCGGATGGTGGAGTCGCCACGCTGGCTCGAGAAGCGCGGCTATCTCGACCGCGCGGAGAGTGCCCTGAGGCAGCTCGAGACCGACGTGGCGCGCCAAAAGGGTGCCCTGCCCGAGGCCCAGCCGTCCAAGGAGCCAGTGACGGCGCGCGTGCCGCTCAGCGAGCTCTTCAGCGGCACGTATCTCTCCCGTACCGTTGTCCTGCTCTTCGCCTGGGTCTTCCAGACGCTCGGCTTCTACGGCTTCGTCTCCTGGGTCCCGACACTGCTCGTGGCGCACGGCTTCTCCGTCGTGTCCTCCCTGACCTACAGCTCGATCATCTCCCTCGGTGCGCCGATCGGCGCGCTGGTGGCATCCCAGATCTCGGATGTCGCCGACCGCAAGTGGCTGATCGTCATCGTGGCCACGGCTACCGTGATCTTCGGCCTCGCCTACGGCATGACGTTCCAGCCGACCTTGATCGTCATCGCCGGCTTCCTCGTCACGGTGGCGATCCAGTGCTTCGCCCCGTTGCTCTACGCGTACACCCCGGAACTTTACCCGACCGAGGCACGGGCCCTCGGCAGCGGACTCACCTACGGCATCGGCCGTCTGGCAAACATCGTCGGTCCGCTGATCGTGAGTGCCCTGTATCTCTCGTCCGGGTACGCCAGCGTGTTCGTCTACGTGGCAGCCACTTGGGTCGTGGTGGCTGTGGCCGTGGGCATCTGGGGCCCGAAGACGCACTTCCGGCCCCTGCACGCTTTGAGCCAGAGCGAGATCAAGGCCTGAAGACCAGCTGGGGCCGCCGCGGGGGCGGCCCCAGACCCCTGGCCTCCTCTGCGTCCCTGGGAGGGAATATCAAGCTTGCAGTACTGCGAGACACCGGACGCCATGCAGGCGTCCGGTCGGCATGCGACGGACACGGGAGGCACAGCGCAGCTTCGCTCGCAGCCCTTGGAGACCGATGTGCTCGTGGTCGGTGGCGGCCACGCCGCCATGTGCGCGGCGCTCTCCGCCCGTGCACGAGGAGCCCGTGTTCTCGTGGCGGAACGTGCTCCGATGTTCTACCGCGGTGGCAACAGTCGACACACACGGGACGTGCGGTTTGCGCACGGTCCGGGGAACACCTACGCGAGCGGCACCTACCCTCAGGAGGAACTACTTGCAGACCTCGCGGGCGTCACAGGTACCGAGATGGACACGGGCCTGGCTCGTGTCGCGGTCGAGGGGTCGCAGGAACTGCCTGGATGGATGGCTGCCCAAGGTGTGGCCTGGCAGAAGCCGCTGGCCGGAACTCTTCATCTCTCGCGCACCAACGTGTTCATGCTGGGAGGCGGTCGGGCCATGCTCAACGCCTACTATCGCAAGGCAAGGCGGAGTGGCGTCGACATTCTCTACAACGCCGACGTGCATGCCATCGCCGTGGCCGATGGCCAGTTCCGCGGCGCGGCTCTTCGCCTCGAAGACCGGGATGTTCCCGTCGCGGCCCGGTCGGTGGTGTTTGCAGCGGGTGGGTTCGAAGCCAACCTCGCCTGGCTCGGGCGCTATTGGGGCGAGGCCGCCCAGAACTTCGTCGTACGCGGCTCACCGTACAACACGGGGGACGTCCTGGCAGAGCTCCTCGAGCTTGGGGCCATGCCGGTTGCGGATCCCCAGGGCTTTCACGCGGTTGCGGTGGACGGGCGCGCGCCGCGCTTCGACGGTGGGATCGTGACACGCCTGGACAGCGTGCCGTTCGGCATCGTCGTCAACAGGCGCGGCGAGCGCTTCTACGACGAGGGCGAAGACTTCTGGCCCAAGCGCTACGCCATCTGGGGTGGGCTCATCGCGCGTCAGGACGGGCAGGTAGCGTACTCGATCGTGGATCATGCGGCACTTGAAAACTTCCTGCCTTCCGTCTTTCCGCCGCTGACAGCGCGGACGATCCCGGAGCTTGCTGACGCCCTCGGTCTGCCGCGGGACGCACTCACGGCCACCGTCGCCCGCTACAACGAGAGCGTGCACCCTGGCCGGTTTGACCCGAAGGCGCTGGACGCATGCGCGACCGAGAACCTCCTGCCGCCGAAGAGCCATTGGGCCTTGCCGATCGCGGTGCCACCGTACTACGGCTACCCCTTGCGCCCCGGCATCACATTCACCTACCGCGGCGTTGCCGTCGATCAGGGCGCCCACGTACGCCTCGCAAGCGGTGCCGTAAGCCCAAACATGTTTGCGGCTGGTGAGATCATGGCAGGGAACATTCTGCGCAAGGGGTATCTGGCCGGGTTCGGGCTGACCATCGGCGGCGTCTTCGGGCGCATCGCGGGAGAGGGGGCGGCACTCTGTGCCCTCGCCTGAACTCACAGAGGAGGCCGCGCGCCAGTTCGCCATCTGCAATGCCTGCCGATACTGCGAGGGGTACTGCGCCGTCTTCCCGGCCATGGAATCCCGCCGACTGTTCTCCGGAGCGGACGTGGAGTACATTGCAAACCTCTGCCATGATTGCCGCGACTGCTACTACGCCTGTCAGTACGCTCCGCCGCACGAGTTCGCGATCAACATCCCGGCCCTGCTCGGGGAAGTCCGCACCGAGACCTACGGCGCACATGCGTGGCCGGCCGGTGACGCCACGCGCAGGGGAAGTACCAGAAGCTACCTGGCCTTGGCGGGGATCCTGCTGTCGCTCGCTCTGGTGGCGCTTCTGGGCGCTGCCGGCACCGGGGCTTTCTTCACGGCGCACCACGGTCCCGGCGCCTTCTACGCCCTGCTGCCGGAATGGCTGCTGGACTCCCTGTTCCTGGTGTTGGGTCTAGGTTGGATCCTTGCCTGGATCATGTCGGGCCTGGGCTTCTGGCGAACAGCGTCAGGCTCCCGATGGACCCGCCCGGCTTGGCCGGACGTTGTCAGGGCCCTCGGTGACAGCCTAAGTCTTAGGTACCTCGGTGGAGGTGGCGCGGGCTGCGACTACCCCTCCGAGAGGCCTTCCGCACTGCGGCGTATCTTCCATCACTTGGTCGCCTACGGCTTTCTCGCCGACCTGGGAGCCACCACGCTAGCGGCGATCTATGACCATCTCCTGCACATACCCGCTCCATACCCTCTGGTGAGTCCCGTGGTGCTGCTCGGCAGCGTCGGCGGCATCGGTATCCTGGTAGGGAGTTGCGGCCTACTTTATCTCAAGGGCTATGCTGACAAGGATGTCGCGGGTTCGCGGCTGCCGCGCATGGACACCGCGTTCCTGGTGGCCCTGATTCTCGTTGCGGGAACGGGTTTCTTACTCCTTGCGTTCCGCTCGACACCCCTTCTCGGTCTTCTCCTCACACTACACTTGGCTACGGTTGGCGCATTATTCCTCACGGCTCCATACGGCAAGTTCGCGCATTTGGTGTACCGCTTCACCTCCCTGCTACGCTTTGCCACGGAGGAGAGGCTTGCGCACGCGCACAGCCAAGAGGTACCCGACACCTATCCCTCATCAGACATGCCAGTTACCAGCGACGTCGAGACCGGAGCACGGTAGATCAGGCCAACGCCGTTCGCAGAGCGGGGCCGATTCTCGGCGACGCCGGGATGAACCCGAAGGCACCGACGGACTTCGATGGGTCCCACGACCAGGCAGCCGACGGCGAGAACGGCAGCGGGCGTCGCGTATCATTCACACGTCCGCGCACAAGTTGATGGCCACACCTGCACAGCCCAAACGGAAGGTGTCAAGCCCCTTCAGACAGATCGGTCAACTAATTCGGTGAACATCAAGGCGTGTCGTCAGGCCGGTTGATCCACACGGTCGACTCGAGGCTGCGAGGTCGCGGCGGGCCGT
>JAJZAT010000056.1 GCA_021799275.1 Bacillota bacterium
CGGAAGCACACGCTGGAGCGGCTGCCGGCGTGCTGGTTGAGGTGCCGTCGGCGGCGGTCAGCGGAGCGGCCGCCACGGCAGGAGCGCGGGGCGTCGCGATCCGGCTGCCGAACAATATCGAGTTCGAGGTCTCGGAGCAGACCGACCCGAAGTGGGTGGCGAGGCTGATCAGGGCGGCAGTGGCATGCTCGGGCTGAGTGATCAAACGCGGGTCTTCCTCAGACCCGGAGTGACCGACGGGCGGCTGTCGTTCGAGGGACTGCGAGCGTTGGCGGTGAACGTGATCCGCCGGGACGTGCTGGCCGGGCACCTGTTCGTGTTCTGCAACCGGCGCCACAACCGCATCCGCTGTTTGTACTGGGACGGCAGCGGCTTTTGGGTGGCGACCAAGCGCCTCGAGCGCGCCACGTTCGATTGGCCGAAGACCGAGCAGGCAGTGATGGAGATGAGCGTGGCGCAGCTGCGGCTGCTGCTCGAGGGCTTCGAACTCAAGAGGCGCCGCGGCTGGTACCGGCGCGAGGAAAAACTTCAGGCGCCGAAGCCTGAGCCTGAACTTCTCGCGACGCGCACGCTCTAACATCGCGTGAGTGGCGCTGCGAACGACAACACCAACATGCTTGGCGAGGACATGCCTTCCCTCAGGGAAATCGTCGAGAAGCAGCGTACGGAGCTGGCCGCGCTCCGTACGCTGCTTATCAACGAGCGGGCGTTGCGGGAGCGGGCCGAGTCGAAGCTGAGGGACCTGCTGCGGCGGCTCTATGGACCGAAGAGCGAGAAGCTCACCGACGAGCAGCTCGCGCTGTTCGGACTCGCCGATGTTCCGGCGCTTTCGGTGCCGCCGGCGCCGGCGAACTCGGCGAGCTCAGGTGCCGAGAAGGGCAAGCGAGGCCATGGCGGCGGCGGACGGCGACGCGAGCCCGAGCATCTGCCGATCGGAGATACAGTCCACCTGGACCTGCCCGAGCAGCAGAGGGCGGGCTTGGTCCTCATCCGTCACGAGATCAGCTGGGAGATCGATTACCGCCCGAGCAGCTTCTTCCGCCGGCAGTTCATCCGCCCGGTCTATGCCCACCCGCAGCGGCTCCATGCTCCGGTGATGGCACCGATGCCGCCGCGGGTGATCGGCCAGGGCATGGTCGGTCCCGGCTTCGTAGCCCATACCGTGGTCAGCAAGTTCGTGGACCACTTGCCCCTCTATCGTCAGGAGTCGATCGATGCCCGCGCCGGGGTGGTGATCTCGCGCCAGGCTCGGTTCCGCTATGTGCGCGAGGCGGCATACCTGCTGATCACGATCTACCAGCAGCTGAAGGCTCTGATCCTGGCAAGCGGTTACGTCGAGGTCGATGAGACCTTCGTGAAGCTCCTCGATCGCGATCGCAGCGGCCGTGCCCACACGGCCTACCTCTGGACGTACCTCGCCATCCACGAGAAGGCGGTCCTCTTTGAGTTCTCCCCCTCCCGCGGAGCGGACAATCCCCGGGCCTTCTTCCCCCTCGAGTGGCGGGGCGTCGCGCAGACCGACGGCTACCAGGTCTACCCGAGCGTCTTCCGGGACCGCCCGAACATCATCCACCTCGAGTGCATGGCGCACCTGCGCCGCAGGGTGGTGGAGGCGATCCGTGCCGATGAGCTCGAGGCGCTGCCGCTGCTGAAGGACATCACCGAACTCTATCGCATCGAGCGCGAGGCTGACGCCAGGGGCTTGAGTGTCCTGCAGCGCGGTTACTGGCGGCACGGCCTGGCAAAGCCCATCCTGAAGCGCCTGCAGCGCCGCTTCCTGGCACTCTCAGCCACAGCGCTGCCGGCCAGCAAGCTCGGCGAGGCGGTCACGTATGCGAATAATCGCTGGCCGCATCTTGCCGGCTACGCCAAGGTCGGCTTCGGCCACGTGAGCATCGATCAGAACCCCGTCGAGCGGATGATCCGCCCGACCAAAGTGGGGTCGCGCAACTGGCTCTTCATCGGCAATCCCAAATCCGGCTGGTGCTCGGCGGTGATCTACTCGATCGTTGGGACCTGCCGCCTCCTCGGCGTCAATCCCGAGGCGTATCTGACCTGGGTCTTGCCCAGGCTGGCCGCGGCCACCAACAGGACCGCCACCGCCCTCCTGCCGCACGATTACGCCCGAGAGCATCCGCCGGATAGCGGCTGATCAGTCCGGCCGCACGGTCACCTTCGCCTTGATCGAGCGGGCGATGAAGCACCGCTCGTGCGCGAGCTCGTGCACCTTCGCCATCGCTTCGGCCGTCACCTCGTACTGTGGATCGAACGTGATCTTCGGGTACAGGATCACCTCGCTCACCCAGATCTCCCCGGGGGCGGTCTCGCTCAATACCCCGTGGGCCCGGTCCAGGTAGCTCGCCACCTCGATCCCCATCCCGAACGCCACGTTCAACCAGGAGAGCATGTGCGCGCTCGCCACCGCCGCGACGAACATGTTCTCCGGGTTCACCGCCGCCCGGTCGGCGAATGCCTTCGGCAGCATCGCCGGGGAATCGGAGGCCTTGAGCTTCGCCCCGCCCACCAGGTGCCACAGGTGCTCGCGGGAATACTTCCCCTTGGCGCCGGCCCACTTGCCGCGCTGCCAGTCAATCGTCGCCAGATGCACCGTCTCCGGTGCGCTCTCGTCGCCCGCCGCCGTCGTGCTCACCCGTCGCTCCGCTCGCCTTCGAGCGCGTAGACAAGCAGAGCCGGCCCTATCCCGTCAAATCAGTAGCCGCTGAGACGCTTACCACGCTCGCGGCCCGTGGCGCTCACTGGATGCGGTGGAATATGCCACCCTCGAATGGGTCGATTGGTTCAACAATCGCCGACTCCTCGAGCCCATCGGTCATGTGCCACCCGCGGAGTTCGAAGCAGAGTACTATCGTCAGCAATCCGGTCTGGCCATCGCGGCCTGACCCAAACCCGGAGCTCTCCGGGATACCCGGGGCGGTTCAATCAGCAATCCCCCTTCCGGCTCGTGAACCACTCGGACGCGAAGTCGGATCGCTGTGACAATCCCCCTCCCAATGATTCACGCTCCGAGCGATCTCAGTTGGAATATGTAGGCTTTCCAGACAGACGCTCAACTTCAGCCACGCCCGGCGCAACAAGCCATGCCAAGAACTCACTGGGAGGAAGTGTTCCACTGTGGACACGCAGAACACCTTCAAGGAAGGCCGCATGCTCTACAAGAGTAATGTCGCGAGACGCCGCAGCCTTTGCCTTAGAAGTCTCGTCAAAGGCGGGCTTACCGAGCGTGACACGTCGCATTACTGGATCGAAGTCGGCTGCCTTCTGCATGACCGCCCATGCCTCCTCCTTCTTGATGAGCGGTGGTGACTTCGTACACGTCTTACACTCAAGAAGCACGTGCATGCCGCCCATCTCGATTAAGAGATCAGGGACATTCTGTCGGCTGCCATCGTCAAGCAACGTTACGGTCCACCGCAACTCGCGCTGCAACAGGTCCAGCACTGCTTCTTCATACTCCTTACCAAGCTTTTCGTTACACGCAGCCACGAGGGGCTCAATGCCTAAATCCGCGCCCCGTTTGAGGTGCGCAGAACTCCACCGCACCACCCCAATTCCAGCAGCATTAGCCGCTGCATCCAAGAGCGCAAGTGCGCGACGTTCGTTCCGCAAGAGCTGTATGAGGCGTTCTTTGGCTGTCCCAAGCACGTCGTGCACTGTGGAAATACCTTGGGCAAGCAGGCCCATGACACGCTGTCGCCCCAAGCCCGGCACGCCATGCCGTTCCGCAACCCGGAGCACATCCAGCGCCTCCACAGGCGCACCCCACCGTACTCTACGGGCGAGCATCGCTAGCTGATTGCTCGTCGTCTGCGGAATCATTAACTCACTCACGGTCGAGAGTCTGTGGAGTCCGTCGAGCACCCACGCCACATCGACAGCTACCCTGTGTATCTGCCCAGACGACAGCTTCGTCGCGTGAGCAATATGTCGTTCGGACATACCTTCGGCGTACAGCGCAACCGCGTGTGCACACTGGGCTAGTCGCACGTCTACCCGGTCCAGTCGACCCAAAAGCTTCTTTGTCGTCCAGAAGGTCACTGACTCGTAGACTTGTGATCCTGGATACTGCAAAAAACGAGAGGGCCGTTCCGCACGAAACTCATCAGAAGCGCACGCCGCGTATATTAAGCCACCAACCCAGCTTGCAAAGTCCCCTGCCAGCTCGTCCCGAAATCTACGGAGCAAGTCAGCAAACTGGACACCGGTGGATGGCAGCAGCCCAGCAGCCGCCGTCGCAGCGCCGAGTTGAGTGATACACAACGATTCGTCTATCCGTGTCAGCATCCCGCGTTCAACCAGCCACGCCGCAGCCGCTTCCGTCTCGACATCAAGGGTTTCCAGCTTCTTGGCATTTCGCTGCAAAGTCTGATACCAATACAGCGAGTTATGGAAGAAGGTCATGACTTCTGTCGGACTGCTAGCCAGACCCGACGCAACGAGCATTAACACAGACTTGCGTAAACTTATGTTTACAAGTCTTGAACCAAGTCGGTCGTTCTCCGGGCACACCAACATATTCGCATGCTTTAGTTCTGCTCCGTTACGCGGCAATAGTACAGCGAACCCGTCCATATGATGTGGCCCCGGTTTCGTGGATATCCGATACTTTGTATTCGAGGTGTCCGTCATGGCCAAGTCCAAGTACGCAAAGCGGTATCCGAAAGAATTTCGACGGCAGATGGTCGAGCTGCACCGAGCGGGACGTACGCTCTCGGAGCTGTCGCGGGAATTCGGCCCGTCGCAGTGGGCGATCAGTCGCTGGGTCAAGCAGGCCGATCGGGATGAAGGGCGCGGCGACGGCGGCCTGAGCACGGCCGAGCGAGAGGAGCTGGCGCGACTGCGCCGGGAGAACAAGCGGCTGCTGATCGAGAGAGAGATCCTCTCAAAAGCCGCGGCCTGGTTTGCCCAGGAGACCGTCCCGAATTCGAAGCGGTCTTCGAATTCGTGAAGGCGAACCAAGACACCCTGCCGGCGGGTGAAATGTGCCGGCTGCTCGAGGTCTCCCCCAGTGGGTTCTACGCCTGGCAGGATCGCCCGCTCTCGCCTCACGCGCGCAGGGACGTGGAGCTCTCGGCGTTGGTGCGGGAAATTCATGAGCGCTCGCATCGCACCTACGGAGCCCGTCGCATACACGTGGAGTTGCGCGAAGAGTACCGGATACGAGTGGCGCGAAAGCGCGTAGCGCGATTGATGCGTCAAGCCGGTTTGAAGGGCGTGCAGAAGCGTCGCTTCTGGTGCACGACGCGCAGCGGCATCCGTGAGCGCTGGGCGCCCGACCTGGTGGAGCGGCACTTCACCGCGGATCAGCCGAACGCGTTGTGGGTCGCGGACGTGACGTACGTGCCAACCGACGAGGGGTTTCTCTACCTCGCCATCGCACTCGATGTGTTCTCGCGACTGGTGGGTGTCCTTCCGGCGAGCGTGCGTGACGCGTCTGGCGTAGCGGCGGCAGGCTGAGGTAGGCGATTGATGTCGCCGTCTGGTGTGGCAGGGTGCTTGCTTTGGGGACTGACCCCCTGCGGAGCTTGCGT
>JAJZAT010000057.1 GCA_021799275.1 Bacillota bacterium
CGCCATCATCCTCATATCGCTCATTCTCGATGCGATCGGCTTCTTCGAGTGGGCGGCTCTGCACATGGCGCGCCTCGCCCGCGGCAGCGGCCTGCGCCTCTTCGTCTACACGCTGCTCCTCGGTGCGATTGTCGCAGCGTTCTTTGCGAACGACGGCGCCGCGCTTATCCTCACCCCGATCGTCTACGAGCAGGTCAAGGCGCTGAAACTCCGTCCCGCCGCGATCCTCGCGTTCGTCATGGCCGGCGGCTTCATCGCGGACTCGACCTCCTTGCCGCTGGTCGTGTCGAACCTCGTGAACATCGTCTCCGCGGACTTCTTCCACATCGGCTTCGTGAGCTACGCCGTGCGCATGGTGCCCGTGGATCTTGTCGCTGTGGCGGCGAGCCTCCTGGCGCTCTACCTGTACTTCCGGCGGGATCTACCACGCAGCGTCGCCGTGCAGGGCCTCAAGGCGCCGCGCGACGCCATCCGCGACCCGCGGCTGTTTCGCGCGTCATGGCTGGTCCTCGGCGTGCTGCTGCTCGGGTACCTCCTGAGCCAGGCCCTGCACGTCCCAGTTTCGGTCGTCGCCGGGACGGCGGCGATTCTCCTGCTCCTTCTGGCACATCGCAGCCCTGCCGTCGACGTCCGGCGCCTGATCGTGGAAGCTCCGTGGAAGATCGTCGTCTTTTCGATCGGAATGTACGTCGTGGTTTTCGGACTGCGCGACGCCGGCCTCACCGCGCTCCTCGCGCGCTCGATCGCCCGGGCGGGAGGACACGGCCTTGCGGCAGGCATCTTCTACACGGGGTACCTCGCGGCCGGGCTCTCGTCCGTGATGAACAACATGCCGACCGTCATGATCAATGCTCTCGCCGTGCACGCTTCCGGCGCACAAGGCGTCCACCAGCTCGGGATGGCGCTCGCGAACGTGATCGGCAGCGACCTCGGACCGAAGATCACGCCCATCGGCTCGCTTGCTACTTTGCTCTGGCTGCACGTACTGGAACGCCGCGGGGTGAAGATCGGCTGGAGGTACTACTTCCGCGTCGGCATCACGCTGACCGTTCCCGTGCTCGCCGTGACCCTCCTAGCTCTCACTGGGGTCGTCGCACTGCACGCGTAGCGGAGCGCCATAACACAACCTTCACTTGCAGAGCCCGCCGCAAGATATTAGCGTCGGCTGTGAAAGAAGGTGAGATTATGCGCAACCGGCGCAGCTCACCATCTAGCCGAAACGACCATCGGAGCAATTCCTTTCAATTTGTGCCAGGGCGCGAGTCGCGTCGTGGCGCAGGCTGTCACTTTGACCTCTTCATTTCCGAGACTTGTCGGCACAAGGAGGGCCAAGATCTGTGGGACTTCCATTGATCTATTTCATCTGCACGGGGAACTCGGCGCGCAGTCAGATGGCAGAGGGATTCGCACGCCAGATGCTTAGCGACCGCTTCGACATCCTTAGCGGCGGCCTCGAACCGTCGGTTCTTAATCCATACGCCGTTCGGGTGATGGCGGAAGTCGGCATTGATATCTCTGGGCAATCCAGTAAGCAGATCGACATCGATAAGCTCTGGTCCGCACGCATCGCGGTGACGCTTTGCGGTGACGCGGAGGAGCGGTGCCCGGTGACACCCCCAGGCGTTTTACGCCTGCACTGGCCTCTGCGCGATCCAGCGAAAGCTAGTGGTACCGATGACGAGAAACTGGCTGTCTTCCGAGCCATCAGGGACGAGATCCGCGAGCGGCTGACGGACCTTTCGGCACGGCCTTAAGTTAATGAACGGAGCTCGGCGTCAGCGGGTCTGGCCCCCCTGAACGCTTGCGCTCACCGAAGATTTCTTGATTCATGCCGATGAAGAGCCGGAACGTCTAAGATGCCATTTACGAAACGCCACGACGGCCCAGGACGCCGAAGGGCCACGTTCCAGCAAGCCAACCATAGACAGACGACCCCAGGCACGCAAGGCCAAACGCAAAGGAGAACCACGAAGAACGAGACTCCAACGCGTAGAAGACCATCATGAGGGTAACTACAGCGGCACCGTAGACAGTTAGCATGCCATCCTCCGTTGTCTTGATGCCCCACGAGCCCGATGGCACACGTCCAGTGGCACTTTAGGTTGGGGCGGCTGGAAGTGACGAGTCGGCCCGGTCGTCAGCGCCCCTGAGCCGTCCAGCCTCAATCCGTACGCTGCGCGCTATCACCCATCAAATCGATTCCCTCGTCATTGGACTAAGGAACTCGATGTGAACAGGTTCTGGTCCGCGCGCCTTGAGGATCTGTAGCTGGGTCATGTGCCAATGCGCCGACGACGGCGGGCGGCATGACGATCTTCGCTCGTGGCGGTTGACTGGTGGACGGCATCACGCTTTCACCTGCCGAAGAACTCCGACCAAGGCAGATACACTCGGGGCACCCTCAAAGCCGGAGTCGCTCTGGTACAAACGGCAGGACCAGATAGCATCTGTGGCCCTGGGGAACGGGTCCTGTCCATCCACAAGTATCGTGGGCGAACCGTGCATGCCGGCCTCTTGCGCCTCGACTGGGTTCTCGACCAAGTGCGGTCGAACCACTATGTCGGGGCGTCCGACTGCGGCCAGAGCCTCAAGCGCCCGATCTCGGGCGAGTTGCCAATTCGGACATCCGTCGAAGTATACGATCTCCACGACTATCACGTACGACACCTCCGCACCGTCAACATACACCTTCCCCTATACTGTAAGGTCAAGGGAGGGATACAAGACGTGTTGATCGGAGAATTGGCCGGCATGACTGGCCTCACGACCAAAGCCATTCGCTTCTATGAAGCGCAGGGATTACTCCCCTCGCCTGCGCGGACGCCTGGCGGCTATCGCGACTACGGAAGGGACGCCATGGCTAGGATCTCATTCATTAGCGCCGGACAAGCGATCGGATTTACGTTGGGAGAACTGCGGGAGGTGATCGCGTTCCGCGATCACGGTCAGGCACCGTGCGCCCACGTGGCTGCCCTATTGGAGCAGAAGGCCCAGGAGGTCGATTTGCGACTTGCAGAGCTAGTTCAAGTGCGGGAGACATTGAGAGGACTCCGCGAGCGCGCGGCTCACCTTGATCCCGCGGAATGTCCTCAGACGTCTGTGTGTCACTTGATTTTGCCCAAGCTGCCCGTGAACGGGCGATCGTAAGACGTCTGCCCGCCACCCCCGACATGGCCACCTAGGTCCTGCGCATCCTGCTCGGCCCTCGATCAACGACGAACCCGTCCCGTCCCCTATTCGGTTCCGCCGACGAATAGCGGGGCGGCGGCGGGAGAGAAGCACACGCCGCGTTGTTGAAGTCTCGAGTAGCCACCGCCCCCCTAAGAAGCCCCTCACACCGCTTCAGGCAATTCCCGGATTGTCTGGGTGTGGAACTCCCCGTTGCACCCGTCTGAGGCCCCACGGATGAACAGAGTTTCGGAGTCCATCGAGGACCGAAGCTGGAAACGCCTCAAGGCACATTTGCTAACGGTTTGCTAACGCTTTTTGAGAGAAACGGCGGTAAGCAGCGGAAAACGACGGGAAAGCGTTGTCCTGAAACCCGCTTCAGAAGGGCATTGCGGCAAGTTGCGGGATACCACGGAAAGCCCTCTCCTTGCCTCCGGAGCAAGAGGCCGCAGGTTCGAATCCTGCCGGGCGCGCCAAGTTTGAAACCCAGAAACCAGCTCTGGGGGCGAATTTCAGAAACCGAGGCACTCCAGAAGGAGTGCCTCGGTTTCTGCTCTTGCTCGCGCTTTGCTAACGCTATTTCTTGGTGACCGTTTTGCGGTTTCCAGTTCGGGTCCCGCTGTTCACTTCGTCCTTTGCCGCCTGTCTATTCCGGCGAATCCGGCAGGGTAGACCGGATGAATCCGGCCACCGAGACCGGATCAAAGCGGCCACTGAAAACGGCTGAAACCGGCAGGGGATTTCGGGTCAAAGCGGCAGGTCGGCGCGAGGACGAGAGGGGCGGCGCCGTAGGCGCCGATGGTTCAGGATCCGGGTCTGGGGAAGCGCTTGCGCTTAACCGCCGACGGGGGTGTGGGCATGTGGGCAACCCCGCAGGGGTTGTCCAAGCGGCGGTGGGCAACGTGGGCAACCCGAAGGGTTGTCCAAGGTGCGTGAGCACCGGCGTTGTCCACGGGCGCGTCATGTCCATGCCCCACCCGTAGGATGGCCAGCCAGCGTGTGGGAGGCGATCTTGCGAGACGACGGCGGCTCGTCCGCGGATGAGCGGAGCGCAGCGACGTCATGGATCCTGGTCCCGCGTAGCGGCGGCTGGTGGCGTGCTACGCAGCTTGCGCTGCGATTCGCCGCGCAGCTCGAAGCGGTAGGCGCCGTGGACGAGCCGGTCGAGGACGGCGTCGGCCACCGTGGGGTCACCGATCAGCTCGTGCCATTTGCTGACGGGGAGTTGGCTCGCAACGATCGTGCTGCGGCGCTGCACCCGATCGTCGACGATCTCCAGGAGGTCACGCCCCTGGGCTGCGGTAAGCGGGGCCGTGCTGAAGTCGTCGAGGATCAGGAGGTCGATCTTGGCGAGACGGGAGAGTAGACGCTCCCACTTGCCCTGAACGTGGGCGAGCGCGATCTCCTCGACGAGACGCATGGTGCGGTAGTAGTGGACGCTGTGGCCGAGACGCGCGGCGCTCTGGCCAAGAGCGCAGGCGAGGTAGCTCTTGCCCGTGCCGGTTGGGCCCGAGATCAGCACGACGGCGTGCTGACGCAGCCAGGTCTCATCGGCGAAGCTGAGCACGAGGGAGCGGTCCAGGCCGCGCGATGCGCGGGCGTCCACGTCCTCCAGGCTGGCGGGAAGACGTAGGTGCGCTTCGCGCAGCCGCCGCTCGAGACGGCGGTTCTCGCGTGCGGTGTGCTCGATGTCGAGGAGCAGACCGAGGCGCTCTTCGAAACCGAGCTCCTCGATGCCCTCAGTCTCCCGCTGGTGCAGGAGGGCGTCAGCCATGGCGGCGAGGCCGAGTTCGCGCAGCCGCTCTACGGTCGGCGTGGTCAGCATGTCTGTTCACCCGCCGGCGTGCGGCGCCTGCGGTCGAAGTAGCCCGGCCCGCGCACGTTCTCGTGCTCGCCGACGCCAGCGTCGGGTGTCTCCCTGCCCTGCGCCTGGAGCCGGTCGGTGCCGTTGCGCAGGATGAGCTGCAAGCCCTTCGAGGAGTAGATGTTCATGCTGAGGCAGATCTTCGCCGCGGCCTCCATGCGCTCGCGGGGATAGCTCTTGCCGAGTCGCAGGATCCCAAGCAGGGTGCGGTAGCCCTGCTCCGGGTGCGCCTTGGCCTGCAGGATCGCCTCAGCCAGCGCCGCCGTTGCGAGGCCGATCTCCCGTGCCTCCTCGACGAGCTGGGAAGGTTTGCGGTTCTTGTAGCGACGGTGCGCCGAGGGCATATGCTCGTCCAGCGTGTCGTAGCGCTCGGCGCCGTACAGGCGGCGGTGGCTGGCGATGCGCTCGCCCTTGAGGAAGACCTCCACGGTGCGCTCGGTAACGCGGACGTCCACCTCCTTGTGGGCATGCACGAACGGCACGCTGTAGTAGTGGTGGTCCATCTCGA